>DASZMN010000131.1:0-22830 GCA_035551835.1 Acidimicrobiales bacterium | reverse complement strand
CCCGGGTGCTTCAGCCGAGGCGCTTTTCGAGCGTGTCGACCTGGTCGTTCAGGGCGCCGGGGAGCCGCTCGCCGAACTTGGCGTAGTACTCCCGGATCAACGGCACCTCGTCGCGCCACCCATCGGCGTCGACCCGCAGTAGCTCCTCCATGTCGCCGACCGACACGGCGAGCCCGTCGGTGTCGATGGCGTCGACGGTCGGCACGGACCCGATCGGCGTGTCGATCGCGGGCGCCTTGTCGGTGACGCGTTGGAAGATCCACTCGAGCACCCGCGAGTTCTCGCCGTAGCCCGGCCAGAGGAACTTGCCGTTCTCGTTCTTGCGGAACCAGTTGACGTAGAAGATCTTCGGCAGGACGTTGCGGTCCGGTGCTTCCGCGCCGATGCGCAGCCAGTGCGCGAAGTAGTCGGCCATGTTGTAGCCGCAGAACGGCAACATGGCGAAGGGATCGCGGCGGAGGTTGCCGACGGCACCGGCCTGGGCCGCCGTGGTCTCCGACGCCATGATCGAGCCGAGGAACACGCCGTGCTCCCAGTCGTGAGACTGGAAGACGAGCGGGACGACGCTGGCGCGGCGGCCACCGAAGAGGATGGCGCTGATCGGGACGCCGTTGGGGTCCTCCCACTCGGGTGCGATGGCGGGGTCCTGCGCGGCGGGTGCGGTGAAGCGGGCGTTGGGGTGCGCCGCCGGCGTGTCCGACGCCGGCGTCCAATCGTTGCCCTTCCAGTCGGTCAGATGCGCCGGCGGTTCGTCCGTCATGCCCTCCCACCAGATGTCGCCGTCGTCGGTCAGCGCAGTGTTGGTGAAGATGCAGTTGCCGTCGAGGGTGAGGATGGCGTTGGGGTTGGTGTGCGTGTTGGTGCCGGGCGCCACGCCGAAGAAGCCGGCCTCGGGGTTGATGGCGTAGAGGCGGCCGTCGGCGCCGAACTTCATCCAGCAGATGTCGTCGCCGACCGTCTCGACCTTCCACCCGTCGATCGTCGGGATCAGCATGGCGAGGTTGGTCTTGCCGCACGCCGAGGGGAACGCGCCGGCGATGTAGCGGGTCTCGCCCTCGGGGGAGGTGAGCTTGAGGATGAGCATGTGCTCGGCCATCCAGCCGGCGTCGCGGGCCATGACCGAGGCGATGCGCAGAGCGAAGCACTTCTTGCCGAGCAGGGCGTTGCCGCCGTAGCCCGAACCGAACGAGATGATCTCGCGCGTCTCGGGGAAGTGCACGATGTACTTGTTCTCGGCGTTGCAGGGCCACGGCACGTCGGCCTGGCCCGGCTCGAGCGGCGCACCGATTGAGTGCAGGCAGGGCACGAACTCGCCGTCGTCGCCCAGGACCTCGAGGGCCCCGGTGCCCATGCGGGTCATGATGCGCATCGACACGGCCACGTAGGCCGAGTCCGTCAACTGCACGCCGATGTGCGCGATTTCGGAGCCGAGCGGGCCCATCGAAAAGGGCACCACGTACATGGTCCGGCCCTTCATGGCGCCCTTGAACAGTCCGTCGAGGTGCTCTCGCATCTCGGCCGGGTCACGCCAGTTGTTGGTCGGACCGGCGTCGATCTCCTTCTCCGAGCAGATGTAGGTGCGGTCCTCGACGCGAGCCACGTCACCGGGGTCCGAGTGGGCCCAGTAGCTGTCGGGCCGCTTGGCGTCGGACAACTTGGTGAACGTCCCGGCATCTACCAGCTCCTGGCAGAGGCGGTCGTATTCGTCGGCCGTTCCGTCGCACCAGACGATGTGGTCCGGTGTGGTCAGCTTCGCGACGTCGTCGACCCAGGCCAGGAGTTTCGCGTGCTTTGTTGGCGCCATTTCGGGGGGATCAGCTCCTTCGTCCGACCGGTTTCTGTGGGGTCCAATGCTAGGCATGAGCCGTGGGATCCCCCAAACCAAGGCGCATTACGCATCTCGCCAGCGAAGACGAGGTCCTTGAGTCTATTCGGGGGCGCCTCGAAAACGGAATCGAGCTGTTCGGCTTGCGGGACGATGCGGGTGTCGTCGCAACGCCGGGCGGGGAATCCCTGGTCGTGTCCGTGGACAGCGTGGTCGAGGGCGTGCACTTCGATCTCGCCTTCTGTTCGACCTCCGACGTGGGGTGGAAGGCGCTGATGCGGGCCCTGAGCGACCTGGCGGCCATGGGCGCCTCGCCGCTCGGTGCGCTGGTCGCACTGGGGGTGCCGGGGGGTCGGGGCGGTGTGGCCGGCGAGGAGCTGGCCCTCGGGGTGACCGACGGCGTGGCCGAGGCGTCGCACCAGAGCGGGTGCCCGATCGTGGGCGGGGACGTGTCGTCCGCGGGCGAGCTCGTCGTGGCGGTGACGGTGCTCGGGACGGTGGCCGGCGACGGCGGTGCACCCGTCTCGCGCTCGGGTGCGCAGCCCGGCGACGTCGTGTTGGTGACGGGCCCGTGCGGGGGCTCGGCGGCCGGATTGCGCGAGCTGCGCGCCGGAGAGCAAGGCGCTGACGCCCGCCGTTCGTATCGCCGGCCCGTGGCGCGGCTGGTCGAAGGAGACGTAGCTCGGCGCAGCGGCGGGCGCGCCATGATCGACGTGTCCGACGGCCTCGCGCTCGATCTGCATCGCCTGGCCGACGCGTCGGCAGTCGGCTTCGCGCTCGATGACATCCCCGTCGCGGCCGGGGCGACCTTCGACGAGGCGCTGGGGGGCGGCGAGGACTACGAGTTGTTGCTCGCCGTCGCCGAGGCGGACGTGGACGGGTTGGAGGCCCGGTTCGACGAGGCGGGGTTGCGCGCGCCGGTGCGGCTCGGCCGCTTCGTCGGGGACCCGGACCTCAGGGTCCTGGGATCGAGCCCGCTCGAGCGGCTCGGGTGGCAGCACCGCTTGGGCTAGGCCCGAGCGACGTCTCCTGGCTCAGTCCGCCGGGGCTCAGCGGGAGCCCAGCAGCGGAGTTCAGCTCGCCGGCGTCTGCTCGAAGACCCGGCGGGGCGGCTTGGTCACCTTGCCCGCCCGGATGCACGAGGTGCAGACGTGCAGGCGCTTCGGGGCGCCGTTGACCAGCGCCCGCACCCGTTGCACGTTGGGGTTCCACCGCCGCTTGGTGCGCCGGTGCGAGTGGCTCACGTTCATGCCGAAGCCCGGCTTCTTGCCGCAGATGTCGCACACTGATGCCATTGGAGGTGAACCTTCCTGAGGAGAACCTTCGAAGACCCGGCGGAGTGGCCGCAACGCCGCGGCCGGACAGCCAGCTAGGCCTTCAAGAACGGCCTAAAGGTTAGCATCACCTGCCATGACCTCCCCGGGCGCCCTGCAGGCGGATGACCTGCGTGCGGTCATGGGGGGCTACCGAGATGCGCTCCGGCTCCACCAGTCGGACATCAACCGCCTGAACGTCTACCCGGTGCCCGACGGGGACACCGGCACCAACATGGCGCTCACTCTCGAGGCCGTGGTGGCCGAGCTCGAGGGCGTCGAACAGGCCGCCGGCCTCCCCGAGGTCTGCAAGGCCATCGGCCACGGATCGCTCATGGGCGCCCGCGGCAACTCCGGCGTGATCTTGTCCCAGCTCCTGCGCGGGATGAGCGAGCGCATGGGCGCCGCCGGCGGCGACGGCATCGGGCCCGAGCTCCTCGTCGACGCCATCACCCACGCCTCCGAGCTCGCCCGCAAGGCGGTCGTGCGCCCCGTCGAGGGCACCATCCTCACTGTCGCCTCCGCCGCCGCCGAGGGCGCCGCCCACGGGTCCGGCTCCGGCTCCGGCTCCGCCAACGGCGCCGGCCCCACCCTCCTCGCCGTCGTCGAGGGCGCCCGCAGCGAAGCGGCCGACGCGCTGGCCAAGACCCCCGAGCAGCTGCCCGTCCTCGCCCGAGCCGGCGTCGTCGACGCCGGCGGCGCGGGGTTCCTGCTCCTTCTCGATGCGTTCCTTCTTGTGTTGGACGGCCGCCCCCTGCCGGAACCATCCGGTGTGGCGGGCCCCGACCTTTCCGCCCTGAACGGCCACCTGTCCTCGTCCGCCGACGACGGCGGCGGCGGCATCGACGGCGACGGGCACAACGTCGGGGACCTGCGCTACGAGGTGATGTACATGCTCGCTGCGCCCGACGACTCCATCGAGGCGTTCAAGGAGGTCTGGGCCGGCATCGGTGATTCCATCGTCGTAGTCGGTGGCGACGGGTTGTGGAACTGTCACATCCACACGAACGACGTCGGTGCCGCCATCGAGGTCGCGCTCGACAGCGGCCGGCCGTCGCGCATCCGTGTCAGCGACCTCGACGAGCAGGTCGAGGAAGAGCGCTGGGTGCGCGAGAGCGTGGGCGCCCCCGGCGCCGGACCGAGCACCGAGGGCTCCGGCCCGCCTCCGACCACGGGCGTCGTGGCCGTGGTGTCGGGCGACGGCATCGGCCGCATCTTCCGCTCGCTGGGTGTGCACCACCTCGTCGTCGGGGGCCAGACGATGAACCCGGCGACGGCCGACCTCGTCAAGGCGGTCGAGGCGGTGGGCTCGGACCAGGTGGTGATCCTGCCCAACAACAAGAACATCCGTCCGGTGGCCGAACAGGTCGACGCACTGAGCGACAAGACCGTGCAGGTGGTGGCGTCCGGTTCCATCGTCGAGGGCTTCGCCGCCTTGCTCGCGTACGACCCGGGTGCGGACCTCGAGACCAACGTCGTCGCCATGAGCGAGTCGTGCGCCCGCGTCGTCCCGGCCGAGGTGACCCGGGCGGTGCGCGACTCGACGACCGACGCCGGCGAGGTGCACGAGGGCGACTGGATCGGCATCTCCCGCGACGGCGTCGTCTCCATCGCCGACAACATCGTCGTCTGCACCCGCCTCCTCCTCAGTCGCCTCCTTGACGACTCCCACGAGCTCGTGACGCTCATCGAGGGCGAGGGTGCACGCGTGGCGGACACCAGGCGGATCGAGGAATGGCTGTCGGAGGAGTACCCCAACGTGGCGCTCGAGGTCCACCAGGGCGGCCAGCCGCTCTACCCGTACCTGCTCGGTATTGAGTAGCGGCCGCACGCTGGGCGCCCTGAGCGCCATCGAGGTGTCGCGGCTCCATGGCATATCGGAGCGGCGCACCAAGATGCTGGGCGAGCTCGGGATCGAAAGCGTCCTCGACCTCGTCACCACCTACCCGCGGCGTTACATCGACCGCACGCGCCAGGCCGACGTCTCCGGTCTCGTCAGCGGCGACGAGGCGGCCGTGCTGGCGTCCGTACAGTCGGTGAGCTCCCGCCGTTCGCGCCAGGGCCGGGCCATGGTCGAGTTGACCGTGGGCGACGACACGGGCCGGCTTCACATCGTGTTCTTCAACCAGCCGTGGCGGGCCAAACAGCTGGAATCGGGAACCGAAGCGATCTTCTTCGGCAAGGTCACCGAGTACCGGGGGCGCCGCCAGATGGCCAACCCGGTTGTCGACGTCATCGCCGGGGTGACGCCGGGCCGGCGCACGCTCCGCATCCTGCCTGTGTACCCGGCGTCGGCCAAGGTCGGGCTGACCAGCTGGGAGATCGGGTCGCTGGTCGAAGAGGCCCTCGAGCGAGCCGGCGAGTTCGCCGACCCGGTACCCGAGGAGTGGCGCACCTCGCTCGACCTGTGGGGGCGGACCGAGTCCTTCGAGACCATTCACCGCCCCGAATCGATGGAGGTCATTGCGCCCGCCCGCCGCCGCCTCGTCTTCGACGAGCTGTTCCGGCTCCAGCTCGCCCTCGTCCTGCGCCGCCGCGCCTTCGAGGTCAACGCCCGCGCGCTCCACCACGACGTGTCCCCCCGCGAGGTGACCGGCAACGTGTCGGACACACTCATGGCGCGCTTCCTCACCGGCCTGCCCTATGAGCTCACGACGGCGCAGCGCCGGGCGCTCGCCGTGATCGTGGCCGACATGGCCGGTCCGTTCCCCATGCATCGTCTGCTCCAGGGCGACGTCGGCTCGGGCAAGACCGTCGTCGCGCTGGCCGCGCTTCTCGGCGCGGTGCAGAGCGGGCACCAGGGCGCTTTCATGGTGCCGACCGAGGTGCTGGCCGAGCAGCACATCACGGCCGTTCGTGCGCTGCTCGGCGACCTCGAGGGTCCCGGCGGCATGGGGGGCGGGCTCGTCCGGGTCGAGCTCCTCACCAGCAAGGTGAAGGGGAAGGCCCGGGCCGCCCTACTGGCGGGCCTGGCTTCGGGAGAAATCGGTGTGGTGGTGGGCACCCACGCGCTCTTGACCGAGGAGGTTGCCTTCCACTCGCTCGGCTGCGTCGTGATCGACGAACAGCATCGCTTCGGCGTGGAGCAACGGGCGACCCTGCGTGCCAAAGGGACCGATGGCGATCCCGACCTCCTGGTCATGACGGCGACGCCGATCCCGCGCACGGCCGCCATGGTGATCTTCGGCGATCTCGATCTCACCACGCTCGACGAGCTCCCTCCCGGTCGTGTGCCCATTACGACGACGTGGTTGCCCGGTGAAAGGGCGGCGGACGAGGCCTGGCACCGCGTGCGCACCGAGGTCGCCCAAGGGCACCGGGCGTTCGTCGTCTGCCCGTTGGTGAGCGAGTCGCCGCGGGTCGAGGCGAAGTCCGCGACCGAGGAATTCGAACGGCTGTCTACCAACGAGCTCACCGGCCTCCGTGTCGGGCTCATGCACGGGCAGATGGCGGCGCCAGCGCGGGAAGAGGTGATGGAGCACTTCCGCGCCGGAGAGGTCCAGGTCCTCGTGGCGACGACGGTGATCGAAGTGGGCGTCGATGTACCAGAAGCCACGGTGATGGTGGTCGAGTCGGCCGACCGCTTCGGCATCGCGCAGCTCCACCAGCTCCGAGGCCGCGTCGGCCGCGGCCGGGACCCCAGCTGGTGCTACCTGCTCGGTGGCGAAGACGAGAACGAACGCCTTGCCGCGGTGGCGGGCTCGACCGATGGGTTCGCGCTGGCCGAGGCGGACCTGCGCCTTCGTGGCGAGGGCACCCTTCTGGGCTCACGCCAGAAGGGGCAGAGCGACCTGCGCCTGGCGTCACTGAGCGACGAAGGCGACATCGAGCTGCTCGGTGAGGCCAAGAAGGCCGCCGAAGCGATCGTGGACGCGGACCCGCAGCTGGTGGAGCACGAGGGCCTGCGCGAAGAAGTCGGCCTCCTGCTCAGCGAGGACGAAGGGGAGTACCTCTTCAAGAGCTGAGCCTGAGATGCGCTGCGCCGAATCCCCACTCGCAGCGAACCCCCCGGACATGTCGTTTGGGTGCATTGGCGCTCTCGTTCACACTTCCGGAGAAATCTCCACGAACTCGTTCACGAGCTGAACGTATTCGTGCAAGAGCCTTCACTTTCTTCAACGGCGCCGCCAATGCACTCGGAGGATGCGACCGTTCCCCTTGCGTGCAGACCCGACAATCGAACATGCGTCGTCACCTGGACGAGCGACTCGCTGGACTGGGCGGGCTGATCGGCGAGCGCCCCAGGTGTGGGTGGTTGAAGACGGTGCGAGAGGCCCTTTGGATGTCGAGCCCCGAGTTGGCCGTGAGGATGTCCATTTCTGCGTCCCGGGCCAGTCGCCTCGAGCAGGCCGAAGTGGACGATTCGCTCCGACTCTCGACGCTGCGGCGAGCCGCTGCGGCGCTCAATTGCCGCCTCTTGTATGTCCTCGTTCCCGATGAGCCACTCGAGGACATGGTTCTTCGTCAGGCCTATCGCAGGGCGGAAGAGGAAGTGAAGCTCTCCATGTCCGACCCGACAACGGCCTCGCCCGCTCCCGCCGGTGAGATCGAGGACTGGCTCGAGTCGCGCACACTCGATCTCGTCGACCACAGAGGTTTGTGGCGCCAGATTTCGGCCTTGGACTACCCACGCCCTTGGACGCGTGATGACCTTTCGATTGAGGGCGCATTCCCATGGCTGGGGCGCGGGAGGCGGGGTCAAGGCCGGCCGGAGGCCGACGGAGTGCAGCCTTGACGCCGCCGTGGTGAAGGCGACGCCATGCATCATCGAAGAGGCCCCGGCCCCGGCCGGGGCCTACCTGATCAAGGCAGCGCCCGGCGAGCGGTCGATGGGCCAGCAACGGCAGACGAACTGGTTTGCGGCTGACCGCCCCAGCAGCATCACTTGAACAGGACCCGCGGTGCGCCCGCCGTATGGTGGACCGATGCGGGTCATTGGAGGCCGGAGCCGTGGGCGCCGGCTGGCCGCCAAGTTGCCCAAATCAGTGCGGCCGACCTCGGATCGGGTGCGCGAATCGATCTTCGACATCCTGGGCTCACAGGGTGGCGTCGAGGGACTGCGGGTGCTCGATCTCTTCTGCGGCAGCGGCGCCCTGGGCGTCGAAGCACTCTCCAGGGGGGCCGCTTCGGCCGTCTTTGTCGATTCCGACACCAGCGCGCTCGCCGCCGTGCAGGAGAACCTCAAGGCCGTTGGCCTCGCTGACGCCGATGCCACCCTGGTGAGGGCGTCGCTGCCGGATTGGCTTCGCCTCGGCGCCCGCACCGGCATCCGCGCCCGCATCGGCGACCCAGGTCTCGCTCTCGGCGGACCCGCCTTCGATCTCGCGCTCTGCGACCCGCCTTACGATTTCACAGACTGGCCGGCGCTCCTCGAGGCCCTCGATGCCGAGGTGGTTGTCATGGAATCGTCATCGCCCATCGTGCCTCCCGACACCTGGGTGGTCGCAAGGGAACGGCGGTACGGCGGTACGCTCATCACCGTGGCTCATCAGCGAGGCGACGCCGGGCAGACCGGGCAGGGCGCATGAAGGTCGGCCTGTTTCCAGGTTCCTTCGACCCCTTCCACAACGGGCATCTCGAGATCGTCGAGCGAGCCAGCAAGCTCTTCGACGAGGTCGTGGTGGCGGCGGTGCGCAACCCGCAAAAGGGCGCGCAACTCTTCGACCTCGAAGAGCGCCAGGCTCTCCTCGAAGACGTCACGGCGCACCTCCCGGGCGTCCGGATCGTGTCGATGTCGACGCTCACCGTCTACGTGGCCCGTGACGTCGGCGCGAACGCCATCATCCGGGGCCTGCGGGCCGTCTCGGACTTCGAGGCCGAGATGCAGATGGCGCAGATGAACAACCACCTCTCGGGCGTCGAGACGATCTTCATCCCGACGAGCGCCGAATGGGCCTTCCTGGCCTCAAAGCTCGTACGTGAGGTCTGGCGCTTCGGGGGCGACGTCTCGGCCTTCGTGCCCGAGCCGGTGGCGAAGGCCTTGGCGGCCAAATACGAGGAGGGAGGGGGAGAGCAGTGAGCGACCGCTTCCTCGATGTCGACGAGGAACAGCCGGTCGAGGAGGTCGGAATCGATTCCATCCTCCACCAGCTGCTCGATCTCATCGCCTCCGCCAAGTCGATGCCGCTCTCCTCGTCGGTGATGGTGTCGCGCGACGAGGTCACCTCGCTCCTGCAGTCGGCGCTCGAGTGCCTGCCCGACGAGCTGCGCCAGGCGCGCTGGCTCCTCCGTGAGCGCGAAGAGTTCATGGCCGAGCGAGGTCGGGAGGCCGAGGCGCTGATGGACGAGGTGCGCGCGCAGGCCGAGCACATGGTGCAGCGCACCGAGATCGTGCGCCAGGCCAACGCGGTCGCCCAGCGCATCCTCGACGACGCCAACGAGGAGGCGCGGGCGCTGCGCCACCAGGCCGAGGACTTCGTCGACACCAAGCTCGCCGGGATGGAGATCGTGCTCGACCGCCTGACCCGCACCGTGGAGGCCGGCCGGGCCAAGCTCGCCGCCCCGACGATCGAGGCCCCGACCGAGGACGTGGGAGCCGCGGGCGAGGAGGACGGCTTCTTCGACCAGGATCAGTCCTGATGCCGCGCCCCGACCCGTTCGTCGTCCACGTCGCCCGCCTGCGCCGCAAGAGCGGCCAGCACGCGCACGAGGTGCGCCGCGGCGAGGTCGCCCTGGCCGGCCCGCTGCGCGAGCAGGGCGTCGACGAGGGCCGCAGCGTCATGCCGGCCGGCGCCGAGGCCGAGGTCGACGTGGAGCTGGTCTCCTTCGAGGGCGGCATCCAGGCGGAGGGCACGGTCCGGGCGCCCTGGGTCGGCATCTGCCGGCGTTGCGCCGAGCCGGTCGAGGGCGAGCTGGCCATCCCGGTGCACGAGCGCTTCGCCGACCCCGCCGTGGCCGGCCCGAGCGACGAGGATCTCTACCCGATCGACCTCGACGCCATCGACCTGGCCCCCCTGGTGCGCGACGCCGTGGTGCTGGAGCTGCCGATGGCGCCGCTGTGCCAGGACGACTGCGCCGGGCTGTGCCCGCAGTGCGGCGCCAACCGCAACGAGGGCGACTGTGGCTGCGTTGCCCCCCGGGACCCCCGGTGGGCTAACCTCGACGTGCTTCGGTAGCCCCTCTCCGGAGGGTGTGCACCGGCTCAGAGCGCCCGGGCCGTGCCGCAAGGCGCAACCCGCGCAACCCGAACAGCGACCCGAACCCGATCGTCACGTTGGAGTCCGTCCATGGCAGTCCCCAAGAAGAAGAAGTCCAAGGCCAAGGGCCACAGCCATCAGGCCGCGGCCTGGCGCCTGGGCCGGCCTCCCCGCAGCGTGTGCCCGCACTGCCAGGCCGCCAAGACCCCGCACGTGGTCTGCCCGAGCTGCGGCTGGTACAAGGGTCGCCAGGCCGTCGAGGTCGACTGACTTGAGCCGCCGGGGCGAGCGTCCGTCGCCCGAGGCACTGTCCAGGCTCCCGGTCGCCGTCGACGCCATGGGCGGCGACAAGGCGCCGGGCGAGATCGTCGAGGGCGCCCGCCGCGCCGCCACCGAGCACGGCGTGGGCATCGTGCTGGTCGGCCCGCCCGAGCAGGTGGGCGACACCATGGGCCTCGAGCTCGTGCCCTGCACCGAGGTCATCGCCATGGACGACGACCCGGCCGGGGCGGTGCGCCGCAAGAAGGACTCGTCGCTCGTGCGCGCCGCCGAGCTGGTGCGCGACGGCAAGGCGTCGGCCATGGTGTCGGCCGGCAACACCGGCGCCACGATGGCCTCCGCGCTCTTGCGCATGGGCCGGCTGCCCAAGGTGGTCCGGCCGTGCATCGCGACCCCGCTGCCGCGCCTCGGGCGCACCCCCGCCGTGCTGGTCGACGCCGGGGCCAACGCCGAATGCACCGCCGCCATGCTCTTGCAGTTCGCCCAGATGGGCGCCGCCTACGTCTCGGCCCGCTTCGGGACCGAGTCGCCGAGCGTGGGCCTGCTCTCCATCGGCGAGGAGCCGACCAAGGGCACGCCGCTGGTGAAGGAGACGCACCACCTCCTGGTCGAGGACGCCGCCGGGCCCGACGCGACCTTCGAGTTCGTCGGGAACCTCGAGGGGCGTGACCTCCTGCCCTCGCCGGCCGACGTCATCGTCACCGACGGGTTCACCGGCAACGTGGCCCTCAAGGCGCTCGAGGGCTCGCTGCGCTTCCTGTTCGACACGATGCTCGGCGTCTTCGGCACCAACGACGAGACCCGGGGTGCCGCCGACGCCCTGCTCCCGCACCTCCTGCCGCTGGCGTCGCAGTTCGAGCCGGAGAACACCGGGGGCGCCATGTTGCTGGGCACCAACGGCGTGTGCGTGATCAGCCACGGCTCGTCAAATGCAACGGCCATGATGAACGCGGTGCTGGTGGCCCACGAGTGCGCCGCCCGGGGCCTGGTCGACCAGGTGGCGGCGGCCGTCCGCCCGGTCGAGGGCGCAGAGGCCACCGCCGACGCCTGAGCCAGGCGCCTGAGCCAGACGCCTGAGACGGTCCACGGCGCGCACCAACCGCCCATCCGACTGCTCCCGGGGCCGGGCCGGGGACCCGCCGGCGAATTTCGCCAATTGTCTAAAAGGCCAGCTCAGAGTGGGCAAACGGGCAATTCTACGCGCGTGACACCTACACTGGTCGGCGTGCCAGCCGAGACCCACACCAAGCAGGGCCCGCTCGATCGCAACGGAGTGTTCGAGCTGATCAGGGACCAGCTGGCCGACATCTTGGAGATTGATCCCTCGTCGATCACCGAAGGGGCCTCCTTCGTGGAGGACCTCGACGCCGACTCGCTCGCCCTCATTGAGCTGGTCGAGGCGCTCGAAGAGGAGCTGGGGGAGCGCACCGTGGGCTTCCGGATCGATGACGAGGATCTCGAGGACCTGCGTACGGTCCGTGACGCCGTTGACTACGTCTACGCCAAGCTCGAGAAGGGATGAGGCCGGGGCTGAGGGCGCGGCCGTCCTGGCCGCTCGGCTGGGCCACACCTTCGGCGATCTGAGCCTCCTCCAACTCGCCCTCGCGCACCGAAGCTGGTGCGGCGAGCAGGAGGGCGGCGCGCCGTCGAACGAGCGCTTGGAATTCCTCGGCGACGCAGTGCTCGGCCTCATCGTGGCCGGCTACTGCTACGAGACGTTCCCGGACTATCCCGAGGGGAAGCTGGCCAAGGTGCGCAGTGCCGTCGTGAACGCGCGCGTGTTGGCGCAGGTGGCCGGTCGACTCGGGGTGGGTGAGGTCCTCCTGTTAGGCCGGGGGGAAGAAGGATCAGGTGGCCGCACCAAAGCCTCGATCCTCGCCGACGCGTTCGAAGCCATCCTCGGCGCCATCTACCTCGACGCCGGCTGGGACGCGGCGCGGGCGCTGGTGCTGCGCCAGCTGGGCGACGCCATCGCCCGGGCGGGCGAGGAGCCCGACGACTTCGACCACAAGAGCCGGCTGCAGGAGAAGGCGGTGCGCGACGGCGACGGGACGCCGCGCTACGTCGTGGTGGGGAGCGGGCCGGACCACGACCGGGCGTACTCGGCCGAGGTGTTTTTGGGTGGGACGTGCTGGGGCGCCGGCGAGGGGCGTTCCAAGAAGGACGCCGAGCAAGAGGCCGCCCGGGCGGCCTGGGAGGAGCTCAGCAATGCCTGAGTTGCCCGAGGTCGAAACGCTACGCCAGGACCTGGCGCGCGAGGTCGTGGGGAAGAAGATCAAGGCCGTGGCGGTGTCCAACGGGCGCTCGGTGCGCCGGCACCCCTCGGCCAAGCACTTCCGCGCCCTGCTGGAGGGCCGCACGATCAAGTCGGTGGGGCGGCTGGGCAAGTACCTGTTGTTGACGCTGGACGACGGGGACACGCTGGTGGTGCATCTCGGCATGAGCGGCCAGGTGCTGCGGGTCAAGTCGCTGAAGGACCCCAAGCCGAAGCACACCCACGTCGTCATCACGTTCACCCAGGGCGGCGAGCTGCGCTACGTCGACCCGCGGACGTTCGGCGAGCTCTTCGTCTCGACGCCGCCGCTCAAGGCCGACGGCACGCCGCTCTCCCCGGTCTCGGGGACGTCGGGGGGCGACGGGGCCGCCATCCGCAAGGCCATCCCCGAGCTCTCCCACCTCGGCTTCGACCCGATCGAGGACCTGATGAGCTGGGACCGCTTCGGCGCGCTGCTCCACCAACACCACGGCGGCATCAAGGCGCTGCTCATGGACCAGAGCTTCACCGCCGGCATCGGCAACCTGTACTCCGACGAGATGCTCTACCAGGCGGGCCTGCGCTACGACCGCGCCGCCGACTCGCTGACGGCGACCGAGGTGCGTCGCCTGTACCGGGCGATCGTCGAGACGCTGGCCGACGCGATCAAGCACCGGGGGTCGTCGCTCGCCGACGAGTCGTACCGGGACCTGTTCGGGGAGATCGGCGACTTCCAGGGCTCCCACCAGGTCTACGACCGCGAGGGCCAGCCGTGCCGGCGGTGCCGCAACAACATCGTGCGCGTGAAGGCCGGCGGGCGCTCGACCTTCTTCTGCGAGCACTGCCAGGTCTAAGTCGGAGGGAGCGGGGCCAACCCCGGGGCAGGTGCGGTGAGGGCCGCCGTGCCGAGTCCGACGGGTCGGGGCGGTGCCGCCGGCGGCAAAAGGCTCATCCGAGGCACCCAGTCGGGACCAGATAGGGTCGCTCCGAATGTTCCTGAAGTCCCTCAGCATGAAGGGGTTCAAGTCCTTCGCCGACCCCACGGTGCTGGAGTTCGAGCCCGGGATCACCGTCGTCGTCGGCCCCAACGGGAGCGGGAAGTCCAACGTCGTCGACGCCGTCACCTGGGTGTTGGGGGCGCAGGGGCCGCGCTCGTTGCGCTCGGCGAAGATGGAGGACGTCATCTTTGCGGGGACGTCGTCGCGGCCCCAGCTCGGCCGCGCCGAGGTGTCGCTGACCATCGACAACTCCTCGGGCAAGCTCCCCGTCGACCTCTCCGAGGTCACCATCACGCGGACGCTCTTCCGCTCGGGCGACAGCGAGTACGCCATCAACGGGGCGCCGTGCCGGCTGCTCGACATCCAGGAGCTCCTCGGCGACTCGGGCGTCGGGCGCCAGCAGCACATGATCATCGGCCAGGGCCAGCTCGACACCGTGTTGAACGCTCGTCCCGAGGACCGGCGGGCCATCATCGAGGAGGCGGCCGGGGTGCTGAAGCACCGGCGGCGCCGGGAACGGGCGGAGCGGCGGCTCGCCGCCACGGCCGAGAACCTGGAGCGGCTGGGGGACCTGGTGCGCGAGGTGCGCCGCCAGATCCGTCCTTTGGAGCGCCAGGCCGCGGCGGCCCGCTCGCACGATGCGGTCGCCTCCGAGCTCCTGGCCGTGCGCCGCTACCTGGCCGGCACCGAGATGGCCGAGTTGTCGGCGCGGCGGCTGGCGGCCGCCCAGAACCTCGGGGTCTGCCGGGACGAGGAGCGCGAGCTGCACGCCGCGCTCGAGCAGCTCGACGCGGAGGCCTCGTCGACGACGGCGGAGCTCTCGTCGCGCCGGGAGGAGGACCTGGCCAACGCGCTCGGCCGGGTGCAGGGGCTGGTCGAGCGGGCCCGCGGGCTGCGCGGGGTCCTGCGCGAGCGGGGCCGCGGCGTGCTGGCGGCGCTCGATGCGGCCGCCGACGTCGACGTGGTTTCCACCCTCGAGGCCGAGGGCGCCCGGCTGGCCGGCGAGCTGGCGACGGCGGAGGCCGAGGACGAGGCCGGCGGGGCGCCGGAGCGGGCCGAGCTGGCGGCGGCGCTCGCCGCGCTCGACGACGAGGACGCCGCACTGCGCGAGCGGTGGGCCGGCGTGCTGGGCGGGGACGACCCCGACCAGGCCATGGCGCGCACACGGGGCCGCCGCGAGCTGATCACGCGCGCCGCGGCACGCGAGCAACAGGATCTCGACGGCCTCGGTGCCCGGGTGGCCACGCTCGAGCAGCGCCAGGCCGGCGCGGCGGTGCGGGCGGACCTGCTGGCCCGCGAGGCGTCGGAGCTCGACGGGACGGTGGCGGCGCTCGACGCCGCGCTCGCCGCGGCGACCGAGGAGCTTGAGTCGGCGACCCGGGCCGCCGAGGCGGCGCAGGCCGCGGCCGACGAGGCGGCGGACGCCGGCCACCGCAGCGAGGCGCGCGCCGAGGCGCTCGAGCGCGCCCTCGGCGAGCTGCAGGGCGCCGGCGGGCGCGAGCTGCTGCGCGAGGTCGACGGGGTCGTGGGGTCGCTGGTGGATCTCGTCGAGATCGACCCGGGCTGGGAGGCCGCCTTCGAGGCGGCGGCCGGCGCCGGGGTGGCCGCGGTCGTCGTGGACGGGCGCCGCTCCGCCCAGGCCGCGCTGTCGACGCTGCGCGAGCGCGGGGTCACCGGTGCGGTGCTGGCGCCCCGGCCACAGAACAACGGGGCGGCCGGCGGCGGGGCCGGCGGCGGCCCCGGGCAGCTCCCGCCGGGCACCAGCGCGCAGCCGGTCCGCGCCCACGTGCGGGCCCGCCACGGTGGCGCCGTCGCAGAGTCCGTGCTCGACACGCTGGTGGGCCGGGCGGTGCGCGTCGACGGCTGGGAGGAGGCGATCGACCTGTCGCTCGCCCGCGACGATCTCGTCGTCGTCACCCCCGAGGGCGACCGCTTCGCGGCCACCGGGTGGCGCGTGCGCTCCGGCACCGGCGTCGTCACCAAGGTGGCGGTCGAAGAGGCGCAGGGCCGGGCGCGCGAGGCCGCCGCCGCCGCGGCGCTGACCAAGGCGCACCTGACCGAGGCGCGCATCGCCTCGTCGCGCGCCCGCGACGCCCGCGCCGCGGCCGAGCGCGCCAACGACCGCCACGGCACCGCCGGCGAGGCCAAGCGGGCCGACGTCGCGCGCGCCGCCGAGGAGCAGGCGCGCCTGGCCGCCGAGATAGGGGACGCCCGCGCCGCCGTCGTCGAGGCCCAACGGCGCCTGGCCGACGTGACCGCCGAGGAGGCGCAGCTCGACCGGGCGCTGCCCGACCTGACCGAGGCCCTGTCGGCGTGGCGCGAGCTGCAGGAGCGCCGGAGCGAGGTGTTGCGCCGACGCCAGGAGCTCGAGGTCCGCGTCGCCGGCGTGCTGGAGCGCCGGCGCGTGCTGGCCGAGCGCCAGGCCGAGGTCGAGCGGCGCCTGGCCGGCCACGCGGAGGAGCGCGCTTCGGCGGCGGCCCGACGCGAGCGGCTCGAGGCCGAGGGCACGGCGCTGCGCCGGCTGGAGGCGCTGGTCGAGACCGAGCACGAGCGGCTCGACCGCGTGTTCGACGAGCTCCGCCACGACTATCAGGACCAGATCGACGCCGTGCGCGCCGGGGGCGAGAAGCTCGAGCAGCTGCGCCAGGACCGCCACACCACCGAGCAGCGATTGGACGCCGTCCGTACCCGCACACGCGCCCTCGACCTCGAGGCGAACGAGGTCGACCTGCGAACCGAGTCGCTGCACGAGCACATCGCGCGCGACCTGGGCGCCCGCCCCGAGGAGCTCGTCGGCCTGCCCGAGCCCGAGGCGCCCGAGAACACGACGCTGCCGCAGCACGCCCAGGAGCTCGAGCGCAAGCTCACCGCGCTCGGCCCGGTCAACCCGCTCGCGCTCGAGGAGCTGTCCCAGCTCGAGGAGCGCCACAAGGAGCTCGAGGCACAGGTCGACGACGTGCGCGGGGCGCGGCGCGAGCTGCACGAGGTCGTACGCACGCTCGACCACGAGATCATGACGTCGTTCGCCGCCGCCGCCGCCGACGTGAACGAGCACTTCTCGACGCTCATCGCCATGCTGTTCCCCGGCGGCACCGGGCGCCTGATGCTCGTCGACCCCGACGACCTGTTGAACACCGGCGTCGAGATCGAGGTGCGCCCGGCGGGCCGCAACGTGCGCCGCATCTCGCTGCTCTCGGGCGGCGAGCGCTCGATGGCGGCGCTAGCGTTCCTCTTCGCCGTCTTCCGCAGCCGCCCCTCGCCCTTCTACATGATGGACGAGGTCGAGGCCGCGCTCGATGACGTCAACCTCTCCCGCTTCCTCGCCCTGGTGCACGAGTTCCGCGACGAGGCGCAGCTGCTCATCGTGAGCCACCAGAAGCGCACGATGGAGACGGGCGACGCGCTCTACGGCGTGACGATGGCGCCGGGCGGGTCGTCACAGGTGGTCAGCCAGAGGGTCGACAAGGAGTCGGACAGGGAGACGGCGTCGGCGTGACCGCGTTGCTCATCGTCATCGTGGTGCTCGCCGTGTTGGTCGTGGCCGCCGGGTCGGTCTTCCTCACCCGGGGCCGGCGGCGTGGCCGTGGTGCCGCCGGACCGACGGCGCCGGCGCCGCCGCGACCCCCGACCACACCGTCGACCAAGTCGCCGCCGCCGGCTCCTGCTCCTACTCCTGCTCCTGGTCCGGCCGTCGAGGAGGCACCCGCGCCGGCCACGGCGCCTGCGACAGCGCCTGCGCCTGCGCCGGAACCGGTCGTCGAGGCGCCGCCGTCGTACCGCAGCCGCCTGGGCAGCGTGCGCGGGTTGTTCGGCGGCGCGGTGGCCGCATTGCGGGCGGGGCGCATCGATGCCGCCACCTGGGACTCACTCGAAGAGGCGCTCATCCGGGCCGACGTCGGCGTCGCCACGGCGGACGCGTTGCTGGCCGACCTGCGGGCCAAGGTGGAGTCGAAGGAGGTGCGGAGCGGCGACGACCTGCTCGCGGCCCTGGGCCGGTCCATCCGCGAGCTGCTCGAGACGGCCGGGACCAGGGAGTTGCGTTTCGACGGCCTGGCCGGCGCACCCGACGTCTGGCTCATCGTCGGCGTGAACGGGGTGGGCAAGACCACGACGATCGGAAAGTTGGCCCGGAGCGAGTCCGCCGCCGGGCGCTCGGTGCTCCTGGCCGCGGGCGACACGTTCCGGGCCGCCGCCGCCGATCAGCTCGCCATGTGGGCGGAGCGCACCGGCACCGAGATCGTGCGCGGGGCCGAGGGCGGCGACCCGTCGGCCATCGTGTTCGACGCCGTGCAGCGCGCCGCCGCCCGCGGCAACGACCTCGTGCTGGCCGACACGGCCGGGCGCCTGCACACGAAGGTCAACCTCGTCGAAGAGCTGAAGAAGATCCGGCGCATCGCCGACCGCGACCCGGGCAACGTGACCGAAGTGTTGCTCGTGCTCGACGCGACCACCGGGCAGAACGCGCTCGTCCAGGCCCGGCAGTTCACCGAGGCCGTCGACGTGACCGGCATCGTGCTGACCAAGCTCGACGGTACGGCCAAGGGTGGCATCGTGATCGCCGTCCAGCGTGAGCTCGGACTGCCGGTCAAGCTGGTCGGGCTGGGGGAGGGTCCCGACGATCTCGTCGACTTCGACCCCGACGAGTTCGTCGACGCGCTGCTCGGCCAGGACTGATCTTCCCGCCCTCTTCGCCGCCGCCGCCCCCTTACCTGGGTGGACCCGGACCGCAGGGCTCGGCCTTCACGTCCGTCAGCGCCACCCCGGATGGTGGGGCTACGACGTCGTCGACGCCAACGGGGACGTCTTCGCCTACGGCGACGCGCACAACCTCGGTGGGCTCGCCAACATCCGCCTGAACGGGCCGATCATTGCGGTTGCAGGATTCTGAGCTGGTGACCCAGTGCTGCCGGAGCACCAAGAGCTATCGTCGAAACCCGGCGACGAGGAGCCAGTGGTGACCGAAAAGCAGAAGCGCGTCCTGATTGTCGTACTGGTGATTCACGTGATCGTGCTGAACCTCACGTGGCGCGACTTGCGTCGACGCCCCGATGCCGCGGTGCGCGGCAAGAAGAGGGTGTGGCGCGTTGCCTCCGCGCTCAACACCACGGGCTCGGTCACCTATTGGCTGTTCGGCCGCCGACGCCTCCCCGCGCTCACGCAGGTCGAGTCCGAGTCCGCCTAGACATCCCCGTTAGTGGCGCTGTCGCCGGTGATCCCCGCGCGGGCGACCGGGATGAGGCGCGCACCCTGCACCATTACGACGACATCGGCCTCCTCGTGCCCAACGCCCGCAGCGGGTCGCGCCATCGCCTGTACCCGAAGGCGCCGCACCGGCGCTGGCCGAGGCGCACCGGGCGCACATCACGGGTTCGTTCTACGACGGCAGTCCGGCGCTACACGGAGGGCCGGCCGAGCACTACGTCAGTGACCCGCGCTGCGCGGCACACGACGAACCAGCGTGCCGCGGGGCTGGCGCGCTACGTGCACGACGCCATGGTCGCCGACGCGGACCGATCCGGCTGGACCGGTCCGGCTGAGTCTCGCAGCCGCTACGGTGCGTGGGCGAACGGAGATTGCGTTCGAGATGCGAGTGATGGGAGAGCGGCGATGACCTCGAAGTCCGATTTCACGGCTGCGGAATGGCAGCTGATCCTCGAAGCGCCGCCGAGTGCCGGGATGATCGTCGTCACGGCCCAACGAGGCGGCTCGTTCCGAGAGACCATCGCCATGGCGAAGGCCTATGTCGAGGCCCGCCAACAGCACGGGAAGAGCGAGCTGCTCGATGACATCGTCGCGGCGAAACCTGAACGGGATCACACGCACTATCACTCGCCCGACGAGCTCAAGGTTCAGGGACTACAGCACCTGCGCGATTCGGTCGCTCTGCTCGCGAGCAAAGCAACGGCCGAAGAGGTCGACGAATATCGCCGCTTCATCGGCACGCTGTCCCAGCGGGTCGCCGCGGCCCACCGTGAGCATGGTCAAGAGGTGAGCGAGGCCGAGCAGACGGCGATCAACGACATCACCGAAGCGCTGCAGGCCACCGCCGGGTAACGGCCTCGGTGAGGCCCCGCGTGGCGTCGGCGCTCCCCCTCACGACGAGCGGCTCGGTGACCCCTTGGCGTTTCGGCCCGCCGCCGCCGTGCCTGAGCTCACCCCTTCGTGACCGGGTCCTGACACCTCATTTTTCGGCGGGACGGCGGTAATTCCACGCCGGGTGGGGGCCCGCGCCTGGCCTATCGGCGTTCCTGGTTTGGCAAAAGAGCTCAAGTCCAGTCCCGAACGAGCCGATAGGGCCTTCGTGTCGGGAGGATTTGGCGACCGGCGCGCGTCTACCCCCTGGTGACCTCAATGGACGTACTGCAGAACCTCAAGGCTGACTCCGTCGGACCCGAGCCGACAGATGCCGTCCCCATCCTGGGCGCCCGTCCTCCCTCGGAAGACGCCGGCCACTCGACTCGGTCAGGTCGAACGACCCTCCGGACCGTCAATGCCTTCTCCGCAGCCCTTGCCCTCGGGGCCCTCTCGCTCTTGATGTGGGGCCCCCTCCACGATGCGGCGCCGATCCGTCTCCTGCTGCCCCAGCCCGAGACGTTCGTCATCCTCTGCGTGATGTGGGCGGCGGCGGCCTGGGCCCCGGTCTCGCTGCATTACCGAGGCAACACCTACCTCTTCGTGCTCGAGGAGGTGCCGATGCTCCTCGGCCTGGTGTTCTTGTCGCCCAGCCTGCTCGTTCTGTGCGGCGTGTGCGCCGAGGCATTCGTCCGGGCGGGGCCACGCCGGCAACCGGCCGTCAAGCTGGTGTTCAACGTCGCGTCGGGCGCGTTGAGCATTGCGTTGGCCGCCGTCGTCTACCGCGGGCTGCTCGAGTCCTCCAATCCGATGAGTCTCCGGGGTTGGATCGCCGCCGCCGCGGCCTTGTGCACCTCCATGATCGCGACGACCCTCATGGTCCGGGTCGTCCTCAAGCTCAACGGCCAGACCACCGAGCGCCGGAGCGGGGTCGAGTTCACGACCGAGGCGTTGCTCATGGCGGCGAACATGTGCCTTTCCTTCGTGGTGCTCGACCTGGCCTGGTTCAGCCTGTGGGCCACGGTGCCGCTCATTCTCGTCGCGGCCTTGATCATTGGCGCGTATCGGGGCTACGCGCGCCTTACTCTCAGGTTTGCCTCGCTCGAACGGCTCTACGACTTCAGTCGCGCCCTCGGTACGGCGAGCCTCGAGCCCCCGTCCATGAGCGTGGACGTCCTGCGGCAGGTCTGCACCGTCATGCGGGCCCGACGAGCCGAGCTCGTCCTCACGGAGCCCACGGGGATCGTCCGTCGCATGTCGTTCGACGAACACGGAGCCTCGGGTTTCGATCCGATCACCCTCGAGGAGCCGTCGTCCATCGTCGCCACGGCCATGGCCACGGGAGCCGCGTCCATTCACAACGTCGTGGGGCCCGGCGGCGGGCCCGGCGGCAAGCCCGGCAGCAAGCCCGGCAGCGACCCGATCTCGGGCCCGTACAGCCAAGCGGTCGTCGCACCGATCATGAGCGGGCGCACGGCCATCGGGGCGATCGCCGCGTTCGACCGCGAGGAGGAACTGGACAGCTTCGACGGCGACGATCTGCGGCTCTTTGAGACGCTGGTGGCGCACGCGAGCGCCAGCCTCGAGCGCGCCCGTCTCGTCGAGGAGCTTCGGTTCGAGGTCAACAGCAAGTCACATCAGGCGACGCACGACGCACTCACCGGACTTCCGAACCGGGTCCTTTTCCAGTCCCGTGCGGCGCGTGCGCTCAGCGAGGGCAAGGGCATCGCCGTCGTGCTGCTCGACATCGACCGCTTCAAGGACGTCAACGACACGCTCGGGCATGCCATCGGCGATCGCCTCCTCTGCGAGGTGTCCGAGCGCCTGGAACATGCGGTCTCTGGACGCGCCACGGTGGCCCGGCTCGGAGGAGACGAGTTCGCACTGGTTATCGCCGATATTGACGAGCCGGCGCAGGCGGTCGCGATTGTCAACGAGCTCCACCGAGAAATGTCACGGCCGATTCGCATGGAGGGACTGGCACTCGCCGTCACGGCCAGCGCCGGCATCGCGCTCGCTCCGGAGCACGGCGACGACGTGGCCCTGCTCCTGCAGCGGGCCGACATCGCGATGTACCTCGCCAAGGAGCGCCGGAGCAAGGTGGAGCTGTACCAGGTGGAGCAGGACGAGAGCATGCGCTGGTACCTCATGATCGGCGGATTACTCACCCATGCCCTGGAGACCCGATCGGAGCTGAGCGTGATGTACCAGCCGATCGTGGACGTCAAATCCGGCTCGGTCGTGCGCGTCGAAGCGCTGGCGCGATGGAATCACCCCGTCCACGGCGCCATCCCGCCCGACCAGTTCATCGGGATCGCCGAGCAGATGGGAGTCATCAGTCAGATCAGCGACTTCGTGCTCTCGGAGGCGTGCGCCCAGTGTGCCGAGTGGCGACGGAATGGGAGCAACGTCGGGATCGCGGTCAACCTGTCGGGACGCGAGTTCTCCGACCCGGGGCTCGTCGACCGGATCGCAGGTCACCTCGAGAGGAACGGCCTCCCCGCAGACTTCCTGACCCTCGAAGTGACCGAGACCGAGGTCATGGCCGACCTGACCCAGGTCAGCAAGGTGCTGGACGAGTTGGCTGCGCTGGGCATCAGCCTTGCGATCGACGACTACGGCACCGGCTACTCGTCGTTGTCCTACATCCACCACCTTCCGGTGCAGGAGCTGAAGATCGACCGGTCGTTCGTGACCAACCTGCCGAGCGAATCGAGCAACGCCATCATCGTCCATTCCTCCATTGCGATGGCCCACTCACTCGGGCTCAAGGTGGTGGCCGAGGGTGCCGAAGACGCAGCCACCTGCGCGATGTTGGCGGAAGCGGAATGTGACTTCGTCCAGGGCTACTACTTCTCGAAGCCGATCACGTCGGCGCAACTGCAAAGCAGGTTCTTGCAGGCCACGCCGCGGCAACACGGATCGTCCCGTCGACCATTTCCAGGTCGGGGAA
>DASZMN010000130.1:0-5647 GCA_035551835.1 Acidimicrobiales bacterium | reverse complement strand
CTCTTCGCCGACGCCGCCGACCGCCAGCTGCGCCGTCAGGCCCCTTTGGCCGCCCGGCTGCGCCCCCGCACGCTCGATGAGGTCGTAGGCCAAGAGCACCTCATCGCCCCCGGTGCCCCCCTCCGCACCCTGGCCGAGTCCGACCGGGTGGGCTCGGCCATTCTGTGGGGCCCCGCCGGCACCGGCAAGACGACGCTCGCCCGTCTCCTCGCCGACGCCAGCGCCAAGCACCTCATCACGCTGTCGGCCACCGGCGCGGGCGTGAAGGACGTCCGCGAGGCCCTCGCCGACGCCGAGCGCCGCCTGGGCGAGCAGGGCCAGGGCACCATCCTCTTCATCGACGAGGTGCACCGCTTCTCCAAGTCCCAACAGGACGTGCTGCTCCCAGCCGTCGAGGACGGACTGGTCGTGTTCATCGGCGCCACCACGGAGAACCCCTTCTTCGAGGTCAATCCGCCCCTGTTGAGCCGGGCCTCACTGTGGCGGCTGCACCCCTTGTCGCCGGACAACCTGCGCACGCTGGTGCGGCGGGGCTTGGACCTCGAGGGCGCCGACGCCACGGACGAGGCCATCGACGCCGTCGTCGCCGCCTGCGAGGGCGATGCCCGGGCCGCCCTCACGACGGTCGAGGTGGCGGCTGCGCTGGCGCGGGCGGCAAAGCCGGATGCCGTCCGCAACGAAGCCGTGCCCGAAGCCGCTGGCGGGGCCGCCGCCGCCGGGGCCCACGTCGCCGACGACGCCGGCGAAACCAGCGCCGCCCGGGTCGTACTGACGATCGACGACATGGCCCGGGCGCGCGACGGCCGCCTGTTCCATCAGGGCGCCGACGAGCACTACGACCAGATCAGCGCGCTGATCAAGAGCGTGCGGGGATCCGATGCAGACGCCGCCCTCTACTGGATGGCCCGCATGATCGAGGGCGGCGAAGACCCTCGTTTCCTGGCCCGGCGCATGGTCGTCTTCGCCAGCGAGGACATCGGGCTCGCCGATCCGCAGGCACTGCTGGTGGCCGAGGCGGCCGCGCGGGCCGTGGAGTACGTCGGGCTGCCCGAGGCAGCGTTGAACCTGGCCGAGGCCGTCATCTACCTGGCCCGCTCGCCCAAGTCCAACGCCGTCGTCGTGGCCCTCGGTCGGGCCCAGGCCGACGTGCGCTCGGGCGTCAACCAGGAGGTGCCGACGCACCTGCGCGACGCCCACTACAAGGGTGCCGCCCGCCTGGGGCACGGCGAGGGTTACGTGTATCCCCCCGACGACCCCTCCGGGGCCGCCGGGCAGCAGTATCGTCCTGGGGCGCTCGAGGGTCGGGTGTACTACGAGTCCTCACCCCAGGACCAGCCCCAGTCCCAGTCCCAGTCCCATGATCGAGACCCGGACCGAGACCGAAAGGCCACGAGCGCAGGCGAGCGGGGCGAGTCAGATCGAGGCAGGGAGGTCGATTCGTGAAGGGTGGACACGGACGGGGCGCACTCCTGGCGGCGGCGGCCCTGTGCGCCGGGACGTTGGGGCCGCTGGCCCTCTCGGCGCTCGGGACAGCGGGTGGCGCAGGACTCGCCGGCGCTGCCCTCCAGCCCAAGGTCATGTTGCCGCAGGCCCCACCGACGCTGCCGCCTGGGACGGTCCACCTCGGTGCGGCGCCGTCCGACCAACAGCTCGATCTCGACGTCGCCCTCGCCGGTCAGAACCCCAGCGGCCTCGCCCAGGCCGTCGCCGCCGTCTCGACGCCAGGCTCGCCCGAGTACCACCACTACCTGAGCGCATCGCAGTTCGCGAGCGAGTTCGGCCCGAGCGCGTCCGAGGTGGCGCAGGTCTCGTCCGCGCTGCGCAGCGAGGGCCTGACGGTGGGGACACCGGAGGCGGGGAGCATCTTGTTGCCGGTGCGCGGCGACGCCGCCCTGGTGTCCGCGGCGTTCGCCACGCCCCTCGAGCAAGTGCAGGCGCCCGACGCGCCCCGGGCGCTGGTCAACACCGCGTCGCCGGCCGTGCCCTCCGCGGTCTCGGGGATGGTGACGGGCGTGGTGGGTCTCAACGGCCTCTTCACCGAACACTCCATGGTGCGCCCAAGCTCGAGCTCGAGTTCAGGGACCGGATCGGGCGCAACCGCCGGACCGAACGTCACCGCTCCCAGCACCTCGGGTCAGGGCGGCTCGACCACCAGCCACGCCGCGACCGCCCACGCCGGCACCCCCCAGGCGTGCGGCGCGGCGTCGGGTGCGTCGGGTGGCGGGATCTACACGTCGACCCAGATGTCCTCGTTCTTCGGCCTCGACCAGGTCTTCAACCAAGGCCGCACGGGCCTGGGCCAGACGATCGCCATCGTCGAGTTCGAGCAGTACTCGTCCGGCGACTACCAGACGTTCCTGTCCTGTTATGGACTGTCCAACCCCATCCGCAACGTGATCATCGACGGGGGCCCGTCCGGCCCGAGCCAGGGCGGGGGTGAGGCGGCGCTCGACACCGAGCTGGCCGCCGTCAACGCGCCGTCCTCCTCGCTCGCCGTCTACGAGGCGCCGAACACCAACGACGCCCAGGCCTTCGACCTCTTCAACCGCATTGCGAGCGACGACTCCGCACAGGTCGTCACGACGAGCTGGGGGAGCTGCGAGCAGGCCGTGCCGACCAACGACCTGCAGACCGAGGACCAGATCTTCCAGCGCATGGCGATGCAGGGCCAGACCATGATCGCCGCCTCGGGGGACTCGGGCTCCTCGGACTGTTTCGCGGCGACCTCGGGTGGCGGCATCCCCGCCTTCGACACAGAATTGGCCGTCGACGACCCGGGCTCGCAGCCCGATGTCATCAGCGCCGGCGGCACGACGCTCCCGAGCACCGGTGTGGGCGAGCAGGTCGTGTGGAACGACTGCGAGGACTCGCTCCAGACCTGCGCCCGCGCGCACTCGGGCGGTCAGCTGCTCAACGGTGCCACCGGCGGGGGCTTCTCCGTCCAGTGGCCCAAGCCCTCCTACCAGCCGACCACGCTCGGGGGCACCACCCGAGCGGTCCCCGACCTCTCGTACCCTTCGGATCCGTCAGAGGGTGCGGTCGTCGCCTACTGGGACGGAGCCTGGCACGGCTTCGGCGGCACCAGCGTGGCCGCACCGACCAACGCGGGACTGTTCGCCGACACTAACCAGGGCTGTTTCTCCACGCTCGGCATGGTCGGCCCGAACCTGTACGCCAACGGGGGCAGCGGGAACGCGAATTTCACGGACGTCACCCACGGCGACAATGACTTCACCGACGCCAACGGCGGCAAGTGGGGGGCCACCACCGGCTACGACCCGGTCAGCGGCCTCGGCACCCCGATCGACCAGAACCTCGCCGTCGCCCTCCAGGGGGCAAGCGGCTGCCCGTCGGTCTCCTCGGTCGGCCCCAACACGGGGCCGGTCGCCGGCAGCGGCGCCATCACGATCAACGGTGGCGGGTTCGCCGACGCCACGTCGGTCACGTTCGGCTCGGTCGGCCCCGGCCAGATCCTCGCCCAGTCCGAGACGTCCATCACCGTCGTCCCGCCGAACGCCCCGACGGCCGAGTGCGTCGACGTCACCGTGGCCAACCCGCTGGGCATCTCGGCGACCTCGCTCGCCGACCACTACGGCTTCGGCGGCGACCTCACCTGTGGGCAGGGCTACCGCTTCGCCGCCTCGGACGGCGGCGTGTTCGACTTCGGCGATGCCAGCTTCCGGGGCAGCACCGGCAACATCACGCTGAACAAGCCCGTCGTTGGCATGGCGTCGACGCCCAGCACCAACGGGTACTGGCTCGTCGCGTCCGACGGCGGCATCTTCACCTTCGGCGACGCTCGGTTCTTCGGCTCCATGGGCGGCCAACCGCTGAACAGGCCGGTCGTCGGCATGGCGTCGACCCCCAACGCCGGCGGCTACTGGCTCGTCGCCTCCGACGGCGGCATCTTCACGTTTGGCCACGCGCCGTTCTTCGGCTCCACCGGCTCGATGCACCTGAACAGACCGATCGTCGGCATGGCGTCCACCGCCGACGGCGGGGGCTACTGGCTCGTCGCCTCCGACGGCGGCATCTTCGCCTTCGGCGATGCGCAGTTCTTCGGCTCGACCGGCGCCATGGCGCTGAACTCACCCGTCGTCGGCATGGCGGCGGGCCCCGGCGGCCACGGCTACTGGCTCGTCGCGGCCGACGGTGGCATCTTCGCCTACGGCGACGCGCCCTTCGGTGGCTCGGCCGGCGCCCTCCACCTCAACCAGCCGATGGTGGGGATGGCCGCCACGCCCGACGGCGCCGGCTACTGGCTGGTCGCCGCCGACGGCGGGGTCTTCACCTACGGCGACGCCAATTTCTACGGGTCGACCGGCGGCATCCATCTGAACCAGCCGATCGTGGGGATGTCCTCGGTCTGAGCCGACCGCCACCCCCACACGCCCACCAAGCACCCCCACCAAGCACCCCCACACGCCCACCACGCACGCCCACACGCCCCGACGTCGACACCCGCGGCGCCCCCCGACCCGGGCCCCGAACCCGATTTTCACGCCGGTAAGCTGCAGCGATGGACGCCAACGGATTGAGGGCGGCCTTCACGCGTTTCTTCGCCGACCGGGGCCACACCATCGTCCCCTCCGCCAGCCTGATCCCGCACGACCCCTCGGTCCTCTTCACGATCGCGGGCATGGTGCCGTTCAAGCCGTATTTCGTCGGCGAGGAGCCGGCGCCCTGGCCCCGCGCCACCAGCATCCAGAAGTGCTTCCGGACCCCCGACATCGAGATCATCGGGACCGACACGTACCACAACACCTTCTTCGAGATGCTGGGGAACTTCAGCTTCGGTGACTACTTCAAGGACGAGGCCATCCCCATGGCCTGGGAGCTGCTGACCGAGGTCCTGGGCCACGACGGCGACCGCCTCTGGATCACCGTCCACGACGACGACGACGAGGCCGAAAAGATCTGGGTCGACGGGGTCGGCATCCGCCCCGAGCGGGTCCAGCGCATGGGCGACGAGGACAACTTCTGGGCCATGGGGGAGACCGGCCCGTGCGGCCCCGACTCGGAGATCTTCTTCGACAAGGGCGAGTCCTACGGCCACGACGGCGGCCCCAAGCACGGCGGCGACGCCCGCTTCGTCGAGATCTGGAACCTCGTCTTCATGCAGTTCGACCGCGACGCTTCCGGCGGCCTCACCGACCTGCCGCGCAAGAACATCGACACCGGGTTCGGACTCGAGCGGAACCTTCCCATCCTTCAAGGTGTCGATTCTGTGTTCGACACCGACCTGTTCCTGCCGCTCATCGACACGGCGGCGTCCATCCTCGGCACCCCCTACGGGGCCGACGAGCGGACCGACGTCGCGCTGCGCGTCCTCGCCGACCACGGCCGCGCCTTCTCCATGCTGGTGGCCGACGGCGTCCTTCCCGCCAACGAGGGCCGGGGTTACGTGCTGCGCCGCGTCGTGCGCCGCGCCGTCCTGGCGGCGCGCCGGCTCGGGGTCGACAAGCCCATCGGGCCACCACTCGTCCAGGCGGCCACCGACGTGCTCGGCGAGGCCTACCCCGGACTGCGGGCGCAGCACGACCTGATCGTCAACGTGGTCGCCCGGGAGGAGGCCGGCTTCGACCGCACCCTGCGGGCCGGCCTCGGCCGCCTCGAGGAGGCGATCGCGAGCGGGACGAAGGTGCTC
>DASZMN010000129.1:0-26025 GCA_035551835.1 Acidimicrobiales bacterium | reverse complement strand
TGCCTCTCGCGGGCTTCCTCGTGCTCGTCACGGTCGGGCGCCGCCTGGGCGACCCGGTGGCCGGCTGGGTCGGCACCGCGGCCGTGGGTGGCGCATTCGTCGTGGCCTGCATCGTGCTGGCCGGGCTCATCCAATTGCCGGGGGACCACCGGGTGGTGGTGCACGAGTACTTCACCTGGTTCAGCGCCGGCGGCCTCAGCGTGCCCGTGGGCACCCTGGTCGATCCGCTGTCGATGACCATGTGCATGTTCGTCACCGGCGTCAGCGCGCTCATCCATCTGTACTCCATCGGCTACATGAAGAGCGACCGGGACTACACCAAGTTTTTCATCTACCTGAACCTGTTCGTCTTCTCCATGGTCCTGCTGGTGCTGGCGAACAACCTCCTGCTCACGTTCGTGGGCTGGGAGGGCGTCGGCGTCTGCTCGTACTTCCTCGTGGCCTTCTGGTTCGAGCGCGAGTCGGCGGCCTCGGCGGGCAAGAAGGCGTTCATTTACAACCGGATCGGGGACGCCGGGTTCCTCGTCGCCATCTTCCTCATCTTCGAGAAGACGGGGACGCTCCAGTACGAGAGCGGCCCCGGTGGTGGCGTCTTCGGCCAGCTCTCCCACTTGGGAGGCGGGACGGCCACCGCGGCGGTCCTGCTCCTCCTGTTTGCCGCGACCGGCAAGTCGGCCCAGATCCCGCTGTTCAACTGGTTGCCCGACGCCATGGAGGGCCCCACCCCGGTCTCGGCGCTCATCCACGCGGCCACCATGGTCACCGCCGGCGTCTACCTGCTGTGTCGGATGAACCCGCTCCTGCACCTGAGCGCCGACGGGATGGAGGTCATCGCGATCATCGGCGCCGTCACGGCGTTCGTCGCGGCGACCATCGCCTGTGCGCAGCAGGACATCAAGAAGGTGCTCGCGTTCTCCACCGTCTCGCAGATCGGCTACATGGTGCTGGCCGTCGGCTCGGGCGCGTACGTCGCGGCCATCTTCCTGATGGTGATGCACGCCTTCTTCAAGGGCCTGCTGTTCCTCGGGGCCGGGTCGGTCATCCACGGGCTCCAAGACGAGCAGGACCTCAAGCGCATGGGCGCCCTGCGCCGGTACATGAAGTGGACCACCGTCACGTTCACCGTGGGGTTCCTGGCCATTGCCGGCATCCCACCGCTGTCGGGCTTCTGGGCCAAGGGCGACGTGCTCGACAACGCCTTCGCGCACTACAAGCCGCTGTGGGCCATCGGCCTGATCACGGCGGTGCTGACGGCGTATTACATGAGCCGGCTGGAGATCCTCGCCTTCGGCGGCGAGCCGCGATTCGACAAGGTCGGCGCATCGGGCGAGCCGGCGCTGCACACCCCACACGAGTCGCCCTGGGTCATGCGGGCCCCTCTCGTGATCCTCGCCTTCTTCGCCTTCTTCGGTGGCGTGCTCAACCTGCCCTGGGTGCACACCCATGACCTCGAGAGTTGGCTGGCCCCGGTGTTCTCGGGCACCCTCTACAACGACAGCCTCAGTGGCGCCGCCGAATGGGCTCTCGCCGTGACCGACACGGCCGCCGCCTTGATCGGCGGGATCGTCGCCTATTCGCTGTGGCGGGGCGCGCCGGTGGACAAGCCAGCGCTCGAGCCCGCGTTCCTACAGCGCGTCTGGTACTGGGACGACTTCTACGACACCATCATCGGCAAGCCGAGCCAGCGTCTCGCGACCTTCTTCGCCTGGGTGGTCGACGCCCGGATCATCGACGGCGCGGTCAACGGCACGGCGCACCTGGCCAAGCTCACCGGCACCGCCGCCCGGCGCCTGCAGACGGGCTACGCCCGGAACTATGCGCTGGGCATCGCGCTCGGGATGGCACTGATCATCGCCTTCATGTTGAGCAGGACGTGGTGGGCATGAGGCACGAGGTTCCCTTCCTGACGCTGTTGATCCTCATCCCGGCCATCGCCGCGGCCGTGCTCGGCCTGCTCGGCCTCGACCGCCGGCTGCACCGCGAGGTCACCTATGCGCTGGCGCTGCTGGCGTCGCTGGCGACGCTGGGCTTCGCCATTGCCGTCCTGGTCGTCATGAAGGTGCAGGACGGCGGGTTCCAGCTGGTCTCGGACCACGACTACACCGGGACCTCACTCGGCGTGCACTGGTACCTGGGCGTGGACGGGATCTCCATCTTCCTGGTGCTCCTCACCGCGGTCCTGTTCCCGCTGGCCATCATTCTCGGCCGGAACCGGGAGAACAGCCGGGTCTACTTCGCGTGGATGCTGCTGCTCGAGGCGGCGGTGATGGGGAGCTTCCTGTCGCTCGACCTGATCGTGTTCTTCTTCATGTTCGAGCTCACGCTCGTCCCCTCGTACTTCATCATCGCCGGCTGGGGGCACCAACGGCGCGCCTACGCCGCCATCAAGTTCTTCCTCTACACGTTCCTCGGATCGGCCTTCTTGCTTGTCGGCATCCTGGCCCTCGCCTTCATCCACCAGGCGCAGTACGGCTACCTCACGTTCTCCCTCGGGCCTCTGATGCAGACGCACCTGACGGGGACCCAGGGCGTGCTCCTGTTCCTCGCCTTCACCGCCGCCTTCGCCGTGAAGGCGCCGCTCTTCCCGCTCCACACCTGGTCGCCCGACGCGTACACCGAGGCGCCCGAGGAGGGCTCGGTGGTGTTGTCGGGGGTGCTGGCCAAGATCGGCACGTACGGCATCATCCGGTTCGACCTGAGCCTCTTTCCCCAGGCCACCCGCACCTTGGCGCCGATCCTGCTCACGCTGGCGGTCATCGGGATCGTCTACGGGGCCATCGTGGCGTGCGCCCAACGCGACCTGAAGCGGCTCGTCACCTACTCGTCGCTGGCCCAGATCGGCTTCATCGCGCTGGGCACGATCGCCCTGAGCACGCAGGGACTGGCCGGCGGCGTGCTGCTGATGCTGAACCACGGGCTGATCGTGGGCGCGCTGTTCATCCTCATCGGCTTCCTCTACCAGCGCCGAGGGTCGTGGCAGGCCGGTGAGATGCGCGGGCTGCAGAAGGCGGCACCGGTGCTGGCCGCCGTGTTCACCGTGGTCATGATGGCGTCGATCGGCGTTCCGGGGCTCAACGGCTTCGTGAGCGAATTCCTCGTCCTGTCCGGCACGTTCATCACCCATCGCTGGTGGGCCGTGGTGGCGGTGCTCGGCGTGATCGTGGCCGCCATCTACCTCCTCTGGGCGTACCAGCAGGTGTTCCACGGCAAGCCCCGAGAGGCCGACGAGAAGACGCGCGACCTGGCGCTCCTCGAACGCGCCGTGATGGCGCCGCTGATCATCCTGATCGTCTTCCTGGGCATCTACCCCAAGCCGGTGCTCGACCGGATCAACCCCTCGGTCAACCAGCTGATCGCACACGTGGAGTCGACCACCGGGCATGCCCAACCGCCGGTGGCGGTCAAGGGCGTGGAGGGGATCAAGTGATCGCGACCCTCCTGGCCACGACGCACACCGCGTCGGACACCATCGCGGTGCCCCCGATCCGGTGGCTGTCCATCATGCCGCCGATCATCATGATCGGCGGCGCCCTCATGCTGCTCGGACTGGCCTCGCTCGTGTCGCGGCCGCTGCGGGTCGGGCTGTCGACCGTGGCGACGGTCGTGATCTCGGGTGGCGCGCTCGGTGTCGCCATCTGGCAGTGGACGGACGTGCTGCAACACCACGCCCATACCTACATCAAGCAAGCAGTGGTGATGGACGGCTTCAGCGTGTTCTTCATCATGCTGGTGTCGATCGCCATGCTGCTCAGTGCCCTGGTGGCGGACGGCTACCTGCGCCGCGAGGGCGTGCAGGGCGCGGAATTCCACGTGCTGGCGATGGTGTCCGCCTCGGGCGCCATGTTGATGGCCATGGCGAACGACCTGATCATCGTCTTCCTCGGCCTGGAGATCCTCTCGATCGCCCTCTACGTCCTCACGGCGTTCAACTACCGACGGGCGGCTTCGGGCGAGGCGGCGCTGAAGTACTTCATCCTCGGCGGTTTCTCCTCGGCCATCTTCGTGTACGGGATCGCCCTCACCTACGGTGCGACCGGGTCGACCAACCTGACCCAGATCGCCGACTTCCTGTCCAAGAACGTCGTGTTGTCGAACGGGCTCCTCCTGGCGGGGCTGGCGTTGCTCCTGGTGGGCTTCGCGTTCAAGGTCGCCGCGGTGCCGTTCCACATGTGGACGCCGGACGTCTACCAGGGGGCGCCGTCACCGGTGACCGGCTTCATGGCCGCCGTGGCCAAGGCTGGCGCGTTCGCCGCCATGCTGCGCGTCCTGTTCTCCGCCTTCGGCGTGGTGTCGACCGACTGGCGCCCGATCATCTACGGCCTGGCCGTGCTGTCCCTGGTGCTCGGTGCCTTCGTGGCCCTTCGCCAGCGTGACGTGAAACGCATGCTGGCCTACTCGTCGATCAACCACGCCGGGTTCATCCTGCTCGGCGTCGTCGCCGGTACCACGCGTGGCGTGAGCGCCGCGCTGTACTACCTCTTTGCCTACATGCTCATGACGATCGGCAGCTTCGCGGTCGTGACGCTGCTCGGCCGCGCCGGCGACGGCGACCACGACCTGTCGCGCTACCGAGGCCTGGCCGGGCGCCAGCCCGTCCTCACCCTCGCGTTCGCGGTGCTCCTGCTCGCGCAGGCGGGCGCGCCGTTCACCACCGGCCTGTGGGCCAAGGTGCAGGTGGTCTTCGCGGCGATCGATTCCAACAGCACCGTGCCAAACGGTCTTTCGCTCCATGCCGCAATCCCGCTCGCCGCGATCGCCATGGTCACGGCCGTGGTGGCGGCCTACTTCTACCTCCGGGTCGCCGTGCTGATGTACTCGGCGGGCGGTCTCGGCGAGCCCGAGGGTGGGACGGCTGGCTCGGGTGGGCTGAGTCTGCCGTCGGCCATGACCGCGGGCGGCCTGATCGAGATCGCCGAGCCCGTCGGGGTGGACACGGCGCCGCCGGACTGGGGCTCCCCGGCCGCGGTCTCGGGCGGCATCACCACGCTGAACGAGCAGATCTTGTTGGCGGACGAGGGCGAGGCCGCGCCGGCCGAGCCCGAGGCGGTCGACGTGCCGGTCCTGGCCGCCCTGGCCATCGGCCTGTGCACCGGGGCCACGGTGCTGTTCGGCTTCTGGCCGCAACCGCTCATCGAGTTCGCCAACCACGCCACGCTGCTCTTTTTGCCGCACTAGCGCCGGGTCCGCCTACGGGCGTGTCAGGAGGGGGCACGGCCCGGCCGGCGGCATCCCGTGCCCGCAGGACGCGGCACCGGCGGGCCGCCGTAAGCTGATTGCGCAGGAGCGGTTTTCCTCAGGTGGGAAGCGCCGGCATATCCGGTGGACGAGGAACGGATCGACGATGAGTGAAGAACTGTCAGGGCTCGAGCCCGATGACACGGCGGCGCCGGCGGACCCGGGCGTGGCCGAACGACTGATTCGCGAGGAATTCTCCGACACCCTCCCCGCGCACCGGGTCCGGTTCCATCGAGAGCACAAGGAGGACGCAGCTTCCGCGTCTGGAGGGGCCGCCGCCGAAGCGGCTGTGGGTGACGGACTCGAGGCGGCCGCCACCCACAGGACGGCGAAGGTCCCCCGAGTCGGGTCGGAGCCGCCCTCGGCGGAGGAGACGATCGCGGTGAGCACAGCCGCGATTCACGAAGCGTTCGCCGAGCCGAAGCGTCAGCCGCGGTCGCGTTCGCATCGCGGAGGGATGCTGGCCGGCCTCGGCGTCGTCGGGGTCCTTTTGGCCGTCCTCGTGCTGCTCGCTCCGGGGGGATCCAAGCCCCGGCTCCCGGCTCAGAGCGTGCACGATGTGAGCCCTCTCACGGCGAGCGGGCCCAAGACCGATGCGGCGACCACGCCCTCGACAGCCGCCCCGACCACCACGTCGTCGGCACCGACCAGCACGACGACAACGCCGCAGCCGCACCAGGGCGAGACGATCACGACCTTCATCACCTACACGCTGGTACCGGGCGCGACGCCGACCGTCGCCCCCGCGACCGCCCCCTCCGCCACCGCCACGACTGCGCCGCCGGCGACCACCACGACGACCTCGCCGCCTCAGACGACCACCACGACGACGAGAACCTGCCTCCTGATCTTCAAGTGCTGACGGCCCCGCCACCGCCATCGGCGCGCCCTATCCGTACTGCTTGGTGAAGTCCGCCGTGCGCCATCGTTCGGGTGCCAGGCGGAACATGACGCCCTCGGGCGCATCGTCCTTGGTGGCGGCGAGGTAGAGTTCGCCGAATTCCGGGCCGAGGTAGCGGTAGGCCAGCGCCCGCAGGGACTCCGGGAGGGCGGGGTCGACCACGTCGGTGATCGGACCTTCGACGCTGACGTAGCCATAGGGTGGCTCTTCGGTCTGCGCGCACAGGGAGAACCGGCCGGCGGCACGCAGTAGGTCGGCCTTGACGCTGTCGCGGCCGGTGATCACGTCCACCGTGCCGCCCGGCTCGTAGGCGTACCAGACCGGCACGGCCAGTGGCGCGCGTTCGGGATCCTCCACGCTCAGCACGCCCACGTGGACCCCGGCCAGGAAGGCCTCGCGCTCGTGTGGGGTCATGGCGATCGTCATGAGGTCACGCCCGCGGGCCGGCCGCCTCGGCCTCCTTGGGAGCTCCGGCGCCGTTCTCATGGACCATGGCCGCCACGACTTCTTCGGGGACGGCGGGACCCGTTCGCTTCACTGCGCTGGTGGTGAGGAGGCGCCCGATGACGGGTACCTCGGTGAGCGATTCCGCCCGCATGATCTGGACGGCGACCGGCACAAACTGCTCGGCCGAGTCGAAGACGATGTAGCGGGGCAGCCACTTGGGCTCGTACTTCGCGTTGAAACGCCACAACGTCTCGATCTGCAGCACACCAGACAGCCGGCGGATCGCCCACCGTTCGACGCGCTGGGTGACCCCGTCGCCCGAGTCGCCCTCGAGGATGGACCGCATGGCCGCGAAGTTCAAGCTGAGACCGGTCATCCCGCGCTCCTTGAGGTGGCTGATGGTCGAGCACAGCGCGAAGTCGAGCAGGCCGTTGGGATGGTCGGCCGGGTCGCGGCGCATGAGGTCGAGTGAGTAGCCACCGATCGCCGGCGAGGGCACGAATTGGCACATGGCCACCGGCGCCCCGTCGGGGCCCTCGACCAACGTCAGCAACAGCCCCGAGTCGCGCGGGTCGAAGAGGCGACCGAGCATCATGGAGAACCCACGCTCCTGTTCGCCGCGGCGGCTCTTCGCCATCAACTCAGCCATCCGGGCCGCGTCCCGGGTGTCGAGTCGGGCCGGATCCAAGAAGCGCACGGTGTAGCCATAGCGGGCGACCCGGTTGACGGCCTGGCGCAACCCCTTCATCTTCCCGCCGTCGAGCGAGAACACCCGGGGGTCGACGACCGCTTCGTCACCGATGTACAAGAAGCGCATGCCCGTGGCCTGGTAGGTCGGAAGCCATTCCTCGCCGGCGCCCATCACTCCGAGCCCCCAGCCCTGCCGGTCGACGTAACGGCGAAAGGCATCCCAGACGTGGGCCCGCTCGGAGAACGGCCCTATCGGATCGGGGGAGACGAGACAGACCCCACCGAAGACGGCATAGGCGACCACCGAGTCGCGGTGGAAGAACCACTGCTTGTCGTCGCGCAGCGCGAAGTAGTCCAGGGTGCCCGTGCCGTGCCGACGGACGATGTCGCGGGCCCGCAGCTCGGCCGCCCGCCGTCCGACGGCCGCACGCCCCGAGGACAGGCTGCGGTCGACGACCGGACGCGTCAGCAGATAGAGGGCGACCACGATGAGGCTGATGCCGACCGCCAGGAGGGTGATCGAGGTGAACCGGTCGATCGTGGCCGGGAAGTGCACCCACTGCACGCCGACGAGGCGTTCGGCGGATCCGAGCAGCACGTGCGGCCAACTCGGCAGGGGATGGTGATGCACGTGCCCGGCGATCTGTACCCCGATGAAGCCGCCCAGGGTCGCAAACAGACCTCCGACGGCAAGGATGGCGAACGCGCCGAACAACGTCGCCGGCTCTGTCTGGGCGCGGAAGAGATCGCGTTGGACGACCAACAGAACCAGGACGCCGGCGCAGACAAAGAGCGTCACCACGTCGGCGGCGTGCACGAGGTGCAGCGCGAGCGACCCGGTCAACAACGCGATCGCCACGATCCAGGAACGGCGCTGCCCCTTCAGGATGCCCCGGGACAGCATGATCATCCCGATTCCCGCGATGGCCACGAGCGCGCCGGCCGCCTGGACGACGGAAATGGGCAGGTACTGCGCTATCAGGTGCAGGTGCGCCCGCAGCGGCGCGGTGACGGCGGAGAGGAGGTCGATCGCGCCGGCGGCGAAGAGCGAGACGGCGGCGAGGCGACGGATCCGGCGCACCCTGATGCGGTCAGCGGCCACCTCTGGTGCGGGCGGCCACGACGCTCCCGTCGGCCACCCCGCCGCCAGCTCGGCGTGAACCTCCGCCGCTTTCGTGCGCCCCTTGACCACCGAGTCGGCCGTCACGAGTCGCTCACCCATGGTCGCCGTGGGCAAATCGGCCTCGGCCAGGATCAGGCGGACGTGCAGCTCCGCGCCGGTCTCGATCTCGATCGTGGATTCCTGTCGGTGGTGCAGGAAGGTAGGTGGCAGCCCGATGCGACCTCGGTGCTCGTGCACCACCTCCGAGGTGGCGCCCGGGCACGCGAAGAAGCCGGCGTCGAGGTGGGTCAGCTCGGGTACGAGCGCGCCGCCCGCGATGACCCCGGCGGCGCCGCTCTCGACGGCGGCGCGGGTCATGTCGAGCGCATCGTCGCCTTGGATCTCGAGCTGGGCGTGTGCGATCGGACCGCCGCCCGATACCCCGCGGGCCCAGGGCGCAGGAAGGCCTTCACCGCCCAAGGCACGCCAGATGCCGCGCGACGTGATGGCCACCACCACGGCGAGGACGACGAGCAGCGCGGCGGCAATCACGAGCGTCACGATGAAGCGCGAGAACCACGAAGCGTCGTAGGCGTGTTGGAGAGCGGTCTGCTGACGGGGCGAGCGAAAGACGCGGCCCAGCCCGTCGACGACCCATTCGATCCGCAGGAGGAGGGCGATGGCCGCGAGCAACAGCGGAGGCGCCCACAGGTAGCGGCGGAGTCGCCGATACAGAAGGCGCGAGGTCACGAACTGGCGGGCCTGGAGCGGGTCGTCCAGCCGCTCGATGCCGGACAGCCATGGTCGGTCGTCCCTCGGAGTTGCATCGATCGGAGGGTTGGCGTCGGCCCGCATCGAGCCGGCGCGCACCAACACCTTGCGCGGCCCGGACCCCGTCTCACAGTGAAGGTCGATGCCGTCGACCACGCGCACGCCACTGCCGGTCAGGGCGTCGACCAGTTCCTGGTCCCGGCCTTCCAGCGGCATCACGACGAGGACCTGAGAGTCAGGGCGGGCGGCGAAGGCACCCAACGCCCCCGCCAGCTGCGCGTGATTGTCGACGGCCTGACGTGCCGATCCCGCCGGACACCCCGTCGCGACGATCCGTCCGCAGATGATGAGGATGCCGGGGCCCTGCCACTCCTCGAGGCGGCGGGCGATGTCGTGGGACACCGCCGAGGACGAGGCGGACGGCTCGACCGGGAGGAGCAGGTCGCCGATCACCTCGACCCGCCGGCCCAGCGCGACCTCGAGGCGTTCGTGGGCATCGTGTGACCGGGCCTCGGGGCGGATCGGAAGCGTGTCGACGTTGCCGTGCATGCCGCGTCCATCGTCTCACTTCTCGGGGCCTCGAACCCTCCTCACCGAGATGGAACCGTACGGCCAGAAGGAGGAGGCTAGGTCGTTAAGCTGGCCTTTCGTGCCCGTCCCGCGTCCAGACACCGACCGGAGGAACTGGACGTGGCAGCGGGGGACGGGCCTGACGGGGGGCCCGGCGGTCGTCTTCGACATCGACGGGGTGCTGTCCGACGCCGCGGGGCGCCAACACTTCTTGGAGCGGGGCAGGCGGGATTGGACCGCCTTCTTCGAGGCCTGCGGGGACGACCCCGTCATCGAGGAGATCGCGCGGCTCCTCGAGCTCCTCGACTCGTCGCTCCACGTCATCCTCCTGACCGGGCGACCCTTCCGCGTGCAGCCCCAGACGGTCGCCTGGCTCCATCGCTACGGCTTGCGCTGGGACCTCCTCGTAATGCGGTCACGCGGGGACTACGCACAGGTCACCTCGTTCAAACAGGCGGTGGTCGAGGACCTGCGGAGCTACGGGTTCGATCTGCGCCTGGCGTTCGAGGACGATCCGTCGAACCACGCCATGTACGTGGCGGCGGGCGTGCCGTGTGTCTATATCCACTCTGGTTACTACGAAGAGCGGAACTGACGCGCCCAACCCGCCGCCAGCGCGAGTGCGGAGAGAATCAAAATCGGAAGATCCCCCCAGCGGTCGTAGGGGGTCATGCCGCGTCGCAGGGCCACGGTGGAGAAAAGCACCTGACGGTTCCCCAATGAGCTGCGGTCGACGACCACTCCCCGCTGGGTCACGACCGCGCTGAAACCCGTCGGCGCAGCCTGCACGAGATCACGCCCCGTCTCGACCGACTGGACGACTGCAGCAGCGATCTCCTGGCTCGGCACCTGCGACGTGCTGTAGGACGAAGTGTTGGTGGGCACGGCCAGTAGTTCAGCGCCGGCGCGCACCGAGGCATGACTTCGTCCCGAGTAGAAGATCTCGAACGAGACGAGCACGCCGAGCGGACCCACCGGCGTGCGCATCAGGCCGGTGCCGTGGCCGGGCACCGCGTCCGTCGGCACACCCGAGAGGTCGGCGAAGTGCGCGAAGAATGACCGGTCGGGGACATATTCGCCGAACGGCACGCGGTGCACCTTTTCAAAAATGCTGACGACGTTGCCCCGCGGTCCCCACACCACGACCTCGTTGCGGAACGTCGTGGGTGACGCCGGCTCGGTCACTCCGACCATCAGTGTGGTGCGGAACGCTCGGGCCAGACCACTCAGTGTGGCCGCTTGGGGTGATCCGGCCAGCGGCCGGTCCAGCGCAACCACGTCTTCGGGCCACACCACGAGCTCGGAGTGGGGGTGACCCGAGTTCACGCCGTCCATCGCCGCGAGCTGCGCGTCGTACACCGTGTCGGGGGCCACGTCTTCCTTGCTCAGGCCCCGCTGTCCACCGCCTTGGACCAGCGCCACCCGTACCGTTCCGACCGCAGGACCGCCATCTGGGACCACGGCGCCGACGACGGCAAGTACGACCACGCCGGCACCGATCGCGAGGGCTCCGACAACGGCCGGCCCGGCGGCCCGCGACCGTTGCGCGGCCATCCAGGCGACCAATGTCGCCAGGGCGACGCCACCGGCCCAGACGCCCGCTGTGATGAGCAGCGGCCCGCCGAGGCGCGCCAGCTGGACCAACGGGCCGCGCGCCTGGCCGAGGAAGACGCCGCCGAGCGGAAGCCCGCCGAAGGGCCACGTCATGCGCACCGCCTCGGCCAGGGTGCACGCACCCACGAAGGCCAGCGCGCGCCCGCGCCGCGGCGGGGTCAGGGCGGCGGAGGCTGCGAAGAACAGGGCCTCGATCAGGATCAGCACCACGGCGCCGTACCAGTTGAAGGCGCGGGCCCAAAAGAGCCCGACGGCGTAGCAACCCAGCCCGGCCAACCAGCCCGACCACACCCGCGTCCGCAGCCGCAATCCTGCGAGTCGCCAGTACCACACCGCAGCGCCGGCCAACCCGAGCGGCCACCACCCCCACGGTGGCAAGGCGAGGGCGAGGAGGACACCGGCGCCGATCGACGGCGCGGCCACGCGACCGCGGCGCGGTGGCCAGGTCACAAGACGGCGTGTGCGGCCGCCCGGCCGCCCGCGATGCAGGCGGGGATGCCGACACCGCGATACGCCGCCCCGGCAACGGCCAGGCCACCGAGTCGCGCCACCGCGGCCTCGACCCCGGCTGTGCGCAAGAGGTGATGGACGCGGTACTGGGGCAGCCCGCGCGGATGGCGCACGACCACGGATTCGGTCGGCTGACCGGTCAAGCCGACGAGCGCGCCGAGCTCTTCCCACGCCCGGGCCGCGCACTCCGCGTCCGACCAGTCGTCCGGCCGGGTGTCGTCGATCCGCCCCAGCGACGCACGCAGCAACACCTCATCGTCTCGGGCCAGATGGGGCCATTTGCGGTCGAGATAGGTGCACGCGGTGACCGCCCAAGGCTCCCGACCCTTCTTCGAGGCGCGACGCGGCACGAGAAAGCCCGTTCCGTAGAGGGCGGATGGTACGCAACCGCTCGAGGCGCGGAAGGTCGTCACCGTGACCGAGGCGTAGTCGATGGAGTCCAGCAAACCGGCAGCCTCGTCGTCATGGGGACGGAGCAGGGTTGCCGCACTTGGGGCCGGCACCGCCAAGATCGCTGCGTCGGCACGATGTTCGTGCTCGCCGGCGAGCGTCCATCCGTCTCCGTCTCGTTCGAGTCGATCGATGGAGCTGGAAACACGGAGTTCCACCCCGCGCCGTTCGAGGCCCGACACCAGCGCCTCCACGAACGCGGCCATACCGCCGTCGAGCGACCAGAAGAGAGGCGGACCATCGGGGTCCGGCGTCGGCGTCTCGGCCCGCAGTGCCCGCATCAGGCTGCCGCGCCGCTGCGCCGCAGCCAGCAGGGGAGGGAAGACGGCCGCCGCGGACATGTCGTCGACCGTGCCGGCGTGGATGCCGCCGATGAGCGGGTCGACCAACGTGTCAACCACCCTCCGGCCGAGCTTGCGCGCCACGAGCGGTCCGATGGCGCGGTCGCCGATCGGGCCGCGGACGTCAGGCCGGGGGACCAGGGCGTCGCCGGCCAGCGCCGCCGAGCCTCGGAGCCCCAGGATCCCGGCCCGCGCCGTGGGCCAGAACCGCGTCGGGATCCCCATGGCGTGCCCGTCGGGCAGGACGCGCAAGCGCCCTCGGGCCCACACCGACGCGCCGCGGGCGGCGATCGGGACCAGGGCGTCGCCGAGCCCGGCCTCCCGCGCCAGCTCGATCGCCTCGGGGCGCCGCCCGAGGAAGCCGTCCGCCCCCATGTCCACCACCCGCCCGGCGAGGTCGTCGCTCCGCAGTGCGCCGCCGAGGCGGTCGGAGCCTTCGAGTACGACGATCTCGGGCGCGGCCGGGCTCGGGTCGGCCCCGCCGCTGAGCTCCCACGCGGCAGCCAGCCCGCTGATGCCGCCGCCGACCACCACGACGCGCCGCGCGGACACGTCAGGATCCCGCAGCCGTGATCAGGTCGGTCAAAACCTCGACGAAGACCGGGTCGTCGTTGAGGGATGCGGTGCGCGCGTAGGCCAGACCGGACTCCGCCGCGACGCGGGCCACTTCCACATCGAGGTCGTAGAGCACCTCGAGGTGGTCGGCGACGAAGCCGACGGGGCACACGACGACGGCCAAGGTGGCCCCGTCGGCGCCGAGGCGCCGAACCTCGTCGCGCACGTCGGGACCGAGCCAGGGTTCCGGCGTACGTCCCGCGCTCTGCCACGCCACCACCCACTCGCGCAGCCCGGCCGCGGTCGCCACCAGCCTGGCCGAATCCGCCACCTGCTCGGGATAGGTGTCGCCGGTCTGCAGAATGCGCTCAGGCAACGAGTGCGCCGTGAAGATGACCCGCTGTCGTCTCGACACGGTGCCGAGCGCCGCGGTGACGCGGGCGGCGAGCAGGTCAACGAGGGCGGGTTCCCCGTACCACGGCCCGATGGGCACGAACGGCGTGGGGCCGAGTTCCTTGGCCGCGCGCTCGAGATACTCCTGAGAGCCCATGGAGGACGCGTGCGGTGTGAGCACGAGCCCGATGACCTTGTCGTGGCCGGCCGCCCCGAGCTCGGCCGCGGCCGTTTCGATGAGCGGATCGGTGTGCTTGGCTCCGAAGGACACGACGTAGCGCCCGGGCGCGCGCCGCTCGAGTTCAGCACGCACCGCGTCGACCTGGGCCCGCGTACGCTCCGCCAGGGGCGACACGCCGCCGATCGCCTCGTAGCGGCCGCGCAGCTCCGCCAGCTGCGCAGCATCGGGAGGCCGGCCGCGGCGGATGCGCGTATAGAAGGCGCCGATCTCGTCGGGGCTCGCCGGGGTGCCGTGCGCCATGAGAAGGACGCCGGTGGTCACCCCCGCGCGGTCTCCCGGTGCACCAACTCGACGACCTCAGCCAAGATGGCAGGGTCGGTCTCGGGCAACACGCCGTGCCCCAAGTTGAAGATGTGCCCGGTGCCCGTCCCGTCGTCGGCGCGGCCCAGCACCTCGCGCACGGCATCTTCGACGACCGCCCACGGAGCCAGGCAACGGGCCGGGTCGAGATTGCCCTGCACGGCGTGCTGCACACCAACCCGACGGCGCGCCGCGTCGAGCGGCACCCTCCAGTCGACGCCGACGACATCGGGGCCGGCGCCCGCCATCTGGGCCAGGAGCTCGCCGGTGCCGACGCCGAAGAGGATGGTGGGGACATGGAGGTCGGCGATGCCGTCGAAGACGGCGCGGGTCGCCGGTAACGCGAACCGGTCGTATTCGTCGGGCGACAGCGAGCCCGCCCAGCTGTCAAAGAGCTGGACCGCCTGCGCGCCTCCCGCGACCTGCGCCCGCAGCGACGCCACCGCCATCGCCGCGAGTCGCTCGGAGAGGAGATCCCACAACGCGGGCTCGCCGTGCATCAACGCCTTCACCCGGGCAAAGGTGCGCGACGGGCCGCCCTCGACGGCATAGCTGGCGACCGTGAACGGGGCACCGGCGAAGCCGATCAGCGCGGTACCCGTTCCGGCGAGCTCCTTGGCCACGAGCTTCGCCGCTTCCCCGACGTAGGGCGCGTCGGTATCGGGTTCGAAAGGCCGGATTCGATCCAGGTCGGACCGCGATCGGAACGGTCGTGCGACGACCGGCCCGCGCCCCTGTTCGATCTCGACGCCGAACCCGATTGCGTGCAAGGGCACCACGATGTCGGAGAAGAGGATCGCGGCATCGACGCCATAGCGCCGGACGGGCTGCAGGGTGAGCTCGGCCGAGAGGGCGGCGTCCCCGATGGCAGAGAGGATGGACCCCTCACCCCGCGCGGCGCGGTACTCGGGCAGCGCTCGCCCGGCCTGTCGCATGAACCAAACCGGGGTCCGGTCCACCGGTTCCCGTCGGCAGGCCAGCACCAGGTCGGGCACGGCGTCTGCCGCCGGCGTCACCCGAGCGGCTCTATCACGACCGCAGTGCCATAGGCACAGATCTCGGTCCAGTTCCCGCCCATCTCCGACGTGTCGAAGCGCATGGCGAGCACGGCGTTGCCGCCCCTGGCTTCCGCCTCTTGGACCATGCGGTTGACGACGTCCTCGCGGCTCAGCTGCAAGTTCTTGGTCATCCCCTTGAGCTCCCCACCCGCCAGGGACTTGAACGCAGCGCCGAACTGGGAGCCGATGTTGCGCGAACGGACCGTCAGGCCGAAGACCTCCCCGAGCACCGAGGTGACCTTGTAGCCGGGCACGTCGTTCATGGTCGAGATCAGCATGGCAGTCCTTTCGATCTCGCTCATCGTAGGCGTCGCCCACGGGGCATCCCGGGCGTGCGCGACGTCTAAACTGAACCGTTTCCCCGTCGGGACGGGGCGAAAGGGGAGAGGTGCCCGAACATCCCGATCTGCAGGATGAGCAGGAATTCCTCAACCGGGCCTACGACGGGCTGGAGTTCATGCGCGGCGAAGCCCGCCAGATGCTCCAGGGTGTGTTGGATCTGGGACGCGGCGGCACCTTCCAATCCCGCACGGAACGCGACATCGTCGTGCGCACCAGCCTGGCCCGCCTCGACCAGCTCGACATCGGCGACCAAGCCCTCTACTTCGGCCGCATCGACCGCCTGCCAGAGCCCGGGAACGGAGCTGCAAACGGGGCGCTCGGCGAGTCGTTCCACATCGGGCGGCTCGCGGTGTCCGGCCCGGACCACGAACCGCTGGTCGTCGACTGGCGGGCGCCCGTGGCCGAGCCTTTCTACCGGGCCACGGGTCTCGATCCTCAGGGGCTGGCCCGACGCCGGCACCTGTCCGTGCGCGGCCGGACGGTCCTCGCATTAGAGGACGAGTACTTCGTCGATCCGGCCGGTCGGCCCGCCGGATCGGCCGGCCCCGAGGGGAACGGCGACATGATGAGCGACGCCGGCAACGAACGCCTGCTGTCCGACGGCATGGTCCTCGGTGGGCCAGGTGCCTTGCTCTCTGCGCTGGGCCAGGCGCGGACAGGTCGCATGGGCGACATCGTGGCGACCATCCAGCGCGAGCAGGACGAGATCATCAGGGCGCCGCTGCCCGGCGTGCTCGTCGTGCAGGGTGGCCCCGGCACCGGCAAGACCGCAGTCGCGCTCCACCGCGCCGCCTACCTCCTCTACACGCACCGCTTCCCTCTGGAGCGCCAGGGGGTGCTGGTCGTTGGACCCAACCCGTTGTTCCTGCGCTACATCGAGCAGGTCCTTCCCTCGCTCGGCGAGACGGGAGTCAGCCTGGCCACGGTGGCGGGGCTGGTGACCGAGGTGCGTGTCCGCGGGGTCGACGACCCCGCGGTGGCCAAGCTCAAGGGCGATGTGCGGATGGTGAAGGTGTTGGCCAAGGCGGTCCGCACACGAGAGCGTTCGTTGCGACACGACACCGAGATCCCGTTCGGAGCCGGCGTGCTCCGCTTGCGCGCGCGGACGACCGAGGAGATTGTCACCCTGGCCCGCCGCCGGCCTGGCACCCACAACGCGCGCCGACGGTTCGTCGAGGCGCAGGTCGTGAGAGCCCTGTCCGATGAGTACCGGGCGCGACTCACCCGCGGCCGGATCGCGACCGCTGAGGACGTGCCCAGCCAAGAGGAGCAGGCCGACCTGGCTCAGCGGCTCCGACGCGTCCCTGAGGTCGTCGAGGCGCTCGACCGGATGTGGCCCCGCCTGTCGCCGCACGAGTTCCTCCACGACCTCCTGGGCGCTCGCCCGCTTCTCGCTGCAGCGGGGAAGGGGATCCTGACCACGACCGAGGTGCAGCGGCTGCACCGCCCACGCGGTGCGACGCTCGATGCCGTGCCCTGGACCGTGGGCGACACCGCGCTGATCGACGAGGCAAGGACCCTCCTCGGTCCGCGCCGAGGGCGTCCCGCCCGTGCCCGAACTCAGCGCAACGACGAGGGGACGGCCCCCGAGATGGGGTTCTGGCCGCAGGGACTTACGGCGTCGCCGGCGCCCGCCGGCGCGACCGCGGGGCGAGGATCCGACGACGAGTTCAGGTCGTTCGGCCACATCGTGGTGGACGAGGTCCAGGATCTCTCACCCATGCAGCTGCGCATGTTGGCGCGCCGCTCGCTGTCGGGCTCCATGACGGTGGTTGGCGACATCGCGCAGGCGACGGGACCGTGGGCGCCGAGCCGCTGGGACGACGTCACCCGACACCTGAGCCCGCAACGCCCGCCGCGCCTGGTCGAGCTCACCGTGAGCTACCGCACGCCGTCGGAGGTTGTGGCGCTTGCGGCGAAGGTGCTGGCCGTCGCGGCACCGGCCATCACTCCGCCCCGGCCCGTTCGAGAGGCTGGGCACGCTCCCCGGATCGTGCAGGCGAACCGCGTCGGGCTCGCGGCACGGCTGGCCGAGCTCGCCCGCGAGGAGATCGCCGCGGTGGCGCCCGGCCGAGTGGCGGTCCTCGGCTCGGCGGTCATGCTCCCGGAACTGGCGCGAGCCTTGGCCGACGCCGGCCTCGATGCCACCGACCCGCGTGACCCGAGCGGGGAAGGACTGGCGGCCGGCCTCGTCCTGTTGCCCGCCGAGGAGACGAACGGCCTCGAATTCGACTCCGTCATCGTCGTCGAGCCGTCCCTTATCGCCTCCGTCGGTGACGAGCCGGCCGGGGAGGCCCCACCGGTGGCCACCACACGGGGGTTGCGAACCCTCTACGTCGCGATGACGAGACCAACCAAACGACTGACGATCCTGCACGCCGATCCGCTGCCGGTCGACCTCGGCTGACCTGGGAATTCACCGGCGACGCCGAGGTCGTAACGCCTTCACCTGCTTATTGGCGACTCCGGCACCCGGTCGACTAGAAATTGCCCTGTGACGCAGGCTGTTTCGGCGGAGGTCCCCGCGCCCCAAGGAAAGATCGTTCACGACCGCCCGCCGATGCTCGCCGTCGGGGTCATGATCTGGCTCGGGTCCGAGCTGATGTTCTTCAGCGGCCTCTTCGCTGCCTTCTTTACCATCCGGGCCAACACGGTCGGCCCCTGGCCCCCGGCCGGAACCGACCTCGACGTGGTCCGTGCGGGCATCTTCACGCTGGTGCTGGTGTCATCGAGCTTCACCATGCAGTACGCCGTCTACCAGTCGGAATGGAGAAAGCGGAGGTCGGCTCGCATCTGGATCGTGGCCACGATCATTCTGGGTGTGGCGTTCTTGGGGAACCAGGTCTTCGAGTGGCTGTTCTCGTCCACCCGCTGGTACACGAACTCGTACGGCTCGCTCTTCTACATCATGTCGGGCCTGCACGGGCTCCACGTCTTCATCGGGTTGGTGGCCATGGTCTTCCTGCTGGGCCGCATGCGCGGCGACGTCGGTGGCGATCCCGGTGAGCTCTCCGCAATCCAAGGGGTTTCCTACTACTGGCACTTCGTCGACATCGTCTGGGTCGGCCTCTACAGTTGCCTGTTCCTTCTCAAGTAGGGATGCGAGGCGTGCGCGTACTACTTACGAGGAAGTTCCGTGCGCAGTTCCTGCTCCCGGCCGGTCTGCTGACCGTCGCGGCCATGGCCTCGCTGGCGGTGTTCTTCCCCGGCGGCGGCGCGGGAGCGAGCGGCCACGCCGACGCGTCACAGGTCTCTACGAACGCCAAGCAGGTCTTGAAGGCGTGTGGCAGCGTCAACACGAAGGGCGTGACCCCCGTCCCCAACAGCGGGAACCCCTTCACCAGCACCAACCTCATTTGCCACGGGGGCAACCTGCTCTCCTACGGCAACGACTCGATCACGTACGCCAACCCGCCCGCGTCGTACATCGCGGCCGGACGGGCGCTCTTCGCGCAAAGCTGCTCGAGCTGCCACGGCAACACCGCCAACGGCACCATGACCGTGGGGGGCAAGGTCGAGCCCACGATCGGCCCCAATCTCCAGGGTGTCGGCGCGGCGACCGTCGACTTCTGGGTCAGTTCGGGCCGCATGCCGGCCACCGACGTCAAGGCCGTCGAGGCGGAGCGCCGGCCGTCACGGTTGACGCCGAAGCAGGCGCTCGAGCTCGCGGCGTGGGTCAACTCGCTCGACCCCGCGGCGCCGGCGGTGCCGTTCCCGCATCTGAAGGGCGCCAACCAGTCGGTGGGCGCGTCACTCTTCTCGCTGAACTGTGCCGCCTGTCACACCATCACCGGAGCGGGCGACGCGCTGGCCTACAACACGAACGCACCGTCCCTGCAGAACCGCCAAATCACACCACAACAAGTGGTGGAGGCCATCCGGACCGGCCCGGCCAACATGCCCCGATTCTCGGGCAACCTCAGTGACGCGCAGGTGCGCGACATCACCTCTTACGTGACCGGTCGACTGCAGCATCCGACCAACCCCGGCGGGTTCGGCCTCGGTGGCGTCGGACCCGTCGCCGAAGGTTTCGTGGCCCTCCTCATCGGAGTCGGCGGCTTGGCCCTGATCTGCTTCTGGATCGGAGAGCGCTCATGAGCGACGCCGACCACCAGCCCTCGCGCACCCGGGTCCCGATGCCGATCGCGGCGCTGAGCGATCCGCACATGAGCGACGCCGCCCGGCACCCCAAGCGAGTGGAGAACATCATCGCCCTGATTCTCGTCGTGGCCATGATCTTCTTCGGCCTGGCCGGCGCGGCCTACTGGCAGAACTGGAACGCGTGGACGTTCGGCGGCGCGCTCGGGGGCGGCCTGTTCGCTCTCGGCTTCGGACTCACCGCCTGGGGCAAGTACCTCATGCCCCAGGGACCGTTCGTCGAGGAGCGCCACGTGCTGGCCTCGACCCCCGACGAGCGCAACGCGATGTCGGCCGCCCTGGTCGAGCGCTCGGCCGTGGTGGTCAGGCGGCGCAAGGTGCTCGGAGGGCTGTTTGCCGCCGGTGCGGGGATCTTCGGGATTGTGGCCGCCTTCCCCTTGATCCGCTCCCTGGGCCCGCTGCCCAAAGACGAGCTCGACGTCAACCAATGGACCGCCGGTTCCGTGCTCGTCGACTCCAACGGCCGGCCCGTGCGCCGCGACACCCTCGTGATCGGCGGCATCATGACCGTTTACCCGCGCAATCAGATGCGCATGGAGGACGGGCAGGTGACCTTCACGGACCAAGGGCTGGCCACGGACCAGACTGTCCTGATCCGACTCTCGCACGAACCCTTCACGACCATGCCGGGGCGGGAGACCTGGACACCCGACGGGTACGTGGCGTACTCCAAGGTGTGCACGCACCTGGGTTGCCCGGTCGGTCTCTACGAGCAAGAGCTCGAGGTGTTGGTGTGCCCGTGCCACCAGTCCATGTTCAACGTCCGCAACGGCGCGGTCCCCCAATTCGGACCGGCGCCGCGGCCGCTGCCCCAGCTGCCGCTCGGCTACAACGACCAGGGGTATCTCATCGCCACGGCGACGTATGATCAGCCCCTCGGACCCGGATTCTTCGAGCGGACCACATGACCGACAGCGCGACCAGGACGAAGCGCAGCACGAAGCAGGCCATGGGCCCGTACGGCCAGGTCTCCAAGGTCGTCGACGAGCTCGACGAGCGGTTCGGCGTCGCCAAGGGCGGGCGGATCTTCCTCGACAAGATCTTCCCGGACCATTGGTCCTTCATGCTGGGCGAGATCGCGTTGTACTCGTTCGTCGTGCTGATCGCGACCGGAATCTTCCTCGCGCTCTTCTTTGTCCCGTCGGCCAGCCAGGTCATCTACCACGGCGCCTACGCGCCCCTGCGCGGCCAGCGGGTCTCGGAGGCCTACCAGTCGACGGTCAACATCTCGTTCAGCGTGCGGGGCGGGCTGCTGATCCGCCAGATGCACCACTGGGCGGCGGACATCTTCGTCGGTTCCATCATCGTGCACATGGCCCGAATCTTCTTCACGGGTGCCTTCCGCAAGCCGCGCGAGCTCAACTGGACCATCGGCATCTTCATGCTGGTCCTGGCGGTCCTCGAGGGATTCATTGGCTACTCGCTCCCCGACGACCTCATCTCGGGCACCGGGCTCCGCATCGGCTACTCCATCGCCGAATCCCAGCCCTTCATCGGCAGCTACATGGTCTCGTTTCTCTGGGGTGGCCAATTCCCGGGTGATGGCAGCATCATTCCGCGGTTCTTCATCATCCACGTCCTGATCATCCCGCTCGTCTTGCTGGGTCTGATCACCGTGCACCTCGCGCTCTTGGTGCGCCAGAAGCACACGCAGTTCGCCAGCGAAGGTCGCACCGAGGACAACGTGGTCGGCTCGCCGATGTTCCCGACCTTCATGGCCAAGACGACCGGGTTCCTCTTCATGGTGACCGGGGTGACGGCGCTGCTCGGTGCCTTCGCCCAGATCAACCCGATCTGGCAGTTCGGCTCGTACGAGCCGTCGAAGATCTCGTACGCGGTGCAGCCGGACTGGTACATGGGCATGCTCGACGGTGCCCTTCGCATCATGCCGTCCTGGGAGTTCGCCGGCTTCGGCCATACCGTGCCGCTCGAGGTCTTCCTTCCCTCGGTCCTCTTCCCGACGCTGCTGATCACCCTGTGGCTCTTGTATCCGGGGTTGGAACGCAGGATCACCGGTGATCATGCAATGCACAACCTGCTCGATCGGCCCCGTGACAGACCCAAACGCACCGCGGCCGGCGTGGCCATGTTCACGTTCATGTTCACGCTGTTTGCGGCCAGTTCCACCGACGTCCTGGCCAACTTCTTCCATGTCTCACTCAACGCGACACTTTGGTTCTTCCGGATCGCGATATTCGTCGTGCCGGCGATAGCGGCCTGGGTGACCTACGAGCTGTGCAGAGAGATGCAGGGCGTCCACGGGATCGGCAAGCGCAAGCGGGCCGTCATCGTGCGGCGTTCGGAACAGGGCGAGTACTCGACTGTCCCGTCGGCGCCACGCCCGGACGACGAGCACGTGGAGATCGACCCCGAGCCGGTGCCGGTGCGCATCGACATCGAGCCGCTGGGCAACGGGGACGGGCGCCAGGCGGAGCCGTCGCCCACAGGCATGCGCCAGGTCACCCGCTGAGTCAGCCGGTCCACCGGCCCGGCGCCCGGGATCTCTGGGTCGCCCTCGAAACCGTCCACGCCGTTACCTACTTCGACCCCGGCTGCCGGGCTGCGCTGCGGGAGGCCGGGCTGAGGGGATTCTGGACGGGCTACTTCGCCGGTCGGGCCGCTCCGCTCGGTCGCGTCGGCGCCGGCCCGGTGGCCGCGGCGTTCTACAACTTCCATCCCGCGATGGTGGCCAGGGCGGTGCCCGGATGCTGGGACACCGTGGCGCCGCTGACCCTGTGTCGCGTGCGTGCGATCGCCGCGTCGGAGGCGCTGGGGGAGGCGTGCAGCGCGACGGCGCGCTCGAACCTGGTGGCCGCCCTGCCGCTGCTCCGGCGCGCCTGCGCCGGCTGCGTCGGCGCCGGCCGGGTCATGGCCGCCGCCAACCTGGGTCTCTGGCCGGCCATCGGCACCGCCCTCGGCACCGGGGGGATGGCCGAGGCCTGGCAGGCCTGCACCACGTTGCGCGAACACCGTGGCGACGGGCACGTGGCGGCCCTCGTCGCGCACGGCGCGGGAGGAATTGACGCCAACCTGCTCGCGGTGGGGACGAAGGCGGTGCCGCCCGAGCTCTTACGGGACAACCGTGGCTGGAGCGAGGAGGAGTGGGAGCGAGCCTCGACGGGTCTGGCCGCTCGCGGGCTGCTGCACGTCGACGGCCGCGCCACCGATGCCGGGCGGACGCTGCACGCGTCGATCGAAGAGCAGACCGATCGGCTGGCCGCAGCTCCGTTCGCCGGGCTTGGGGACGCGGCCCTGGCCGATCTCCACGGGGCACTGGTGGCGTGCGCACGTGAGATCGTGGCCAGCGGGGTGCTGCCGTTCCCCAACCCGATGGGGCTGCCGCCCGTCGCCTAGGCAACGGGAGACAGGTTGGGCGCGAGAAACCAGTCCGGATTCGCAGCGGAGCTCTGGGCCTCCAACGTTGACGAACACGCCGGGTCCGACTAGCCGCCGACCGTCCGGCGCTCAGCCCAGCTTGAGACCATCGGTCGCCTCGGGCAACAGAGCGCAGAGCTCGGACGCAAGTGCAACGTTCAGTCCTGCGGCGGGGTGACAGCTGGCGTGGACAGCACGGAGGCGGTCGATACTGACTCGCGTGTAGCGCTGCGTCGTCTCGAGTCTCGCATGCCCCAGCATCTCCGCCACATAGCGGATGTCCGCGCCGCCTTCGAGCATCAGGGTGGCCACGCTGTGGCGCAAGAGGTGGCAGCTCCCTCGCTTGTTGATATTTGCCCGCCCGAGATAGGAGCGGACCTTGCGGCAGAGCCAATCGGCGCAGATCGGCGTCCCAACCGAGGAAATGAAGAGTGTGTCGCTCGACTCTGCCGTGTCGAACAGCGGGCGGACCATTCCGAGATAGAGCCGTACCCAGAAGAGGGCCCGCTCGCCGATGGGGACGTGGCGGTCCTTGGCTCCCTTGCCCCGATGGACGAAGAGCGTGCCGCGCTCGAAGTCCACGTCCCTGACCCGTAGCCCGATCAACTCGCTGCGTCGAAGGGCGCTCGAGTAGAAGACCTCCAAGAGCGCCCTGTCCCGCAGGCCAAGAGGCTTGGTCACGTCGGGTGCGCACATGAGCCGAGACATCTCGCTCTGGCTCAAGGTGGCCTCTGGTAGTTGGCGATCGGGCCGCGGCATCAACAGATCTGCCGTGGGGTTCTGGCCGATCTTCTGTTGACGCCGCAGCCAGGTGAAGAACTGGGTGATCGGAATGAGCCGCTGGACCTGCGTGGCGATGGACAGCGGCTCGCCGTCAGCCTTGCGATAGGCGTGGAGCCCTTCTTGGTAAGAGACCACAAGCTCGTAGGTGACGTCAGAAGACCTCTCGATCCCCAGATCAGCTGCAAAGCATCGGAAGTAGCCGAGGTACCGTCGGCGATTCTCAACAGTTGTGGCGGCGTAGTTGTGGACGGTCATCCAACTCAGGTACCGCTCGATTTCACTTGCAAAGCTCGTCATGGGGTTCGCACCTTCCAGACGCCGGGCGGAGAGCGCAGGCCAGGAGAATCCTCGGCCGCCTGGGCGTCACCAGTGTCTTCAGGCGCTCCCGCCGCTCAGCATGACAGCCGAGGGGCCACCTCACGGGGCGTAGACCAACGGTCGCATTCGACCGCCAACATCGATCCGTCCTCGGTGCTGTCGCAGCCACAACCGAAGGCGCCGTGATAGGTGGCGTCGGCGGATCCGCGACAGAGCTTTATGGGGTTGGAATTCGATCTGCTTCTATTACTGTGGGCACCGGAGGCCTTGTTGGAGCGGCTGACTATTTGAACGGGCCGGGTCCGGATACCGCTAGCGGCGCCCTGCATGCTGCAGCAAACGGGGGGCTCTTGGCATTTCCGTTCGATCAAGCCTTAAGCGGCTCCGGCAATGAGGGAGGCTGATGGAATGCCAAACAAAACAGCGTTTTGGAGTTCCGCGGTAAAAGAATTTGAGTTTGAGGTCGGTGAGTCCGAGAAACACCATATCCGGTTCCGTTTCAACCAATCCATCGGGAATCTTTGTATTTCGGTCGATGGTAGACCCGTAGTTCGTCGATTTGAAATGCTCAGCTTGTCGACAACTAAGCGATATTCATTTGAAGTAGGGGACCGAGAGAAACACATCGTGGTGATCGAAAAGACCCGGAAAAGAGCATTAGGAGGCTTCCTTCCGCAGAAGTGTGTGGTCTATGCAGATGGCAAGACATTGCGAGAATTTTAGTTGCGCTCCCTATTTTGTTGGTCTTGGCGCGGGGGCAGTGGCGGTGACGGACGTAGACCATCGGTAGTCTTTGAAACTCCGTTGATGACATCTCGGACACCCTGAATCATTGTCCGCAATCATGTCACTGCCGGTTATAGCAAGAGCTGTGTCTCACTCATAAATGTTTGTGCAGCGACCGATTGCAGAAGTAGCCCCTTACCGATCTCCTCCGAACGCCCGATCGAGAATGCGGTTAACCACCAAATCAATCAGATAGGCGTCGACCTCATGATCGTCATGTCGAAGGCCGTCCGCGATTCGTACGAGATCCTCGACGATTGCGATGATCTCCTCAAGGCTGAAATGAACAGGTCCATCCGCTCCGGTGGACATCAGATGGCGAACTGCTCAGCTGGCTTCGCGCTTACGCTTGATGTCCTCAACCCTAAAGGCGCGAACGCCACCGGGTAGGTCGATTGTTTGAATCTCACCAGTTCTCACGGCGGAGATGAAGTCTCGGGCAGTCATTCCAGAGTCTCGCAGCGCATCTACGGGCGAGAGCAAGCCATCTGGAATGACTTCACTTCTGGTGAAGGCCCGGCGTCGAGCCCTGACAACGTTGGGCTGACCCATATCGCCGACGAGCTCGCCAATTTCGCGCGACGACAGGCCGGCGCGATGGGCCTCGACCATTGCGGCGTCCCGAATGCGCAGCGCCACGTAGTCGCCGGCCCGGGCGTGTTGGTATTCGGTCTCGGCTTCTATGAGCTGCCGACGAGCCTCCTCAGCCGGAATCTCGCGCTCAGTCTGAGTCATATATCACCATGATATACCTGCGAATCGGGTGCTGTGTCGTCCCCACGCGAGCCTCTCGAGAGCCCCCCAGTAGCCGCGGCACCACTGGTCGCAGTAGCCGCCGAGTAGGCATCAGCACCGGCGCGCGGCAGGGCGCGAGAAACTCGTTGACAAGGAGCGGAGCGACGACTGTCGAGGGGCCGATGTAGGAGCCCCAGTTCGCGACGGGTCGTCTACGACCGCTACTACGACCCGAGCACGGACCAGTTCCTGAGCATCGACCCGGATGTCGCAAAAACAGGTGAGCCTTACGTATTCACGGGCGATGATCCGCTGAACGCGACTGACCCCTTGGGTCTCGTGAAGGTAAT
>DASZMN010000128.1:0-2997 GCA_035551835.1 Acidimicrobiales bacterium | reverse complement strand
TTCCTGGACGCGGGCGCTGGCGCCGGGATGGCGGGAGCGGGGTACTGCCAGACGACCAGCGAGGTGACGGGCTTCGCCAACAGCGACGGTCAGCGGCTTGCGGGCCGATCGACGCAGGCGACGATCGATGGCATCCTCCGGCTCGGCTCTGCCGACGGCAGCGGCGCTCAGACGGCGGTCGACCTGGCCTCGCTGGACGGGGCCAGGGCAGGCGAGGACGCGGCTGCGAGAGCGGTGCTGGGCGCGCAGGCGATCGAGCTGCCACCGGGCCGTTACGAGGTGGTCCTGGAGCCCGCATGTGTGGCCGACATCTGCCAGTTCCTGGTCGGCTATGGCTTCAACGCCAAGATGCACGCTGACAGGCGGTCGTTCGTGCACCTCGGCGAGGCCCAGCTCGACCCGGCGGTGAGCCTCTGGGACGACGCGACCGACGACCGTTCCGTGGGCCTCGGCTTCGACGCCGAGGGCACCCCGAAGCGCCGGGTCTCCATGGTGGAAGCGGGGGTATCGCTGGGACTGGTCCACGACCGGCGCACCGCGGCCAAGGCGGGGACCGCCTCGACCGGCCACGCCATCGAAGGCGGGGAGCGGTTCGGTGCCTATCCCACGAACGTCTTCCTCGGGGCCGTCGGCGACGCCCGCTCGGGTGGCGAGCCGGCGAGCGGCGGCGGCCTGGATCAGCTCGTGGGGGCGGTGACGAGGGGGCTGCTGGTGACCGACTTCTGGTACACCCGCATCCTCGACCCCAAGACTCAGGTCGTGACCGGCCTGACCCGCAACGGGCTCTTCCTGATCGAGGACGGACAGGTGTCCCGGGGAGTGCGCAACCTCCGCTTCACCCAGTCGTACGCCGGCGCCGTGGCGCCTGGCCACGTCAAGGCGATCGCTCCTGACGCCCGCCTCGTCAACAGCAGCGCCTTCGTGCCCAGCCTGCACCTCGCCTCGTGGAACTTCACCGGAGGCGCCAGGGGCTGAGCCCGCCGGGCGCGGCGAAGCCGCCAGGAGAACGGTACCGTCCAAGCTGTGGCCATCCCCGACGAGGCCGTGGCGCAGGTGCGGGCGGCGACCGACCTCGTGGCCCTGGCGGGCGAGCACGTCGCCCTGCGCCGGCAAGGCCGGCGCTGGGTCGGCCTCTGCCCGTTCCATTCCGAGAAGACGCCGTCGTTCACGGTGAATGGGGAAGAAGGCCTCTACCACTGCTTCGGGTGCCAGGCCGCCGGTGACGCCATCAGCTTCGTCCGCGCCGTCGACCACCTCGACTTCGTGGAGGCTGTCGAGCGTCTGGCCGAACGAACCGGCATCCCGATCCACCACGAGGACGCCGGCGGGGGGCGGGAGCGCAAGCGCCGCGATCGCCTCCAGGCTGCGATGGGCGCCGCCGTGGAGTGGTACCACGAGCGCTTGCTCCACCATCCCGACGGCGGCCGGGCCCGGGACTACCTTCGCTCGCGGGGCTACGACTCGTCGACGGTGCGGGCTTTCTCGCTGGGTTGGGCGCCCGACGACTGGGACGCGCTGGCTCGGGCGCTCGAGGTACCGGGGGAGGTGCTGGGCGACGCGGGACTCGGTTTCGTCAACCGCCTGGGACGCCAGCAGGACGCCTTTCGGGCGAGGGTGCTGTTCCCGATCTTCGACGCTGCCGGTCGCCCCGTCGCCTTCGGCGGGCGCGTCCTCCCGACCCGCGACGCCGGCGGCACCGAAGGCCCCAAGTACAAGAACTCGCCCGAGTCGCCGATCTACTCCAAGCGACGCACCCTGTACGGGCTCAACTGGGCCAAGGGGGAGGTCGTGCAGTCCGGAGAGGCCATCGTCTGCGAGGGCTATACCGACGTGATCGCCCTGTTCGGGATCGGGCTTCGCCGCGCCGTGGCCACGTGCGGGACCGCGCTCGGCGAAGACCACTTCCAGATCCTGCGTCGCTTCGCCCGGCGCGTGGTGCTGGCCTACGACGCTGACACGGCGGGACAGACTGCCGCCGACCGTGTGTACGAATGGGAACGGCGCCATGAGCTCGATGTGACGGTCGCCGACCTGCCTTCGGGCACGGACCCGGCGGAGATGGCAAGGACCGATCCGGACGGGTTGCGGGCCGCGGTCGCGGAGGCCAAGCCGTTCCTGACCTTTCGCCTGGAACGGGCGCTGGGGGAGGCCGATCTGCGCAGTGCGGAGGGTCGGGCCAAAGCTGCCGAATCGGCGCTGACCGTGGTTGCGGAACATCCGAGCGACCTCGTGCGCGACCAGTACGTGATGAGCGTGGCCGACCGCTGTCGCATCGACGCGGATCGGTTGCGTTCGCGCCTTCACGAGCTCCGGCAGGAGAGGACGCGTCTCACGACGGCGAACAGACGAGGGGCTCGGCCGCGATCACAGCAGGAGGTTGGTCGCGCCGGCGAGGACGATGCTGACGGCGCGTCGCGCGCGCCCGAGACTGAACGCCGGGCGCGTGAACGTCCTGTCCCGGATCACGACGGTCCAGGTATCGAGGCATTGCGCTTAGCCGTTCACCGCCCGGAAGAGGTCGCCGACCGTCTCGAGGCGGTGCTCTTTTCGAACGGGATCCAGCGGGCGGCCTTCGATGCGCTGGCCTCGTCGACCACACTGCACGAGGCAATCGACCGGGCCGAGCCGGCCGCGGCGGTGCTCCTCGAGCGTCTTGCCGTCGAGGACACCGATGCCAACGCCGACGAGGTGGTGACGCGACTGGTTGAGCTGGCCGCCTTGCGTGCGCTGGCCGAGCTCGAGTCCGACGCTCGCGCATCGGAGAGTCGTTTTCTCGAGCTTGCGCCGCTCACCATGTGGCTCCGTCTCAAGATCGAGGAGTTGCGGCAACCCGCGACCGCCGTCGAAACAGTGAACGGGTTGCTACCCTGGCTTGTGGAATCGGTGCGGGAGGACGCGTGAGCGAAGCGGTACCAGCACTGTCCACATCGGACGGTTTGCCAGAGGGCGGGCTATCCCGGCTCCTGGAGCGGGGTAGAGCTCATGGCGTCCTGACCC
>DASZMN010000127.1:0-28501 GCA_035551835.1 Acidimicrobiales bacterium | reverse complement strand
CGGCAACAGCCGCGGCGACCTCCGGCTCCTCAACGCGGCCGACCACGGGGTGGACGTGGGTCGTCTCGGCCGCTTCGGCCGGCTGCGCCGGTTCCCCCGCCTGGCCCAGGTATCCGCCGACACCATTTAGCCCGTCGGGCTGACCGATCACGCGACCGCTCGGTGCAGTGCGCCTGCGGAACCGCAACAGCTCCTTCGTGCCAACGGCCTCAGCCGGGTCGTTGAAGCGAGAGCGGCCCCTCTGCCGACGCCGTCGTCGTGCTCGCCGGCCGAAAACTCAGCCGGGCGTGACCGCGATGCCGACGGCGTGACCGGAGTAGCCCGGCACCGCCGTCGTCACGTCACCGAAGTACGGCGCATCGCCGTAGGCGAAGGCCTGCCCGTTCCCGTCCACCGCATCGAAGCCCTGCCCGCTGAAGTCCGGGATCAACCCGCTCATCGGGCCCTTCATGGTGCTGAGCGCGGGCGACACCGCCGCCACGCCCACCGGGGGCGCGTCGCCGAAGGGAAAGGCCGTGCCGTTGGCGCCGAGCACCCAGTACCCGCCGCCGTCGGGGGTCGGCGCCACCCCGACCAGCGCGGTGGACGGCGGCGAGCCGCCGAGCGAACCGAAGAAGCCCGCGTCGCCGAAGGCGAAGACGCCGCCGTCGGACGCGATCAGCCAGTACCCGCCGCCGTCGTGGGTGGGCACCATGCCGATGACCGGTTTGTTCAAGCGGATGCTGCCCGCGCTGCCGTAGAAGCCGGCGTCGCCGTAGGCGAAGATGCCACCGTCGGACGCGACCAACCAGTAGCCGCCGCCGCTGGGCGTCACCGCCATCCCCACCATTGGCTCGTTCAAGGTGATGTTGCCCGTGCTGCCGTGGAAACCGGCGTCACCGAAGCTGAAGACGCCGCCGTCGGTGGCGACCTCCCAGTAGCCCCCGGCGTCGTGCGTGGAGGCCATCCCCACCACCGGCTGGTTGAGCCGCATGCCGCCGGTGCTCCCGAAGAACGCTGCGTTCCCGAAGCTGAACACGCCACCGTCCGACGCGTTGATCCAATAGCCGCCCACGCCGCCGCTCGGCTGCCCGATGATCGAGCCCGACAGCGTGCCCAATTGGGCCGGGCCGTAGTAGTGATCCACGATCTGGCTGTAGGTCCAGTTCCCCTCCCCGTTGTCCTGGCCGATGGCGTACCCGAGGGCGCCCCATTGACCCAGGCCGATCCCGTGGCCCCACCCCTGGCCGGAGATGGCGACGGTGCTCCCGGTCGTCGAGGTGATGGAGAACAGGTCCGACATGAGGCCGAGGTTCCCGGAGAACTCGGTGCCCGGGATGGTGACGCTCCCGGCGGTCCCGTTGAGGGTGATGGTGTCCACCCGCCCGCAACAGAAGTCGTAGGGACGGCCCGGATCCGCCGTCGCCGAGACGATGCCGTCGAACGCGCCGATCTGCGGCCAGGTGGCATTGATCGTGGCGAAGCTGACCGAGGTCGTCCAATGGTGATTGGGATTTCCGGACACGGCGTCGCCGTCGTCGGGCACGGCGGTGAACGGCGACTGCCCGCTGGCGGCGCTCGAGGTGTACCCGCCCGTGGACGCGGAGTACTCGGTGGTGGCGATCTGGCCGCCCGGCATCACCATGACCTGGCCGGCCGTGTCGTCCGCCGCGGTAACGCTCGCGGCGGTCTCGTACTGGGTCCCCCGATAGGTCTGGCACAGGAGATCACAGGTATCGGCGTAGCCGCCGTAGCCGCCCGGGTTGGCGAGCACGTAGGAGCGGACGGCGATCGCCTGGGCCTCGAGCTCTTGGAAGCCCCAGTCCATGCCCTGAGGACCGGCACCACCCAGCGCGCTCCAACTCGACGGTGACTCGCCCGGCACCGTGTCGGCGACGTACTGCTCGAGCGGCAGCGTGTTGACCGTCCGGGCGAGGCCGCCCGAGTTGTACACGGCGGTCAACGTCCCGCGCACCGTCGGGCTGACCGGGAGGACGCACAAGGTCAGGAGCCCTCCGGCCGGCGACGCCGTCGGCGTCCCACCCACGTCGGCCGACACCTGGCTCCACGGACCGCCACAGCCGGCGCCGGTGTCGACGTTCCACGTCCCGCTGCCGCTCTGTTGGAACCGGACCGCCGGCGCATCGGGCACACCAGGGGCCGACACGCCGCCACCCGAGCCCGCGACGATCACGTCGAGGCCGTCGTTCTCGGTCATGGCGATCCGCACGTTGCTCGAATCCGACGGCAGTGCATTCGCCTGGGCGGACCGGATGGAGGCCGCCGCCGGAGAGGCGACGCCGAACTGGGCGGCCGCCAACACCACGACGCACGAAATCATCACGGCGCTGGTCGCCGCGGGGAGGCCGCGCCGCACCAGGCCGGGGCGCGGAGCACTGGTTCGGGGCGTCACCACGATCGGCACAGGTTACGAGGTCGCCGCGGCCAGAAGGCGTATAGCAGCGCAATCAGGGTGTGGTGTCGCCGGTACACTGACCGGCCGTGCGAGTGGACCAGGTGTTACCGTCGCTCGCCAGCCGCGACGCGATCGGCGTGCACACCGTGAACCTGCGGGACGCGTTGCGCGTCGCCGGAATCGAGTCCGACATCTACTACGGCAGCCACACGCCCGACGTCGAGCACGAGGGGCGTCCGGTCATCGACCTCGGGCGCGCCGCCCGGGATCGCTGGCTGCTCTACCAGGCCTCCATCGGCAGCCCGGTGTTCGACATCGTCGCCGCACGCTCGGAGCCCAAGCTCGTCTACTACCACAACATCACACCGGGAGAGCTGCTCCGCGACTGGGAGCCCGACGTGGCCTACGAGACGTCGCTCGGCCGGTCACAGCTGGCCCGGCTCGCGCCGCAGAGCCGGTTTGCCATGTCCGCCTCGGCCTTCAACGACGCCGAGCTGCGCGCGCTCGGCTACCAGGGCACCGCCGTGGCGAGACTCCTGATCGACGTGCAGGCCAAGAGCGACCGGCCCGATCCCGTGCTGGCCAGGTCGCTGGCACGCCGCAAGGCGCGAGACGGCGGCGCCGACCTGCTCTACGTGGGCAAGATCTCGCCGCACAAGGCACCCCACGACCTGGTCAAGATGCTCGACGTCCTGCGCCGCACCGCGGACCCCCGCGCCCGCCTGCACCTGGTGGGCTCGCCGCTCAGCGAGAAGTACGAGCGGGCGCTGGTGGCGTTCATCGAGGAACTGGGCCTCTCCGAGGTCGCCCTGCTGCCCGGGTCGGTGACGGGCGCCGAGCTCGAGGCGTACTACGAGGCGGCCGACGTCTTCGTCACCGCCTCGGACCACGAGGGCTTCTGCGTGCCGCTGGCCGAGGCCATGGGCCACGGCGTGCCCATCGTCGCCTACGGCGTCGCCGCCATTCCCGAGACGGTGGGCGATGCCGGGTTGCTGCTGCCCGACAAGTCGCCGATCCTCTTCGCCACCGCCGTGGCGCGGGTCCTCGACGATCCGACGCTTCGTCAGGTGCTGGCCGCCGAGGGCAGGGCGCGGGCCACGTCGTACGATCTCGCGGCGTCGACGGAGCGCACGGTGTCACTCATCAAGGCGGCGATCGAGGCACCCTGAACGAGGGCCTTTCGCCGCGGTGTCCTACCGGGGCGTGGCGAAGGCCCAGATCTCGGTCTTTTCCTCGATCTCGACGTCGAAGCCGGCCGCGGTGACGATCCGCTCGACCTCTTGGGGCGTGTAGACCCGAGCGCGGTTCGCCTGCGACGAGGCGCCCGTGTGGGCGTAGTGCACGAAGCCCTCGAGGTACCCGTCGTTCAGCAGGTTGGGGAAGTTGAGCACGGCGCGCCCGTCGGGGCGCAGCACGCGACGCAACTCCTCGAGGAGCACGAAGGCGTCCTCGCGCTCGACGTGCTGGAGCACCAGCAGGGAGTACACCAGGTCGATGCTGGCCGTCGGGACGTCGGGGATCCCCGTGTCCTTGGACTGCACGAGTCGCACGTTGTCGAACTCGGCCAGTCGCTGCGCTGCGAGCTTGAGCATGTGGGCCGAGACGTCGACCGCCCACAGCTCCTTGCACGCCGGCGCGACGTACTTGGCGAGGCGGCCTATCCCGCAGCCGAAGTCGAGGACGGTCGTCGACTTCGAGATGTACGGCGACAGGGTTTCGAAGTCGAACTGACCACCGTGCTCGAAGGACTCCATGTCCCTCGTGTTGTAGATCTGGTCGATGGCGTCGGTCGCGTTCCCCGGGTTCCAGAGCTCGCCGTAGCGCCCGTCGTCACCGTCGCTTCCGTCCGGTGCGGGCGTGGCCGAGGGATCGATTCGAGCCCGCAGCGAGGCGGACATCCGCTCGCCACGGCTGGCGAGCCGGCTGACCATCTTGAGCGTCTGATCCTTGAACGAGGGGGAAGAGGCAGGCACCATTGGATCGTAGCCCTTCCTCCACGGAGGGTAGAAAAGGTAGAAATGCCACGCACGCGTGGCGCCGGGTCGCGTCGGAAGCCCCTTACTCTTCAGGTCCTTCGTGCTGTCAGCGTGCGGCCCTCGTGCGGACCTCGTCCACCGCTCGTCGCGCCACTCGCCGCGCCACTCGCCGCGCGAAGCGGACGCCGGGACCGAGCATCCGCCGAGCAGGCTGCGAGGTCGATGGCTCCGGCGGGCCGAGCGGCGTGACCCCGGTCACGGGCCTCCCCAGCGACGCATAGTGCTCGACCCGCAGGGGCAGGCCGGGCGCGGCGAAGGCGAGCGCGGCCACGGCCTCGGGCCCGCTCGACTCGTGGCCGAGCACTACCTCGGCGGCGGCATGGCGCAGCCGCCGCACGACGCCCAGCACGGCGGGGGTGGGCTCGGACACGAGGAGCGTGGCGCGGGCAAAGCGACGAAGCACCGCGAAGGTCCCGGGCGGGAGTGGCCAGCCCGGCTCGACGGAGAGGATGAGGTTCGTCGCCGCGAAACGGCGACGCGCCTGCTCGAGCCGCCACGCACCGAGTGGGCCCGTGACGGGCAGCACGTGTGCCGCGGCCGAGGCCCGGGGCGACGCCGTCACGACGATCCGGCCGGACCCCAGCTCGCGTCGCACGGCCGCGACCGTCGCCGACGCTGCCGGCGTGGGAAGCGGTGGGAAGCTCCCCACGATCAGGACCACCTCGGCGGCGGCGGACTCCACGAGGATCGGACAGTACTCGCAGGCTTCCCGGATCAGGAACCGACCGCCCTATACTCGGCGCTTCATGAACCGCCATGGCGCGCCGTGCCGGGTGACGGCAGTGGCCGCACCCTCGTGGAAAGCGGGCTGATGGCTTCCCCACCCAAGCGGCTGCGATCACGGGTCGATGCCTGGGCGCGCCTCATCGCCGAAGAGAACTCGGCGCGCGTGGCCGAACACGTGACCGTGCGAGTCGAGGCCGCCGTGCGCGACGAAATGACCGAGCTCGCCCGCATGCTGCGTCAGCAAGGCGACGCCGCCGACGAGCTGGCGGAGACATTCGGCCGCAGTCTCATTCGCCTGTCGAAGGCGATCGAGGACCTCCAGGCCCGGCTGGACCGCCTGGAAATGGAGGAGGGGCGGCCCACCCGGTCCTTGTGACACCGACCGCCGCGACTGCCGCGAATGCCGCGACGAGCGTCGTCATCGTGTCCTACCGGCCCGAGGACTGGCTGGAACCCTGCATCCGCTCCGTCATCGACCAGGCGGACGAGGTCATCGTGGTCGACAACGGGTCGACCGGAGCGCTCGCCTCATCCTTGGCTGCGCCCATCGGAGCCACCGTCGTCCGCTCGCCGCGCAACCTGGGCTTCTCGGGCGGGGTGAACCTCGGCGTCTCCAAGGCTCGTGGCGCGCTGGTCGCGCTGCTGAACGACGACGCGTTGGCGCCGCCCGATTGGCTGCGGTCCAGCGGTGCCGTCCTCGACGATGCCTCGATCGCGGCCGTCGGGCCCAAGGTGGTCCTGTCGCAGCGCTTCCATGAGATCGTGCTGTCGGACCCGCCCCTGCAGGCGCCGGGCGACGCGCGCACGCTCGGCCGTCAGATCCGCTCGGTCCGCGTGAACGGCACCGACGTGCTCGACCAGCTGGTCGGCGCCGGCGTGCACAAGCTCGAGACCGACGGGGAGGACCGGTGGCGCTGGACCAACGGCTCGGACCCGTTCTACGCGCCCGTCGCCGACACGATGCAACGCGTCCTGGTCGATGGCGAGATGGTTTCCGGCGGACCGGCCCGCCGTCTGGTCAACAGCGCCGGCATGTACCTGCGCGACGACGGCTACGCCGGTGACGTCGGGGTCGCCACCGCCGACGACGGTCGCTTCGACCAGGCGGCCGACCGTTTCGGCGTGTCGTTCACCGCGGTCGTGTTCCGCCGGTCCACCTGGGACCGCCTCGGGCCGCTGGCCTCGCCCTATTTCGCCTACTACGAGGACGCCGACTGGTGCTGGCGCGCGCAGCTGGCCGGGCTGCGGATCCGCTACGAGCCCGCGACGAGAGTGGTGCACCGCTGGTCGGCGACGAGCGGCGGGTCGAGCGGGCCCGGGGTGCGGGTCCTGTCCGAGTCGAACCGGACGCTCACGATCGTGCGCAACGCGCCTCGACCGCTGGCCCTCGACCATGTGCGGTGGCGGTGGAACGACGGCCCGGGCGAAGGCGTTCGCACCAGAGTCCTGCGCCACCTCCCGTGGGCCGTGGCCAGCCGAGCCCGTGCGGCACAACGATTGTGGAAGTCGGATCCCGAGGCGGTGTGGTCAGAATGGAGCGGCCGCGACTGCTCGTGGGACACGTCGCCCGCGCTCAGGGTGTTCGAGTGAGCGCGGCGAGCTCGGTCATCTCGGCCACGGCCAGGGTCAGCGCGGCGGCGTGCGCGAAGTCGTGGGAGGCCGCGTAGGCGAGGCCGGCATCGGTCATGGCCTGCCGGCGCGATCGGTCGCCCAGCAGCTCCCCCAAGAGGGCGGCCAGTTCCCCGGCGCCGACGTCGACGCGCACCTTTTCGGCAAAGTCGGGGAGCTCACGCGCGGCGCCGATGCTGGTCACGACGAGCGGCACGCCGCTGGCAATGCCGTCGTGCATCGCCGCCGATGATTCGCCGTTGGTCTGAGCCCGCAGTTGCACGGCCAGCGCAACGCGGCTGAGCAGGCTCGCATAGCGTGCCTCGTCGAGGTAGCCGGTGATCTCGATGTCGTCCTCCACCCCGCTCCGAGTGGCCTCCTCGAGGATCTCGCGACGGTCGTGCTCGCTGACCGGGCCGGCGAACACCAGACGCACCGCTCGTCCCTGCTGCCGCAGGACCGAGAGCGCCCGGACCAGGAGGAGGGGCCTTTTGACCTCGTTGACCAGGCCGAAGGAGCCGATCAACTGCTCGTCGCGCTCCTGTTGTGCCGCCACGGCGGGGTAGGCCAGCGGCACCACGTAGATCCGGTCCTGGTCGCCGGCGTGGGCATCCATGCGAGCGAGCCGCGCCGCGAACTCAGACGTCACGATGACCCGGCTGCTGCGGGCGATGATTTCGCGCGCCATGAAGATGCCATGGCGTTCGGCGACGTCGGGACGGATCCACTGGTCGTGGACCAGCCCGGACGGGAGCGGACCGTACATGGCCGCCAGCGCGCCCACGACCCCCTCCGGGACCGCCCCGCGCGCGGCGGCGTGGCGATAGAGCTCGGTCAGGCGGATCTCGTGGAGCAGGGTGACCGGCTGCACTCGCCCCTCCCGGATGAGCGAGAGACCGACACCGTGGAACTCGCTGTTGCCGATGCAGACCAGGACGGCGTCGTAGCCGGCATGCGCCGCCTCGATGGCCCCGAAGCTCCGGGCCCGTCGTGTCACGACGCGCCCGTTCTCCCCGGACGCATCGGTGGGCTGGTCGCCCTCGACGAACACCTCCACGTCGACGTCGCGCAACAGCTCCTCCACCAGCCGAGCCGAATAGACCGCGACGCCCGAGGCGGCGGGCGGCCACGGCGTCACCACGGCGACCATCGGCCGGCGGCGGCCTCGACCCGGCGCGCCCCGAGGGTGGACGGTCGAACCGACGGCCACCCGGCCATACGCCTCGACGGCGCGCTCGGCCACGTCCGCCCACGTCGTCCGCGGACGGGCCGACCATTCGACCAGCTCGGCGCGGTACGCGGGGTCGACCAGCGGACGGGTCATGGCCGCCGCGATCGCGTCCTCGCTGTACGGGTCGAAGGTGGCGCCCGGGGCAACCAGCTCTGTCAGCGCCGGGTTCGTGGACGCCACCACCGGCGCCCCGCAGGCCATCGCCTCGGCAACCGGCAACCCGTACCCCTCGGCGAACGACGGAAACACCACAAGCTCGGCCGTCCGGTAGAGCGCCACGATCGCCTCGTCGGTGATCTCTCCCGTGAGCAGGACCTGATCGGCGACCCCGTGGACCTCGGCCAGATACTCGAAGTGCCGGCGCTGGAGCGGCTCCAAGCGACACACCAGCACGAGCTGGACGCCCGAACGCACCGCCACGGGTATCCGGGCGAAGGCGGCGAGCAACCGTTCCATGTTCTTGCGCGGCTCGACCGCGCCGTTGTAAACGACCGTGCGCGTCCCGACTCCCGGCACGAGCGCACGCACCTGCACGGCGGCGACGGACTGGTCCTTCGTCGGGGTGAAGTGAGCGGCGCAGGCCGCGCCCACGACGGAGATCCGTTCGGGCGGCACCCCGAGCATCTCGTGCACGTCCTCGGCGACGGCGTGCGAGAGCGTCATGACATGGTCGGCCGCCCTGACGATCTGCTGGCGCACCTGGTAGCGCCGGCGGGTGCCCGGATCCTGCAGGTAGATGTCGGGGAACTGCGCGGGAATGAGGTCGTAGACGGTGACGACGAGGTGCTGTGCGCGCTCGAACGCGGATCGGGGCCAGAGGAGTCCGAGCGGCACGTCGAGGTCGAAGGGCGAGAGCGCGTGGAAGATCCCGTTCTCGCTCCCCCACCGGGCGCGCTTGGTCACCAGGCCCGCTGCGACGAGGCTCTCCAGCCGCCCGACCGGGGGCAGGTCGTCGCGGATGAGCACCTGCTCGAGCACCCCGGCCGGGTGCGTGGCCACGGCATGCGCGAAGTCCAAGGCGTGGCGGGCGACGCCGCGCTCCTTGTAGGTCGCGCTCTGGGCCGCCTGGAGGTCGAGCGTGACGCGCGGGGCGTCCGCCCGCCCCGCCGTCACTTCAGCTCCGCTTCGATCCGGTCCAGCACGGCGTCCCAGGTGTAGTTGTCGAGCACGTAGTGCCGTCCGGCGGCGGCCGCGGCCGCCGCCTCGGACGGGGCGTCGGTCAGCCACCGCAGGAGACGGGAGAGCTGCTCGCCGTCATCGAAGACACGACCCCCGCCCGACCGTTCGCAGTGCCACACGACGACCTCGCTGTCGGCCCGGGCGAGGACCGGCGTGCCGGCGAGCCACGACTCGAGGACGGTGCGCGAGAAGCTTTCCATCACGCTCGGCTGGACCGAGGCCGCCGCCGCGGCGAACGCGTTGTCGCGTTCCGCGACGTCGAGGAAGCCCAGGTCGATGACGCGGCCAGTGAGGCCGGCGGGCACGTCCACCTCCCCGGCCCCGATGGCCACCAGGTCGATGCCCGGATCGTCGACCTCGAGGGCCGCCTCATAGCGGGACAACAGCCAATCCCAACCCTTCCCGGCCTCCCTCCGGCCGGCGAAGAGAAGATAGGGGCGGGTGATCCCGTGCCGAGACCGGAACCCACCGGGGTCGTAGGACGCTGGCACGTCCACCCCCGCTCCCGTCACGACGTGCCGGGCCGCGACCGGGCCCAGATGGTGGGCGAGTTGGTGCTCGGGCTCGGAGAGGAACCAGACGGACGCCGGATCGCGCAGCACCGGGCGGATCACCTCGAGGTGCGCGTACGGCTCGTTGTGCAAGCACGGCACGACCACCGCACGGTCGGCAACGAGAGGCATGCACACGGTGGTGGTCCAGAACAGGTAGGGCGAGAAGACAATGGTGTCATAGTCCCCGCCGTGGGCGAGCAGGTACATGAACAGGTCCGGCACACGGAACGGATAGCTCAGCCAGGAGACCTGCTCGTCGACCGTGATCGGCCCGCCGCGCATGATGCGCGCGGTCAGCTCGGCGCCCGTGCGGGTGAGGTCCGGCACGGTCTCGAAGCGCCGCACGACGATCCCCTCCTCAGTCGTGACGCCGGGCCGCAGGACGCTCGTCCAGCTCTGATGATCGACCGCCGTCGTGCTCAACATCTCGACGCGATGGCCGCGGCCGGACAGGCCCAGGGCGATCTCCCGCATGACCGCCTCCGAACCGCCGACCACTTCGGGGCCGAAGCGCGGCGTCACGATGGCCACCGACGCGCTCAATGGCGTGACAACCGGCCAGTCCACCGACCGGCGCGCCCCGGGCGGCCCGTCGCCTCCGCTCCGGCGTCGCTCGCCTGCCCGTCGCCCGGTCCCCGGAGTCCCCGGAGTCCCCGGAGTCCCCGGTCGGCGGCCTGCCACGGCGCCCGGCAATAGTCGAGCAGGGGCGTCGCCATGCGGTCCCAGCCGTAGCGGGCGCCGAACGCGCGCACGGCCGAGCGGTCCGGTGGCGCGTCGAGGATCCGGTCGATGGCCGCGGCGATCGCCGCCGGATCGCCATCGGGTACGGCCATCCCGACACCCGCCGCCTCGATCTCCTCGGACAGCGCGTCACCCGCGGTGAGGATGGTGGGCAACCCCGCCCAGAGGTAGTCGAGCACGCGCGTGCGAAACGAGAAGTACGTCTCGACGTGGGCCAGGTGCGTGCTCACCCCGACATCGGCATCGAGGAAGCACGCGCCGCGCCGGTCGTAGGGTATCCACCCCGGGTTGAAGAAGGCGTGCGTGCCGGTGAGCCCGAGGAGATCGCTCTCGGCGCGCAATTGCGTGGCGACCCGCATCTCGGGGATCTCCGGGTTCGGGTGGTGCATGCCGAGGAACACCAGCCGGAGCGTCGGCCGCCGAGCACGCAAGGCGTCGACCGCGTACAAGAGGGAGAGAGGATCGAACCAGTTGTAGACGCCGCCGCCCCAGATCAACACGGGGTCCGCCGAGCCGATCTCGGGAAACAGCTGGCGCAGCGCGCCGGGTTCGGGCACCGGTGGCTCGGGGTCGATGCCGAACGGCACCACCGCCACGAGGTTCCGCAGCATCGGGTCGGTGGCGTAGGTCCAAGGGTTCACCCGCCCGAGCGACGCCAGCGATCCCAGCCAGAAGTCGTGCTGCCGTTGGCTCGCGCAGAGGAAGAAGTCGCCGTTGAGGAGGTCGTCGTTGAGGACCGAGACCTGGTGCGCCACCTCCCGCACGTGGGCCTCATCGCCCGCGGCGCCCACCGCCTCGAGGTTCTCGAGATGCGTCGGGTCGTACATGTCGATGCACAGCGCGACTCCGGAGGACACCACGACCGGATGGCGCCGGACCACGCTCGACGGGGCGACGACGACGTCGACCGCCGACACGAGCTCGTCCACCTCTGCTCCGGTAACGCCGAGCACCTTCATCGCGGGATGGGTCCGGTCGGCCCCCGCCGTGCTGGCCAGCGTGACGGTGTGCTCGGTCGCCAGCTGCGCCGCGAGATTCCAGGCCCGGATGGCCGGGCCGGGCATCCGTTCGGTGACGGGATCGAAGGACAACACCAAGACGCTGCTCACGAGCGGCCCACCACGGTACGCTGACCCTCCCGTGTCCACGCCGGTACCAGGCGCCGCACGGCCACCGAGCATCCCTTCGACAACATTCATCGACCATAGCCTGATGACCAGCGCCGACCCGAAGCACATTCTCATCGTCACCGACGACGTGCTCACCGAGCGAATGGCGGGACCGGCCATCCGGGCGTGGGAGATCGCCGGTTCCCTCTGCACAGACCACGAGGTCGTCCTCGCGACGACGTCTCCTGTCTGCGAGACGCACAGTGACCGCTTCCAAACCGAAGCCGCCGACGCCACGCGATTCGTCGAGCTCGAGGCGTGGTGCGACGTCGTCTTGATGCAGGGCTACGTACTCGAGCGCGTCCAACCCTTGCGGGACACGAACAAGGTCATCATCGTCGATCTCTACGATCCCATCTTCTTGGAGGACCTCGAGCTCAACCGGTCCCTGCCCGAGCCGGACCGGACGGGTCAGATCGCCGACGTGGTCCGGGTGTTCGCGGTGCAGGCGGCGAGGGGGGACTACTTCTTGTGCGCGAGCGAGAAGCAGCGGGACCTCTGGATGGGGTTCCTCGCCGCCTTCGGCCGGGTGAACCCCGCCAACTACGAGCGGGACCCGTCGCTGCGGAGCCTTCTCGACGTCGTCACCTTCGGGTTGCCCGACGACCCACCACAGCGCGCCGGTCCCGCCATGCGAGGGGTCGTCGACGGAATCGAGAGCAACGACGAGATCGTGCTGTGGGGTGGCGGCGTCTACGACTGGCTCGATCCCGTCACGGCCATTCGGGCGATCGACCGCGTGCGCCGGCGCCGGCCCAACGTCCGGCTCTTCTTCCTCGGAGTGAAACACCCGAGTCCCTTCGCGGAGGAGTCGAGGGCATTGGGGGCGGCCCGAGCGGCCGCCGCAGAGCTCGGCCTCACCGGACGTCACGTCTTCTTCAACGACGGGTGGATTCCCTACGCCAGGCGAGCGGACTATCTGTTGGAGGCCGACGTCGGCATCAGCCTGCACCAGGACCATGTCGAGACGGCGTATTCCTTCCGCACCCGCATCCTCGACTGCATCTGGGCCGGATTGCCGATCGTCGCCACCGCCGGGGACGCCTTCGCGGAGCTGATCCAGCGAGAAGGCCTCGGTTCGGTCGTGCCGGCCGAGGACGTCGAGGCGGTGGCGGACGCCCTCGTCGGGTTGCTCGAAGACGCCGGACGGCGCGCCTCGTGCCGCGAGCGAGCCGCCATCGTGGCCCCGCGCTTCGCCTGGTCGGCGGTGCTCGAACCACTCATCCGCTTCTGCGCGCATCCCCTCCGGGCGCCCGACGCTCAGCGCCGGGCCGCGTGGGCGGCCGAGCACACCGGTGGCACCGGCGGGGCCGGCCCCCAGGCCGGGTCTCCGGGTGGCGCCCGCAGCCTGACCGGGGCGGCTCGGCGCGCCTGGGAGGTCTACCGCGCCGAGGGCGTTCGCGCCGCGGCAAGCCGGTCGCTGCGCGTCGTGCGACGACGGATCTGAGCGTCTGACCACGCGCGGCGGTTGTTACTGTTGGCGCATGCGTACCCGTCCCTTCGTCACTCGAACGAACACCGCGACGATCGAGGACGTCGAGGCGTGCTACGAGCTGCTGCTCAACCGGGCCCCCGATGCAGATGGTCTGGCCCACTACCGGCGGCGGATCGACAGCGCGCACGTGTCGGTCCTCGATGTCGTCGCGGAAATGGTCGGGTCGCCTGAGTACGCCGTCGCCCATCAGGCCCTGGCCGAACCGGCGACGATCACCGTCGATGCCGGTCGATTCCGGCTGCACGTCTTCTCGGCCGACCACGCCATCGGTCACGCCATGGCGGTCACCGGCGCGTTCGAAGAAGAGGTCAGCGACACGCTCGCCGACCTGCTCCGGCCCGGGTCCGTATTCGTCGACGTGGGCGCCAACTACGGCTGGCACAGCCTTCTGGCCGCGTCGATCGTCGGGAGCAACGGCAGGGTGATCGCCGTTGAGCCGAACCCGCTCAACACCCGGCTTCTCGAGCGCAGCGCCGCGGAGAACGGGTTCTCGAACATCACGGTGGCAACCATGGCGACCAGCGACCGCGACGGCTTCGGGGTGCTCGAGACGGACGGCAGCAACGGCCGCATCATCTCGCTCGACTCACTCGACGCCGGGATCGAGGATCCCGTTGCCTGCTCTTACGTGGTACCCCTGCGCCGACTCGATCGGATCATCGAAGGTGCCGGCAACCCGGCCGTCGATGTCATCAAGATCGACGTCGAGGGGTTCGAGCTCGCCACCCTCGGGGGGGCGTCGGGCCTCATTGCGCGGTGCCATCCGGTGATCGTCTCGGAATTCTTCCCGACGGCCCTGCGGTCGACGGGCGGCGTGGAACCCGAGAGCTACCTGAACGCCCTGCGTGATCTCGAGTATTCGCTCTCGGTGGTCGGCCGTGAAGGCAAGGCCACCAACGCGGAGATCGCCGCCGGGTTGGGAAGCAACGACCACGTCGACGTCGTGGCGACGCCCGTCTGAGGACTGAGCTCGCCCCGGGAAGCGTCCCGGATGGACGTTCAGAAGGCCGACGTTCAGAAGATCAGCGGTCAGAAGAGGCTGGGCGTGCCACGACCGTGCTCCGCCACCGAGACGAGGAATTCGTCGTAGCGCCCGATGAGCCCGGGCCATTCGAAGTGTGCCTGCACGTAGCGTCTCCCGAGCGACCCGAGCTCGGCCCGCAACTCGTCGTCGGCGACCAAACGGCTCAGCGCACCCTCGAACTCGGCGTACGAGGTGAACCAGAGCCCGCCGCCGGAGCGCTCGCAATGCTCCCGGGTCGGCGCACACGCGCCGTTGACCATGACGGGAAGGTTGTCCATCCAGGCTTCGAGGACGACGAGCGAGAATGACTCGAGCGCCGAGGGCGAGACCGCCACCAGGGCATCGCGCGCGATGTCCCACTTGTCGGCCTCGCTCACCGCACCCATGACGACGATGTCGGGGTGCGGGGACAGCTTCACCGAGACCGGACCGACGAAGACCAGGGCGAGCGGCCCCGGGTTCCGCTCCTTGAAGGCGGCGAAGTACTCCGCCAGCATCTTGGAGCCCTTGTGCTCGTCCACGCGGCCCACGCTCACGATGTAGGGCCGGTCCCCCAGCCCCGTCACCGCACCGCCGGAACGGCCGGCGCCCTCGGACCCGCCGATGCCGAGCCCGAGCACAATCTGGCGCCGGTCCGCCACGGGGTACATCTGCTGGACGAGGTTGCGTTCGGACACCGTGTGGTAGCACAGCGCGTCCGCACTTCCGAACGTCCCGCGGAAGACGGGCAGGTACAGCGCGGGCTCGTCGTGCGCCGCGGGATGCAGCACCGCGGGCGCCTTCACCTTGCCGATCGTGGCCACCGTCGGGTGGTAGAGGTACGGATAGAACGCCACGACGTCGGCGTCCGATTCGCACACGGCGTCAATGAGCTCGGGCGAGACGGGGCCGTTGTACTCCACCCACCGTCTCCCCTCTTCGAGGGTTGCGTGGCGCGGTCGCAGGTTCAGCATCCCATCGAGCCCGTAGAAATCGATCAACCGGCCGTGGACGGAAGGGTGCCGGTGCACGGGGACACCGTTGATCTCGGTCGTTCCCGGCTCGAGCTCGTCCTCCCACGTATGCGGATCCATCGCACACGTCGTGTGCACCTCGGACTCCCACGACGTGTGCCGCCGCAGGTGCTCGGCGAGCTGGCGCGCCGCCGTCTCCGCACCGCCGACCACCTGAGTGCCGTAACGCGGCGTCACGAAGGCGACCTTCCCGCTCATTGCGGTCCCACGGCGTCGGCGATGGCGCCGGCAACCCGGTCGGCGGCGGCGTTTCCGGACGGCGAGGCGGCCCGTCGTCGCCCAGCCGCTTCGAGGACGGCGCGCAGACGCTCGTCGGTGATCACGCGGTGGAGCGCCGCGGCAACGTAGGAGGGATCGGTCGCCGCCAAGACGAGCGCGCCGCCCGTCGCGACGTCGCCGAGTCCTTCGCTGGCGCGTGACACGACCGGCACACCGGCCGACATGGCGTCGAGGACCGGAGCGCTCATCGCCTGGGGTCTGGACAGTGACAGGTAGACGTCAGCGGCGCCGTACAGCGCGGCGCGCGCGGCGCCCGAAACTTCACCGTGCATCCGGACCGCCGTGGCGAGGCCGAGGTCCTGCACGAACAGGAACAAGGTTCGGGCGTACTCGTAGCTGGAGGTGCGGCCGACGAGGTGCAGACGGGCGCGCCCGTCGTAGAGACGGTGGTAGGCCCACAGGGCCTCGACAAGCTCGTGCTGCGCGTTCGAGGGCTCGATCGACGCCACGCACAACACGTCGGCGCCTCCCTCGGCGCGACCACGGGCCAACTCGGCGGCCACCCTGGGGTCGGGAGGGGCGGCCACCCGCTCACCGGTGGTCGCGGTCATCGACCAGCTGGTGTGCCTGCAGCTCCCGGCGCGTCAAGCGAGTCCCACACGGCGGTCACGAGGTAGTCGGCCTTGCCTTCGACGATCTCGATCGTGACGTACCCGTGCTCGCGGAGCACCGTCCGCCACGATGCTGGACGCAGGGGACGTCCGGGGGCCAGGTCCGCTGCGGGCGGCGCGTCGTCGCCCTCCCACGCGTGCCGGGTGGCCGAATGGATGACCAGGGTCCCGTCGGGGGCCAGGCGAGAGGCGAGCGCGGCCAGGAGCCGCGTCCGCTCGCCCGCACCCATCGCGTCGACGATCCCGCTGAGCACCACCCCGCCCAGGCTGGCGTGTGCCACGGCACGCAGGTGCTCGAAGAGGTTCTCGAATCGCAGGTCCAATGCGCCGAGCGTCCCCAGTTCGGCGAGGTGCGACCGCGGGTCGACGCCGTAGGCGTCGCCACCGGCGGTCCCGATCAACCGCACCAGCCAGCCGTCACCGCAGGCGGCGTGGAGCACTCGGCCCGGGGCCTTGGTCATGGCCGCGACCGTCGGCTCCACCCACCACGCCTCGGCACCGTGCTGCCCGTCGAGCTCCACGACCTCTGCCGGCGGGACCCGCTGGGCCTCGACCTGCCGCTGGAGATCGCCGAGGCGGTCGTCGACGATATGTAGCGCCCGGCTCACCGCGGCAACGGATTGGCTCATCTGGTGCGTCACCCATCCGACGTACCAGAGCATCATGGAGCGGACGCCCTTCTTGACCAATGAGCCGGCCGCCCGCTCGGACTCCACCGGCACGACCGGATCGATGAAGGTCGCGGCGTCGACCATGCGCAACGTCTGGGCCAGGTCCCCGCCCCACCCGGCGACGGGCGAATGGGCCAAGAAGAGCTCGTCCAGCTCGCGCTCGAGCCTGGCCGGCATGTCGCCCGAGGCGCGGCGGAGCCGGACCTCTTCGGCGATCTCGTCCATGACCTGGGCCACGTAGGCCTGCGGATCGGCAGGCAGGGTCGACTCGGCTTCGCTCACCGCACGCTCCCGCTCAGATCGACTGCGAGACGGGAGCCGACTCGTCGTTCTCCGCCGAGTAGACCGCCGCGTGCACCGTCATGTAGACGGTTCCCGTCGTCCGGCCCGGGTTCATCACCTCGAACGATCCGGCTTTCTCCTGCCAGTCGTACAGCATGCCGCTGCGGCTCTGGATGCCCAGCGCGAAGGTGAACGAGCCATCGAGGAGCGGCACGTTCGGGATCCCGAAGTGCATGAGGCCCTCCCCCGCCGCGACGTCGATGACCATGCCGATGATGGAGGTGTCGGTCCGCAGGACCGTGCGACCCTCGTCGCTGCGCACCTCGAGCGAGAACACCACGTCCTCGACGGGGCGGTGGGCTTCGTAGTGCACCTCGATGGTGAGGCCGTCGCCGGTGCTCATGTAGGCCGCCCCGTTGCCGCCTGAATAGACCCGGTCGACCGAGCGGATCCGAACGGGGCGCTCCTCGACGGGGAGTGCCTTCGTGCTGTCGCCGGGCGCCGCGGGCACGGCCACCAACGTGGAGTCAGCCATTGCGAGTGGCGTCCCTTCCTCCATCAGCCCCTCGCGGAAGATGCGAGTCGCCTCGCCGGGCACACCCTCGCCGGTCAGCCGGCCGTGGCTGAGCACGACCCCACGGTCGCAGATGCTGCGCACAAGGTCGGGCGCGTGGGTCACGAGCAGAATGGTGCGCCCCTCCCGCTGGAATTGCGTGACCCGATCGATGCACTTGCGCTGGAAGCGCTCGTCCCCGACCGCCAGCACCTCGTCGACCACGAGAATGTCCGGATCGACGTTGACGGCGACCGCGAAGCCGAGCCGGACGTACATGCCCGAGGAGTAGAACTTGACGGGTCCGTCGATGAACTCCTCGAGCTCGGAGAACTCGACGATCTCGTCGAACACCTTGTCGACCTCGCGCTTGGACATGCCGAGAAGCGACCCGTTGAGGTAGACGTTCTCCCGGCCCGTCAGGTCGGGATGGAAGCCCGCGCCCAGCTCGAGGAGCCCGGCGAGCTTGCCTCGTACGACAACCTCACCGGAGCTGGGCTGCAGGATCCCGCAGATGCACTTGAGCAAGGTCGACTTGCCCGAGCCGTTGCGTCCGAGAATCCCGACCGTCTCCCCCTGGTTGACCGTGAGGGAGACTCCGCTCAGCGCCCAGAAGTCTTCGGTGGACTTGCGCCGACCACCGTGGATGAGGCGCTCCTTCACCGTCTTGTACTGGCCGTGCGCGAGCCGAAAGCGCTTTGACACGTCCCGCACGTCGATGGCGAACTCGCTCACGTCAAAGCTCCTCGGCGAAGTTGCCCTCGAGCCGGCCGAAGGTGGCGAGGGCGACGAGGAAGAGGCAGATGCCGAGGGCCAGCACGCCCAGGTCGAGGCCGACGTACCATCCCATGCCCTTCGTCGGCAGAACGTTGAACGTATTCAGCTGACCTTTGACCACGGCGTAGGTGGTCGGATGCGCGTAGAGACAGCGCTGGAAGCTCAGGACGAGCGGCACCATCGGATTGAGGAAGTAGATCCACGTCAGACCCTTGGGGCCCAACTTGTCCGCGATGTTCGACTGGTAGGCGTAGACGATCGGGCAGGCCCAGAACCATGCGGTGAGGATGACCTCAATAAGGTGCTGGGTGTCCCGCAGGTAGACGTTGATCGAGGACAACAGCACGGCGATCGCCCCCGCGAGGACGATGCCGGTGACGAGGGCCAAGAGCAGAACGGGGAAGTACGACCAGTCCGGGCTCGAGTGCAGGACGACCAGGAAGATGACCATCACGATCGACTGGAAGAAGAAGAAGACGCACGCCGAACCGACGGCCGCCAGCGCCAGGATCTCCCGGGGGAACGACACCTTCTTGACGATCCCGGCGTTGTTGACCACCACGCCGGTGCCCGACTGCACGCCCAGCTGGAACAGGTTCCACAACAGCAGGCCCGCGAACAGGAAAATGACGAAGTTGGGCTGGTGGTTGCCGAGAACGATCTGAAAAACGACGAAGTAGATGGCCAACGTCATGGCCGGCGCGACCATCGACCACACAAGCCCGAGGACCGAGTTCTTGTACTTGACCTTGATCTCGGTCCGGACCAGGTAGATCAGCAGCTCGCGCGACAGCCACAGCTCGCGCAGCCGCTTGCGCACGCTGATCGTCGGCGTGACGATGCGCGTGACCGACTGGCTCGGCCGATCACGAACGCTGGAGTCGCCGGCCACGGAAGCCATCGGCGACATGTCCGGGACTCTCTCGAGGACCTCTTCGGCGGCGCCGCCGGCGTCTGACGAAGAGGCCGGATAGTCCAATGCCACGTCTAGGATTTCCCCGCCGCCGTCGTGGCCGTTGAGCGATCGATGACCTTGTCGATGAAGCCGTACTCGCAGGCCTCGTCCGCGGTGAACCAGCGGTCACGGTCCGAGTCCGTCTCGATCCGCTCGATCGGCTGCCCGGTGTGGAACGCGATGCGCTCGGCCATCATCCGCTTGAGGTAGATGATCTGTTCGGCTTGGATGGCGATGTCGGCCGCCTGGCCCTGCATCGACCCCGACGGCTGGTGCATCAGAATGCGCGAGTGGGGCAGCGCGAACCGCTTCCCGGGCGCGCCGGCACAGAGGAGGAATTGACCCATGCTCGCCGCCAACCCGACGCAGATCGTCGAGACGTCGGGGCGGACGTATTGCATGGTGTCGTAGATGGCCAGGCCATCGGTCACCGAACCGCCGGGCGAGTTGATGTAGAGCGAGATGTCCTTCTCCGCATCCTCCGCTTCGAGCAGGATGAGCTGGGCGCAGACCTGATTGGCCGTGCCCTGGTCGATCGCGCTGCCGATGAAGACGATGCGCTCCTTGAGGAGCTGCTGGAAGACCTGGCTGGAGGGGTCAAGATTCGCTCCGGCAGCCAAGATCCGGGGGGTTTCTACTGCGTTGGCCATGGCCACGACACTAGTGGACACCGAGGGCGCGCCAAGGCGCTCGGCCGTACACTTGCAGGTCACTTGCACTGCGCGACCGCTGCGGGCGTGGCGGAACTGGTAGACGCGCCGGGTTTAGGTCCCGGTCCCCGCGAGGGGGTGGAGGTTCGAGTCCTCTCGCCCGCACTGACGCCCGCTGCCGCTTCGGAGCACCGGCGCCTCGGATCCGCCCCACGTCCCGACGGGCCACCGGTCGCCGGGCAACCCGAGCGCCGGGCCACCGCACCGCCGGGACCACTGGAACCACCGGGCCACGATCGGCCGGACCGCGCCCGGTAGTTTTCGCCGACATGCCCCACCTCGTCGCCGCCCCCGACAAGTTCCGGGGAACCGTCTCCGCGACGAACGCCGCCGCGGCCGCCGCCGCGGCGGCGCGCGATGCCGGCTGGACCGCAGACGAGGTCCCGATGTCCGACGGCGGCGAAGGGCTTCTCGATGCGTGCGGCGGCACCCCCCGTCGCACCACCGTGTCGGGCCCGCTGGGGAGCGCCGTGAAGGCGGAGTGGCGAATGCTGGCGGACAATGACGCCCCCCGCACAGCCGTCGTCGAGATGTCCAAGGCCGCCGGCCGCGCGCTGGTGCCGCGACCACGGGGGGACGACCCCGTGCGCGCCAGCACGGCCGGGGTCGGCCAGTTGCTCCTGGCCGCCCGTGACGCGGGCGCGCGGCGCATCGTCGTGGGCTGTGGGGGTTCCGCCACGACCGACGGCGGTGAAGGAGCGTTCGACGCCGTGGGGTCACCCGGTGCGCTCCATGGCGTCGAGCTCGTGGTCGCGTCGGACGTCACCACCGCCTTCGCCGACGCGGCGGCGGTGTTCGGGCCGCAGAAGGGCGCGTCGGCGGCTCAGGTCGTCGCGCTCACCGCGCGGCTCGCCGAGATCGCCGAGCGCTATCGCCGCGAGGTCGGCGTGGACGTCACCGACGTCCGGGGAGCCGGGGCCGCGGGCGGCCTGGCCGGCGGGCTCGTCGCGCTCGGTGCTCGGATTGAGCCGGGGTTCGACTTCGTGGCCGCGCTCGTGGGCCTGGCGGACCGGCTGGATCCGGCCGACATCGTGATGACCGGCGAGGGCCACTTCGACCCGCCCTCCCTCCACGGCAAGGTACCCGGCGGCGTGCTCGAGATGGCCCGGGCGCGTTCGGCGCGCGGGCGGCCCCTCCCGGTCCTGTGCGTCGCGGGCGGCGTCGATGCCGCCCTGCTCGACCACCCGCCCGCCGGGATGGAACTGGTCAGCCTGGTCGCCCGCTTCGGAGGTGCGCGGGCGCGGGCGGAGACCGCCGCGCTGATCAGGCAGGTGACCGCCGAGATGCTCCCCCGCTTTTGCCCCTGAACGCGCTCTTCGGCCACACTTCTTGCGTTGCGCCACGGCCTTGGGGCTCCGGCGCATGACCCTTATCTCAGGGACGACCCGGCTCACGCGGATCCGCGGCAGAGCACTGCACAGGGAGGCAAACGATGGGACTTCTCGACGGCAAAGTGGCCGTAGTCACCGGCGCGGGACGGGGCATCGGGCGCGAGGAGGCCCTCGTGCTGGCCGGCGAGGGCGCACGCGTCATCGTCAACGACGTCGGCGCGGGGCTGCACGGCGAGGGTGGTGCGGACGCCCACCCCGCGGAGGAGGTCGTCGACCTCATAGAGAAGAACGGCGGGGAGGCCGCCGTCAACGGCGACGACATCAGCACCTGGCAGGGCGGCAAGAACGTCGTGGAGCAGGCCATCGACACCTTCGGCTCGCTCGACATCCTGGTGAACAACGCGGGGATCCTGCGGGACAAGATGTCCTTCAACATGGACGAGTCCGACTGGGACGACGTCATCCGCGTGCATCTCAAGGGGCACTTCGCCGCCACGCATCACGCCGCGGTCTACTGGCGCAACAAGGCGAAGTCCGGCGAAGAGGTGACCGGGCGCATCATCAACACGTCTTCGGAGGCGGGCCTCTTCGGCAACGCCGGACAAGCGAACTACGCCGCTGCCAAGGCTGGTATCGCCGCGCTCACCTGGGTCGAGGCTCGCGAGCTCGGCCGCTACGGCGTGACGTCCAACGCCATCGCCCCGCGCGCCCGCACCCGCATGACCGAGACGATCTTCGGCGAGGGGATGGACACGGCCGAGGGCTTCGACAAGTGGGACCCCAAGAACATCGCCAACGTCGTCGCCTTCCTGGCTGCCCCCGGGTCCGCGGACGTCAACGGTCAGATCCTCGTGGTGTTCGGCGCCGACGTCTATGTGATGAGCGCGTTCAAGGCCGTCGGCCAGGTGAGCCGCGAGTCCGCCTGGACGCCTTCGGAGCTCGTCGGCGCCAAGGGCGACATGTTCAAGGGCATCAGCTCGGGCGTGCCGGACTTCAGCTTCATCTAAGCCGCCTCGGAGTCGGCCCCGGCTGCCCTCACGCAACCGCAGCTAATCCGGCCGGAGCACCCGGCCCCTGCAACGAATCGCTCGAACACGAGCAGGTTCGGAGAAGTCTGCAACAGACTCCGGCTCCTAAAATGCTCGGAGGAAGGGCCAGCGGCCCCGGGACCCGAGATCAGCTCGTTTCTCGACGGCCCTGCTTCACCGAAGGAGCCGAGCATGATGAAGACCATGACGTGCAACCAGATGGGTGGGCCGTGTGACTTCGCGCACCACGGCGCCACCGCCGACGAGGTGATCAAGGCACAGGATCGCCATCTCAACGAGATGGTCGAGGGGGGCGACGCGGCCCACGGACCGGCCTTGACGGAAATGAAGGGCCGGTGGAAGCACCCCATCTCGGGCATGGGGTGGTACAGGAAGACCAAGCGCGACTTTGCTGCGCTGCCCGAGGGCTGATCACCCTCCGGGCTCCCCGGCCCGGTTCAGGTAGTCGGGATCGTCGACGCGAGGGCCATCCGGTGGCCCTTCGACCACGGTGGTCCGAGCGTCCTCCGCCGCCCGTCGAGCACCTCGTCAGCTCGATCGCCGAGGATCCGGACCGCGTCGTTGACGACGTCGTTTTCCTTGTAAAAGCAGACCTTCCAGCCGCGTGCTCGTGCCAGGTCTGCGAGCACCTGGCGGTACATCACGGAGTCGGCGCGGGCCTCGTGAGGAACGCGCCGTTGGACGGCGATGTCGTGGGGAAAGTCGCGCGGCCACTCTCGCAGCGACATCGAGACGATCGCCTCCGGTACGGCCGTCGCAAGTTCGTCGAGGCTGTGCGACGTCGCTCGCGTCGCCGATGCTCGCACAGCCGCGACGAGCGCGGCGAGGGTGTCGTCGTCAAGTGGCTCTCCCGATCCGTGGAGCGGGTGCGCGCCTCCCTCGTGGTGGATCGGTGCCGCCGGCAGCCCGGGCTCGATCAACGCGATCCGCCGGCGGTCCACGACGTTGTGCTCCGCCGAAGCGGTCACGGCGACGGCCCGGCCGTAATGATGCGCGATGCCGAGTCGCATGGCACAGATTGTCCTTCATCACCACGGCCTCTCGGGCCGAGTCGGGTCGTGCCGTCAGCAATGGTGCTGGTGGCGGCCCGAGCCAGGCGACCGCGACCCCGATGAGGCAGCATGTCGCCATGGCACACGACCACCGCTTCCGCTTCGCCGCGCAATTGAGCAAGTCGCCCGACGGCACCGCTCGCTCCTGGGCGGAGCAGGCCCGCAAGGCCGAGGACGTGGGCTACAGCGCGTTGCTGATGCCCGATCACTTTGACGACCAGCTGGCCCCGGTCCCCGCGCTGGCCGCCGTGGCCGCGGCGACGTCCACCCTGCGGATCGGGTCCCTGGTCTTTTGCAACGACTACCGCCACCCCTTCGTCCTGGCGAAGGAGGCTGCCACGCTCGACGTGTTGAGCGACGGTCGCCTCGAGCTGAGTCTCGGGGCCGGCTGGAAGCGCACCGACTACGACGCCGCCGGTCTCACCTATGACCATCCCGTGCTCCGGGTTGAGCGTTTCGAGGAGGCGGTCAAGGTCGTCCAGGGGCTGTTGCGGACCGATGGGCCCTTCAACTTCCACGGCGAGCACTACGAGGTGCTCGGGCACACGCTGACGCCCCGCCCGGTCCAGCAGCCGGGACCGCCACTGATCATCGGTGGCGGTGGGCGGCGCGTGCTGTCCTTCGCGGCACGCCACGCCGACATCGTCAGCATCAACGTGAACCTGCGCGCCGGGACGGGCGGGGTCGAGACGGCCGCCGACGCCACGCCCGAGAAGACACGGGCCAAGGTGGCGTGGGTCAAGGAGGCCGCCGGCGATCGCTTCGACGACCTCGAGCTCAACTCGTTGATCGGATTCGTCATGATCACCGACGACGCGGCCGCCCTGGCGGGGCAGATGGCACCGGCCTTCGGCATCGACCCGACGGACGCGCTCCATGTGCCGATGGCCCTCATTGGTACCTTCGACGAGATGGCCGAGGAGCTGGAGTGGCGGCGGGCCGAGTACGGGATCTCCTACTGGTCGATCGAGTCGGACGACTGGGAGACGCTCGCCCCCGTGGTGAGCAAGCTGGCCGGTACATGACGATCACGACCACCACCGGGTGGGAGGCCATCGGGCAGCACCGCGAGCTGGTGGGCGAGCGCGTCTTCACCGTCGACGTGCCTGCCATCGGCCCCGAGGAACACGATCCCCTCCTGGTGCTGCACGGTTTCCCGACCTCCTCTTTCGACTACGCAGCCGTCCTCGACGGCCTACGGGCCGGCCGGCGGGTGCTGTTGGTCGACCTGCTCGGCTACGGGCTGTCGGCCAAGCCCGACCGTCACTACACCATGGCGCTGCAGGCCGACGTGGCCGCGGCCTTTGTCGCCGAGCTCGGCCTCGAGCGGCTGGCGCTGCTGACGCACGACATGGGCGACACGGTCGGCGGAGAGCTGCTGGCGCGCCGGGCCGAGGGCGCATGGCCGGTGGACGTGACACGCCGGGTCGTGACCAACGGGAGCATCTACATAGAGCAGGCGCACCTGACCAACGGCCAGCAGCTCTTGCTCTCCTTGCCCGACGAGCTACTGCCCGAGGGCGTACCCATCGATGCCGCGTCGTTGACGCAGAGCCTGCGCGACACCTTCAGCGCGTCCACGCCGCTCGTCCCACCGGGCTGGCCCGAGGATCCGGTCCCCGAGGCGGCGACGCAGATCGTCCACGAGCAGGGCCACCGCATCCTGCCCCGCCTCATCCGCTACATCGAGGAGCGCCGCGCCAACGAGCGCCGTTTCACCGGGGCGATCGAGTCGGACCCCGCCCCCCTGCACGTCGTGTGGGGCCTCGACGATCCCATCGCCGTGCCCACCATGGTCGACACGCTGCTCGCCGCGCGCCCCGACGCCACCTCGGTCCGGCTCGACAACGTCGGGCACTACCCGATGGTCGAGTCGCCGGCCCGGTTCTTGGAAGCCGTGCTGCCCGGGCTGGTCTGAGCCCACCTGGCGTCCCATTCGCTCGGGCGGGACCCGCTTATCCTGTCGCCCGTGTCCCGCACCCGGCCCTCGAACCGCTACGAGCTGCTGACGTGCGCCTGGTCGGGCCACGTCCTGGTGGGCACGGACGCAGCCACGATCACACCCGACGACGCGGCACTCGTACGCCAGGACAGAGAGGGGCGCTGGTACCGGTGCCTCCGCTGCGACAGCTGGGTGCGGCGGGCGGACCCCGAGCACCCGCGGCGGGACCGGGTCGAGCCCAGGGACCAGATCGAGCTGCCGGTGCGCGGATCGGCCCTACGCGACCGCTACGTGTTGCGCCTCATCGCCTTCGACCGGGCCATCCACGTCGTGGTGCTGAGCGGCCTGGCCATCGTGCTGCTCACCTTCGCGGCACACGACAAATCCCTGCATCAGGACTACGACAACCTCATGAGTGCGCTGGCCGGGAGCGCGCCCGGCGCAGCACAGGTGCGCGGCGTGATCGGATATCTCGGCCGCGCCTTCAAGTACTCGCCGGCGCACCTCCGCGTGCTGGCGCTCATCCTCTTTGCCTACGCGGCCCTGGAGGCGACAGAAGCGGTGGGGCTCTGGCTCAACAAGCGGTGGGCCGAGTACCTGACGTTCGTCGCCACGACGGTGCTCGTGCCCTACGAGGTGTACGAGCTCACCCTCAGCGTGAGCGTCTTCAAGGTCGTCACCCTCGTGATCAACCTTGCCGTGGTGATCTACCTGCTCTTCGCCAAGCGGCTCTTCGGGCTCCGCGGTGGCCACCGAGCCGAGATGGTTCGCCGCCAGGCCTCGAGCGGGTGGGGGGCCATCGAGCGCGCCACCACCCCGGCGGCGGCCTGAAGGGCGGCCCGGCGGGCGGCCTGAGGGCGGCCTGGAGGGCCGCCGGGTGATCAGGCCGGCGCGATCACCTTGAGGTGGCGTGCCGTGCTGGGAAGGCTGGCGTAGAGGTCCCCGATGAGATCGTCACGGAGCGCCTGCGACGACGAATCGTCCCAGCGGTTCTCGAACTGGTAGGGATCCTCGTCCACGTCGTAGAGCTCGCCCGTCGCGATGCCGACGCCGCCGGGCCCGGTACCGGACTGCTCGTAGACCACCGAGCAGGGCGCCAGCACGTTGTCGCCCCACGTCTCTTCCAGCCCGTTGGGCTGTCCGGCGGTCGACGGCTCGTAGACGGTGCAGAGCCAACCGTCGCGGTACACAGTGCGCAGGTGCATGCCGTAGCCCGGGAACTGGCTGTCCCACTCGCAGAGCATGCGCTCGCGGCCCGGTGCGCCGTCCTCGACGGGCAACGCGTCGCCCTGCATCCAGTCCGCAGGCTCGACGCCGGCAATGGCGCAGAAAGTCGGGGCCAGGTCGACCTGTCCGACGGGATCGCGTACGACCGCCGGTGAGATCCCGGCGGAAGGGGCCGGCCGCCACACAAAAGGCAGACGCATCAGCGCGTCGGTGTGATACGGGCCCTTGTAGAGCAGGCCGAAGTCGCCCTGCAGCTCGCCGTGATCGGTGGTGAAGATGACGTCGGTGTCCTGGAGCCAACCCCGCCCGCCGATCGTGGCGAGCACGCGCCCGCAGGCCTCGTCGATGAGCTCGTTCATCACGTGGACCTTCGCGTTGACCTCGCGGATCTGGTCGTCGGTGAGGCGCGACGGCACGAAGTTGGCGGGGCCGCCCTCCATGTTGACGAACGAGCCCTCCCAGTAGCCGAGCCAGTGGGGCGGCTTGCGCGCCAGCACCTTGCGGATGGCGTCGTCGCTCCCCGGGTGGCCCGGCGGAAGGTCGAGACCCTGCCACGGGACGCGCTCGAGCTCCGAGGCCGGAGGGTCCCAGGGGTGGTGCGGGTCGGGGAACGACATCCAGCAGAACCACGGCTCGTCCGCGCCGAGCGAGGAGAGCCAGTCGACCGTCCGGTCGGCCACCCAGTCGGTGTGGTACCACTCGCGCGGGATCGGGTTGTTCTTCGTCTCGGGCGCGCCGGTGTCGCCCCCCGGCGAACCCTGGAGGAGCCCGGCGTAGCTGTGCAGGTGCTCCGGGTGGCGCTCGCGGAGCCAGCGCCCGTAGTGCGCGATCGCATGGTTGCCCCAGGCGGCCGCGTGCATCGCCTGCTCCGAGCGCTCGAAGCCGCGCCACGGGCTCGTGTCGCCGCGGGCCACGCGCGCGTTCTCCTCGAACCGCAGGTCGGGGTCGAAACCGGGCTCGAAGTGCGCCTTGCCGAGGAGTGCCGTGCGGTAGCCCGCCTTGTCACGGAGGTACCGCGCGACCGAGGGGGCGTCCTCGGGCAGCGGGATCCCGTTAGCGACGACGCCGTGGGTCCGGACGTACTGGCCGGTCAGCATCGTGGAGCGCGCCGGCATGCAGACGGTGTTCTGGTTGTAGGCGCGCCGGTAATTGATGCCCTCGGCGGCCAACTGGTCGACGACGGGCGTGCGCGCCACCGTGCCGCCGTTGCAGCCGAGGCTGTCGTAACGCTGCTGATCGGTCGTGATGAACAAGATGTTGCGGCGGCGACGGGGCGGCCCCGCCGGATTGACGGCGGCGGGGTCAGGCATTGCGGGCGTCGCCCTCGCCCGGCGCCCCGAGCTCATGCAGCAGCGGCTCGCAGGCCAGCAGCACCGTGCGGTCGAGCCCACGCTCGCGGTGCGTGTGCGCCTCCTCGTAGTTGGGTGAGGTGACCATCTCGATGAAGGCGGACCGGCTGGGGTACGAGACCAACGCCACCAGGTCCCAGGCGTCGGCGTCGGAGTCCCCGATCAGCACGTGTTCGGGTCGGCCGGTCCAGATGACCTTGCCGCCCCGGGCCTCGACCATCTTGATCACCTGGTCGCTGTACTCCCGATAGGCACCGGCACCGGTGCTCGCCTTCTCGTCGTCGGCTCCGGCCGGCTCGCTCGCCTCGTCGGCGCGGGCGAAGTGCAGCAGGTTGATCATGACCACCTCGCCGTCCCGCGTGCCGTGGGCGAATTCGGTGAACTGCTCCCTCGTGGGCGTGATGGCCATCGGCCTTCTCCTCTCCTGGTTCCTTGGTTGGTCGTCCGGTACTCGGCGGGTCGCCGGGGTCGGCGGTCCCCGGAACGCGATCGCCTTCTCGCCGATCGCTGAATCGCTGAATCGCTGAATCGCTGATCGCTAG
>DASZMN010000126.1:0-76708 GCA_035551835.1 Acidimicrobiales bacterium | reverse complement strand
ATCGCCGCCCTGGAAGCGACTCAGGCGCTCTTCTCCGCTTCCTTTTCCAGCTTGAACTTCCGGTGCTGGTTGAGGATGTGCTCGTGCGTCGCACCATTGTTCGGCACATCGGGGTGGTGATGCCGGCACAAGATGTACGGCGTGCCCTCGAGGGGATGATGGCCGATTCTCCAGCACCCCTTGGTGTGACAGTTCACCTTGCGCACGCCGGCATAGACGCCCACGGACACCGCGCTGATCAGCGTGGCCTCGCCGAGGTCCGAGCCGAAACCGGACCAGAAGTTGTAATAGACGTCGGGCCCGCCGTGAATGGTCCCCGTGTGCAAGGCGAACCAGTGACGAAAGGCGCCGATAAAACCGATCGTGAGGGCCAGAACCAGGATCGCAATGATCAGGCCCATCAGCCAGACGACCTTGTTCCCCGAGCTGTCCGGCGGGTACGGGGGCCCGCTGCCGTTGCCGGCGGGCGTCGCCCCGTTGCCGCCCTGCGTCGCCGGGGCCGAGGGGTCGGGTCGCGGCGCATCCGTGGTCTCAGGCATGTTTCCTCCGAATCCCGCTCCCCGAGAAGAACCGGGTGCCAACTCGCATCTCACGATTCTGACGATGCGAGCGCCCTGCGGCGCGGATCACCGCCTCCCGTCGCGGCAGAGAGCCCGGATGCGGGACGGGCGTGGGTGGGTGGGCGAGGAGAGGTTGCCCGCTGCACCGCCCGGCCTTACGCTGGGGCGATGGAGGCGCCGCCGATCGACGGAGTGTCCCACTTCCAGTTGCGCGTCGCCAACCTCGATGCGAGCGTGGCGTGGTACGAGCGCGCGCTCGGCCTGACCGAATTGCGAAGCGACCCAGGCCGTTACGTCGCCCTGCAGTCCACCCCCGGACGGTTCCGAGTGGTGCTGTCCGCGGGTGGTCGGGCCGGATCGCCGGGAGCACTGGACCACATCGCGCTCGCCATCTCCGACATCGACGCGCTCACCGAGTGGTGCGAGCACCTGACGGCCATCGGCGTCCCGCACGAGGGCATCAAGGCGAACATCGCCGGCCAGTCGGTCGACCTCTTCGACCCCGACGGCAACAACATCGAGCTGATCAGCGAGCGCAAGCCGGACCAGCGGTCCGAAGGCCGAATGACCTAACTCAGGAGCTCGCTCCTCCTCGCCTCCTCGCCTGCTCGCTCCTTCTTGTCTACTCGCCTACTCGCCTACTCGCCTCGGAGATATCGCGCCTGGGCGATGTCGCGGAGCCGTGATTGCGCGACGAGCCAGTCGCTCGATCGCTTCTCCCGACCCGCCTGGAGAACGTGGTGTTCTCCGCTCGGGCTGTCGGTGCGCGCTCCGCATCGTCGACAAACCGGTATCCGGCCGTTTGTCTCGGGCAGGTGGTGGTCGTCGAGCTGAGCGGCAAGGTGCAAAGACTCAGAAGAGGCCATTGTCCTCCTTGGGGCCGTATCCGCCGGTACGTAGGCTCTGGAACGATCTTCGCGGCCTGCGCCGAGGATGCGCTGCCCCGCGACCACCCTACGCCCGGGCGGCCGCGGTCACACGTGGCGCTCGGTCCTCCAGGCGTCTCCCTCTTCGGGCCAGCTCAGCGAAGCGTCAGTTCCCGCCTGTAGACCCGCGCCGGGCCGAGCGCGGCCAGCTTGTCGGCCACCGACCGGAAGGCCTGGGCCGTCTCGCTTTCGGGATCGACGGCGGTCACCGGGTGCCCCTCGTCGCCCCCGAGCCGGATCGCGTTGACAAGTGGCACCTGGCCGAGGAGCGGCACGCCCAGATCGGCCGCCAGTGTGGCGCCGCCACCCGCACCGAACAACTCGTAGCGCGTGCCGTCGTCGCCGGTGAACCAGCTCATGTTCTCGATCACGCCGCGGACCGAAAGTTTGAGGCGACGCGCCGCGAAGGCCGAACGCTGCGCGACCCGCTGCGCGGCGGGCTGGGGCGTGGTGACCACCACGATCTCGGCTCGAGGCATGACCTCGGCGAGAGTCAGCGCGACATCGCCCGTCCCCGGTGGCATGTCGACGAGCACGAAGTCGGGCTCGCCCCAGTAGGCGTCGGTCAGGAACTGTTGAATCGCCTTGTGCAACATGGGGCCGCGCCAGATCACCGGCTGGTCGTCGGGCACGAAGTACCCCATGGACAAGCAACGGACCCCGTGGGCGGACGTCGGGATGACGATGTCGCCGAGGATGACCGGGTCGTGGTCGGTGCCCAACATCTTGGGGACCGAGAAGCCGTACACGTCGGCATCGAGCAAACCCACGCTGTGCCCGGACTGCGCGAGCGCAATGGCGAGGTTCACGGTGACCGTCGACTTGCCGACGCCCCCCTTGCCCGATGACACGCCGATGACCCGCGTGTGGGAGTCGGGGCCCAAGAAGCGCGGCACGGGCGTGGCCTGGCCGTGCGAGTGGCCGTGGCCATGCTCCTCGCCCGGCTCGTCGTCGAGGGACCCGGGGTCGATCCCGAGCATCCCGGCCCGCAGGCGCTCGCGCAGCTTGCCGCGCTCCTCCTCGCCCATGACGACGAAGTCGAGCTCCACCTCTTCCACTCCGGGTACCGCAAGGGCAACCCGATGGATCTCGTCGGCCAGCGCGTCGGTGCTCGGCCAGGCGGCGACCGGCAACGCAACCTCGAGCAAGGCCCGGCGGCGCTTGGGCCGCACAGAGCGCACCAGGCCAAGTTCGCCCAGGGTCAGGTTCAACTCGGGATCGACGACCGCGCCCAGCGCGACCTCGATCTCGGTTTGGTCGGCTGCTGCCATGCACTCCCTCGTCTCGGGCGGGATCTGGGGCCACTTGCCGCACGTGCTCAACCACGCACCCCGCATCACCCCAGCTCGAAGGGCTGATCCCTCGGTAGACTACCCACCGTGAGCAGCGCTCCGATCACGGTCGAGCCCACGCGGCCGGCCGGAGCAGACGACGTCCAGTTCAGCGCGGCAGTGGCCGCCGTCGCCGCCGCGTTCGGCGACCCGACCCGGCGCGACATGTTCCTCCACGTGCGCTCGACCCCGGGGGTGACGGTCTCCGAGGCCGCCACCACCTTCTCGCTCCATCCCAACGTGGCGCGTCACCACCTCCAGCGGCTGGTCGACGGGGGCTACCTGCGCGTCGAGACCGGGCGCAACGCCGCCGGAGCGGGCCGGCCTTCCAAGCGTTACTTCTGCGTGGAGGACGAGCTCACCCTGGGTCTCATGCAGCGCCGCGACGACCTGCTCATGCGGCTGCTCGGTGAGGCGATGCGCCGCCTCGGCCCCGCACAGGCCGAGGAGATGGCCGCCGTCGTGGGCGAGGAGTATGGACGGTCGCTCGCTTCTCGGATGACGCCCTCCGAGGGACAACGCACGGTGCGCGCCGCGATGCACGTCGTGGCCGACACCCTCACGGCGCACGGATTTGCGGCGCATGCAGAGGACCGAGGCGACAAGACCGCCGTGATAGCGGAACAGTGCCCGTTCGGCGAGGCGAGCACCACCAATCCCGTGCTATGCGCCGTCGACCGCGGCATGGTCAAGGGTCTGCTCGCCGGACTCTGCGGGACGGCGTCCGCTCTGCCGGTGATGCTGTCGTCGCGCGCCCGCGGCGACGAGGCCTGCACCGCGTCTGCCTGAGCCCGCGTGGCTCGCGTCTATCTCGACCACGCCAGCACGACGCCGGCGCGCCCGGAGGCCGTCGCCGCCCTCAGGCGATGGGCTGCACTGCCGCCCGGCGACCCGGGTCGTTTGCACGAGGAGGGCCGGACCGTCCGCGACGCGCTCGAAGCGGCCCGCGCCGAGGTCGCTGCCCTGTTGGGGGCGGTGCCGCGCCAGGTCGTCTTCACCTCCGGCGCGACCGAGTCGATCAACGCGGCCGTGTGGGGCGCCTGCCACGCCGCGCCGGGCGCGCCGGTGCTCTGCGCGGCGGTCGAGCACTCGGCCGTACGCGACGCCTCGGCCCGAGCCGCACCGCTCGAGACCCTCGGCGTGGACGCCACCGGCCGGATCGACGTCGACGCGCTGGCGGCGCGACTCCGTACGCCCGGACTCGCGCGGCCGGCGCTCGTCCACTGCCAGTGGGCCAACCACGAGGTGGGCACCCTGCAGCCCGTCCACGAGGTGGTCGGGCTCTGCCGTGACGCCGGGGTGACGGTCCACGTCGACGCCGCCGCCGCGTGTGGGCACGTGCCGACCGACCTGGGGTCCCTCGACGCAGACCTGGTGAGCGTGAGCGCGCACAAGCTCGGGGGGGTGCCCGGGGCGGGCGCGCTGGTGGTGCGGCGCGGCAGCCGCTTCGAGCCGTTGCTCGTCGGCGGCGCACAAGAGCGCGGGCGGCGTGGCGGGCTCGAGCCGATCCCCGCGCTGCTGGCCTTTGGTGCGACGGCGGCGGCGCTGGGTCGCGACGGCGGTCGCGCCATCGACGAGGAGGCGGCCACGGCGCGCCGGCAGATCGCCGACGTCGTGCGAGGCGCCGTGGCGGTCGAGGGCACCCAGGTGGTCGGTCCGGTCGACGCCGCGGCGCGGCTTCCCTCGCTCGTCTGCCTGGGTGTGCCCGGCGTCGAGGCCGAGCCGGTGCTCATCGGGCTCGACCGCGCCGGCGTGGCCGTCCATTCGGGCTCGGCCTGCTCGTCGGAGGCGATCGAGCCGTCGCCGGTGCTCGAGGCGATGGGCGCCGACCCCAGCCACTCGCTCCGCATCAGCGTCGGGTGGACCACGACCGACGAGGAATGCGCCACCTTCGCGGCCGCCTTTGCCCGCGTCGTGGCCGAGCTGCGGGCCTTACGGAGCTGAGGGCGTCGTCGTGGTCGTCGAGGACGGGGCGACGGCGAGGTCGGCGGGCACGGGTTTGCCGACAGCGACGTAGGACGGGCCGATTTCGGGGGCCACGACCGGGAGCTCGCCCGGCGGCGGGTCGTCGGCCAGGAACTCGTCGAACTGCACGACGGCGGCGCCGTTGTTGTGATCCTGGTTGGCCAGGATCAAGCCCAGGTAGAGGTGCGCCTGGTAGTAGGTCGGCGAGACGGTGACCGCTCGCTTGACCTCGGCCCGACCGTCCTCGGTGTAGGCGGCCACGTGCGACGAAGTGCCGAGGTTCCACATCAGCCAGCCGGCGCTGGCCAACGCCGCCGGGTTGGAGGGGTCCTCGGTCAGCACGTCGTTGAAGATGACCAACGCCGCCTGCTCGTTCTTCACGCCCCCCGCGTTGTCGAGGGCATCGGCCTGCTGGAGCTGCTGCTCGATCCGTTGCGCCTGCGAGACGGTGATGCTGCCCGACGAGGCCTGGCCGGGCTGGCGCGCCTGCACGAAGTGCGCGACCAGGATCACGACGCCGGTCACGATAAGCAGACACGAGACCAGGACGCCGACCCGGCGCCACATCGCCATGGGTGGCCGCGTCGCGGGGGCGTCGACGTCGGCGTCGACGTCAGCCGGGGACGTGGGCGTGGACGTCGACGCGGCGACCCGCCCTTCGTCTTCGGAAGGTTCGGGCGCGAGGTCGGCGAGCTCGGCCTCGACCTCGGCCAGGCGCGACGAGTCACGTGCCACCAAGAGGTCGTAGTCGTCGTCGGAGAGGTCACCCGCGTCGTGCTCGCGGCGGGCGTCCTCGAGCGACCGGCGGAGGAAGTCCACCTCGTCCGCGAGGTACCAGCGCTCGTCGCGCGACGAGTGGTCGCGGGGCCCGACGGTGGTCGAAGGGTCGGCCGTCACGGCACCGCCTCGTGCTCCCGCAGGGCGTCGAACTCACGGCTCCGGCGCCAGAACAGGACGCCGACCGCGACCAGCGTTCCCGCCCCGAGCACCAGGGGGATGACCCAGATCAGAGGGAAGCCGCCGGCGTCGGGCGGCACCAGCAAGATGGTCTGCCCGTACTCGGACACCAGGGTCTGGTCGATGTCGGCGTCGGAGCTGCCCGCCGCGACCAGGCTCTCGATCTGATGGCGCACCGCGATGGCGGTCGTGGAGTTCGACTCCGCCACGGACACGTCGGTGCACGACGGGCAGCGCACACCGGCCTCGATCAAGGCGGCGCGCTGCGCCACCGTCTGCGCCGACGAGTCGAAGGCGCCGCTGCCGATCAGGAGGGCGACACCCAGCACGATCAGGGGCAGCAGGACCCGGCCCCACAGCGGCACGGGCTTCCGGGAGGTCGCCGTGGTGGTCGGCTCAGCCATTGGACGACCCGGCCGAGGTGGCGTGCGCGGCCTTCAGGAACGTGTCGAGGTCCTTCTGGGTGGCCGGACCATCGAGCACGGCGGTCACTCGTCCGGCCGGGTTGATCACGATCGTCGTCGGCGGTGCCGTGACGCCGTAGTGCTGCGCGATCACCCCGCCCGGGTCGCTCAGCGCCGGCCACAGGTCGCCGTGCTGGCGGAGAAACGAACTGGCGGTCGACGTCGTGTCGTTGAACACAACGCTCACCATGTCGGCACCGCCGGACGAGTGGGTCTGTTGGTAGTGAAAACGCGAGAGATCCGGCGCCTCCTGCTGGCACGGGACACACCAACTGGCGAAGAAGTTGATCACCACGTAGTGGCCGCGCAGGCTGACCAGGGAGACGGGCGCGCCGGTGGAGAGGTCCGCGCCCGTGAAGTTGGGTGCGCGCTGCCCGAGCAGAGGGCTCTGCACCGCGGTCGCTTGCTGGGGGGTGCGGGTGGCCAGGACGATGCCGACGACGACGAGCGCGACGAGCACCACGCCCGCCACCCAGCGCGTCAGATGGCCTCGGCGCCGCTCGGTCATGCGCGGCGAAGGTTGCGGGCGACGAGCGCGCCGACGGGCTCTGGGGCGTCGTCCCGCTGTGCGCTCTCACCGCGGTCGTGGTCGCCCGGCGTGGCGTCGGTCACCAGGGCCGACGGCGCCGACGGCGGGTCGGTGGCGCGCCGGCGCCCGCCCGGCAACAACGCGAGGAGGCCGCCGATCCCGATCAGCAGGCCGCCCGCCCAGAGCCACGCCACGAGCGGCTCGATGACGACGCCGATGGCCACCGAACCCCGGGGCAGGTTGTTGATGGCCTGGTTGCCCGAGGTGGACCCGAGACCGCCCACCCCGTCGAACGTCAGGTAGATATCACCGGTGAACCCCGAGTCGATGGCCGGCGTCCCAACTGGGACGGCGCTCCCGAAGCTCGAAGTCGCCGGGGCAAACACCGCGTCGTCGACCTTGACCAACGCCTCGTGCGACGTCCGCGACGGAGAGGTGACCGTCCGCACACCCTCGAATTCGAAGTGGTGCCCGTCGTAGGTGACCACGGTGCCGCGATGCAGCGGAAGCTCGGCCTGGTGCCGGTACGAGGTGGCGGCGATGACGCCGATGGCGAGGACGACCACTCCCAGGTGCACGATCATGCCGCCGTTGGCCCGACCGACCAGGCCCCGCCACCAGCCCACGTGGTGCGCGTGTGCGCCGCGCACGGACAGCACCAGCGCGCGGGCCGCCGTTGCGGCCGCCATGGCGCCGAGCCCGAAGCCGATCAGCGTTGCCGACCCGCGGAGCCCGAACGCAACGCACAGCACGACCGTGCCGACGCCAACCCACACCGGGATGACCAGTCGCTGCCACAAGACGCCCCCGTTCATCTTGCGCCAGCCGAGGACCGGCGCCACCGCCATCAGGAACAGCAGCGTGAGGCCGACCGGGACGGCGACGGTGTTGAAGAAGGGCGCACCCACGGTCACCTGCTGCTGGGTCACGGCCTCGTAGAGGAGCGGGTACAGGGTGCCGAGCAGCACGACGAAGGCAAAGCCCACGAACAGCACGTTGTTGAGCAGGAACGCGCCCTCGCGCCCGAGCGGCGCGTCGATCCCGCCGGGCGAGCGGAGGCGGTCGCCGCGCCAGGCGATCAGGCCGAAGCCGACGATGACCACGGCGAAGAAGAACCCGATGAGAATCGGTCCGAGCGACGACTCGGAGAACGCGTGCACGGAATTGATGACACCCGAGCGAGTGAGGAAGGTCCCGAGGATGGTCAGGGCGAAGGTGGCGATGGACAGCGAGAGGTTCCACACCCGCATGAGGCCGCGCCGCTCTTGGACCAACACCGAGTGCAGGTAGGCGGTGCCACAGAGCCACGGCAGGAGGGCGGCGTTCTCGACCGGGTCCCAGCCCCAGAACCCTCCCCACCCGAGCACCTGGTAGGACCACCAGGCCCCGAGCACGATGCCCACCGACAAAAAGGTGAACGCGAGCAGCGTCCAGCGCCGACACTCGATCTGCCAGCGGTCACCGACCCGGCCCGTCGCCAACATGCCGATGGCGAACGCGAACGGGACCGTGAAGAGGACGAACCCGGTATAGAGCAGGGGCGGGTGGATCGCCACGAGTGGGTTGTCCTGTAGCAGTGAGTTGGGGCCGAGGCCCTGCGTCACGCCCGAGGCGGTGTCGAAGGGGTTGGCCGGGCCGACCATGAGCCCGAAGAAGAAGGCCGCGTCCACGTAGAGCACGAGGGTGGCCCAGCGAATGACGGGGTCCATGGCCTGGCGCCGGTAACGCCAGACGAAGACCGACGCGACGACCGACAGGACGAGACCCCAGAGCAGGATGGAGCCGGCCAGCGCCGACCACAGCCCGGTGATGGAGTAGAGCAACGGCGTCACGGTGCTGTTGTTCTCGGCGACGAAGACGAGCGCGAAGTTATGCGTGACGAGCGCGTGCTCCATGGCCCCCACGGCGAGCAGCGCACCAACGAGCATCACCGGGGCGAGCAGCCGCCCGTCCCCCGCCACCCGGGCCGCGTGGCTGTTCTCGGTCCCGGGCGCCGCGGGGCGGCGCGCGCGGGCCAACCCGTACGCCATGACGACGGCGCCGACGATGCTGGCGACGAACGCGAGCCAGACCCCGATCGCCCCGAGATGGGCGTCGACCACTAGGGCAACACCTTCCCGTTCTTGCCCTTCACCCGGCTCGGGTACTGGGCGATGTAGGTCGACGAGTGCTTCACCTCGATGGAGTTCGAGACGAAGTCGTCCGACGTCGTCGATGCGAAGTGGCCCACCACGACGACGGGGATGTTCGCCTGAAAGAGCTGCGGCGGGCTGCCCGAGTTCGCCACGGGCACGACGTGATCGCCCTGCGAGAGGCGGAAGTCGGCGCCGGTGGCCGTCGAGCGGATGGAGCCGGCAACGACGTTGCCCTCGAGGCGGAACGTCGCGGTCCCCAACTGCGCCCGGTGCGCCAGCGCCTGGTTCACCGTGTCGAAGTAGTCGAGTGAGCTGCCGAGCCCCTCGACGAGGAGGAAGACCAGGGCGGCGGCGAGGAGGGCGAAGACCACCATGAGCCGGCGCCGGGTGCGGCGCCGCCGGGTCGCGGCCGCAGAGGCAACGACGGAACGGCCGGCCGCCACCGCGGGCGTCAGCGGCGGGCGGGACTCGGTGCTGGTCCCGGTCATGACCGGTCGGCGGCGGCCGCCCCCTCGTCGGGGGTCGACTCCTTCACGGCCAGTGCCCGGTCCCAGCGCCGGCGCCGCACCAGGAGGCTGATCGCGTAGACGAAGACCGTCGACAGGGCGATGGCGTAGCCGGCGTCGACGTAGCTCACGACGCTCCCCCGCCATCGGCCGGGCCGTTCGCCGGTCCGGTGCTCGTCCCGGCACCGACCAGCTCGGTGTCCTCGCTCCAGCGCTCGGCCAACGAGACCTCGAGCTCCTCGTCACCGACCGCGTCCTGCAGCACCTCGATCTGGTAGCGGACACCGAGCAACCAGACGAAGACGAGGGAGAAGGCGACGAAGCCCAGCAGGAACGTCCACGACATGGAGGCCGAGGCGTGGATCTGGAAGCCGGGGTCGATGAACGTGCCGCCCTGGTGCAGCGTGTTCCACCAGTCCACCGAGAAGTGGACGATCGGGATGTCGACCGCGATGAGCAGCGCCGCGACGGCGCAACGGCGGGCGCGCACCGCCGTGTCGGCCGGCACCCGGCGCAGGGCGAGGTAGCCGATTTCGAGCAACAGCAACAGCGCCGTGGAGGTGAGTCGGGCGTCCCAGGTCCACCACACGCCCCACACCGGGCGGCCCCAGAGGGAGCCTGTCACCAGGGTCAGCGCGGCGAACACCGCACCGACCTCGACGGCGGACGCGGCCAACCGGTCCCAGAACAACGAACGGGTGCGCGGCCAGAGATAGAGGAGGCTGCCGCCCGCGGCCACGATGCCGACCCAGTACAGCGCCACCGTCGCGACGGCCGGGTGGATGTAGAGCAGCCGGGCCAAGTTGCCCTGGAACTTGTCCGGCGGGGTGACCCACAGCCCGAGCCAGACGGTAAAGCCGAGCCCGATGACCCCGAGGAGGCCGACGGCGTCGAGCCAGCGTGGCCGGCGGGGCCGCAACCGCCGGACGGCCGGGAGGATCACGACCGGGTCGTTGATCGGGGTCGGGGCGGTCGTCGTCATGCCGCCTCCTGAAGCGGTCCGTACAGCACGATGCCGACGATCAGGTAGATCACGGCGAAGGGGACGAGGATCTTCAGCCACTGGGTGCCCGACGACACGTTGCCGCTCAGGGCGGCCTGCCAGATTTTGGAGCCGGCCAGCAGCACCGGGGCGAGCACGGGCAGCACGAGCAGCGGCAGCAGGGTGTCGCGCACGCGCAGGCCGGCCGACAGCGCGCCGTAGAGGACGCCGGCACAGGCGAGGCCCACGGTGGCGAGGAGGCAGGCGAGCGCGGCCAGCCAGAACACCTGCACGCGCACGTCGAAGAGGAAGGTCACCAGCGCCCACAGGACAACCTGCAGCGCGAGCAGCTGGAGCCCGACCGCCGCGGCCTTGCCCAAGAAGATACCGGCCGGGTCGATCCCCGACAGGCGCAGCCCGTCGCGCGTGCCCTCGCCCGACTCGACGGCGACGCTGCGCTGGATGGACAGGACCGTGGAGAACAACAGGGCGACCCAGAAGATCCCGGGCGCAGCATGGCGCAGCGCGCTCTCGTTCGGCCCGATGGCGAAGGCCAGGAGCACCAGCACCAGGACGGCGAAGGGCACCACCTGCCACAAACCGACGCGCGACCGCGCCTCGATGCGCAGGTCCTTGCCTGCGACCAGTACCGCGTCATGCCACATGGAACGCCCCCGCGTGGCCCGGCGCCTCGTCGGGCTCGGCCGACGGAACCGCGGTGAGCGTGGCCCTCCGATCCCCCGTCGCCTCGGCGGTGACGCGGCCACCGCCCATGGAGACGACGCGGTCGGCCAGCGGGACCGACAGGTGCGGCTCGTGCGAGGACAGCAGCACGGACGCGCCGGAGCCCACGGCTTCGCCGATCAACTCGCCGAGCAGGGCGCGCGAACCCGCATCGAGCCCGGCGTGCGGCTCGTCGAGCAACCACAGCGCAGGGCGGCGGGCGACGAGCGCGGCGAGGGCGACGCGGCGGCGTTGGCCCGCCGAGAGGCGCGCGGCCGGCGTCGTGCGCAGGCGGCCGGTCAGGCCGAGGCGCTCGAGCGCGTCGTCCGCGCGCTTGACGGGAAGGCCGAGGGCACGGACGGCGAACCGGACGTTCTCCGCCGCGCTGAGCTCGTCGTAGAGGGGGGCGGCATGTCCCAACAGGCCGACGAAGCGCCGCACGGCCGTGTGGTCCGCGACGAGGTCGACGCCCAGCACGCTCGCGGCACCCGAGGTCACGGGGAGGAGCCCGGCGCAGGCCCGCAGGAGACTTGTCTTGCCGGCGCCGTTCGCCCCTACGACGACCACGACCTCTCCCTGCTCGAGAGACAGATCTACCCCGGCAAGGGCGGGGAAGCGGCCGGCGAGAGCGACAGCGTCACGGAAGAGGACAACGGGGGCCATGGCCTTCGCCACCATGGTAGGGGGGGTGGGTCCCGGGGTTCCAAGCGGGCCCTGGGCGCATCGAGCCGGGCACGGGGCCAGGTAAAGCCGAATTCCCCCGTTCGAGCCGGCGTGACCGGTTGGTAGGAGGGCCGACAGGGCCCGGCGGGAGGTGCCCGGCGGGCCCCTGGGGTTCGGGCCGGGTCTTGCGGCGGACGAGGGCGGCGGCGATCGGGCAATCACCTTTGGGCGCGGGATCGCTGCGGTGCGGCCGGACGGTGCGCCCGGGTCGGCGGGGCGGGTCGGGAGCGTCCTCCCCCGGACCGGCCTACCGCATGTGCGCCAACGCGTTGACCTGGTCGAGCGAGGCCCCGGCGTCGCCGGCGATTTCGGCGCGGGCGAAGGCGCGGAGCGCCAGCTCGTGGGCGACGAGCAGATCCGACATCTCGCGTTCGGACGAGTCGAGCTCGCCGATGCGCCGGTACATCGCACAGAACTGCGAGGTGATCGGCTCGAAGGTGGCCAGGAGGTCCTTCCACGGGGTGGTGGCGGCACCGGCCAGCGCCTCGGCCGTCTGCAGGGACTCGGGGTCGGGCTCGGTCGACAGGCCGGCACGCTCGAGGGCGGGCACGATGGCCTCCTTGGTCCGCCGTTCGAGCTTGGCGAGGACCCGCATCTTGGCCTTGTGGTCCACGTCGTCGATCTGGTCGGCCATGCGGTCGAACAGCGCCTCGCCCAGGACCTCACCCTGATAGGCCTTCACCCAGAGCACGTCGACGGGATCGTCGGGCGAGAAGATGTGCTCGAAGGCCCGCCCGCTCCCTTCGGAGCCAGCGGTGTCGGTGGCGGCGTCGGTGGCGGCGTCGGTCATTGGCAAAGCCTAAGCCCGCCGTGTCGCGGCTGCCCGGGGTGGGTGGCCTCGGGTGTCGTCCCGGGTCGTCGGTAATGTCGCACGAAGCCATGGCGACCGTGCTCATGCCGATCCCCGCCTGCGACTTCGACCCCACCGAGGTGGCCGTCAGCTGGCAGGTGCTCAGGGCAGCCGGCCACGACGTGGTGTTCGCCACGCCGTCGGGCCACGTCGGCGAGGCCGATGACCTGATGGTGACCGGCCAGGGGCTCGACCCGTGGGGGTTCGTCCCCGGGGTGCGCCGGTTGACGATGGTGGGCCGCCTCCTGCGCGCCGACGCAGCGGGCCGACGGGCGTACGGGGCCTTGCGCGAGGACCCCGCGTACCGCTCGCCACTGCTCTGGGCGGCGGCGCGCCGCAGCGCCTACGACGCGCTCGTGCTACCCGGTGGCCACCGCGCCCGCGGGATGCGCGCCTACCTCGAGAGCCTCGAGGTGCAGCAGATGGCGGTGGACTCGTTCCGGGCGGACAAGCCGGTCGGCGCGATCTGTCACGGCGTCCTCGTGGCGGCGCGGGCGACCGACCCGACCACCGGGCGCTCGGTCCTGCACGGCCGGCGCACGACGGCGCTCACCTGGGCGCTGGAGTACAAGGCCTGGAGCGTCGCCCGCTACGCGCGCTTCTGGGACGCCAACTACTACCGGACCTATACCGACGAGCCCGGCCAGGGGCACGGCTACATGTCGGTGCAGCGGGAGGTGACGCGGGCGTTGGCCGCACCGGCCGACTTCGAGGACGTGGCGCGCGATGCGCCGGACTACCGGCGCAAGACGAGCGGCCGCGCCCGCGACACGCTCAGCGATGCCCGGCCGGCCTGGGTCGTGCGCGACGGGTCCTACGTGTCGGCACGCTGGCCCGGCGACGTCCACACCTTCGCCCGCACGTTTTGTGACCTGTTGGACCGAAGGGAGTGATCGCGTGACCGGCTACGTCTTCCGCCTAGGGGCGCCGGCGAGGGGCGCACGTCAGCCTCGCGACGTCAGCTCGTCGACAAACGGCCGAGCCCGATGTCGTTGAGCCAGCTCGACACGTGGTTGGAGATCACGCCGATGTTGTCGGTCAAGAGGATCACGCCGAACCCGACCAGCAGCGCACCGGCCACGAGCTCGACCGCCCACAACCAGTGCCGCGCCCTGCCCATGGCGGCGGTGAAACGGCCGAAGGCCAGGCCGACCAGGATGAACGGCAAGGCGAGGCCGAGCGAGTACGCAAAGAGCAGCACGACGCCGCCGGCGAGGGTGCCCGTCCGGCTGGCCAAACCGAGGACGACGCCCAGCACCGGGCCGACACACGGCGTCCAGGCAAAGGCGAACGCCATCCCCATGACGGGCGCGGCCCATTTGCCGAGCCGCGAGGGGCGGACGTCGAAGCGGTGCTCGCCGGTGACCCGCGACACCAGGCCGAGCGTGCCCGATCCGGCGTTCGCCCACACCGCCGAGGGCAGCGCACTGAGCAGCATGACCACCCCGAGAAAGACGATGATGCCGCCGCTGACGTAGGTGAGCGTCACCCGGTGCGTCGTGAGAGCGTGCCCGATGCCCGAAGCGGTGGCGCCGAGGGCGACGAAGACGATCGTGAAGCCGGCCACGAAGAGGGCGATGCCGCGTAGGACGGGGCGCAACGCCGCCGACGGGGTCGCCCCCTCTCCCCCTGCCTCGAGCTCGGCGGCCGAGAGGCCCGAGACCATGGACACGTAGCCCGGGACCAGTGGCAGGACACAGGGCGAGACAAAGGAGAGGATCCCGGCCCCGAAGGCGACGAGGATGCCGGCGGGATCCGCCGAAATCGCGGCGGGTGCAGCGGGGAGGAACAGCGCGGCCGCCCCTGTTATCTCAGGCTCTTACGGACCGCGTCCATGTCGGCCTTGACCATCATCTCGATCAGCCCCGGAAAGTCGACCTGGGGCTGCCAGCCCAGGACCTCGTGCGCCTTGGCCGGGTCACCCACCAGGAGGTCGACCTCGGCGGGGCGCAGGAAGCGCTCGTCGATGACGACGTGCTCCTCCCAGTCGAGCCCGACCGCTTCGAAGGCTAAGCGGCAGAGCTCGCGGACCTCGTGTGTCTCGCCCGTCGACACGACGAAGTCGCCCGGGCCGTCCTGCTGGAGCATCAGCCACATGGCCCGGACGTAGTCGGCCGCGTAGCCCCAGTCACGTTGCGCATCGAGATTGCCGAGCGCCAGCTTGTCGTCGAGCTTGTTCGCAATACGCGCCACGCCGTGCGTCACCTTGCGGGTGACGAACTCAAGGCCCCGGCGAGGCGACTCGTGGTTGAACAGGATCCCCGACGAGGCGTGCAGGTCGTAGCTCTCGCGATAGTTGACGGTGATCCAGTGGCCGTAGACCTTGGCCACGCCGTAAGGGCTCCGGGGGTAGAAGGGTGTGTCCTCGCTCTGGGGGACCTCGAGCACCTTGCCGAACATCTCCGAGGAGCTGGCCTGGTAGAAGCGGACCTCGGGATCGACGAGCCGGATGGCGTCGAGCAGACGGGTGACCCCCATGGCCGTCGTCTCACCGGTCAGGACGGGCTGGCTCCAGCTGGTCTGGACGAAGGACTGTGCGGCCAGGTTGTAGACCTCGGTCGGACGGTGGTCGCGCAGGATGTTGATGAGCGAGATCTCGTCCAGGAGGTCGCCCGCGACCAGCTCGAGCTGGTCCTGGATGTGGGCGATGCGCTCGAAGTTGACGGTGCTCGAGCGCCGGACCATGCCGATGACCGTGTATCCCTTGGAGAGCAGGAATTCCGCCAGGTACGAGCCGTCTTGGCCCGTGACGCCAGTGATCAGAGCCCGGTTTGCCATCGCGAGCAGGCTAGCCGACAGGCGCACGAGGGCTTCTGCAGGGAGTTCTCGCCGGCGCACCTACAGTGCGCACGATGCCGACGGCCTGCATGATCTCGTTCCGGCTCGGCGGGGGCGACGGCGTCTCGGTCGAGGCCGCGAAATGGGCGTGGGCGCTCCGGACGCTCGGCTGGGAGGTGCGCACCGTCGCGGGCGCCGGCGCGGTCGACCTCGTGCTCCCTGGACTCGCCATCGACGCGGCCGAGCCGCCGACGCGCCCCGAGGTGGAGGACGCATGCGCGGCCGCCGACCTCGTCGTCGTCGAGAACCTGTGCTCCCTTCCGCTCAACCCCCCGGCCGCGGCGATTGTGGCGCGCGTCTGCGCCGCGCGCCCGGCCCTCTTCCATCACCACGACCTTCCGTGGCAGCGCCCGCACCTGGCCCACCTCCCGCCACCGCCCGACGACCCACGGTGGGTGCACGTCACCATCAATGAGCTGAGCCGGGCCGAGCTCGGGGCGCGCGGTGTGGCCGCCACGACGATCTACAACGCCTTCGACCCCGACCCCGCACCCGGCGACCGGGCGCGCACGCGCGCCACACTCGGCCTCGACGACGGCGCGCTGTTGCTCCAGCCGACCCGCGCGCTCGAGCGCAAGAACATCGCCGGCGCGCTCGAGCTGACGGCGGCGGTCGGCGGCGCCTACTGGCTCCTCGGGCCGGCCGAGGACGGGTACGGGCCCGAGCTCGACCGACTGGTCGCGCGCGCCAGCTGTCCGGTGCTCCTGGGGCAGCCCCCGGGGGGCTGCTCGATCGCCGACGCGTACGCGGCGTGCGATGCCGTAGTGCTCCCCTCGTTCTGGGAGGGGTTCGGCAACCCGTCCGTCGAGTCGGCCACCCATCGGCGGCCCCTTGCCATCGGCTCCTACCCGGTGGCGGCCGAGCTCGCCGCCTTCGGGTTCCGTTGGTTCGGCGTGGCGGACCCGGCCCCCCTGGCGCGCTGGCTGGAGCAGAGGGACGAGGCGCGGCTGACCCACAACCAGCGCGTGGCCGCCACGCACTTCAACCTGGCCGACCTGCCCGCCCGCTTGGCCGGCGTGCTCACCGGGAGCGGGATCTCGGGCAAGGGTGTGACCAGTCGGTAACGTGAGCGGGATGTCGAGTCCGATCCAGGCGGCCTCCCGAAGGCTGACCGCCGAGCAGCGCCGCGGACAGCTGTTCGCGGTGGCGCTCGAGCTCTTCGCGCACCGGGGCTATCGGGCCACGACGATGGACGACATCGCCGAGCGCGCCGGCGTCACGAAGCCGCTCCTCTACCAGCACTTCTCCTCAAAACGGGCGCTCTATCTGGAGCTGGTCGACTCGATTGCGCAGGACCTGCTCACGGCCATCCGGCGCGCGGTCATGCGGGCCGAGGGCCCGCGCCAGCAGGTCGAGCTGGGGTTCGCCGCCTATTTCCGGCTGGTGGTGAGCAACGAGCCCGAGTTCCGCCTCCTCTACGGACGCGACCACGCCGACGACTTCGAGCTCGGGCGGGCTCTCCGGGCGGTCGAGGACGCCATCGCCGAGGCCATCGACCCGCTCATCAACGCCGGGCTGGACGACGACCACCGCCGGCTGCTCGCCTACGGGATCGTCGGCATGGCCGAGGGTGCGAGCCGGCGCTTCATGGCGCACCGGCCCGACACCGACGCCGAGGCCGACGAGGAGGCGCAGCGCCTGGCCCGGCGCATGGCGGACCTGGCCTGGGCCGGTCTGCGCTCGGTGCACGCCGACTGAGCAATCCGTCATGGCCGGCTCGGCCGGGACGGGTGGGCCCAGGCTCGGGGCCTACAACAACTCGACGAGCTGGCCGCAGAGGTCCCACAGCTGGTCGGCGCACGCCGCGTAGAAGTCGCCTTCGTGGCCGGCCGGATCGAGCACGTCCTCGTCGTCGGACACCTCCACCGCGGCCAGGTGCAAGCCAACGACGCGCTCGCCGAGGGTGGGCGGCGACGGTTCCAGCTCACCGCACAAGCGGCGGATCGTGGCGGTCTTGGCGGCTGCGTCCGGAAAACGTCGTCGGACGAAGCGAACGTGGTCCGCCTCCATGACGACCACCAACTCGGCGCGGACCAGGTCCACGCCGTGGACCTGGCGGCTGCGGTGCCGGCGGAAATCGGCGGTGGCCAGCTCGGGAATGCGCGTCAAGGCGGTACGGGTGCGCATGCCCATGGGCTGCCCGTCGATCACGTGGGTGCCTGCCGTGACGATCTGCAGCGCTTCGGCGCGGCCGTTCCACAGGGCGTCAAGCATGAAGCCCGCCATCACGGAGCGCGCCGCGTTGCCGGTGCAGAGCACCAAGAGGTCCGTCATCCCGCTGCCAGCAGGAGCGCGGGAGCGTCCTCGTCCAGGGCGTGCTGGGCGTGACGGATGGTGCTCGTCAGGAACATGAGGTCGCCGCGTTCGGTGCGTTCGACGATCATGGACGCCACGATGGCCATGAGGACCCCGGCGAAGCTCTCCCAGCGGACGTCGGTGCGCAGCTGCTCGAGGCTGTAGTCACGGACCCCGAGGCGGCGCAGGGCGTCGTGGTAGTGCGCCAGCAGGTCATCCTGGTGGGTGCGGCGGTCCTCGGCCGTCAGGCAGCCGCCGACGAAGTAGGCGACGTCGAACGCGGCGCCGGTCCACACGGCCGTCTGCCAGTCGACCACGACCGGGTGGGCGTCGCCGGGTTGGAACAAGAAGTTGTCGAGCCGGAAGTCTCCGTGGGCCGCGGTGCGCGGCCCGTTGGCGCGCTCGCTGACGTACGCCGGAATGTGCTCGGCGAAGACGCGGCAGACCTCCTGGTATTCGGGCGTGAGGTCGTCGGCATAGCGCTCGAGGAAACCGGGCAGCAACGAGGACACCATGGCGGCGAGGACCGCGGCCGAGTCTGGCGTGTTGCGATTGAGCCACTCCAACCCGGCGAGCTCGCGTGACTCCCAGCACGGGGCGTGCAACCCGGCCATGCCCTCGAGCACCGCGGCCGCGACGTCGGGCTCACACGCGGCGATCTGGTCGCCTTGTTGCGCGCCGGCGATGTCTTCCATGAGGAGGGTGAACCAGCCGGTCTCGGGCTCGATCTCGGCGGCGTACACCGCCGGCAGTCGGGTGGCGATCCGGCCGGCGACCTCACGGTAGAAGCGCACCTCGATCTCGTAGGCGCGCAGGGCCAGGCCGGTGGCGCGGCTCTGATCGTCGGCCGAGGCGAACTTGCCCACCACGGTGGGAGGCCCGGCCGCCGGGGCGTCGTACGCGAGGGAGAAGCGCGTCGTGTCCGCCATCTGGCCCGTGCCGATCGGCGCCGTTTCGAAGGAGGTGACGGCCGCGCCCTCCCCGAGCAGGCCGTTGGCGGCCAGCACCCCCGTCAGCCACTCGGGGGTGGCGTCGCCGGCGTGGCGCAGCAACGGTTGGGGGCGCACGGCGGCCGAGACTATTGGACCCAGCCCGGACCGGTTTGCTCGAGAGAGCTAATTCAGCTGGACCGACGCGATGGTGTCGTAGCCACAGACCGACCACACCTGGCGGAAGCGGGCCGAGGTGCCCCGAAGCCGGAGGCCCTCGGGGTGGGCGTGGGCGCTGTCGAGCAACGCCCACATGCCGGCCGCGTCGATGAACTCCAGGCCCTCGACGTCGATGACCGGGTCGGGCATGTCGCGCAGCGCGTCGCTGAGCCAGCGTCGCACGCGCTCCGCGCTCGAGGCGTCCACCTCGCCCGAGAGGGACAGGCCACCACGCCCGGCGTGCAGCCGAAACGGCGAACCATTGGCTTGTGTGCCGATGTGCAGCGAGTGCACGGCGTGAAGGTCGCTGGCGACCTCGGGGCGCGCCTGTCGCAGGTCGCACGCGCACACCACGATGCTCGGCAGCCTCGAGATGAGAAGGTCGGCCCGGATCTCGTAGCTGCACCACTCGTCGCACACCCCGTCGGTCCCCAGCAGCGGGACGACCTCCGAGCACACCCGCAGCCCGGCGAACCCGTCGCGCAGGGCCTGCCCGACCAACAGCGCATGGCCCGCCAGCCGGACGTCGGGCTGCAAGGCGCCCTCGAACAGATACGCACGGTCCACGTCGTCGATCGACAGGGCGCCGCACTCGACCAGGGCGTCGACATCGATGCCGGCGGCCGCAAGCTCGGGCACGGTCGCCTCGAGCTGATCGGGGGGAGCGAAGTACAGCAGCCGCTCGTTGGCGGCCAGCCCGGCGTTGAAGAACTCGACCAGGAAGTCGCAATGCTCCTCGTCGGAGCGGTACGACCAGCAGACGTGACTGCTCCGACCCAGCTCGCCGGGCCGGAGCATCGACCGAACCCCCACGGGTTGCAGAGTATCCGGCGGCGGCGGCTCGTTGCGGGCGCCTCCCGGCCGGGCGTCCGGTCAATCCCTGGTCAGCGACGGCCGGGCCGATCCGGAGGTTTCGGCGGCACCGGAGGGCCGCACGATCAGGCCGTCGCGAGCGTCCGCAGGATCTCTTCGACGTGGTGGTGGTACAGCATGTGACCTTCGCCCGGGCATTCGTGCAGCTCGGCTTGTGGGATCCGCTGCGCAAAGAAGCGTGCGTGGGAAGGCAAGACGTTCTCGTCCGCGTCGCCGTGCCAGATGTGGGCGGCAACCGAAATGTCCTGGGGGCGAAACCCCCAAGGACGGGCAAACAGGGCGAAATCCTGGGCCCCGGCGCGCGCCGCGGTGGCCGGCGCCCGTTTGGACTCGGTCGCCATGGCCTCGACGACGTCGGCCTGGGCCAGGACGGCCGCATCGGGCGCGGGAAGCCGCTTCCGCGCCGCCGCCAAGGTCTTCTCGGGCCAGCGCCGGACCGCGAAGTCCTGCACGGCGAAGAGCGGCAGCAACGCGAACGGGGCGCGGACGGCCAGCGTGGTCAACGCGCGGTTGAGGCCGACCATCCCTCCCGCCAGCTCGGGCTCTCCAATGGGTCCGACCGCGCTCACGAGACCCAACATCGCCACCCGGTCGGGCAGGGCGGCGGCACAGGCCGCGGCATGCGGGCCGCCGCCCGACAGGCCGGCGACGGCGAACCGTTCGACCCTGAGGTGGTCCGCCAACGCGGCGACGTCCGAGGCCCAACTGAGAAGGGTGCGATCCGGGTGAAACGAGCTGTGGCCGTAACCGGGCCGGTCCGGCGCAATGAACCGCACGCCCGACGCAGCTATGGCCTTGGGGTCGAACGACACCTGCAGGCGCGAGCCCGGCGTCCCATGGAACATGAAGACCGGGAAGCCTCTCGGCTTCCCGGTCTCCAGCCAGGCCAGCTCACGGCCGTCCGGCAATTCCATGACCCGGGTGTCGGCCATGCGACCGACGGTACAACCCCAGGGCGAGCGGGGGCGGTATCAGGCGCTCAAGGCGGGCTCGGCGAGACGGCCCCCGCCGTCCACCCCTCCGGCCGAAAGTGCGGCGACCCCGACGCCGAGCTCGTCGACGTCGAGCTCCTCCCTCAGCTCCGTTCCGGCGGACCGGCTGACCCCGAAGACCACCGTCGCAAGTGCGCCCACCGCGAACAGCCCGGCCACGGCGAAGACGTCGCGCAGGGCGTGCACCGACGCCAGTGGTGTCGCCCCGGGTATGAGCTGTGCGTGCCCGGCGACGGAGTTGAACACCGTGACCAGGACGGCCAGGCCAATGGCGGCACCCAACTGCTGCGAGACGTTCACCAGTCCCGAGGCGGCACCGGCGATCTCGGGCTCCACGTCCGCCAGGGACGCCGAGGTCATCGCCACCAGCGACATGCCGCTCCCGGCGCCGATGACCACCAGGCAGACCGCGATGTACGAGTACCCCGTGTGTGCGCCGACCTGGGTGGCCAGCGCGAGGCCGATGATGGCGATGGTGGATCCGAGGATCATCACCGCCTTCTCCGGCAGGCGTCGCAGGAGGACCCGGCTCGTCAGCTGGGAGGCGAGGAACACCGAGGCCGGCATGGGCACGAAGGCCAGCCCGGCGCGGAGCGGGCTGTAGCCCTGCACGTCTTGGAGGAACTGGGCCATGAAGTAGAAGAGCCCGTAGAAGCCTGCGTACAGGAGGGCGCGGGACGCGTTGGCCGAGTTGCGCGTGGCGTGCAGCAGGAGGCGCAGCGGCATTATCGGCTCGGCCGCACGGCTCTCGTGGTGCAAGAAGTACCCGAATACGGCGATCCCGCCGAGCAGCGCGACCAGGGTCACCGGGCTCGTCCAGCCGTCCGATCCGGCCTCCACCAGACCGAGCACCAGACCGCTGACACCGACGGTGCACGTGATGGCGCCCACCACGTCGAAGTGACCCTGCTGACGCTCCGTCTCGACGAGCACGACCCGCCCGGTCAACCAGACGGCCAGCCCGATCGGCACGTTGACGAACATCACCCAACGCCACGAGACGAGCTGGGTCAGCAGGCCACCCATCACGAGACCCGTGGCCCCACCGGCCGCCGAGACGGTCGTGTAGAGGCCGATGGCCCGGACCCGCTCACGTCCCTCGGGGAACGCGGTGGTGAGGAGTGACAGCGCGCACGGCGCCGCGAGGGCAGCACCCAGGCCTTGGATCGCTCGGGCGCCCAACAGGGCCCAGCCGCTCACGGCGAGGCCGCCGACCAGCGAGCTGATCGTGAAGATCGCGATGCCGACGAGGAAGACCCGCCGACGGCCGAACAGGTCGCCGGCGCGGGCACCGAGGAGGAGGAACCCGCCGAAGGTGAGGATGTAGGCGTTCAGCACCCACGACAGGGCGCTGGTCGAGAAGCCGAGGTTCTCCTGAATGTGCGGGAGGGCGACGTTCACGATGGTGGCGTCGAGCACCACCATCATCTGTGCGGTGAGGATCACCGCCAGGAGCACCGACGGGTGGGCGAGCCGGCGCGCGAGGCCATGAACTGGGGAAACGTACCCGGTGGCTGCGTCGCTCCCGGTCGCGGGACGCGCGGGGCTAAGGGAGGATTGGGGCATTGACTACGACCTTTCCGCTGGTATTCTGGGAAGCGGAAGCTTCTTCCGGTTAGTATACGGAGGGTGCCTCCGTTTAGCAACCCTTTCGTCGGAGAAATGTGATGTCGACGCAAACAGAGAGCACCGGAGACCGCACCGAGGCACAGGCGGCTCACGAGATCGAAGGGGCCGGCGAGCGGCCCATGCGCGCCGACGCACGTCGCAACCGCGAATTGCTCGTGACGGCCGCCCGGAACGTCTTCTCCGCGCAGGGGGGCGCGGCGTCGATGGAGGCGATCGCCAAGGAGGCCGGCGTCGGGGTGGGCACGCTGTACCGCCACTTCCCGAACCGCCTGGACCTGGTCGAAGCGGTCTACCAGACGGACGTGCAGGAGCTGTGGGACACGGCGCAACGGGTTGGCGCCGAGCTCGAGCCCTGGCCGGCGGTGGAGGCTTTCTTCGACGCGTTCCTGCGTTACGCGAGGACGAAGAAGACCCTTCTGGACGAGCTCCACCTGGCCTTCGAGAAGAAGCCAGACCTCCGCTCACGGGCGCGGGCGTTGCTCGAGTCGTCATTCGACCTCGTGATCGATCGGGCGAAGCAATCCGGCGCCGTGCGCGACGACATCAGCGGATCAGACGTGATGCAACTGGTGAGCCCGGTGTGCACGAACGCGAGCATCGAACCCGAACAGGCCGGGCGACTCTTGCGCATGATTCTCGACGGGCTGCGCGCCGACGCGGCGCGGACCGTCCTCGCCTGACGAGCTCCTGGGCCGCATCGCGCCTGGCGCACCCCGTGTCGTGGCCACGTCTGGAACGGCAGAGAATGAGCGGGTGGGCCTGGGGGAGCGCAAGGACGTCACCGTTCGACGGGTGGGGTTCCGTGCGGGCACCGACGCGGAGCTCGCGGCCATGCATCTGGTCGAGTCAGAGATCGAATCCGAACGTCACCCCGGTGCGGACGCGCAGCCCCTTCGGGCCTACGTGGCCTTCGCCCGCAGCCTGCCGCCGCAGTTCGACGACCACACGTGGGTCGCCGAGGACGGCGACGGCAACCCGGTCGGCTGCGCCGCCTGTTGGTCGAACGCCGCCGCCGACCCCGGAGTCATGGAGAGCTACGTCCACGTACGCCGGCCGTGGCGCCGCCGCGGGGTCGGCTCCCGCCTGGCCAGGGCGGTCGCCGGCGAGGCCCGCGCCGACGGGCGCGCCACCTTGGTCTGGTCCACCTACGACGCCTTCTCCGACGCCGACGCGTTCTCGCGCCGCATGGGTGGGCGCGTCGCCCGCGTGAACCGCAACAGCGAACTGCTCCTCGAAGAGGTCGACTGGAGCCGCGTGCAGTCGTGGGTCGACGCGGGTCCCCGCCGGGCCCCGGGCTACGCGCTGCAGGCCTGGGACGGACCGTTCCCCGAGCACATGATCGACGACGCGTGCCGCTTCCATCGCATCATGAACACGCAGCCCCGCGACGACCTCGAGGTCGGCGACGTCGTCCTCGACCGGGCACAGGTCGCGCAGCTCGACCGGCACCTGGTCGAGTCGTGGCGACAGCGGTGGACGCTCTTCGTACGGGATCCGGAGGTCAGGTGTGTGGGCGGCACGGAGGTGACCTTCGAACCGTGGCAGCCCGGTCTGGCCTTCCAGCAGAACACCGCCACCGACCCGGACCACCGCGGCCTGGGGCTCGCGAAATGGGCCAAGGCGACCATGCTCCTCCGGCTGCGCCGGGAGAGGCCGGAGGTGACCCGGGTCCGCACCGGAAACGCCGTTTCCAACGGCGCCATGCTGGCCATCAACGAAGCCCTGGGGTTCCGGGTCACCGAGGTGCGCAAGGAGTGGCAGGGGGCGGTCGCCGAGATCGACGAGAGGTTGTCAACCGAAACGCCGTAACGGAGCGAGAAGTCAGCTCCCACTCGGCAACGGGAATCCGGTGGCTGATGCCCACTGCGGATCGATGACGTAGTTGCCCGAGCCGTTCACGTCGAGGATGACGACCGTGCTCTGCACCCGGTTCCCGGTCGAGGGCGAGATGGTGATCGGGCCTGTGATGCCCTGATAACTACGGGTGTGGTCCATGGCGCTGCTCACCGACTTCTGATGCCAGCCCGCCTTTCTCACGGCGTTCGCCAGCACCTGGACCGAGTCGTAGGTGAAGGTCCCCCACGTTCCTGGGGTCGTGTGGAACATGGACTGGTAGGCGGTCACGTACTGGCTCGCCCCGGCAAACTGCTCTGCGCTCGGCACCCCGCTGGAAAGACAATTCGACGCAACCGGTTGCGTCGCGGCCGCGACGAAGTCCGGGCCTTGGGCTGCCAGGTCCACGAAACACTTGCCGGTGTCGGCCGTCGACGCGGCCTTCGCGATCTGACCCGCTTCCGTGCCGTAGGCGGCGATGTAGAGGAGGCCGGGGTGGGCCGCCGCTGCTTTCCCGACCGCATTGGCGTAGGTGGTCTGCGTGCTCGTCACCGGGACCATCGCCACCACGGGATGGCCGGCCTTCGCGAGGCCGGCCTTCATCTGCTTGGCAATGCCGGACGTGTAGGTCGAGGTGTCGTAGACGATGGCGGGCCGCGTCGCGTGCAGCACCGCCGCGATCTCCTTGAGCTCGACCGGCGCAACTTGCGAGTCCATCGGCTGCGTCGTTACCCCGCGGCCCTCGGTCTTCACGCTCGAAGTCAGCCGCACGATCGGCAGGCCGGCCTTCGCGTAGATGGAGAGGTTCGCCACGCCGACCGAGGAGTTGAAGGGGCCCACGACGGCGAAGGCATGGGCGGCGATGGCCTGGTGCGCCGCCGCAACTCCCCCGGCGGCGGTGGCCTTGTCGTCCAACTTGAGCAGCGTGAGGCGCACGCCGTCGATGCCACCCGCCGCGTTGATCTGGTCCACCGCCAGCTGCGCGCCGTTGGCCATGTCGATGCCCGTCGACGCCTGCTCGCCGGTCATCGGGCCCTCGACGGCGATCACCCCGGCCGTGGGCGTCCCTTTTGAAGGTGCGGCGGCCGCGGCGACTGACTGCGTCCCGGCCACTCCGGTCGAAACGACGACCGCTGCCGCCACCGTGATCGCGCTCGAGCCGAGCCGGACCAAGCCTCGTGCCATGCCATTCCCCCTGTCCCACGACAGCTGAGCTGCCCTGACGCCGCACCGACCCTACGAGGTCTGACCGCCCAAGAGTGGTCAGAGGCGCCGGAGGCTCGTGCCCGATCTCTTCGGCCCGCTCGAACGGACGGGCATCCCGGGGTGCACCACGCGCCGTGCCCCGCAGCTTTAGCGTTAGCCGCATGGAGGGGGCCAGCCCGGAGCAGCGCAAGGGTCCGGCACACGCCCGAGGCCGGGCGCTGCCGCAAGGAAACGAGGAGCGACTGACTGAGCTCGGCAAACGGTTGCCGCCCCCGAGCGACGACGAGCTCGAGATCATCCGTGGGCTCCGGTCCCTGCGACGGCGGCGGCGCCTCCTCGTCTGGGGAGCCACACTCATCGTGCTCGCACTCTTCGCCGGCGCCATCGCGCAATGGGTGCGACCCCTGCCTTCCATCACCCTGCACACCATCGGCGTTCGCCTACCCGGAGCGGCGCCATCCTTTGCCTGGCCGAGCGCCGGTGAGGCCGCAGCGAGCGTCGAGGGCACCGGTGTGCTCGGTCAGGTGCGAGGAGTCCAGCCCGTTCCGGTCGCGGGTCTGACCGACGTGTTGACCGCGTACGTGGTCTTGTCCGACCATCGACTGTCGCCCGGAGACGACGGCCCGATGATCCCGGTCACGAGCGACACCGTGGCGGCCTTTCAGTCGGGGCAGGCGAACCAGCAATCAGAGGTGCCGGTCGCCGCGGGCGAGTCGCTCACCGAGCTGCAGGCGCTCGAGGGGATGTTGATCGACTCAGGTGCCGACATGGCAACCCTGCTGGCCGACTGGGACGCGGGGACCAGCGCGGCCTTCGTCGCCAAGATGAACGCGGCCGCGCTCAAGCTCGGCCTCTCCTCGACACACATCACGGACCCGAGCGGCATCGATCCGGCAACGACCAGCACGGCGGAGGACCTCGTGCGCCTCGGTGAGGCAGCGTTGTCGGTCCCGGTCCTCCAACAGATCGTCTCGTTGGGTCAGACGAGCGTTCCCATTCCGATGATGACCGCCGCCGTCTACAACCTCAACTTCGACCTCGGGCAGGACGGGATCATCGGCCTCAAGACCGGGTCCGACTCGAGCGCGAAGGGCTGTTATCTCGTCGCCGCACAACAGAATGTCGGCGGGAAGGTGGTGACGGTGGTGGGCGCCGTCCTGGGGCAGCCCGGCGGAGCGTTGGGGCCGAACACGGCGGCCGTCGACGCAGGTGACGTCTTGGTCAAGAGCGTCTTCGCCGCGCTGCACAGCTTCACCGTCTTCACGCCCGGCCAGAAGGTGGGCGAGGTCGACACGGCCTGGGGCAGTTCGGCGCCGGTCACGGTGGCGAGCCCGATCAACGTGGTCGGGTGGCCGGGTCTCACCGTCACGATCGCGGCGCGATCGGCCGCGCTGCACGGGGCGCTGCCGGCGGGGACCCGAGTCGGCACGCTGCACGCCGCGATCGGGTCCCGTTCCGCTCAGGTCGAGTTGCGCACCGCAGGCGCCCTGTCGGCCCCCGGGGTGTGGTGGCGACTGACGCGCTGAGGGAGGACGGCCGACCCTTCCTGGCGGCAGCGGGCCGGTGACCTCAGGACACCTCTGCTGCTGCTGCTGCTGCTGCTGCGACCTTCTCTGCGTCCCCGACGCCGATCTGGTCGGTCAGGTTCGGTTCGGGACCTCCCTGAAGCACCAGTGGATCGTTTCGAGGCTGGCGCGGCGAGCGGTCCCGACCAGTCACGGAACAACTCGGTGACCACCGCGAGGGCCGTCGGTCACGTACAGCACGTCGTATCCGTCTTTCAACGCTCGTACGGTCGCGAAGGGGAGGCAGATCTCTGTGTGGAGCCCACCGACGATCAGACGCTTGCGCCCCGTGGCCTGCACTGCTTCGCGAAACGCCGGGTCCCTCGAAGGCGTTCATCGACGCGCGATCGATCGGCTCGGTGCCGTCGAGCTCGGACAGGATCGACGGGAGCGTCGGTCCGTTGCAGCCATACCCGACGCCCACCGTCGACAGCACGATCGGCATGCCGAAGGCCTTTGCGGTCTTAGCAAGGAGCCGGACGTGCAGCTCCACCAAGTCAGCATCGTTTCCGATCGGATGACCTCGAACATCTCCTTCTGGTAGTCGATCAACCCAAGGCGCAGTCCTCGGCCTTCCAGACACCCAGGTCGTTGGTCATCGTCGCTCTCCCTTTCTCTCGGGCCTCTCGGGAACCCGATCGCACGGTCGGTCACCGGGTGGTGGATCGCGGGTAGACCGATGGTCGAAAGGAGCGGCTGTCATGACCCAACGGCGTCAGCGCCGGACGCAACCGCGCCGAAGGTCCCAATGAGCGCGCCACCTCGACCGCGCGCCGGTGGCCGCGCCGCCCAACTGCGGCGCGCCCAGGAACACCTCCGCTCCGCCGATCCCGTGATCGGAGGGCTCATCGAACGTCGGCCGGACTTCGACCCGCACGCGTGGCTGGACGAGCTCCCACCGATGACCCTCTTCGGGTCCCTTCTCTTCCAGGTCGCGGGCCAACAACTTTCAGTCGCGGCAACGCGCCGAACCCTCGAGCGGGTGACGGCGCTCTTTGGGGAACACCTACCGTCGCCCGAAGAGCTCTTGGCGGCCACACCGGGTGATCTGCGAGCGGCGGGGTTCTCGTGGCGCAAGGTCAACACGCTCCGGGATCTCGCCGAACGCCTGACCGATGGCCGCCTGGACGTGGCGCGGCTGACCGGGATGTCAGACGAGGATTTCATCACTGCGCTGACGGCGGTCCCGGGCATCGGGCCGTGGACCGCGCAGGGGGCGCTGCTCGTGGCCCTGCGACGCGAGGACGTCGTCCTCCCAGGAGACCTCGCGTTGCGCAAAGCGGTGCGGAGCGCCTACCACCTCGATCATCTGCCAAGCCAGGACGAGGTCCTGGGGCTCGCCGAGAAGTGGCGTCCGTACCGCAGCCTGGCCACCTCGTACCTGTTCTCCGCGGTGTTCGAGCCCGACGACCTTTGAAGCGGGGTTCCGCCTCCCGCCCGACAGCCGCCGGCCACACCCCGAGTGAGCGTCCTCAGAAGTTGCGTTGGCAAGCACATCGGCTCCCGTGTTCTGTTCCCAGTCACACAGACCGAAGCAGGAGCCTCCAGCGGCCTTCCCCGAGGAGAGAACGGGGCGCGTCCGGGGGACCCTCCCACAGATGCTTCGACGAGCAAGTTACCTTGGCGTCCATGAAGAAGGCCGCGTCGCTCTCCCCGGCGGAGGAGGTTCTCTGGCGAGCACTCATGCGCATCGTCAAGATCCTCCCTCGGGACCTCGATTCCGACCTGATGCGCGGTGCAGGCGTGAGCGCAAGCGATTACACGACACTCATGCACCTGTCCGAGGCGCCCAATCGCGAGCTCCGGATGAGCGACTTGGCCAGTGCAACCGGATTGTCACCGAGCCGGGTGACGCGGCTGGTCGACGACCTCCAGACGCGTTCTCTGGTGACGAAGGTTGCCAGCTCCACCGATGCTCGAGGCAACGTGGCCCGATTGACGCCACGGGGCATGGCGAAGCTCCGGGCGGCCTGGCCGGTCCACCTCACCAGCGTCCGTTCTCGCTTCCTCGATCACCTGGACACGGCGCAGATCAAGCCCGTTGCGGCGGCGTTGTCCGCCGTGGCGGATCGCCTGGAAGACGTCTAGCGATCCCCGCGAACGGCGACGCCTCGCTCGGTCGCCGATCACACCGGTTCGTCACCGGCAGCCCACCCGCACCCTCACAACGTGGATGCGATGCCGTTCCTTGGAACCGGGTTCGGCTTTGGCGATCGGGACGTCGGCGGAGAGTTCGGCCAGGCCGCCGCGCCTGAGCACGAGGCCCGCGACGACGGCGCCGGCGACGAAGATCGAGGCGGACCACAGGAACGCCGTCGTGTAGCTGTGCAGCAGTGCGGCCTGGACATTGGCCAGAGTCTTGGCCCGGCCGACCAGGTAGGACGATGCCGCGCTCGCAGCCAAGGTGTTCAGAAGTGCGGTCCCGATGGAGCCCCCAACCTGTTGGGCCGTGTTGAGTGTGGCCGATCCCACGCCGGCGTCCCGAGGTGCCAGCCCGAGGGTACCGGTGCTGAACGAGGGGGCGACGCTCAACCCGAAACCGATTCCCAGCACGATGAGATACGGCAGCACGTGGGTCGCATAGGAAGAATGCAATCCGACCAGGTGCAGTCCGAACAGTGCCGCGGCGCTCACGAGCAACCCGATGGGCACGATCGGCTTGGGTCCGACCCGCGGCAACAGGACCAGGTTGGCCACCTGAGCAGTCGCGGCCAACGCGGCGACCAAGGGGAGGAAGGCGACGCCGCTCTTCACCGGGCTGAACCCCAACGTGCCCTGCAGGTAGTAGGTCAAGAACAAGAACACACCGAAGATCCCAACGCTCGCGAACAGCATGGCGAGCACCGAGCCGCCCCTGGTCCGGTTGCGCACCACCCGGGGCGGGAGCAACGGGTACTTCGCCCTGGTCTCGAACGCTGCGAACGCAACGAGCAGGAGCACGCCCGCCACGAGAAATCCGATCGTGTAGGGATTGCTCCAGGCCGTGGTCTCGGCGTGCGAGAAACCGTATACGAGCGAGAACAGCCCCCCGGCGACCAGGAACAGGCCGGGCAGGTCCAGCGGGTCGTGGTCGGCTCCCCGATCGTTCTTCAACCACAACAGGGCACCGAGGATGGCGCTGGCGGCAAAGGCCAGGTTGACGAAGAGCGTCCATCGCCATGACGCGTACGAGGTGAGGATGCCACCGAGAAGGAGTCCGAGCGCGCCACCCGCGCCGGCGATGGCGCCGTAAATCCCGAATGCCCGGCCACGCTCACCGGGATCGGTGAAGGTCGTGGTCAAGAGCGCCAGCACGGACGGGGCGAGCAGGGCGCCGAAGGCGCCCTGGATGGTCCGGGCGATGACCAGCATTGAGAAGTTGACCGAGGCACCGCCGATGGCCGACGCCACGGCGAAGCCGACCAGTCCAATGACGAGCGCCCGCTTGCGCCCGATCATGTCGCCGATTCGGCCACCGAGCAGGAGCAGACTTCCGAAGGCGAGCGAATAGGCGGTGACGATCCACTGACGATCCGCGTTGGAGAAGTGCAGATCGTGCTGGGCGCTCGGGAGGGCAATGTTCACGATCGTGCCGTCGAGGATCACCATCAGCTGCGCAATCCCCAACACAGCCAGAATCCACCACCGCCGGTCGAAGTTGGCCCCGGCTTGAGGGGTTTCGCCGGTGTGCTCCACCGTCATCAACGTGGTCATTGGCTGCTCCTCGATTCCTCGGGCGCGCCCCGGAGCGCTCGATCTCCGGCTCCGACTACTTGATCTTGCCGTTGCCCAACGCGTCCATGTCCGCCCGCGGGAGTCCGTCGGGTGTCGGACCGCAGGGAACGTGCCAGCCCGTGCTGCGGTCGGGAACGCATTGGTTCCCCGCCGGCGAGACGCACAATGACGGTGTCGTCACTCACAGGCCACGAATCGTAGGGGCCTCGGTGCAGATCGGCGAGCGCCTCTCCGATTCAGGGACCTGGCGCTCACGGCGGGTGCCGCTCGAGCCGCGTTCGGGGTTCAGGCGGATTTCTGCAGGCGAGTCGTCAGGACGATGTCGACGACATCGGGGACGGTCTCGAGCCGAGCCCAGTCCCGCTGGAGTTCACAGGCCAGCGAGACCCAGCCGATCGGTTGCGCCCCGGCTTGGACGATCCGCTCGAGGCCGGCCCGATGCGCTTCGGGAGAAGTCCCTCCGACGGCGTCGACCACGGGGTAGACCTCGAATCCTTCGCGCAGGGCGTCGAGCGTGGGGAAGGAGAGACACACTTCCGTCCACAATGCAGTCATGATGAGTTTCTTGCGTCCCGTTGCGACCACCGCTCGACGGAACTCGACGTCTTCCCACGCGTTGATCTGCGTGCGATCTATCTCTTCGTCGTCGGACAGGATCGCCTTGAGCTCAGGGAGCGTGCGACCCTGACCATTCGCCACGTTGACGGTCGACAGCACAATGGGCAGGTCGTAGGTCTTGGCCAGCCGTGCAACGGACACGATGTTGTCCAACAGCAGGTCGTGTGCGATCGACGACACCGCGGCGATCTGGCTTGGTTGATAGTCGATCACCACCAGTGCTGCATTCTGTGGGGTCAACAGATGGTCCGTGACGGGGTCTCTGACTGGTTCGCTGGTCATGGGGCTCCTTTCCGAGCACTGCTCCTGTTCGCACCGGGGAGCCCCGTCGGTTGCGCGGTGCGCGAGACTCCCGGGACCTCCGCTCCCCCAGCACGCAACACCGTAGTCCCATTTTATTGCGTAAGCAAGCAACTTCTGTGGCCCGGCCGCAGCGGAGCGACTCCTTCGGCCGTGCGCACCTTGGCCTGATCATCGGCGGGTCGCGCCGTGCCCGCGGACCCGGCCGCAATTGCTTCACTACGCAAGTTATTCTGAGGACGTGGCCGAGGTTGCACCGCTGTCACCAGCAGAGGAATCCCTGTGGCGCGCGCTCATGTGCATCGTGAAGGTTCTCCCCCGACACCTCGACACCGACCTGCTCCAAGGAACCGGCCTGAGCGCCAGTGAATACAGCACGATCAGGCAGCTCTCCGAGGCGCCGAATCGGGAGCTCCGCATGAATGACCTGGCGAGCGCGTGTGCGCTCTCCGCGAGCCGGATGACCCGCCTGGTCGACGATCTCCAGTCGCGTTCCCTGGTGACGAAGGTGGCCAGCTCCACCGATGCCCGGGGCAACGTGGCCCGTTTGACGCCCGGCGGCATGGCGAAACTCAAGGCAGCGTGGCCAATTCACACCGCGAGCGTGCGCTCGCGCTTCCTCGATCGGGTGGACTCGGCTTCTATCACCCTCATTGCGGCCGCCCTGGCTGGCGCCGCTGACCGGCTCGAAGACCGCTAGCCGAACGAGACCTACGTCGGACTGGGGTACGCCTCCATCGTGTAGGACTTGGTCAGTTGATGTGGATTCCCGAGATCGCCCGGCTGATGACGAGCCGCTGGACCTCCGAGGTCCCCTCGAAGATCGTGTAGATCTTCGAGTCGCGGTGCCACTGCTCGACGGGGTTCTCGCGGACGTAGCCGTAGCCACCCAGGATCTGGATCGCCTGTTCGGTCACCCAGACCGCGTTCTCGCCCGCGTAGAGCTTGGACATGGAGCCCTCGCCGTTCTCGAACTTCTTGCCGGTCGAGGCCATGTTCGCCGCACGATGCACCAGCAGCCGTGCCGCGTCGGTGTGCATCTTCATGTCGGCCAGCTTGAACGCGATGGCCTGGTTCTCGATGATGGCCCGGCCGAACTGCTTGCGCTCCTTGGCGTAGTCGAGCGAGAACTCGTAGGCGGCGCGGGCGATACCGACGGCCTGCGCGCCCACGATCGGCCGCGACGCCTCGAACGTGGCCATGGCCGCCTGGGTCGAGGTCCGCTTGCCCTCCTTGGCCCGGGCGAGGCGCTCGTCGAGCTTCTCCTTGCCACCGAGGAGGCAGCGCCCCGGCACCCGGCAGTCGTCGAGGATGACCTCGGCCGTGTGCGAGGCGCGGATGCCCATCTTCTTGAACTTCTGGCCCTGCGAGATCCCCTTCGTCCCCTCGGGCACCACGAAGCTGGCCTGGCCCCGGCTGCCGAGGTCGGGATCGACCGAGAGCACGAGCACGTGCGTGTTCGCGATGCCGCCGTTGGTGATCCACGTCTTGGTGCCGTTGAGCACCCACTCGTCCTTGGCCTCGTCGTAGACGGCACGCGACTTCAGCGACGAGACGTCGGAGCCGGCGTCGGGCTCGGACACGCCGAAGGCCGCCAGCTTGATGTCCTCGGGTGTCCCGAAGCACTGCGGGATCCACTCGCCGATCTGCTCGGGCGTGCCGTTGGCGAAGATGCCGGCCACGGCGAGCGTCGAGCCGAAGATGGCGAGCGCGATGCCGGCGTCACCCCAACTCATCTCCTCGTTCACGAGGCACATCAGGAGGCCGGTCGGGTCGGAGAAGGCCTGCGCGATGAAGTCGAATGAGTACAGCCCGATCTTCGCCGCCTCCTCGATGACGGGCCACGGCGTCTCCTCACGCTCGTCCCACTCGGGTCCGGCGGGGCGCACGACGTTCTCGGCGAACTCGTGCACCCACTTGGTGATCTGGATCTGGTCCTCGTTCAGGTCGAGCGAGTAGTCGGACATCTGCAGCCTCCTTGGCGGGCTCCGGCCTCCAGTGCCGGGCCTATGACGGCGGTAGGGGAACGATCGGCGCCACGGCGTCCTGCGTGGCGGGGCTCGGGCGTCACCCCGGATGCTAGGTTACTGCACAGTAACCTACCCGCCCGGCACCAGTCGACACATCCCTGGTGCTCCCAGCTCCGACCTGGGATTCCGTGCCGCGAGGGCAACCGGGGGCGCCGCGGCTACCGGCGGATCGCCGTCCCCGACGGCGTGTCCTCGACCGTCCAGCCCAGCGCCACCAACTCGTCGCGCAGGGCGTCGGCGCGGGCGAAGTCCTTGGACCGTCTGGCCTCGTCGCGTGCGGCCACCAAGTCGGCGGCCGCCTCGTCGACTTCGCCGGACTCGTCACGGAGGGACACGCCGAGCGCCGCGAGCAAGACGGCCGCTGTGCGCGCCAGCGCCGCCGCCTCCGCGTCGCTGCCGGTGTCCGCCTTCGAGTTGGCGGCGGTCACCAGCTCGAAGATGCCGGCCAGTGCCCCCGGCGTGTCGAGGTCGTCGTCCATGCGCGCGCGGAACGCGGCCAACGATCCCTCGTCGAGACCCGTCGCCGGCGCGATGCCCGCGACCACATACCCGTCCGCCGCCTCCTCGAGTAGTCCACCGGCACCGAAGCGCCGAGCGAATCCGTCGAGGCGAGCCAGCGCTTTCTCGGCATCGGCAATGGTCTCGGGTGTCACCTCAATGGGCGCGCGGTAGTGCGCTCGCAGGACCAGGATGCGGTACGCGCGGCCGTCGTGCCGCTCGAGCAGGTCCGGAAGAGTTGTGAAATTGCCGAGGGACTTCGACATCTTCGTCCCCTCGACCTCCACCCACCCGTTGTGCATCCAATGCCGGGCGAACGGCCGACCCTCGGCCACCGCCTGCGCCCGCTCGTTCTCATGGTGCGGAAACGCGAGGTCCCGGCCGCCCCCGTGCAGGTCGAACCCGTCGCCCAGGAGGTCGAGCGACATGACGACGCACTCGGTGTGCCAGCCAGGACGGCCCGGCCCCCACGGTGATTCCCAGCTTGGCTCCCCTTTCTTGGCCTTCTTCCACAGCACGAAGTCGAGCGGCGAGCGCTTCTCCTCGTTCGCCTCCACCCGGGCGCCGGCCCGCAACGAGTCGAGGCTCTGGCGAGCCAGAAGCCCATAACCGGGCACTTGCTCGACGTTGAGGTAGATGCCGTCGGACGTCTCGTAGGCAACGCCGCGGGCGACCAGATCAGCGACGAGCGCAACCATGTCGGAGACGTACGCGGTGGCGTGCGGAATGTCGTTTGGTTGCAGCACGCCGAGGCTGTTCACGGCCTCCCACCAGCGTGCCTCGAATTCCGCCGCGACCTCGGACTCGGTGCGTCCCTGTTCATTGGCCCGCTTGATGATGTTGTCGTCAACGTCGGTGATGTTGGACACGTAGTGCACGGCCAACCCATCAAAGAGGAGGTAGCGGCGCAGGATGTCGAAGACGAGCGTCATGCGACCGTGGCCGATATGCGGGAGGTCGTAGACGGTGAGCCCGCACACGTACATCGACACATGGCCCTCGGTCCGGTGCTCGAGCGGGCGCACGGTTCCGGTCGCGGTGTCGTGGAGGTGCAGCATCCAGGTACGGTAACCCGATCATGTCGAACCCCCTGACTGGCTCGCCAGGCGTCCCCGAGAAGCCCTCCCTCGAGGGACTCGAGGACCGCTGGGCCGGCACCTGGGAGCACGACGCGACCTATCGCTTCGACCCGACGGCCACCCGGGCCGAGGTCTTTTCCATCGACACGCCCCCGCCGACGGTGTCGGGGTCCCTGCACATGGGCTCGGTCTTCGGCTACGTCCAGACCGACGCCATCGCCCGCTTCCGGCGCATGCAGGGCTGGAAGCTCTTCTACCCCATGGGGTGGGACGACAACGGCCTGCCGACCGAGCGCCGGGTCCAGACCTACTTCGGGGTCACCTGCGACCCCTCGCTCCCCTACGACCCGGACTTCACGCTGCCCGAGGAGCCCGGCAAGGACGACATCCCGGTCAGCCGGCCCAACTTCATCGAGCTGTGCGAGCGGCTGACCGCCGAGGACGAGCAGGCGTTCGAGGAGCTGTGGCGGCGGATCGGGCTTTCGGTGGACTGGCAGCGCACCTACGCCACCATCGGCGACCGCGCCCGCCGCACCAGCCAGCGCATGTTCCTGCGCAACCTGGCCCGAGACGAGGCCTACTCCTCCGAGGCCCCCACCATGTGGGACGTCGACTTCCAGACCGCCGTCGCCCAGGCCGAGATGGAGGACAAGGAACAGCCGGGCGCCTATCACCGCCTGCGCTTCGACGACATCGAGATCGAGACGACCCGCCCCGAGCTGGTGGCGGCGTGCGTCGCCCTGGTGGCCCATCCCGACGACGAGCGCTACGCCGCCCGCTTCGGCACGTCGGTGCACACGCCGCTGTTCGGGGTGGAGGTCCCCGTGCTCGCCCACCGCCTGGCCGAGCCCGACAAGGGGACGGGCATCGCGATGATCTGCACCTTCGGCGACATCACCGATGTCACCTGGTGGCGCGAGCTCGGGCTGCCGACGCGCTCGATCATCTTGCGCAACGGCCGCATCGCCGACACGCCGCCCCCAGGCGTCCCCGACGGCGACGCCTGGCGCGCCATCGCCGGCCGGACCGTCAAGCAGGCGCAGCGGGCGATGGTTGAGATGCTGTCCGCCTCGGGCGAGATGGTCGGCGACCCCCGCCCCATCACCCACCCGGTGAAGTTCTACGAGCGAGGCGACCGGCCGCTCGAAATCGTGACGAGCCGCCAGTGGTTCATCCGCAACGGCGGACGCGACGAGGCGCTGCGGCAACGCCTGCTCGAGCGCGCCAGCGAGCTGGTGTGGCATCCGCACTACATGAAGGTGCGCTTCGACGACTGGGTGAACGGGCTCAACGGGGACTGGCTGGTCAGCCGCCAACGCTTCTTCGGGGTCCCGATCCCCATCTGGTACCCGCTCGGGCCCGACGGCGAGGCGGACCACGACTCCCCGCTCGTCCCCGACGAGGCGCGCCTGCCCATCGACCCGACCACCGACGCGCCCGAGGGCTACACCGAGGAACAACGGGGCAAGGCGGGCGGCTTCATCGGGGACCCCGACGTCATGGACACCTGGGCCACGTCGTCGGTGACGCCGCAGATCGCGTGCGGCTGGGAGGACGACCCCGACCTGTTTGCCGCCACCTTCCCCATGGACCTGCGACCGCAGGGTCCCGAGATCATCCGCACCTGGCTCTTCGCCACGCTGTTGCGCTCGCATCTCGAACACGGCGTGGTGCCGTGGCGGCACACCACCATCAACGGCTGGATCCTCGACCCGGACCGCAAGAAGATGTCCAAGTCGAAGGGCAACGTCGTCACGCCGATGGCGCTGCTCGAGGAGTTCGGCTCCGACGCGGTGCGCTACTGGGCCTGCAACGGCCGCCCGGGGACCGACACCGCGCTCGATCAGGGCGTCATGAAGATCGGCCGGCGCCTGGCCATCAAGGTGCTGAACGCGTCGAAGTTCGCGCTCGGCCGCCTGGGCGACGGGCCGGTCCCGGGCCTCGACTCGGTGCACGAGGCGCTCGACGTCGCGCTCCTCGCCGAGCTGGCCAAGCTGGTCGAAGGGGCCACCGCGGCGCACGAGGGCTTCGACTACGCCCGCGCCCTCGAGCTGACCGAGGGCTTCTTCTGGTCCTTCTGCGACGACTACGTCGAGCTGGTCAAGACGCGGGCCTACGGCGAGCGGTCGGCCGAGGGCGCCGACTCGGCCCGGGCCACCCTGGCCATCGCACTGTCCGCCCTCCACCGGCTCTTCGCACCGTTCCTCCCTTTCGTCACCGAGGAGGTCTGGAGTTGGTGGCAGGAGGGCTCGGTCCACGTCGCGCCGTGGCCGACCATCGCCGAGGTGGGGCCCCACTCCGGCGCGGAGCCCGCCGTGCTCGACGTGGCGGCCCAGGTGCTCGGAGCCGTGCGCCGCGTCAAGACCGAGAACAAGAAGTCGATGCGGGCCCGCGTGGCGAACCTCACGGTCAGGGCGCCACGGGCTGTGCTCCTCGACGTCGACGCGGCCCGCGAGGACATCGTCGACGCGGCCGGCGTGGACAACTTCGACACGGAAGAGGGTGACGCGCTCAGCGTCGAGGTGGAGCTGGCCGACGACTAGGAGGGCGCGGCGCCGGCCGTCCCGGCACCGAGGTAGGCACCGACCACTTCGTCGCGGATTTCGGCCGGCTTGCCCTGCTTGACCAGCTCGCCGTTGACCATGATCGCCGCCTCGTCCGCGATCGAGAGCGCCGTCTGGACGAACTGCTCCACCATGATGATGGTCAGCCCCTCCGCGGCGACCAGCTGGCCGACGACGTCGTAGAGCTGGTCGACGATGATCGGGGCCAGGCCCATGGAGAGCTCGTCGAGCACCAGGATCTCGGGCTCGGTGGTCAGGGCCCGGGCCATGGAGAGCATGCGCTGCTCACCACCCGACAGCGTGCCCGCGAGTTGCTTGCGCCGGTCCGCCAGCGCGGGGAAGCGCTCGAAGGCCTGCTCCTCCACCCGCGCGCTCTTCAGACCGCTCTGGCGGAACGTGTACATGAGGAGGTTCTCCGCCACCGTCAAGTTCGGGAAGATGGAGCGGCCCTCGGGGATCATGCACACGCCCGAGCGCGCCAGGCGCTCGGTGGCGTTGCGCCCGAGCCGGCGGCCGGCCACCTCGACCGTGCCGGCCGTCAAGGGGATCTGTCCCGAGATCGCGTTCAGCAGCGTCGTCTTGCCGGCGCCGTTCGGGCCGAGCAGGGCCATGGCCGAGCCGGCGCGGACGGCGAGGGATATCCCGTGCAGCACCTCGATGCGCCCGTACCCGGCGCGCACGTCGACGGCCGAGAGGGCCAGCGGGCGACCCGATTCGGTGCCGTCGGCCCGGCCGTTCGAACGCGCACCGTCGCGTGCGCCCGTCGCCACCGCGCTGGGCACGGCGGGCGAGGAGGGCGGGGCCGATTCGGTCTCCCCGCCGAGGTAGGCCTCCTGCACGACGGGGTCGGCCTGCACCGTGGCCGGATCGCCGCGCGCGATCACCAACCCTTGGTCGAGCACGTCGACGCGGGCGCAGATCGCCATCACCAGGGCCATGTCGTGTTCGACCAGGAGGACGCCCATCCCCTCGGACGCCAGCTGCTCGAGCACGTCGCCGACGCCCCGTGTCTCCTCGGCGTTGAGACCCGAGCTCGGCTCGTCGAGGAGGAGGACCGACGGCGTGGTGGCGAGCGCACGGGCCATCTCGACCAGGCGGGCCAGCCCGGTGGGCAACGAGTCCGTCGGCTCGTCGGCCACGTGGAGGATCCCGACACGCGCGAGCTGGTAGTCCGCCTCCTCGGCCGGGGTCCGCCCGCTCGTGAGCTTGTGCTGTTGCACCTCGGCCGCCATCTGCACGTTCTCGCGCGCCGACAGGGTGCCGAACAGCTCGAGGCGCTGGAAGGTGCGGCCGAGGCCGAGGCGCGATCGTGCGTGCGGCTTGAACCCGGTCACGTCCTGCGCGCCGAGGAGCACGCGTCCGTGGGTCGGGCGCTGCAGGCCGGTGATGACGTTGAACAACGTCGTCTTGCCGGCACCGTTCGGCCCGATCAGGCCGTGGATCTCGCCGGGCGCCACGTCGAGCGCGACCGAATCGAGCGCCTGCAGGCCACCGAAGCGCACGGAGACGTCCTCGACGACCAGCGCGGCGGATCCGGCCGCGGCGGCCGAGGCGGCCGAGGCGGCCGGTGCGGAGTTCGTCGGGTCAGCCAACGGAGCCGACCTTGGGCGGCAACAGCCCGCCCGGAATCTCGCTCGGCGGAGTGCCCGTCACGCCGCCGCCCGTCCGGGCGCGGGCCCGACGGGCGTCCCACCAGTCGCCCAGCCGCGTATAGACCAGTCCGAGACCGTAGGGATTGCGTCCCACCGCGATGATGCCGACGCCGAAGAGGATGTAGGTGAACCCCGACACCGAGGGAATGTGCGTCGCGATGAGCGGCAGGAGCGCCACCCCGAGGCCAGCCTGCACCGCGCCGCTGAGGACCGTGATGCCGGCGAGGGCGACCGCGACGAAGAGCACGAGGCTGTTCACGAAGCCGAACTGCGAGAAGGAGACCGTCCGCGACATGCCGCCGTAGAGGGCGCCCGCGAGCCCCGCCATGCCGCCGGCGATCACGAAGACGGTGAGCTTGGTCCGGGTGATGTTCATGCCCACCGTCGCGCACGCGGCCTGGCTATCGCTCATCGCCACTAGGCGGCGGCCGAACGGGCCCCGCCGCAGCGCGCCGACGCCGATGAGGCAGAGGCCGAAGATCACGGCGACGAGCACCATGAAGGCGCGGTCGGTCGTGAAGTGCATGCCGAAGAGGTCGGGGCGCCCGACGTCCATGGAGCCGTTGGGGATGATCGACGGGTTGGTGAAGAACAGCTGGTCCATCAGGACGGCAAAGGCCAGCGTGGCCAGCGCCATGTAGAGCGCGCGCAGCCGCAGTGCGGGGAGCGCCAGGATCCCTCCGGCGGCGCCGCACAGCCCGATCGCCGCGAGCACGCCGAGGGCGGACTCGCCGCCACCGACCTTGGTCATGGCCCACGCGCCCAGTCCCATGAAGGTGAACTGGCACAACCAGATCTGTCCGCCGTAGCCCGACAACAGGACGAGCGACAGCGCCCCCAAGCCGATGGTCAGGGCCAGCCCGAGGGTGTAGAGGTTGTTGCCTGTCACGAAGGCCCCGACGAGCACCGTGGCCACCACGAGGACGACGGCGCCGATGAGCGTGGTGCGCAGACCCGCCGGTTTGGGGGGGCGGAGCCGCACCACGCGGCCGACGGCCAGCTTGGCCTGGGGCAGCAGGAGCAGGGCGATGATGAGCAGTCCCATCGGCAGGACCGCCGTCACGTCGTTGAGGTAGCTGGCCGGGACGTACCCCACGGCCAGCGACTCGGAGACCCCCAGGATCATGGCGCCGAGATAGGTCAGCGGCAGGCTGCTCAGACGCCCGACGATCGCCGCGGCGTAGCCGAAGATGACCAGCTCGGAGAGGATGGCGACGCTCATGCCGGACCCCGGCGCCAGGAGGATGCCCGCCAGCCCGGCCAGCATGAACCCGACGATCCAGGCAAAGCCCGCGATCCGGCTGGTGCGGGCGCCGGTGAGCGAGGCCAGGCTCGGGTCGTCGACCACGGCGCGCATGGACACGCCCATGCGCGTCATCTTGAAGAGCAGCCACAGAGCCAGCGCCACGATGACCGCGCAGCCGAAGGTGATCAGCTCCTCGTAGGTGAGGTTGACGCCGAACACGCCGACCTGGTCGCCCTGGAACCACTCGGGCAGGTTGCGCGTGATGGTCTGGTCCCACACCGTCGAGACCAACCCGTAGAGCACCAGGAACAAGCCCAGCGTCACGACGATCGTCGTGCTGAGCGCGGCACCGTAGAGCGGGCGCATCAGGACGCGCTCGACCGCCAGGGCGGACAGCGGCGCGACGACGAGCAGGACGATGACCAGGGACAGCACGGGGTTCCACCCCCAGCCCTGCCACATCTGCCAGTACAGGTAGGCCATCACCATGCCCACCGCGCCGTGGGCGAAGTTGAACACCCCGGTGGACTTGTACGTCACCACGAGGCCGCTGGCGGTCACCGCATAGATGGATCCGGTGACCACCCCGGCCACCACGAAGCTAATGAATTCGTTCACGACTCGTTCATGGCCGCTGCATCGTCATTCGGCGGAGCACGAGGCGCGAGCCCGCGCGACCTAGCGCGAGACGCCCTTGTAGCTGCTCGGGTAGAAGCCGCCGGGGTTGCAGATGAAGCCGGCCTTGGGGTCGGGCGCGATGCGCGCCCAGTTCCCGTTGTTGTACTCGGCCATGATCCAGCACTGCCCGGGGATCTTCTGGGCCGGGTTCTGCGGCGAGATCAACCCGCTGGCGTTGAACGAGGTGATCTTGTCGAGCTGCGCTTCGAGGCCGGCCCGGGTCGGGTTGGCGCCGCTGGCCTTGAGGGCCTGGACGAACAGCTGGGCGTTGATCCACCCGTACAGCGTGTACAGGTCGAGCTGGGTCTGCGGGTCGACCTTCTTGGCCCACTTGTCGAACGTGGCCACGGCCGGGATCACCTTGGCGTCCTGTCCCATGTAGAGCGCGGTCACGGTGCTGACGAGCGTGCCGTTCCCGGCCGAGCCGGGGTTGAAGCCCTCTTCGTAGGTGTTCGCCCCCGAGTACAAGAGCGCGTCGAGACCCTCCTGCTTGTTCTCCTGCGCCATGGTCGAGATGTACGCGCCCTGCTGGCTGGGCTCGAAGAGCAGCTTCACCCCGGCGTTCTTCATCTTGATCATGTCGGACAGGAACGTGGTCTCGGTGAAGCTGGCGTCACGCGAGTAGACCCACTTGTAACCCAGGCTGTTGGTCAGGTTGTGGAAAGTGTGTTCGGCCGTGACCGCAGTGGCGGCCGCGTTGGAGCCGATGACCCCCACGTGCTGAATGTCCTGGGGGTACTTCTTCTTCAGGTACTTGAACGGGCCGGTGATCTCACCGCCGGTGACCAGCGGAATGGCGGCGTACAGGTTGGGGTCGGCGTAGAGCTTGGGGTCCAGGACCTGGGTGACCACCGGGACCTTGCCCGCGTCGATCGCCGGCTGCTCGGCGCCGTCGAGCAGCGAGAAGCCGCCCACGATGGCGAAGTCGTTGCCGGCGATGCTCTGCGCCTCGTTGGTCACGGTCCCCGAGGAGAAGGCGCTGTCCATCCCGTTGAGCACCAGCTTGCGGCCGTTGACCCCGCCCTCGCTGTTGATCATGGAGAAGTAGGCCTCGGTCCCCACCTTGGCCCCCTCGAACAGCCCGGCGATGGGCGCCGAGATGTCGCTGATGGAGCCCACGGTGATGGAGTTCGCGGTCACGCCGGGGGTGGCCGCGGTCGCTGCGTCCGCGGGGCCAGTACCCAGGGCCAACGCGCTCGTCCCGATGGCGAGGGCGAGCCCGGAGCTCATCATGAAACGGCCCTTGATCTTCAGCATCCCTGTTGACCCTCCAGATCGTTCCGGCACACTTGGCCCCCTCCGTGGCGCCGGGCGGGCGCGCACGCCGCTCTGTTCCCCACTGCCACCCCTTCTCTCCCGGTACTGCCTCGGGCCATACCGGCCCGCAGCGTCGGGCCGTATGGCCCAATCTGACGCGAGGTCAGATTCCGGGTGGCGACTCTATGTCAGAAAGATTTCGCATGGAGGTCACATCCATTGCCGTCGTCCGGCCGGCGGCGTGGGCGGCCCGGGCGCCCTCGAGAAAGTCGCCCACCGCCGACGTGGTGGCCTGGCACCGCAGCGACGCCAAGACGTCGAAGGCGTGCTGGGCCAGGGGCAATTCGGCGTAGGCCACGGGCGACCGCGACACGCCACGCAGGCGCTCGACGAAGGTCCGGGCCGTCTCGACCGGCACGAGCGTGTCGTTCTTGCCCTGCAGCACGAAGAACGGTGGTGCGCCGGCCTGGACCCGGTAGGTGGGCGAGGCGGCGCGGAAAACCTCGGGGTGGTCGGCCTCCTTGACCTTCATCACCGTCTTCTCGAGCATCTCGAGCAGGCCCGGACCGAAGATGGCCGAGCCCTCCGGCGACGAGGTCAGGTCCATGACGCCGTAGAAGGGGACGCACGCCTGCACCGCGGTGTCCGCGTCCTCGAAGCCGGGCTGGAAGGCCGGGTCGCCCGCGCTGAGCGCGGCGAGCGCGCACAGGTGGCCGCCGGCCGAGCCGCCGCTGATGGCGACGAAGGCCGGGTCGCCGCCGTACTCCGAGATGTGCTCCTTCACCCAGGCGAGGGCCTTCTTCACGTCGACGATGTGATCGGGCCACGTCCCCTTGGGGCTCAAGCGGTAATTGATGGCCACGCAGACCCAGCCGCGCGCCACCAGCTCGAACATCATCGGCTTGCCCTGTTCGCGCTTGTCGCCGATGACCCAGGCCCCACCGTGGACGTAGACCATCACCGGCGCCTTCTGCGGCGGGGCAAGCCGCGAACGGTAGACGTCGAGGCGGTGACGCCGCTGCGCGTCCCCCCAGTAGTCGATATTGGACGTCGTCTGGACGGCCCGCGACTTCATGGGAATGGCGCGGGTGACACGCCACCAACGACCCCACGTCGGCGGCGTCGGCTCGGCCGGGACGGGGAGGGCGTCGCTCCGCACCTCGTCGAGGGCGGCGGCGGTCACGTCGGCGGCGCGGAGTCCGGCGACGCCGAGGCCCACCAGCCCGACCCAGCCGGCGATCGCGAGCGCCAGGCCGAGCCACCCCGCCCAGCCGTCGAGCGCGCCGAAGGCGATGAAGGCGCCGGTGGCCGCCATCTGCCAGACGATGTTCTGGAACGCCAGCTCGCCGGCGATCCAGGCGGCGGCGAAGCTGACGATCGTGAACGGCTCGCGGCGGATCGGGCGGTAGGCGAGGGCGACGGCGGCGGCGCCCAGGGCGGTGACGGCCAGGAAGGCGTACGGCACCCCCCCATCATCGCCCGAACCGTCCCGTCGCGCCGGTCCGCCCTGGTCGGGGCCGTTTCGGGGTTGCTCCGCCCCCGACTTGGTGCCAGGTTATGGACGAGGGGCAGGGACCGAGGAGCGCGATGACACCCGAACGGCTGAGTGGGCTGGATGCCAGCTTCCTCTACATGGAGACCCCCACGCTCCACATGCATGTGGCGATGACGGCCGTGTTCGACCCCTCCACGGTGCCCGGCGGCTATTCGTTCCGGCGCGTGCGCCAGCTCATCAGCGACCGCATCCCGCTGGCCCCCGTGTTCCAGCGCCGCCTGGTGGAGGTGCCGCTGCGGCTCGGCCACCCGGTCTGGGTGGACGACCCCGAGTTCGACATCGACAACCACCTCCGCCGGGCCGCGCTGCCCGCGCCCGGGGGCCTGCGCGAGCTGGGCGACTTCGCAGCGGACGTAATCAGCCGCCAGCTCCACCGGGACCGGCCGCTGTGGGAGATGTGGATCGTCGAAGGCGTCGAAGAGGGCAAGATCGCGTTGGTCACCAAGATGCACCACAGCACGATCGACGGCGTCTCCGGCGCCGAGCTGCTCGGCGTGCTCTTCGATCTCGAGCCGGATCCGGCGGACGCCTCGCCGATCACGGCACGCCAGCTCGACTCGCGGATCCCTTCGAGCATCGAGCTCATGTCCCAGGCCATGGTGGCCAACCTGGTGGCGCCCTACGACATGGGCCGCATGATGCTGCGCACGACGCGCAGCCTCCTCGGCATCCGCCGCGTCCGGCGGGCATTGCCGCCGCCGCAAAAGGGTGCGCTCCCCTTGACGGCGCCGCGCACCTCCATCAACGCGGCCGTGCACGCGCGGCGCAGGGTGGCTTTCGCCGCCGCCAGCCTGGCCGACGCCAAGAAGTTGAAGAACGAGGTGCACACGACCGTGAACGACGTGGTCCTCGCCATGGTGACGGGCGCCTTGCGCACCTACCTGCAGGCCGGCGACGAGCTGCCCGAGATCCCGCTCGTGTCGGTGGTCCCGGTCTCGGTCACACCCGACGTGGCCGAGTTGAAGGGCTCCAACAAGGTCTCGTCCATGTTCGTGCAGCTCCCCACGCACCTGGAGGACCCGCTCGAGCGGCTGCAGGTGATCCACGAGGGAACCAAGGGCGCCAAGGAGGAGCACAAGGCCTTGGGCGCCTCCATGCTGCAGAACTGGGCCGAGCACGCCACCCCCAACGTGTTCGCCGCGGCGGCGCGCCTCTATACCGGGATGCGCCTGGCCGATCGCCATCGTCCGGTGGCCAACCTCGTGGTGTCCAACGTGCCCGGGCCGGACTTCCCGCTCTATCTCGGCGGGAGCCAGATGCTCGGCATGTTCCCCCTCGGGCCCGTCATGGACGGCATGGGCCTGAACATCACGATCATGAGCTACATGGGCGTCCTCTACTGGGGGTTGGCGTCGGACGCTCGCGCCGTGCCGCGCCTGTGGGACATTGCGGCGGCGATCCCCCACGCCCTGACCGAGCTGATGGAGGCGGCCGGCCTGAAGTCCGAGCCCTTCGACGTGCCGATCCACCTGGGTCCGGGCATGCCGCCGACGGCCAACTGGGTGCGCTCGGCGGCGTCGGTCGACAGCGGGGCGACCGGTACTGTGAGCGCATGACCGTTCGCGAGCTGGGACACCTCGTCCTCTACGTGCGGGACGTGGGGCGCTCGGCCGCGTTCTACCGCGACGTCCTCGGGTGGCGGCAGATCCTGCCCGAGCCGGGTCAGGACCCGGTGGGGGCGGCGGCCTTCTCGTCGGGGCGGACCCATCACGAGCTGCTGCTCATCGAGGTCGGCGCCGAGGCCTCGCCGGTCCCGCCGGGGAACCGCATCGGGCTGTACCACTTCGGCCTCAACGTCGGCGAGACGGACGACGACCTGCGCGCCGCGCTGGAAAAGGTCCGGGCCGCCGGCGCCACCGTCGTCGGCATGTCGGACCACACGGTCACCCACAGCGTCTACATCCTCGACCCCGACGGCAACGAGCTCGAGCTGTACGTCGACGTGCCCGGCGTCGATTGGAAGTCGCACCCCGAGCTCATCGGCGCCGCCGTCCGCCCGCTGCACCTCTGAGGGGCCGGTGGCATCGGCCGCGTCCCGCGGCGGACGGGCCGTCCTCGTGCCGGCCGACGACGACGGTGCGCACGCGGCCGCCGAGACGTTGCGCCGGGGCGGCGTCGTCGTGGTGCCGACCGACACCGTGTACGGGCTGGCGGCGCGTCCGGACGACCGCGACGCGGTGCAGGCCGTCTACCGCAGCAAGGGCCGACCCGACGGGATGCACCTCCCCGTCCTCGCCGCGTCGGTGGACCAGGTCCGTGCGCTGGGCGTCGAGATGACGGCCCCGGCGCGCGCGCTGGCGGGTCGGTGGTGGCCGGGGCCGCTGACACTGGCCTTCGGGTTCGTCGCCGGCGCCGACCGACCGGGATGGCTGGCGGACCGCGACGAGGTCGCCGTGCGCATCCCCGATCACGACTTCCTGCGCGGCCTCCTGCGGCAGACGGGGCCGCTCCTGGTCACGAGCGCCAACGCGCACGGCGCTCCGACGCCGCGGGCGGCCGGTGACGTGGCGGCGGGCCTCGGCCGGTCCGTCGACCTGATCGTCGACGGCGGCCTGCTGACCGAGACCCCCTCGACGCTGGTCAACGTGCGGGGGCCGGTCGCCGCGGTCGAGCGCGTGGGCGTGATCACGGGCGACGAGGTGGCGCGCGCGCTGGCGGTGCCGTCGTGAGCCGCCTGCTGCTGGCCATCGAATCGTCGTGTGACGAGACGGCCGCCGCCGTGATCGACGACGAGTACGCGGTGCGCTCGTCGGTTGTGGCGAGCCAGGTGGACCTGCACGCCAGCTTCGGCGGCGTCGTGCCGGAACTGGCCAGCCGCGCCCACATCGAGACCATTACGCCGATCGTGGCGCGCGCGCTGGAGCAGGCCGGGGTGGCGGGCCCCGACCTCGAGGCGGTCGCCGTGACGGAGGGACCGGGTCTGGTCGGCGCGCTGCTGGTCGGCATCGCGACGGCCAAGGCGCTCGGTCTGGGCTGGGGCGTGCCGGTGGTGGGGGTCAACCACCTGGAGGGGCACCTGGCCAGCGTGTACCTGGCCGACCCGGCGGTGCCGTTCCCCCAGACCGCGCTGCTCGTCTCGGGGGGCCACTGCATGCTGACCCGGGCCACGGAGCCGGGTCGGTACACGCTGCTCGGCGAGACCGTCGACGACTCCATCGGCGAGGCCTACGACAAGGTGGCGCGCTTTCTCGGACTCGGCTATCCGGGCGGGCCGGTGCTGGACCGTCTGGCCGCCGACGGCAAGGACAAGCTCGGCTTCCCGCGCCCGATGCTCACCGACGGCTACGCCTTTTCCTTTTCGGGGCTGAAGACCGCCGTCGTCAACTACGTGCGATCGGACCCCTCGTTCAGCGTGGAGGAGGTGGCGGCGTCCTTCGTGGCCGCCTGCATGGACGTGCTCATGGCCAAGCTGCGCCGTGCGCTCGAGGAGTTCGCCGACCCGGCCCTGGCCATCGTCGGCGGGGTGGCGGCGAGCCCGATCCTGCGGGCGCGCGCCCAGGCGCTGGCGGACGAATGCGGCTCCCGGCTCCTCATCCCGCCCCCGGCCCTGGCGACCGACAACGCCGCCATGATCGGGGTCGCCGGGTGGCAGAAGCTGGCGGCGATCGGCCCGAGCCCGCCGTCGTTCGGGCCCGAGCCGGACCTGCGCCTGCAGTTCTCCTAGCGGCGGGAGCCGGCCTCGGTCGCCGGCGCGCGCTGGTTGCGCCGCGCCCTCCGGCGTCGCGCCCCGCGCGAGCCGAACAGGTGGGACGACAGGTCGAGCACGATCCCCAGGGCGACGATCACCCAGCCGAACGCGTCGACCCCCATGTGAGGTGCGTACACCAGCGCGTAGAAGAGCGTCGCGTACGGCAGGAGGACGAACCCGATGACGCCCTCCCACCCCGAACGGAACGCGATGGTCAGCCGGTCGGTGAACACCCACACCAAGAACAGGGCGAGGCGCGCCGAGAAGGCGGAGACGAGAGTGAAGAGGCAGCCGATCGGTCCCGCCCCTCAGAGCGGCAGCCCGCCGGTGGCGGCGTTGGTCGAGCCGGTGTCCTTGTAAGCCGCGATGGTCCTCTCGGCGATCCGCATCTGGTGGATCTCGTCGGCGCCGTCGGCGAAGCGGGCCCAGCGGGCGTGCTGGAGCATGTTGGCCAGCGGGGTGTCGGTCGAATAGCCCAGCGCGCCGTGCACCTGCATGGAGCGGTCGATGATGCGGTTCAGGCTGTTGGCCACGAAGTGCTTGGCCATGGAGACCTCCGTGCGGAAGTCGTCGCCGCGGTCGACCTTGTACGCGGCATGGAGCACCATGAGCTTGCACTGGTAGAGCTCCATGGCGGAGTCCGCGATCAGCCACTGCACCCCCTGCTTCTCGGCGAGCAGGGAACCGTGCGAGTACCGGTGCAGCGCGCGGTCGACCATCATGTCGAGCGCCGTCTCGGCCTGCGCGATCCAGCGCATGCAGTGGGCCAGCCGGGCCGGCCCCAGGCGGTACTGCCCGAGCCGGTGGCCGTTGCCACGTCCGCCCAGGATCTGCGAGTCGTGGACGCGCAGGTCCTCGATCACGATCTCGGAGTGCCCGGTCGAGCCGTGCATCGTCTCCACCTCGCGCACGTCATTCCAGCCCTCGGCCGGTAGATCGACCAGGAACGCCGTGTTGGCCCCGCGGGAGCCGGCAGGCACGTCGGGCTCGGTGCGGGCGATCAGGATGGCGAACTGGGCGCGGCGCGCGTTGGAGATGAACCACTTGTGCCCGTTGATGATCCACTCGTCACCGTCCTTCTCGGCCCGGGTCTGGATCAGCGTCGGATCCGAGCCCGCCACCTCCGGCTCGGTCATGGCGAAGCAGGACATGGCCGTGCCTTCACAGAGCCGGCGCAGGTATTTCTGGTTCTGCTCCTCGGTGCCCCAGTGCAGCAGGGTGTGCATGTTCCCCTCGTCGGGTGCCATGCAATTGAGGATCCAGGGCCCGAGCCTCGTCTTGCCCGACTCGGCCTGCACCATGGCCAGGGCGACGTGGCCGAGGCCCATGCCACCCCATTCCTCGGGCATGTGGGGCAACCACAAACCCTGGCGCTTGGCTTCCTCGCGCAATTCGAGGATGGTGACCAGGTACTCGTGGCGCTCGGTGACGCGCGACTCGTCGTCGAAGCCCTTGATCCGGGGCACCACCGTGTCCTGGATGAAGGTGCGCACCCGGGACCGGATCTCTTCGTGTTCGGGGGCGAGGGTGAAGTCGATCGCCATGGCTGATCCTCCTTGGGTCTCAGTAAAGGCCGACGACGTTGCCGTTCTCGTCGATGTCGATGGTCTCGGCGGCCGGGTGGCTCGAGAGCCCGGGCATGGTCCGCATGTCGCCGCTGACGAGGTACACGAAGCCGGCGCCCACATTGGCGCGGGCCTCGCGTACGGGCAGCCGCCAGCCCTTCGGGGCACCGAGCAGCTTGGGGTCCGACGAGATGGACAGGTGCGTCTTGGCGATGCAAACCGGCAGCGAGCCGAAGCCGGCCCGCTCGTACGTGTCGAGTTGGCGTGCGGCCTGCGGCCGGTAGTCCACGCCGTCGGCGCCGTAGACCTCGGTGGCGACGGCTTCGATCTTCTCCCGCAGGCTGGCGCCGTCCCCGTAGAGCAGCTGGAACTCGCTCGGCTCCTCGGCCGCATCGACCACGGCCTCGGCCAACTCGACGGCGCCCTTGCCGCCCTTCTCGAAGTGGTGGCAGACGGCCGAGCGGGCTCCGGCCGATGCCGCGATCTCCCGGATGGCCTCGTGTTCGGACGCGAAGTCATCCGCGAAGGCGTTGATCGCCACCACCGGCGTCACGCCGTGCCGGCGCACGATGGCCAGGTGGGCGAGCAGGTTCGCCGCGCCGAGTCGCACCTCGTCCGGATTCTCCTCGAGCATGGCCGGTGGGAGCGGGCGGCCGGCGATGACCTTGTGGTGCCCCGAATGCAGCTTCAGCGCGCGGACCGTCGTCACGACGACCGCCGCATCGGGCACCAGGCCCGAGGTGCGGCACTTGATGTTGAAGAACCGCTCGGCACCCATGTCGGCTCCGAAGCCGGCCTCTGTGACGAGATACTCCCCCGAGTGGATGCCGATCAGGTCGGCCACCACCGAGGAGTTGCCGTGGGCGATGTTCCCGAAGGGCCCGGCGTGCACGAGCACGGGCGTGTTCTCCAGGGTCTGCAGCAAGTTCGGCTTGATGGCGTCGCGCATGATGACCGCCATGGCACCGGCCGCCTTCAACTGCTCGGCGGTGATCGGCTCCCCGGCGACGGTGTACCCGACGACGATGCGCCCGAAGCGGGCGCGCATGTCGTGCAGGTCTCGCGACAGAGCGAGCACGGCCATAGCCTCCGAGGCGGCGGTGATGTCGAACCCCGTCTCGCGCGGGGTGCCGTCCTGGCGGCCGCCCAGGCCGCTGACGATGTGACGCAACGAGCGGTCGTTCACGTCGAGGACGCGCTTCCACGTGATGCCGTGGGGGTCGAGCCCCAACTCGTTGCCGCTGTAGAGGTGGTTGTCGACCATGGCCGCCAGCAGGTTGTTGGCGGCGGTCACCGCATGCAGGTCGCCGGTCAGGTGCAGGTTGAGGTTCTCGAAGGGGACGACCTGGCTGTAGCCACCGCCGGCCGCCCCGCCCTTGATCCCGAACGTGGGCCCCATGGACGCCTGGCGGATCGCGATGGTCGCCCGACGCCCGATGCACGCCAGCGCCTGGCCGAGACCGACGGTGGTCGTCGTCTTTCCCTCGCCGAGCGGGGTCGGCGTGACCGCCGTCACCACGACGTAGCGCGCTGTGGGCCGGCGACCCAGCGCCTCGACCGCGTCGAGGCTCACCTTGGCCACGTGGGAGCCGTAGGGCTCGAGCAGCTCCGGTCCGAGGCCCATCAGCGCGGCGATGTCGGTGATCGGACGCAGCGTGGCGCGCCGCGCGATCTCTATGGCCGGAGGGAGTGGCACCCGCTCGATCATGCCAGACACCGTGGCCGGGCAGCCGAGCCGGGTCCGGGCCTGGCCGGCCTCGCGGCTCTACGCTCGCTCCCGAATGCAGGGGAGGTCAGCCCCCCGGGTCCAGACGTCCGGCCGGCCGGCGGGGCCACCAGAAAGGAACAGATTCATGGCGAAGAGCGAGGGCGTCTTCATCTTCATCGGGACGTATGCCAGCGAGGTCGACGCGCGCGCTGACTACCGGGTCGTGAAAGACCTCCGTGCGGCGGGCGCCGTCGGCACCTATGACGCGGCCATCGTGACCAAGGACGACGCAGGCAAGGTCCACGTGAACAAGGACGAGCTGACGACGCGCCACGGGGCGTGGGGCGGCGCGGCCGCCGGCGCGCTCGTCGGGATCTTGTTCCCGCCCTCCATCATCGCCTCGGCGCTCGTGGGAGCGGCGGTCGGCGGCGTGAGCGGCCATCTGTGGAAGGGCATGTCACGCGCGGACATCAAGGAGTTCGGCGACGCCATTGACGCCGGCGAGGCGGCCCTCGTCGTCGTCGGGCAGAACACCGTGCGTGAGGCGCTGGAGCGGGCCGGGCTCAAGGCGCGGACACACGTGGCCAAGGAGCTCGAGGTCGACAAGGATCAGATCGACAACGCCGTGCAGGCCGCCGGCAAAGAGATCGCCGCGCCGGCATAGATCGAGCCAATGGTCGCCCTGCAGGTCCTCTCGTTCGTCTTCGGCGCCGTCGTCGTGCTGGCGATCCTCGGATCGGCGCTCAAGACGGTCGTCCTGCCCCAAGAGGGCATGCCGCACCTCTCCCAAGGGGTGTTCGCGCTCGTCTACCGCCTCCTCGTCCATCGCTCCCCGACCCGGGCGCGTTGGATCAGGTTGCGCGCGCTGTACGCCCCGGTGGCCCTGGTCAGCCTCCCGCTCGTCTGGATGCTCCTGATGGTGCTCGCCTTCAGCTTCATTTTCTGGGGCACCGGGTCGCTGACCGTCCAGCGGGCCTTCGAGATCAGCGGCTCCTCGTTGACCACGCTCGGGTTCGCCGAACCCGACACGACGACCCGCATCTGGCTGGCGTTCATCGAGGCGACGATCGGGCTGGGGCTCGTCGCCCTGCTCATCAGCTATCTGCCCACGATCTACGCGGCGTACAACGCCCGGGAGAAGGGCGTGGTGCGGCTCCGCCCCGTCGCCGGTGCGCCGCCCCGGGCGGTGGACATCCTCCAGAACCTCCAGCGCATCGGCGGCCTGGAGACCACGGAGTTCTGGCGCAACCAGGCCGATTGGATCCTCGACATGCAGCAGACGCACACGGCGTTCCCCATCCTCAGCTACTTCCCCGAGACCCAGCGGGACCACTCGTGGGTGGCGTCGATCGGCGCGCTGCTCGATGCCTCGGCCCTGGTGCTCTCGGCGAGGGAGACGATGGCCGGCGATTCGTTCGCGGACATCGAGAAGGGGCCGACGATGATCCTCGTCTACGGCATGCCGGGGTTCGTCCGCGTGGCGCAGGCGGCCAGCCTCCCCCTCGCCGAGCCGACGGGGTTCGCCGAACTCACCGCGCACTTCTCCGAACCCGCCCCTCCGATCACGGTCTCGCGGGCCGAGTACGACGAGGCCATGGCGGCGCTCGCGCCCATCATCGACGTCCCACCCGAGCGCCGGGAGGAAGGGTGGCGCCGCTTCGCCTGGGTGCGCTCGACCTACGAACCCGCCTTGCGGGCGCTCGCAGGACTCACGGTCGCGTCGACTGCGCCCTGGACCAGCGACCGCGCCGCGGTGGTCGGCAAGCCACGGTTCCTCCGCCGTCGCCTCATCCACGTGGACTGGGCGGCCCACGTCCCGGCGTCCGGGCCGGCCGTGCCTACAGGTGGCTGAAGCCGCCTGACTCCTCACGGGTCATCGACACCGAGACAGGGTGGCGGTCGAAGTGCGCGATGGCCTGCTGCATGTCGTCGAGGAGCAGCGTCGCCAGGTCCCGGCTGACGCCCTGGCGCACCAGGATGCGCTGCACCGACACGTCGGACACCGAGCCGGTCAACGGGTACGCCGGCACCTGCCAGCCGCGCGTCCGCAACCGGTCGGCGACGTCGTAGAGCGTGTAGCCCGGGTCCTCCCCCGCGCGGATGCGCCAGGCCACCGAGGGGATCCCGGTCTGCGGGTCCGAGTCGCACAGGATCTCGAACGGGCCGAGCTTGGACACCTCGTGCGTCAGGAACTTGCCCGTCAGGTAGCACGCGTCGTGGACGTTGCGGTAGCCGTCCCGGCCGAGCCGGACGAAGTTGTAGTACTGGGCCACGATCTGGCCGGCCGGCCGCGAGAAATTGATCTGGAAAACCGGCATGTCGCCGCCCAGATAGGTCACGTGGAAGATCAGGTCCTCGGGCAGCTCGGCGACGTCGCGCCAGATGACCCAGCCCACACCCAGCGGCGCGAGGCCGAACTTGTGACCGGACGTGCTGATCGACTTCACCCGGGGGACGCGGAAGTCCCACAGGATCTCGGGGGCGCAGAACGGGGCCAGGAACGCGCCGCTGGCGCCGTCGACGTGGATGTCCACGTCGAGGCCGGTCTCCTCCTGGAGCTTGTCGAGCGCCTGAGACAGCTCGAGCACCGGCTCGTACGAGCCCGTGTAGGTCACGCCGAACGTGGGCACGACCATGATCGTGTTCTCGTCCACCCGTTCGAGCATCTGCTCGACATCCATGCAGTAGCGACCAGGGGACATCGGGATCTCGCGCATCTCCACGTCCCAGTAGCGGGCGAACTTGTGCCAGACCACCTGGACCGGCCCGCAGACCATGTTGGGGCTGTCCGTCGACTTGCCGGCGGCCTTGCGCTTGGCCCGCCACCGCCACTTGGCGGCCATGCCGCCGAGCATGCACGCCTCCGACGAGCCGATCGCCGAGCACCCGACCGCCTGCTCCTTCTCCGGTGCGTTCCAGAGGTCGGCCAGCATCTGCACGCAGCGATGCTCGAGCTCGGCCGTCTGGGGATATTCGTCCTTGTCGATCAGGTTCTTGTCGATCGCGATGTCCATCAGGCGATGGATCTCGGGCTCCTCCCACGTCTGGCAGAAGGTGGCCAGGTTCTGCCGTGCGTTGCCGTCGAGCATCAGCTCGTCGACGATGCACTGGTACGCGTCCTCCGTCCGCATCTCCTTGATCGGGAAGCGCTTGGACGGCAGGCAGGCTTGCAGTTCCCGCTCGGCGAAGATCGAGTCGAGCATTTCCTCCCGAGCCGATTCCCTCTTGTGCAACGGCATGGTGTGCCCCCTGTCATCCGGGCCGCCGCACGGCCCGCACGACGTACCGTACCGGTGCGTCGGCTCGGAGGGCGACCGGGCGTCAGCTGGCGAGCAGCTCCACGTTCGCCGGCCGAGCCGACCGACGGGTGGTGCGCGTCGACGGCTGACGGCGCGCCGTCATGACCCTGCCGCGGTCGTGGCCGTCGGAACCATCCGCCAGCTTCGATCGGAGGTGGCGCAGCGCCTTCGTGTGGATCTGGCAGACACGGCTCTCGGTGACACCGAGGATGGTCCCGATTTCGGTGAGCGTGAGGCCGCCGTAGTAGTACATCGTCAGCACGGTCCGCTCGCGTTCGGGCATGCCCTCGAGCGCATCGGTCAACGCCTGCTTCGACTCCTTCGCCTCGAAGGTGTCCATGGGACCCGAAGCCCGATCGGGCAACGACTCACCGAGCGTCGAGCGATCCGCGCGGTCACCGCCGCGCAGGATCTCATCGAGCGCGATCATGCCCGCGGAAGAGATCTTGCGGAGGGCCGCGTGAAAATCGGCCGAAGTCATTTCCAGCTCCGTCGCCACCTCTGACTCGGTCGGGGTCCGACGCAATGTCGCCTCCAGGTCGGTGACGGCCTGCTCGACCGCACGTGCCTTGCTCCGCACCGAGCGAGGGACCCAATCGATGGAGCGCAGCTCGTCAATGATGGCGCCCTTGATCCGCGGGATGGCGTAGGTCTCGAACCGGAGGTTGCGGTCGGGCTCGAAGCGCTCGATGGCGTCGATGAGCCCGATGATGCCGTAGCTGGTCAAGTCGTCCTCGTCGAAATGCCGCGGCAACCCGGCCATGACACGCCCGGCGATGTACCTGACGAACGGTGAGTAGTACTCGATCAACTCGTTGCGCACTGTGCGCTCGCCCGTTTCCTTGAACTCGGACCACAGGCGGTTGATCCCCTCCCGTTCGACGTTCTCCGGCCTCGCGGAGATTGCACCTGACATCGATGCCACTGTTGCTCCCCTCCTCGTTTCGCGTCTCCCGGCGAACGCCACTTCCCCCGTGAAGTCTTTCCAGTTTCCTATGCAGACTCCGCAGCTGCATCGGTAGCTCCACTCTACTTCCACGAGTATTGGCTGTTGGGTTGCCTCTTCGTTGTCAGTCGGTTGCAGAGATCCTGCAACGTTGACGCGCTGCGCGCGCGCAGAATTCGACCGGACACGCGTTTCGCGCCCGCACGGCGGCACGTGCACAACGGCGTCGGCGCGTGGCGTGACGGGTGCCGATTGGTGCCTGGGGTCGTGCGTGAGCCGTGCCATACGTCGTGCGCGAGTCGTGCGCGAGTCGTGCGCGAGTCGTGCGCAGCACTAGTCCTTTTGGCCTATGCGAACCGTTGCGGTGCTCGTCAGGATGGACGTCCTGCGCTCATGCGGTCGCCGCGAGCGCGGATCGACGCGGTGACGACGGGGTCGCTCGAAGGCTCCGCGGTGCCGCCGCTCTCCCGTGACCGGCCACCGTCCGGCACCCGCGCCGCCCTCAAGCGCGGCCGGGGACAGGTCGAAGGAGGGAGCGTGACGATCCCGATCGACGCCCCGTGGCGCACGACCCACCGTGAGGGACACCGACGCGGCGCGTCGGAGGCCCGCACGCATCCGCTCGAGCGTCCGGCCCATGCCGGCGCCGATCGAACCATCCTGATCGCAGAGGACGACCACAGCTGCCGGTCGGCTCTCCATCAGTACTTCGAGCGGTCCGGGTACCGGGTCAGCGAGGCGGCCGACGGGCCCGCTTCGCTCCGAGCGGTCTTTCAGAGCTCGGCCGACCTCGTCATCCTCGACCTCGGACTGCCAGGAGTCGACGGCTGCGATGTCCTCGCCAAGATCCGGCGAGACAGCGCGGTGCCGGTCATCGTGTGCTCGGGACGCGACTCGGAGAGCGAACGCGTCCGTACGCTCAACCTGGGGGCCGACGACTTCGTGGTGAAGCCATTTTCCTTCGCCGAGCTCGAGGCACGGGTGCGGGCGGTGCTCCGCCGCGGTATCCACGCGCCGGCCAATCGACGTCTGCACCTGGGCGACCTGGTCATCGACCGCGACACGCGGTCGGTGCTGCTGTCCGACACGGTCATCCCCATGACCCGCAAGGAGTTCGACCTCCTCACCTTCCTTGCGTCGTCGCCCGGCCGGGTGTTCTCGCGTCAGGAGCTGCTCGAGCGAGTCTGGGCGTCGACCAACGAATGGCAGGGGTGCTCCACGGTGACGGAGCACGTGCGTCGCATCCGCTTGAAGATCGAAGACGACCCGAACGCACCCCGCTGGATCGCGACCGCACGAGGCATCGGCTACCGCTTCTGCGCGCCGGAATAACACCGCCGCACACCCTTGGTCCGAAAAGCCTATTGAGCTGGTGCGACGTTCCGGCGACACTGGGAGGCAACGGGACGCGAACTTCTCGCGGCGGGACCGGGACGGTGTGGGTTTCGCGGCACGTTGCGAAGGCCCGTGCACAGCGCACGGGAAGATGAGGGGGAAGTCCATGATGTTCGACTCGCCGTGTCGGCATCGTCGCCTCGCGACACCGACGCTCGGAACGCAGCGGCCATGACCGCACCGGTCGACGCGGGGGCACGCGTGCCGCAGCCCGAAGGGTGGCGGCGGACCGCATTGACCGAGCGCGGCTCCGCCGGGCCTCCGCCCGCGACCAGGACCATTCTCGTCGCCGAAGACGACAGCGCCTATCGCTCAACGTTGCACCGCTACTTCGAACAGTCCGGGTACCAAGTGCTCGAAGCCGAGAACATGCCGTCGTCCCTCCGTGCCGTCTTCCGCCAGGAGGCCGACCTCGTGGTGCTCGACCTGGACCGCGACGGTGGTACCGCCGATGTGCTGACCAAAATCCGGCGGCGCAGCACCGTGCCGGTGATCGTCTGCTCCAACCGCTCCTCGGAACACGACCGGGTTCGGCTGCTCAACCTGGGAGCCGACGATTTCGTCGTCAAGCCCTACTCCATGGCGGAGCTCGAGGCGCGGGTGCGCGCGGTGTTGCGTCGAGGCAGTGCGGCACCGAACACGACACTGGACCTGGGGGACCTGGTCATCGACCGAGGCACCCGCACGGTCACCATCAATGAGGCCGAGGTTGCCATGACGCGCAAGGAGTTCGACCTTCTCGCCTTCTTGGCTTCGTGCCCCGGTCGGGTGTTCTCCCGCGAGGAGCTCCTTGAACGGGTCTGGGGGTCGACCAGCCGCTGGCAAGGTGGCGCCACGGTGACCGAGCATGTGCGCCGGGTCCGCCTCAAGATCGAGGCCGATCCGGAAAAGCCGCGCTGGATCACGACCGTCCGGGGCATCGGCTACCGCTTCGTCCCGCTCAGTGCGGCATAACCCCGAACCCGGCCGCTACGGCGGTGGGTGCTGGGCCGCCAGGAGGTAGCCGCCACCGTCGGGCGTCGCCGCCATGGCGAAGAAGCGATCCGCCGGCGATTGCCCGCTGCGCGAGCCCAAGAACGGCTCATCGAAGGCGAACACTCCACCGTCGGCCGCCAGTTGCCAGTAGCCAGAACCGTGGGGCCCCGCGGCCAGGCCGACGATCGGCTCGTTCAGCGGTTGGCCGCCCATGGAGCCTTCGAACGCGGCGGTGCCAAACGAGAAGATGCCGCCGTCGGACCCCACCTCCCAGTAACCGCCGCCGTCCGGGGTCGCCGCCAGGCCGACGATCGGCGCGTTCAGCGCTTGGCCGCCCATGGAGCCTTCGAACGCGGCCGTGCCGAACGAGAAGATGCCGCCGTCGGACGCCACCTCCCAGTAGCCGCCGCCGTCCGGGGTCGCCGCCAGGCCGACGATCGGCGCGTTCAGCGGTTGGCCGCCCATGGAGCCGTGGAACGCCGCGGTGCCGAACGAGAAGACGCCGCCGTCGGAGGCCGCCTCCCAGTAGCCGCCGCCGTCGGTCGTCGCCGCCAAGCCGACCAGTGGCTGGTTCGAGGTGACCGGAGGACCGGGCGCCGGCGCGTCGCCAAAGTTGTACGTGGCCGTGACCTGCGGGCCGGAGTTCCCACCACAGATCGAGACGAACGTGTACCCCTCGGCCCGCAACTGCGTGATGATCTGCGGCAAGGCGGCGACCGTTTCGGAGCGGTCACCTCCCCCATCGTGCATGTCGACCACACCGCCGGGGAACGCCGCGCCGACGACCGCCTGCACGATCGCTGGGACCCCGGGGCGGGTCCAGTCCTTGGGGTCGATCGAATAGCTCATGGTGGTCATCCCACGCGCCGCGACCTGGCCGAGCACCGAGGCGTTCCACGCGTCATAGGGCGGTCGCATGCACAGCGGCGTCGTGCCGGTGACCGCCCTGATCTCGGCCTGGGTCTGGTCGATCTGGGCACCGACCGCCGCGGGGGACAGCGTGGTGAGGTCCGGGTGGCTCCACGTGTGGTTCTCGACCGGATAGCCGGCGGACTCGACCAGTCGGGCGTACTGCGGGTATTGCGTCACCTCGTCGCCGATCTCGAAGAAGGTCGCGGGCACGTGGTACTGCTCGAGCACGGAAACGACGGCCGGCGTGAACGGACCGGGCCCGTCGTCGAAGGTCAACGCGATCATCCTGGCGCCCGCCGTCTGCGCCCCACCCGGCGCCTGCCAGGTATAGAAGGCCGGCCCGCTGCCGGCCGCTCCCGCCGTCGCCACCGGCATCGCGACGAGTCCGATCGCCACCATGGCAGCCGCTGCGACCCCCGCCAGGAACCACCGCGTCGCCGCCGCCATCATCAGGTCCCCCTTCTTAGCAATCGGACCGGTACGCCGGTGGCATGGTCGCGCGAGGCGAGTGCGCAATGGGCCCGAAAAGCACACTGCCGCCATGCGGAGACCCTCGAGCAGGGCCAGAAGTCCCCCCCGAGTGGTGACCTTGGGCCCTACGGGTCTGGCAGCTTTCACTGGATACTGATCGATCATGAGGTTCGCCCCACCGGTGCACGGGTCTCGGCAGGACCGGCGCGGTCCACGATGAGCACCGCCGGTCTCGGCGCAAACCGCGCGCCGAGCGACGACTGGCGCCTGCACTTCGTGGAGGAGATGGCCAGCCTCCTTCTGGTCCACGGCACGCCACGGGCAGTCATGCGCGTCCTGGGGTGGATGATCGTGTGCGAGTCGCCGGAACAGACGGGCCCCCGGATCCAAGAGGCGCTCGGGTTGTCAGCTGGAAGCGTGAGCACTTCGCTGCGCACCCTTACCGAGGTCGGCGTGCTCGAGCGGGTGGCGCGGCCCGGAGATCGACGCATCTACTACCGCCTGTGCCCCCAGGGCTGGGAGCGCGTGCTCAAGTCGCGGTTCCGGGCCTTCACCGAATTGCGGCAGGTGGCCGAGCGCGCCCTCGACGCGGCCGGTGACGGGGCTGACGACCGCCTCGTCTGGATGCGCAACACCTACGCCCTGATGGAGACAGGAGTGAAGGAGCTCCTCCGCGTCAGCCTCGAACGCAACGCCGGGGTGAACGCCGGGGCAACGGCTGGGACCACACCACTGCGTCGCCACTGACTCGGGCGCCGGGCGCCGCGGTGCCGGCGCCGCTCGCACATTCAGACGGTCAGCGCACCGCCTCCCAGATCACCCACCCGGTCAGCGCGAAGAGCACGACGGCGGTGATGATCCTGATGGTGGCGATGTTGACCAGCCGCAGCACGCTCTGGCCGGCGATGACGGCGAGGGCGGCCACGGCCCACAGTGCCAGCAGCGCGCCGAGGCCGACCGAGAGCGCGTCGTGGTAGTGGGCCGCCAGGTTGGCCGTCAGGATCTGCGTGAGGTCGCCCCACTCGGCCAAGAAGATGACCGCGAACGCGGTGAGGGCCACGCGCTGGTGCGACGCCACCTCGCGTTCGATCAGGTCTTCTTCGCTCTGCTCCTTTCTCGCCTCGCGTAGTGCCAGGACGGCGCCGGTGAAGAACATTGCGGCCACGATCGCCTGCAGCGCGCGATGTGGCAGCAGATGGAAAAGGGCAACACCGATGGTGACGGCGATGACGACGTGGACGGAAAAGGCAGCGGCGGCACCCAACCACACGATGAAGGGCCGGCCCCGCGTCGCCAGGACCAGCGAGGCAAACATCGTCTTGTCCGGGAGTTCGCCCAGGAAGATGATCGGAAAGACGGCGAACACGACGGCGATTTGCACGAAGACCTTTCTGTCGCAGCCGAAGGTAGCCCTAGGCGCGGGCCGAGCCTCGGCGCGTCGGCTGGTCGCGAGTTGCCGCCCCGTGGCGTGAGCGGCTCTCAGGTTCCCTTAACCGGTGCTGGTCCCCGCTCCGTTCCCGCCGGCCTGGTCCAACAGTCCCTGGCCCGTCAGGGCGAAGACCGTCTCGTCGTCGCTCTGGCGCCACAGGTCCATCAGCTCACACGACACCGGGTCGCAGCCGTAACGCATCGGCCCCGCCGAGTCGAGGATCGCGTCGACGATCGCTGCGGCCGCCGCCGCCGGTTCCACGACCCGCGGATCGGCGTGGGCGCGGCGCAGTTCGCCGGTGACGTCGGCCAGCGCTCGATACTCGGGGAACCGCGCCGCCACCTGCTCACCCGTGCTCAGGCGGAACATGTCGGTGTCGACCGGGCCGGGCAGGATCTCGACCGCCCGGATCCCGAACGGCGCGACCTCGACCCGCAGGCTGTCGCCGAAGGCCGACGCCGCCGCCTTCGACGCCCGATAGGCCGAATAGAACGGCACGGCGGCGATGATCGACGAAGACGTGATCGTGCAGACGACCGATGGCCGGTTCTCCCGCAGCGTGGGGATCGCCGCCGAAGTGAGCGCCACTGTGCCGAAGACGTTCGTCTCGAACATGCGGCGCCAATCGTCGATCTGCGCGTGCTCAACGGGCAGGTACTCCGTGTCGACCCCGGCGTTGTTGACGAGTACCCGCAAGTCGTCCGGCAGGTCGAACGTGGTGGGGTCGGTGACGTCGAGGCGCCGGACCTCCAAACGTCCGGGCGCCGACGCGGCCAGGTCGGCTCCGGCGGCGGGATCACGCATGGTCGCGACGGTGTCGAAGCCGCGATGCGCCAGCTCGAGCGCGACCGCCCGGCCGATGCCGCGGCTGGCGCCGGTGACCAGCGCACTGCCGTGGATGTCCATGGCCGTGATTCTTCCCTACCCGGGCCGATAGCGTCGTCGCGTGGGCGTGTACAACGAGCAGGTCGTCCCCCGGCTGGTGGAATGGACCTGCGGCTCGGCCGGCTTCGACCGATGGCGGGAGCGGACGACCGAGGGCCTCGCCGGACGCGTGGTCGAGATCGGCTTCGGCTCCGGGTTGAACGTGCCGCATTACCCGCCCGAGGTGGACACCGTGCTGGCGGTCGAGCCGGCGAGTGTGGCGCGCCGTCGCGCCGAGCGCCGCATCCGGGAGACCCAGATCCACGTCGAGCACGTGGGGCTCGACGGCCAGGCCCTCCCGCTCGCCGACGCCAGCTGTGACGCGGCGCTCTGCACCTTCACCCTCTGCACCGTCGCCGATCCGGCCCAGGCGCTCTCCGAACTCATGCGGGTGCTCAAGCCAGCGGGCACCGTGCACTTCCTCGAGCACGGGTTGTCGCCCGATGAGGGCGTGGCCAAATGGCAGCACCGGATCGAACCGCTTCAGCGCCGGCTGGCCGACGGCTGTCACCTGACCCGCGACCCCTCCACGCTCGTGGAGCGGGCGGGCTTCGTGATGGAGCGCAACGAGCAGCGCTACGTCAAGGGCCCCAAGCCCTGGTGCTGGCTGACGCTCGGCGTCGCAGCGAAGCCTGCCGGAGCGGGTCGCTAACCCTCGCGGCCGGTACTCAAAGGGAACGAGTGGTCGTACCCCCATACCGAGCCGCGCGAGGAGGTACCGTCGCCGCCTTAATTGGCGTCTGTGGCAGGGGGTCGGCCGGCCTCGAGCCTCATTGGTGCTGGCTACGTTGGTGCACTTGATGGGGGAAGCCGACGACTTGACGCGCGCCGCCGGGAGGCGGATGCGGCGCGGCCTGAAAGCAGCCGGCACCGGAGGCGCACCGGGCCTTGCGCTCGCGCTCGCGCTCGCGCTCGTCGCCGGGGTCGGCCTGGCCGGCTGCTCGTCCGGCCCGGGTGGCGCCAACAACGCCTTGGCCACGCCGTCGCAGTCGATCGCCCCGACGCCTAACTACTCCAACTCCTGTGCGCCGGTCGGCGGGGACTCGACGAACACCTGCCTGCGCCTCACGCTCGAGGCCATCGACGCCGCCCGGGCCGGGGAGGGGCTGCGGCCCATGGCACTACCCGCCGACTTCGCCCAACTGAGCGTGCCCGAACAGCTCTTGGTGGCGCTGGACCGCGAACGCGTCGACCGGGGGCTGGCTCCCTTTGCCGGACTGAGCGCCGCGCTCGACGCTGACGCGCAGAAAGGCGCCGGCACGGCCCAACTCCCGCCGCGTCCGGGTCGCGACTACGCGTCGGTCGACGCCGAGTGGATCGGGGCCGTCGACAACGGCCTCGACGCCGACTACCAGTGGATGTACAACGACGGCCCCAACAGCGGCGTGCCCAACTGCTCGAGCAACCAGACCTCCGGCTGCTGGGCCGACCGCCAGATAGTCCTCGAGCGCTTCGGTTCGCGGCGGCTCGTCATGGGTGCCGCCTTCGACCCCAGCGGCGACACGTCGGCCGGAGATCGGGGCGGGTCGTCGCTGGCCGCGACGCTCGCCGTCGACGAGCATGCGAGCGGTTTCGTGTACTCGTGGAACGACGCCCTGGTCGCCACGAAGACCGGCACCATGCGACCTCTGCGGGCGGTGTTGCCCTCCGAGTCGAATGCCGGGATCGCCGACCCACCCCGCAACGTGCAGCCCAATCCGGACTACACGCGCGTCTGCGTGGACACCGGGATCGACAACTCGCCCGCCTGCATGGGCGCCGCGCTGGATGCCATCAACCATGCGCACGCGCTCGAGGGCGTCCGGCCGATGGTGCTGCCGGCAGGCTTCGCGCAGCTGAGTGTGCCCGAGCAACTCTTCGTGGCCGTGAACCTCGAACGGGTCGACCGCGGACTGGCCCCGTTCAGCGGGCTCACGACCGGCCTCGACCAGAACGCCCTCCGGGGAGCGGAGGTGGCCAACGACCCGCCCGACCCCGGTGCGGCCTACGTCCTCGACGATGCCGAGTGGGCGGGCGGCTCGTCCAACGGGCTCGATGCGGTGTACGGATGGATGTACGACGACGGCTTCAACAGTGGCAACTTGGACTGCCTCCATCGCGGCGCACCCGGTTGTTGGGGGCACCGCAAGGGCATTCTCGACGACTTCGGGACGGGGACGAACCTGGTGATGGGGGCCGCGCTCGACGCCACCGGCGACCACCACGAGGGCGACAACGGGGGCACGTCCATGGCGGTGACCATGGCCGTGGCGGGCGCGCCCGCCCGTGCGCTCTTCTACGCCTGGAGCCAGGCGCTAGCGGCGTTACCCGCGTCGTCGGGCGTCCCGGGCGCGTCCGGCTGAGCGACGTGGGCCGCGCCGTATCCTGGCGGCCGTGCCGAAGGAGAACGAGAACGAGAACGAGCCCCAGCTCTACGTGAACGACGGGTGCTCGAAGTGCCGCTCGGCGGTCGCCATCCTCGAGGAGAAGTCCGTCGAGGCACGGCATGTCCGCTATCTCGACGAGCCGCCGACCCCGGCCGACCTCCAGCGGCTCATGTTGATGCTCGCCATCCACGACCCGCGCATGATGATGCGTACGGGCGAGGCGGTCTATGCCGAGCTGGGCCTGGCCGACGCCTCCCCCGCCGAGCTGCTCGACGCCATCACCAGGCACCCGATCCTGCTGGAGCGGCCCATCTTCGTGGTCGGCGACCGGGCCGTCATCGCCCGCCCACCCGAACGCCTGCTCGAACTGCTCTGACCGGCGGCGCTCCCGGGCACGCCCCGCGGCCTCCCCTTAGGGTGTGCGCACTCGCATGCACAAGCAGGAGGACGGGCATGACGTCGCAGCTGCTGATCACCGGCATCCTTGGACTTGCCACTACGGCGGCCGCCTTCTACGTCAACCGCCACCTCTTCCGTAGCGGGACCATCGCAGGTCGCGTCAGCGTGCTCGAGGGCGTCTACTACGTGGTCGGCATCTGCTCGATCGTCCTCGGCTGGTACTTCAACGTGCGCTACACGCACACGTACCACGACGCCAACTATTGGAACTACACCAAGATGCTGTTCACCAACTGGGCCGCCGACTCGGCCGCCCAGGACTACGTCATCGTCAACGTGGTGCTCATGCCGCTCTGGACGATCGTCGAGGGCACCCGGCGCGGCCTCAAGTGGTCCTGGATCTTCTTCGTAATGAGCCTCTTCACGAGCTTGGCTTTCTCCATCGCGATCTTCCTCGCCTTCATGGAGCGCCAGTTGCGCTACAACAACGCACTGCTGGCTCAGGAGGCTCCCGCGCCCGCCGCGCCCGCCGCGCCCGCGCCGAGCGCGTCCAAGACGTCGTAGCCGGCGTTGTACCCGGGGATGAAGGTGACCCCGGGTCCGCCGTGGCACCCGGCGCCGCAGAGATAGAGACCCGAGATCGGCACGGGGTTGTCCGGCCACCCGAGCGGCCCCGGGCGGAACGGCCCCATGAACTCGGGCTGGAGCAGCCCGTGGGTGAAGTCACCGCCCGTGCAGCCGAACATCAGCTCATAGGTGAAGGCCGGGTAGTTCAGCTGCCGCACGATCAGATCAGGGAAGTTCGGTGCCGCCGCCGCGATCTTGGCCACGATGCGGTCGGCCATCTCGTCACGCTGGCGGTTCTGCGTCTCGCGGTCGGCGCCGATCGGCAGGTAGAAGGCGAAGCTGCTGGCCGCGTGCATGCCTTCGGGGGCCAGGCTGGGGTCGTCGAGCGAGGGGATCTGGAGGTTGAACGACGGCGACGCGGGCACCTGGCCGCGCACGCACCCCTCGAAGTCGCGCTGCATCTGCTCCGCTGTGCTGAAGAAGGTGACGTTGCGCCCCATCGACGATCCGTTGAGGGCCTCGTAGGGCCCGCGGTACTCGGGCAGGCCACGCAGCGCGAAGTGGGCCTGGAAGTAGGCGGCCCGGTGGTCGATGCCGCGTACCCGCCGCGCGAAGGCGTCGGGCAGTGCGTCGGGGTCGAGCAGATGGGCGAACGTGGCCGTCGGGTCGAGGTTCGAGACGACGATCGGCGCCGTCACCACCCCGCCCTCGCCGAGCTCGACGCCGCGCACGACTCCCTCGTCGACCACGATGCGCGTCACCTTGGCGTGGCGGCGCAGCTCGCCCCCGTGCCGCTCGAAGAGCGAGAGCAGGTGGTCGGCGATGGTCCCGAGCCCGCCGCGCACCTTGGACATGGTGGCGGTACCCGGCGACGCCAGCGCGAAGGCGAGGCACAGCGCGCTGCCGGGAGAGTACGGCCCCCGGTACGTCGAGTTGACGGCGAGGAAGCTGAGCATGCTGCGCACCGGCGCGTGTTTGACGGGATCGGGGAGGTAGCGGTCGACCACGTCCATCACGCTGCCGAACATGGCGATGCGCAACGCCTCGCGCTCGGCCTCGTTGGTGGCGCAGGCCCACATCTCGTCGAGCGACTTGGGGGGCCGGCGCACGTCGAAGCGACCGATGGCCCGCGCCGGCGCCTCCGCCCAGGCTGCCACCTCGGCCATGCCGAGCACCGCCTCGATCCCGAGCGTCTCGCCAAGGTGCTCGAGCAGCTTCTCGGGGTCCGAGTACAGGAGGATGAGCGATTGGTCGCCGTCACGGTCGGCGATGCTGGCGGACTGGACCTCCGGCTCGTAGATCGGGCACGACCCGAGCTCGAGGTCCTCGAAGATCTCGTTCGGGATCGGGAACTGGATCGACCCGGCGAGCTCGAAGCGGTAGCCCCGGATCAGCTCTGTGGTCGAGGCCATCCCGCCGATGAAATGGTTCTTCTCGAGGCACAGCACGCGCAGACCGCCCCGGGCCATGACCGCGGCCGCCGTCAGCCCGTTGTGCCCTGCGCCGATGACGATGGCGTCGTAGTCCGGCATGGTCACGGCACTGTAGTGACCGCGCGCCCGAGCCGCTCGGGTCGAGCGGTTGGGGGAACCAGCCGACCGGTTCCCCCGGACCCGTCCCGGCGGTCGGAGCGGGGTGGCCTGACCTCAGGCCTTGCCGCGGATGCGGAGGCGCAGCTCCCGCGAGTGCTCGCCGTCGCGCACGCGCTCGAGATACGCGTCCGCATCGTCGGGGCTCATGCGTCCCTCGGCGACCGCCGGGTCGGTGTGCGCCTGCGCGTGGCGGGCCCGATGCCCGCGACCGCCCGGTGGGCTCGGAGGCGCCTTCCGTGGCGCGCAGGCAACGGGAACGTGATCAGGTCCGCAAAGAGGAACGCGAGCACGCCACCGAACGAGATGCCGCCGTGCCACAGCGCGGCAGCCAGCGGGACGTTGCCGATGGAGCAGACGAAACTGATGATCGCGATCAACGGGCCGACGAGGGCGTTCTCGAGGCTGGTCCAGTACCCGTGGCCGGTGACGAAGACCGCCTGCCAGACCGACGTCGGCACCAGCACGGCCAGAATCCCGCGACCGGGTACCCGACGGCGAGCTCGCGCCGCAGCATCGTGGCACCTCAGCCCGCAGGGGCAAGAGCGGCCGGGGGGGAACGGTCAGGGCGGGGCGGAACGTCCGCCCCCGCCTCTGGCACCCGGGACTGCTCCGAGGCCGTGCCGATGGGCGTAAACCGCCGCCTGGGCCCGGTCGCGGCTCCCGGTCTTGGCAAAGATCCGGTTGACGTGCGTCTTCACCGTGGTCTCGGCCACGAACAGCCGCTCGGCGATCTCCTGGTTCGAAAGGCCCGCCGCGATCAGCCCCAGGACCTCCACCTCCCGGTCGGTCAGGTCGTCGGGCAGCGCGACGGGGCGGCTCGTGCCCTGCTGCGCCGCCCTGAGCAGGGTGGCCTGCACGGCGGGATCGAGCACGGTCTGGCCGGCCACGGCCGCCTCGAGGGCGCGGCGGACGTCCTCGCGCGCCGCGTCCTTGGTCAGGTAGCCGGACGCTCCGGCGGACAGGGCCGCCACGACCGACTCGTCGTCGGCGTAGGTGGTGAGGACGACCACGGCCACCGCGGGGTGGCGCTCTCGGATGGCGCGGGTCGCCTCGACGCCGTCGACATTCGGCATGCGCAGGTCCATGAGGACGACGTCGGGTTGCTCGGACTCCGCGAGGCCGATCGCCTCAGCCCCGTCGGTGGCCAGGCCGATCACCTCGGTGCCGGCGAACCCGCCGACGATGATGGCGAGCCCATCGCGCACGACACGCTGGTCGTCGGCGATGAGGACCCTCACGAGGTCACTGCGTCTTCCGCGTTGGACGCCAGGGCGGCCGTACTGGCCCGCGCCGGCACGGTCGCGGTCACCCGCCAGCCCGCGGCGACGGGACCCGCCTCGAACTCCCCGCCGAGCAGGGCGACCCGTTCGGCAATCCCCTGCAACCCGAAGCCGCCCCCGCTGCTCGCGAGCGGCGCCGCCGTGCCGTTGCGGGCGGGTATGTCGTTGTCGATCGTGACCGTCACGCGGTCGGCGCCGCCGTCGAGCCGGATCGATGTGCTCGCGCCGGGAGCGTGCTTCACGACGTTGGTCAACGCCTCCTGCGTCACCCGGTAGAGCGCCAGGATCGTCTCGGGCGCGAGGCCCCGCACCTCGCCTGCCGTCTCGAAGGCGGCATCGTGCTGTGCGGCGAGCCGGACCAGGCGCCGCTCGATCGGCTCCGCGTCGTCGCGCAGGGCCCGCACGGCACCACGCGCCTCATCGAGGCCCTCGCGCACGAGTAGGCGCGTGCGTTCCAGTTGCTCGCTCACCAGGGGGCTCGTCTCCGGCTCGGCGTCCACGACGGTCGCGAACGCCTCGAGCTGGAGCGACAGCGCGGCCAGGGTGTGGGCGAGGACGTCGTGGAGCTCGCGGGCGAGGTGGTTGCGTTCGCCCAGCAACTCCGCCCGGTTGCGTTCCACCTCGGCCCGTTCCGACGCAAGCTCGAGCCTCGTCATCTGCTCGGCGTGCTCGACCGCTTGGCGCCGGGTGAGCCCGACGATCACCGCAGTGAATCCGGTCGCCAGTCCGCCCCAGACGATGGCGAATTTGTTGCCGTTGGCCAGCGTGGCGATGAGGACGGCCAGTGCGCCGACGGCACCGACGCCGACCGCAGAGACCGTGCGCCACCGCGAGGCGGCGGCGAGCGTTGCCACACCGGGGAAGATCAAGGCGACCGCGGAGATGGCGGCCAGCGCCCCGCCCGCCGCGGCGACCACGACGAGACACGCCGCGACGACGGGCTCCGGACTCGCGTTGCGCAGGAGGACCCAGGCCACCCAGGCGAGAGTGGCGATCGCCAGCAACGCGATGGCGGCGACCTTCTGCCCGTGGGAGTCCGCCCCGGGGATCCCGGTGAGGGACCCGAACACCAGCAGGCCCAACCCGGCAAGGGTCAGGCCGTTGGCGAGGGTGCCCCACCGGGGCGGTACCTGATCGGGATCAGGAAAGAGAATCGTCACCGTTGTCCATCATGGACCGGGTGCCGGCCGAGACGGGGACTCGGGTCCGCACCGGAGGGAAGGACACCAGGTCGGCCGGAGCGGGCGCGGGGGCCGAAGGTGCGACCGCCGCCCCACCGCCGAGAGAGTAGAAGCGCCACCCAAGGACCGTGGTCCGCATGGTCGCCTCGCTCAGCGCCATGAGGATCAACGCCGCCGTCCAGGCCGTGGCGCTGGTGATGCCATGCGATGCGCTGAAGTGCGCGATCGACGCTCCGCCACCGTGGCTCGCGTACAGCTGGAAGGCCAGGCGCCCGCCGGTGCCGAGGATCCACAGCGCCGCCGCTGCCAGTCCGGCCTTGGCCCAGACCGAGCCGTCGTCGGCCCGGCGGACGGACGTGAACGAGCCGGCCAGCCCGCCGAGCGTCGCCCCGACGACGGCGGCGCCGACGACGAGGAACAGGTCGTTGTGGGCCGTGGGCACGCCCCGCAGGTACTCATAGGCGACGTAAGAAACGAGGCCGAGCGGCAACAAGAGAGCCTTGACGCTCAGCTTGCGCGCCCTGATCTGGATCAGCACCAGGCTGATGAGGGTGATGTCGATGAGGTAATCGGAAGTGGTCATGCACCCAGTGTCCGAAAATCGGTTCTCTGGGTCGTCATTCCCCGGGTGTATTCACGGGTGGATGCCGGGTCCACCCGTGCGGTGGCTAAATGACGTTCACCGAGCTGAAGAGGCCGGACGCCCGCGTGGCGGCCAAGTACTCGTTGAACTGCTCGCCCGGCCCCGAGAAGCTCCATTCGATGGTGGCCGGCGTGCCCGGCGTCAGCGCGCCGGCGCCCGAGAACGAGGAGCCTCCAGAAGTGTGCCCGTATTGCTCTTCGAGCTGACGCTGGAGGGTGAGCAGCTGCTGGTCGATCCCGGGCTTGGCTGTCCCGAAGATGACAACCGGCTCGTCGGCGGGCAGCTCCGTGAGCTTGACCACCGCGGGCTGCCCCACCGGGTCGAGCCATTGCAGCGTCGATCCGTAGCTCGTCACTTGCAGGGGTCCCCCGCCGAGGTACGCGATGGCCAGCGAGCTCAGCGCGGACGAATCCTCGAAGTTGCGGAGCTCCAGCAGTTGCCCCGTGACCGGGTCCACCACGATCGCGCTCTGGCCTTCTTGTGAGTCGGCGGCGAAGCCGATGCCGGCCTGACCGTCGTGGGTGGTAGTCGAGCCCAGGCTGATGACCCCCGGGAGCAGCGCAAGCGCCTGATAGAGCGTGGACTCGAACTTCGGCGTGGCGCCGACCGTCGGGCCCAGCAACAGCACCGCGGCGCGTTGGAACGCGATGGTTGCGTTCGCCTGGTCGAAGGTCAGCTGGTCGATCGCCGGGATCCCGGTCGTCCCATTTTGCAGCTCTTGCGCGAGCACGGTGGGATCGGTCGGTAGCTTCGACACGTCGATGAGTTGCCCGTCTCCGGTCAGCGAGTCGGCTTGTCCGCCGGTTCCCGTGTTCCCGCCGAGACAGCCGGTCACCGGCTGGACCATCGGTGCATCGAGTAATCCGAGACCACTCCAGGCGGCCTGCTGGGCCGGCGTCGCGAACTGCGCCGGCTGGGCGACGGTGGAGGTGCACGCCTGTCCGGTGCCGTTCGACCACCGCTTGACGTCCATGGCAATCGTTGCCTGCGCCTGGCCGTTGTTGACCTGCGCCTGGACCGCAACGTGCGAATCCGTGAGGAGGAGTTGGTCGCCCTGCAACGAAGGGACGTCCTGCTGCGCAATGCGGTCGGACAGGAGGCGCAGCTGCGTCCCGACCGGAAGAAGGCCGGACACTGCCGGCGTGCTCCTCGCATGGCCGCGAGGCGGTGGTGCGGTGAACACGGTGAGGGCAAGGAGGACGGCTGCGGCGGCAACGGCGACGAGCCCGCTCACGGTCAGCGCCTTGGGGCCGACGGGCCGGAGGCCGGTTCGTGGTTTCGGTCCGGCCGCCGCAATGGCGAACTCGAGTTGCGCGCGGGCCTTGGCGAGGTCGGGTGCTGGACCGGCCGTCTCGTCCAGATGTTGCCGAAGCAGTTCGAGTTCGTCGATCATTCGAGGAGTCCCTCCGTCGCCGCTCGTTGTGCGGTGACCTCATCTGGGTATTCCCCCGACAGACCGAGAAGTTCCCTGAGCTGCGCCCGCCCCCTCGACACCCGGGACCGCACGGTCCCGATCGGGATTCCCAGCGCGCGGGCCACCTCCTCGTAGGAGAGCCCGGGTCCGGCAATCAGGAGCAGCACATCGCGGTAGCGCTCGTCCATGGCCGCCACGGCCCGACCGACCCGGTCCGACTGCTCGGCATAGGCCAGGTCCGTGACCCACTCATCCGTCGGGTCGGTCGCCCGCTCTCGGTCGAGGCGGCGCAGGCGGGAGAACCGGCGACCCTCGGCGCGTCGGTGGTGACGCAGGACGTTGGTGGCGATACCGAGCAGCCACGGCTGGGCGTTGGCGTACGCCGCGTCGTAGCGAGCACGGCTCCGAAAGGCCACGACGAAGGTCTCGGAGACCAGGTCCTCGACGTCGGAGGACGCCGCACGGGTACCCAGGTACCGGTGGACCGTACGGGCGTGGCGGTCAAAGAGCCCGGTGAAGGAATTCGGGTCCTTCAGCGACAGCGCGATCAGCTCGGCGTCGGAGTGCTGCTCGCCGACTTCGCCCATCGAACAACTATTGCCCGACACCGTGCCGGCGGTTCCCTCCCCTCCGTGAGCACGACCAGGCCCCCGGTGCGGCACCCGCCCCGGGGGGCGAGGGCGGATGCCGCGACAACATGGGGGGGCCGACGTGACGGTCAGGCGGTCGAGGCGGGTGCATCCCCCTTGATCGTCACGCGCTGGATCACGCGGTGCTGGTCGCCGAAGTCGCCGACGACCGAGTGCTGGGTAGCCCGGTTGTCCCAGAAGCCCAGGTCGCCCTCCGTCCAGTGGTAGCGCACCACGAACTCGGGACGCACGGAGTGGGCGTAGAGGAAGCCGAGCAGGGCGTCGCTCTCGGGACGGTCGAGCTCCTCGATGTACGACGTGAAGCCGGGGTTCACGAACAGCACCCGGGCGCCGGTCTCGGGGTGGGTGCGCACGACAGGGTGCACCACGGGCTCGAGCGCGGGCAGCTCGGCACCCTCCCACTTCCCGTCGCCGAAGCGCTCGAGCACGCCGCGGAACTGCGCCCGGCCGTCGTGCACGGCGTGCAGGGTGCAGAGGTAGTCCTGGAGGGACGGGCTCAGCGTCTCGAACGCGGCCTGCTGGTTCGAGAACAACGTGTCGCCGCCGGCGGCCGGGATCACGACGGCCCGCAGGACGGAGCCCGCCGGCGGCCGCTGCACGAAGGTGACGTCGGTGTGCCAGTGGATGCCCTGGGTCTTGGTGGCGACGTCGCCGTACGCGGTGTAGAGCTCGCGGCTCTTGGAGTAGTCGATCTCGAACAGATTGGGGTAGCCCTCGACGCTCGGCACGACCGGGTGGCCCTCGGTCAGCTCGCCGAATCGTCCGGCGAACGCCTGGTGCTCGGACTCGTTGAGGTTTTGGCCGGGGAAGAAGACGACCTTGTGGTCGAGCCAGGCCTGGCGAATCCGCGCGATCGTCTCGTCGTCCGCCTGACGCAGGTCCACGCCGCGGATCACCGCGCCGATGGAGTTGGAGAGGCGGGTCACCTCGAGATCGGTCGGGGCAAGGGTTGCTGTCATGTCGGTATCTCCTGTTCTGATGGTGGGTGGATCTGCAAGGGGCCGGCGAGGTCATCGGCGGTGCGTGCGTCGGTTGCGTCGGACGCGTCGGGCGCGGCGGGTGTGTCGGGCGCCGACCTCGCGCCCTCGCCGGCCTCGTCGACACCGAGCTCGGCGAGGAGCCGGGACCGCAGCCGGCCGAACGCCGGGTCGCTGCGCAGCCGCGGACCCTCGATCTCGATGGTCAGGTCGAGTGAGACCCGGCCTTCGGTCAGGACGAGCACCCGGTCGGCGAGCAGCACCGCCTCGTCGACGTCGTGGGTCACGAGCAGCACGGCGGGATGGTGGAGCTGGCAGAGCCTGACGACGAGCGCATGCATGCGGATCCGCGTGAGCGCGTCGAGCGCACCGAACGGCTCGTCGAGCAGCAGCAGCTCGGGCTCGCGCACGAGGGCGCGGGCCAACGCCACCCGTTGGGCCTCGCCGCCCGAGAGCGTCTTCGGCCAGTCGTCTTCGTGCCCGCGCAGGCCGACCTCCTCGAGCGCGGTGCGGCCGCGGCCGGCGGCGTCTCGGCCCTCGAGCCCGAGGGTCACGTTGGGCAGCACCTTCGCCCACGGCAACAACCGCGGGTCCTGGTACACGACGGCGCGACGGGCAGGCACGTAGAGCTCGCCGACCGCACCGGGATCGAGCCCGGCGAGTGCACGGAGGATCGTGCTCTTGCCCGAGCCGCTCCGCCCGAGCAGGGCGACGAACTGACGGCCCCGAATGGTGAGGTCGACGCCGCGCAGCACGTCCCGGTGTCCGAACGAGCGACGGAGATCTCGGACCACCACCGCCGCGTCCGACGGGATCCCGACGGTGGCGCGCTCGGGCGCAACGGCCGTCGTCATCGGCCCGGCTGCCAACGAAGGAGGACGGCCTCGAGTCCGCGCACGAAAACGTCGGTGAGGAGGCCCAAGACGGCGTAGCACGCCAGGCACACCACGATCACGTTGGACTGGAAGTACGTCTGCGCCTGGACGATCAGATAGCCGAGCCCGCTCGACGCGTTGATCTGCTCAGCAAAGACGAGCAACAGCCAGGCGACGGCCATGGCCAGCCGAAGGCCGACGAGGAACCCGGGCAGCGCCGCCGGCAGAACGATGCGCCGGAGGCGTGCCAGCCTGCGCAAGCCGACCACGTCCGCCAGCTCGCCGTAGCTGGGGTCGATGGAGCGGATGGCGGCGAACGTGTTGATGTAGATCGGGAACATCACCCCGAGCATGATCATCGAGATCTTCGCCGTCTCACCCACGCCGAGCCAGAGGACGAACAGCGACTCGAGCCCGATGATGGGGACGAAGCGGAGCACCTGGACGTTGCCGTCGATCAGGCGCTCGCCTGTGCGGCTGAGGCCCGCGGCGACCGCCAACGCCGCGCCGATCGGCACGCCGATGGCCAGGCCCCAGAACACGCGCTGGAGCGAGGCCCAGAGCGCGTCCGGCAGCGTGCCGTTGGCGATCAGGTGGGCGCCGGTCGACAGCACCGCGGTCGGCGCGGCGAGATCCTGGGGCTGGATCCAACCGAGGAGCGCGGCCACCTCCCAGATTGCGACGAGCAACCCCACACCGATGAGGCGGCTGGGCCCGGTCGCACCGCGAAACCCGCGACGTGTCGGCGCGCCGCTGCGGGCCGTCGGGAGACGCACCAACGTTCTGGGCGCGTCCGAAAGCTCGGCGGCCCTCACCGCGCCTTCGGGCGCGGTGGGTTCGACGACGGCGGCGCGGGTGAGCGAGATCGTCACGACCCTTGCTCCGTCGCGACGAGCGTGTTGAAGCGGGGGTCGAACTCCTGCGTCACGCTGATATGGGCGGGGATCACGCCGGCGCCGAGGTAGAGGTTGGCGAGGTTCTGCTGCGGGCCGAGCATCGAGCCCGGGAGCGGGAAGAACTTGGAGGCGCCCACGACCTTGGCGACGTAGGCCGCCCGGGCCGGCTTGAGCCCGTACTGGCCCTCGTAGGTGGTCTGGATGACCACCTGTGGGTGGAGGGCCAGATATTGATAGGCCTTGATCAGGCGGGTGATGTAGTCGGCCAGCGCCGCCGAAACCCCCTTGTTGCCCACGGCGGATGCCGTCGCGACGATGAAGTCGGACTTCTCGGTGACGGCGGCGGGATGCGCGATCACCTGCGCAGACGGATTCGCCTGGAGGTACGCACTGAGGAGCGGCTCCACCTCGATGGCGGCGTCGGCCGACCCTCCCTGCAGCGCCGCCGCGATCTGGGTGGTCGGCAGGTTGACCGCTGTGATGTCGTGCAGCGAGAGCCCCGCGGACTTCAACCCCTCGAGGAGCGCCGACTCGAGCGCCGTGCCCTCCTGGAACGCGACCCGCTTGCCCTTGAGCCCGGCCCACGACTTGATGGAGTGCTGGCCCGGCGCCGAGACCAGCGCGTACGAGCTGCCGGCACTGGCCCAGCCGGCGACGGCGGCGACGTGCTGGCCGGCAGCCTGGGCGAAGATCAGCGGGGTGCTCTGGATGAACCCGGCGTCGAGGGAGCCGCCCTCAAAGGCCTGAAGCATGGGCGGCCCGCCCACGAACTCCGAGTACTGCACCTGGTAGGGGAAGTTCTGGTTCTGGTGCCCGAGCTCGAGCGCCGTCGACAGGTTCTTCAACTGCTCGCCGACCCGCAGGACGGTGCCCGGAGGGATCGTCGCGGCCGCCCGAGTGTGGCGGGTGGAGAGCGACGAAGCGCCGGCTCCGCCCGCGGCAATCGTCGTCAACAGAGCGGCCGACGCCACGGCGCCAGCCAGTGTCAGGGTTACCCGGTTCTTCATTCCCCATTGAATTACTAAACATGATGGGAATTGTCAACAATTGTCCCGGGCGTGAAAAACTTCGCTGGTCAGGATGCCTCCGAACGAGGATGTGCGTCAGCGCCGATCCGCCCCGACCGAGGGTGTCAGGCGGGTACGGGGGCCGGCAACGGTCAGGCGAGGACCGAACCGCCGGCGACGTCGATCGTGATCCCCGTGATCCACGACGACTGATCCGAGGCGAGGAACGCGGCCGCTTCGGCCACGTCCTCGGGGGTCCCGAGCCGGCGGATGGGGTGCGTGGCGGCCAGTTGCTCCTGGACCTCGGGCGGGATCTGTTGTCGGTTGCGTTCGGTGAGAATCGTCTCGGGTGCGAGGCAGTTGACCCGGACCCCGTGCGGGCCGGCCTGGAGCGCCAGTTCCTTGGTCAGAACCTCGATCCCTGCCTTGGCCGCCGCATACGCCATCGGGGACCGTTCGGTCGGCCGACGGGCCGCGGCCGACGACATGGTGATCACGACGCCACGACCCCGGCGCTTCATGCCCGGCAAGAACGCCTTCACGGTCAGGAAGGTGGCCGTGAGGTTCGAGTCGACCGACGCGCGCCAGTCGTCTTCGGCAATGTCCTCGAGGGGTCCGGGCGGCACCGGGCTCCCGCCGGCGTTCGCCACCACGATGTCGACGGGGCCGAGCTTCCCTTCGATCCGGTCGCGCAGCGCCTCGATCTGCGCGGCGCGGGTCAGGTCGGCGGTGGTCGCCAGCGCGCGCCCGCCGGCCGTCTCGATCTCCCCCACGACCGTGGCCACCGCGGCTTCGTCCCGTCCGTGCACCGCCACGGTCGCGCCCTCCTGGGCGAGGTGGGCGGCGATGGCGCGCCCGATGCCACGGGAGCTGCCGGTCACGAGGGCAACGCGGTCGTGCAACGCGCCGCTGCGGACGGGCGGTGCCGTGCTCATCCCGGCAACGCCGTCATCAGCTCGAAGAAATGGCCGTCGGGGTCCACGAAGTAGACACCGCGCCCGCCGAAGCGGTGGTTGATCTCCCCTGGCTGGCTCTGCATGGGGTCGGCGAACGTCGCCGTGCCCAGTTCCACCAGGCGGGCGTAGCCGGCGTCGAAGGTCGCTTCGTCGACGAGGAACGCGATGTGCATCGACTGGACCTCGTCGGAGTCGGCGAAGTCGAGGGTGACCCCGCCGACCTGCAGCGGCTCGAAATGTGGAATGACCACCGGGCCGGGCTCGACGCCGAGGATCTCGCCCAGGAAGCTCGCGGACGCCTTCCTGTCCTTCGCCGGGACGATCATGTGGTTGATCTCAATACTCATGATCCCACCTTGCTCTGTGCACCCT
>DASZMN010000125.1:0-20349 GCA_035551835.1 Acidimicrobiales bacterium | reverse complement strand
AGCGATGGCTGACGCAGGTGTCGAGGTCGCCGTGGGCGACCTCGACATTCCAGAAAGCATCAACCAGGCGATGGCTGGTGTCACTTCGGTCGTGCTCGTGAGCCCTGCCATTCCAGCCCAAGAACTGAACGTGATCGCAAGCGCGGCCCGGGCCGGCGTCGAGCACGTCGTCAAGGCGACGAGCAAGGCCTCGGCGGACTCGCCCATCGCCCGACGGCGCGGGCAGGCCGAGATCGAGGCCGGACTCGCGGCTTCTGGGTTGCCCCATACGCTGCTGCGATCCAATGCTTACATGCAGAACACGTTGGCGTTGGCACCGGTGATTGCCAAGACGAGCAGCTTCGGTTCCTCGGCAGCCAAGGGCCTCGTCGGTATGGTCGACGCCCGCGACGTCGGAGCGGTGGCGGCAGAAATCGCCGCTTCACCGGCCCCACATGCCGGAAAGACCTACTGGCTTTCCGGCCCCGAGCTGATCTCCAACTACGACGTGGCTGACGTGCTCTCAAGGCTGCTCGGTCGAACCATCACCTACAGAGAGCTCAGCTTCGATGAGGACAAGAACGCAATGGTCAGTGCCGGTCTACCTGAGGCGATCGCCGAGATGAACGCCCAGGCGTTCAGCCTGACAGCTGAGCGCGACGACGAGTGGGTCAGCGAAGACGTCCCGACCATCCTTGGGCGCAAGGCTCGCTCCTACGAGCAATTCGCCACCGACTATGCCCCCGCATTCTCGTAGCTCCGCACTCCCTCCCTTTCAGCATTTCCGATGCGCCTCCGAAGAAGAGTTCGACGAGACTTTCGGACTCAACGTCAAAGTGCCCCTCGCGGGGACGCTTGCGCCAGCCATCCCCTGGGGGACACCCGGACGCTGATCTGAAGGATGGGCTCTGCCGTGCCTATGGCGTTCGACCTACAGACACGTGGAGCAACCTGAACTGCTTGCTGGAGTGAGCATTGGCATTGCGCCGTATGAGATATCGATCCCCGGAGCATCGATCGGGGGCAGGCGACCTCGTAGCCGATTCAGACATCCGACAGGCTCCAGAGTGGCGACATACTGTCTTGGGCGAAATGTCTGGTGAGGACACTGAAGAGCTTCGTAATCGCCTGTGGGCCTTGGCCGACAAAGAACTGCTGGCTTCGGTGACGGCGGGAACCCCACCGACGGGACTGGGAATGTCCAGCACAGCCACCATCGGTGTCGAAAAAGTGTTTGTAAAGCGATTACCACTGACCGATGTCGAGGCCGATCATCCCTATTCCACCCGCAACCACTTCGAGCTGCCCACGTTCTATTCCTATGGCTTCGGATCGGCCGGCTTCGGCGCTTGGCGGGAGCTGGCAGCTCTGCAAGCCGTCAGCGGTGTGAGCGGGTTACCGGTATACCTCCACCACCGGGTGATGCCCCGGAGCTCTCCACCTCAATCGCTTCCCTGGAACGAAGAGGCGGCGTACGTCAAATACTGGGGGGGAAACCCGGCGGTCGGTGGCTATCTCCAGGCCCGCGACTCAGCCACGAAGGAGTTGTGGATTGTGCAACCTGAGCACGCTGGGTCTCGAGCCGATCTGTGGTTGGCCGAGCACCCCGAAGACGTGAACGACGTTCTCGGCCAGGTCTTCGACGCAATCGCAGAGTTGCGGTCCCGCCACATGGTCCATTTTGACGCCCATTGGGGAAACATCATCACCGACGGCGCCAGCTGCCGGCTCGTCGACTTCGGCCTGGCCATGTCGGCTGACATGGAACTGAGTAATTCGGAAAAGGCATTCCTCGACCGCCATCTTCACTACGACTACGGCGTCGTGCTTGGATACCTCGGGCTGATGCTGGCAATCACGCTTGGCGAAGAGCCGTCCAGCCCCATGCTCGGCCACCACCTCGACGAACTCGGAGCACTGGAGGGCAAGTGCCCGCCGGCACTGCTCGGCGCCCTCGAGCGGTATCGCCACCCGATCCTCTATATGGTTGAGTTCTTTGAGCGAATCCGCCAACCGGACAAGATCAGCACCTATGACGATCAAGTGCTCGCCGACCTGCTCCTCGAATGTGGATTGATTACCTTCAAGTCCAGCTCTTGAGCGCCATCGTGTTGGGAAGTTGGAATCGCCGTCTGCTCGGCGGCGCTGGCCCTCGGATTGCGCACCACTGCTCGGTGACCTCAATGTGCTGTTCCGGGCGCAGTAACAATCGCGACCAACGAGGCCCCCAGGTGGGCTTCGCCGGTCCAGACAATGACGATCGGACGTGTCCTGATAGGCGTGGCGAAGGTATCCCACAAGTGGAACCCGCTGCGGGAACAGTGCAGGTCAAAGCCCATGGCCTGACACGTGGCGTCCGTAACGGCCGCCCGGTTCACTTACCGGTGAAGGGAGGGCGTGCGGGACAGCCTCCGACCGGACCGTAGGAACCACTCTCAAAGGTTGAGTAGGGCAACTGCATAGGGCATGCCCTGTGCTGCTCTACGCAGCGAGGCTCGTGACGGTGGCTCGCTCGCGAAAGCCCAACGTACGGGCCGCTCGCGGCGCGCCACCCTGCATAGGGCAGCATACGCAAGGCCTGAGTAGGTCCCGAGAAAAAGCCCCGATAAACGCAACCGGCCAAACGCAGTCCTGCTGGTCACGGCATCGTGCATACGCAAGCGAGCGCGCGGAACCGCACTAGTTGGTGGCGGGGGGAGGATTTGAACCTCCGACCTTCGGGTTATGAGCCCGACGAGCTACCAGACTGCTCCACCCCGCGGCGAAGTAAGACGTCATCCTATCGGGCCGTCCGGGGGGTCGTCGCCCGGGTGGAATTCGCCTCGCCCTACAGCGTCTGCGCGGTCGGCGGAGGGGGAGGAGGTGACGCCGGGTCCGCCGCTTGCGCAGGTGGGGGTGGCGCCGGGGCACCCGCCGCGCCGTCGGCCGGTGCTGCCGTCGGGGCCGCCGCTGACGATTCGGGCGCCAGCGTCATCGGGCCGTGCTCGGACTCGTGCTGTTGGAGGGCGCCCACAAGGCGCTCGATGTCGGCGTCGGTCGTCGGCGTCGCCCGGCCCGTCTTGGTCGCGTAGAACGCCGCACCCAGGTCACGCAACATCCCCTCGGCCACCTTCTTGGACTGGGCCTCGTCGAGCTTCGCCTGGCCCTTGGCCGCCGCGTCCTTCGCCATCTCGGTGGCCGCTGTCGCCTGCGCCTTGACCTTGTCGAGCAGTCCCATCGGAAGCCTTCCTTTCCTCGCTCCGGTCCTCGCTCCGGATCACGCCATCATGCGGCCACCGGGCGTCGCTCGCAACCGCAGTCGCCTTCTGACGTCAGCCGCGGCCCACCGCCGCAGCGGACACACCCGCCGCCGACGCCGCCGTGGGCGACGTGGTCGAGCTCGTCGAGGAGCCGCCCCGCGGCTCCGTGCTCGCCGGCATGGACGTCGACGTGGACGACGTGGACGACGTCGACGACGTCGTCCCGCTCGTCTTCTTCGTCGTCTTGCCCGGCTTCGCCTTCGGCACCGTGGTCGTGGTCGTGCTCGGCGGTGGCGTCGCCCCCGCGGCCCCGAGCACGTCCTGCGCCGACGAGAGCTCCTGGTACATCGCGTTGATGGCCGTCTCGTAGGCGCCGAGGTCGCCCGAGAGCAGCGCCTTCTGGGCGTTCTGGTAGTCGGTCTGGGCCGCCGCCAGGATGCTCGCCAGCGCCGAGGGCACGGTGCCGCTCGACGACGCGCTGCTCGACGTGGGCAGCTGCACCTGGGTCAAGTCGCTCATCACGGCACTGAGTGAGGAGTCGATCTTCACCGTCTTGCCGAGCACGGCGATCACGTCTTGGAGCGTCGGCTGCGGGTTCGTGGGTGGGGACACGTAGAGCGGCCGGATGTACACCATGGAGTCGGCGATCGGGACCATCAGCGTCTCGCCCAGCAACACCTGGGAACCACCCCGGTCGAGCAGCGTGATCTCCTGGGACACCGCGCTGTTCCCCGAGATCTCGGCGTCCGCGTTGGCTGGACCGATGGTGCCCTGAGGCACCTGGTAGAGGTCCAGCTGTGGATGTTCGGGGTTGTTGTACTGCCCCACCATCCACGCCGTCAGGTTTAGGTTCTGCGAGTTGCCCGCCCCGTTCGACTGTGTGGCGGGAACGAACCCGTTCGAAATCGTGAACGCCTGGCTCTGTTGGCGCGTGCCCGGCAGTGAGAAGACCTGGTACTGCGGCGACATGCGCGCCGGTGTCGTCGAGATCAGCTGGCCCTGGTTGTTGTACGTGTTCTGCGCCAGCAGCGCTTGCGACTGCGGCCCGGCCCCGGCCGTCGGCGAGAGCTGCCAGGCATTGCTCGCCGCGTAGAACTGGCTCGGGTTGGTCAGGTGGTAGCGCCCATAGATGGCGGACTGAATGGAGAAGAGGTCTTCCGGGTAGCGCAGGTGGGCCCGCAACGTCGGAGACATGTCAGACAACGGGACGAACATGTGCGGGAACGCCGCCGAGTACGCCTGCAGGATGGGGTCGCTCGGATCCACGTCGTAGAAGGTCATCTGGCCCGAATAGGCGTCGATGACGACCTTGACCGAATTGCGCACGTAGTTGTAGCTGCTCGGCAGCGTGCTGCCGATGGCCGCCTGCTGTGTGCTTGCATTCTGGGAGTACGGATAGTTGGACGTGGTCGTGTAGCCGTCCACGACCCAGTCGATGTGGCCGTCGTTGATCACGGAATAGGGGTCGTGGTCGAAGCTGAGGAAGGGCGCCGCTTTCTGGGCCATGGCGACCGGGTCACGGACGAACATGATCCGGGACTTGTCCGTGATCTGATTCGAGATCAGCAGGTTGAAGTCGCCGAGTCGCAGCGCGAACATCGCCTTCGTAAAGATCGACGAGAGCTGGACGCCGCCCTTCGCCTGGCCACCGCTGTAGTGGCTCTCGATGTTGTTCCCCCGCTGTTCGTAGTCGACCTCGAGCTGCTTCGTGTTGGCCACGACGTAGCCCGACAGTCCGAGCCCGAAGTAGACGTCGGGCTGTGTGATCTCGGGCATGCCCTGCGAGGAGGTCGGCGGCACCCCCGACACGGCGAACGAGGGGTTGGTGTTGGTCGTCTGGTTGGACAGTCCGACGGCCGCCCCGTTGCCGTGCGTGTACTGGAGGTGGGTGTTGATCCATGTCTGCGAAGGCAGCCCTGTCGGCGAGATCTCGCGTACGCCCGTGAGCACCGGCGTGAGCGCGCCGCCGAGCGAGTAGCGGTCGACCCCAAGCGAGGGGAACGTGTAATAGGACTCGATCCCCTGGAGGCGCTGGAACGACTCCAACGAGATCGATGGGTCCGGGTCCCATTGCCGGATGTTCTGGATGGTGTCGAAGTCGTCGACCGTCTGTCGGGGCGTGATCGTGGTCGACGCGGGGAAATCGTGCGTGTTGACGTCCTTGAGGTTGTAGGCCGCCCTCGTGGCCATGATGTTGCTCTTGATGTAGGGCGCCTCGAGCGAGCTCTGGGCCGGGTTGACCTTCAGCGCCTGCAGGAGGGCGGGGTAGATGATGCCGACGACCAGCGCCACGAAGGCCCAGATCCCGACGGCCAGCACCGGGAGGGTCCAGCCCTGGCGCCGGATGTTGAAGAGCAGGATCCCCGCCGCGAAGATCGACACGTAGACCAGAAGCAGCTCCGCCGGCAGCCGCGCGTGCACATCGGTGTAGCTGGCACCGTTCACGTAGCCGTCCGACGAGTTCACCAGCGACCACCGTTGGAGGATGTAGCCCGCCGCCTTGTCCAGCGCGACCAGCGCCAGGAGCACGGAGATGTGCGCCTTCACCGGCGGCCGCACCCTTGGCAGCCCGCGCTGAGGCTGGATCCCGCCGTTGAAGTAGTGGAAGACCAGCGTGACGCCGAGCGTCACGATGAGGATGGCGAGCGTCCAGTCGACGCAGAAGATGAGGAACGGCATCTTGAAGACGTAGAACCCGACGTCCTTGTGGAACAGCGGATCCGTCACGTTGAAGTTGCCGCCGTGGCGGAACAGGATCCAGTTGTTCCATTGGCTGATGGTGCCCGACGCGCCGATGAGCGCCAGCACGAGAGCCAGAGCGACGTAGATCCGCCCCGAATACGGCCGCACGTACTGCTGGTAGCGCCGCACCAGCTCGTCGTCCTGGGCCAGCACGATGTCGTGCCCCGCGATGCGGTCGCACACCACGAGGTTCACCCAGAGCACGGCAAAGAAGATGGCGCCGAACACGCCGAAGAGCCCGAGCTTGATCACGAGCAGAGTCGAGAAGATGTTGTGGAAGTTGACCGACGAGAACCAGAGGCTGTCGGTATAGATGTTCGCCAGCGACCGCAACGACACCAGTAAGACGATGAGGAGCACGATGAACCCGACGATCCACCAGCGGGCGCGGTGGCGCCGACGCGGCGAAGGATCGGCAGGGAGGTCGCTGGGGATGCGCACGGAGGGAGCCTAACTTCCGCTGCTCAGGGTCCAACGGCACCGCGTGCCGTGGGGAGAGCCGAAATTGTCCAGTTCAGTCGCTCGTCGGCGCCACGAGACAGCGGCAGCCAGAGTGGGCCGGTGGATGCGCATGGCCGGTGGGAAACACGTCGGTCGCACCGACCGCGCCGGCCAGCGCGTTGTCCTCGCAGTCTGAACACCCGCTGGCCGACGTGACCACCCACCGCAATTTCCGGTCGGCCCCCGCCGCGGTGACGCCCGCCGAGAACGCCTGCGTGGCGTAGTCGCCGGCCACCCGCTCGACCCGCTCGCCCCTCCATTCGCGATACGCCCCGCTCACCCGGTCGGCGACGTCACCGGTTCCGTCTTCGATCTGGCGCCGCAGCATGGTCACGACCACATGCGCCAGTCCCGTCGTCGACTGTTCGATCGTGCCGTCGTCGGGCACGCCAGCCGCCCCGGCACCGCCGAACGCCGCCCCGGCGGCGAACGCCTCGCCCACCTGCGCGCGCACCGCGGTCTCGAACATGGTCACGTGCTCGTCTTCCGGCCCGAGCAGGTCGGTCCCGCCGACCTGTGGTGCGCTGCGGATGCGGTCGAGCAGCCGGTTCTGGTCGTCGCCCAACGCGCGCTTCACCGTGCGGCTCAGTCGCGCCGTCACCGGCCCCAGCAGCTCGTTGCGCTGCGCGATCAGCCCATCGTCGGGGCCCGGAGGTGGCGCATCGTCCGCCGGCTCCCCCGCCACCGCCCCCACGACCTGGGTCGCCGCCTCGGTCGAAGCCTCGGTCGCGGCCTCGGGGCTCGCCGCTCCCCCCGGGCCGTCTCCGGGCTCGGGGTCGTCGGAGCCGGCCCGGATGCGGGCGAAGAGCTCGTCCACCGACGGGGCGGGCGCATCGCTCACCGGCTCGTCCGCCCCGATCTCGGCCGCCACGCCCGCATCGCCCGCCGCGGCGTCGGCCGGCGTGGCCTCCTCGGCCACGGCGTCCACCTCGATCACTCGGACGGCCGGCGGCGGACCTGCCTCGGGGGTCTCACCGATCACCTCGGTGAGGGCGTCCTGGTCGTGCGGCTCCTCCGGCCCCCCGTGCAGCCGGAACTGCTCGGCCACCGCGACCGCCGCCGCGCGTGCCTCTTCGTCCGTGCGGTCGAGGTGCGACAGGATCGTGTCCACCCGATCGCGCACGCCGTGCACCGATGCGGCCATCTCGTCACGCGCGGCACGCAGCTGCTCAATCTGGATCCCGAGCGCGCGCCGCCGCGTCGCCAGGTCGGCCAGCACGCGCCGCCGCGCCTCTTGCACCTGCTCGAGGAGCGCACGGCCCTCGTCCTTCGCCTTGGCGATGACCGCCTCGCCCTGGGCGACCGCATCGGAAAGGATACGCTCGCTTTCGACGCGCGCCTCTTGCTGCGCGTTCGCCACCAACAGCTCCACCTCGGCGACCCTCTCGGCCGACGAGGTCTCGGTGCGCGATTGGAGCTCTTCGGTTTGGATCTGCGTCTCGCGCAGCAACGTGGACGCGCCCTCCTGGGCCTGGGCCACGATCTTGGCCGCCTCGTCGTGGGCGTGGCGCAGGATCTGTGCGCTGTGCTGGCCCAGCGACGCGGTGAGGGTGGCCTCGTCGACGACGGGGTGCGCCGCCCGTTCTTCGGCCTCGGAGACCGCCGCCCGCAGTTCCTGCTCGCGCTCCTCTAACGCCTCGAGGCTCCGGGAGACCGACTGCAGGTAGGACCGCACCTCGTCGGGGTCGAAGCCGCGCCGCACGATGGCGAACGAATGCCGCGCGATGTCCCCGGTGGCGATGCGGGAGGAGGAGATCGGGGGTCGGACATCGGACATGGTCAGAAGCCTACGGCGCCGCCTGGGCCGGCACAGGATCGGTGTTGACGTTGCCCCCCAGGCCCTTCAGGATCCGCAACACCTGGTCCAGGTTACTGACGGCGTAGACGTGGAGCTGGGGCGATGCCTTCGCCTCCGCCGTCTTGAGCTCCACCTTGGGCACGAAGAACACCGTGGCCCCGGCCTGCTCCACCGCGATCGTCTTCTCGGCGACTCCTCCGACATCACCGACGTTGCCGTACTGGTCAATGGTGCCGGTCGCCGCCACGATGTGGCCGCCCGTGAGCCGGCCGCTGCTCAGCTTGTCGATGATGCCCAGCGTCATGGCGAGCCCGGCCGAGGGGCCTCCGATGTTCTGGGTGTGGACCGTTACCTTGACCGGGAACTGCCAGTCCTGCTGCGTCTCGGCCTCGACGCCGATGAACGAGGTCTGGGTGATCGGCGGCCCGGGGCAGAACGTGACCGGCGGGCCCTTGGGCGCCCGCGCCAGCGTGATCGTCTTCTGCTTGACGGGTCCGTTCACGAACGACCCGAACTCGTTGATCGAGGACTGCTCCACGCTCAGGGTCACGGTGGTGCCCGCCGAATAGCCGTGGAGCGCTTGGATCAGCCCGCACTCCGACGTCGTCGGCGTGCCGTTGACGGCCGTGATCACCTGCGCCACGTGCAGCGTCTTGGCCGCCGGCGACCCGGGCACGACGCCGTACACCAGTGCGCCGACGTTGGTCGAGTTGACCGTGTACCCGAGGTGCGAGAGGGCGGCCGCCGTCGCGAACGACTGGGCCTGCGTCATCTCCAGGTAGCCCTGGTCCGTGAACTCGGCCTGGCTGTTCGAAGGGCCCAGCAGGGTCTGGCTCGAATAGATCTCGTCGTTCGAATCGAAGAAGCGGTACTGCAGGTAACTCAACGCGTTCAGCTGCGAGACGAACACATCGGTCAGCAGGATGTTGCCGGTGACCGGATGGTTGTCCGTCGACGGCACCTCTATGTACTGGGCGACCGGCGTCGCGTTCCCCGGCGTGATCACGTAGTAGTTGATGCTCTGGCGCGACGCGACGAAGCCCGCGAGCAGAAGCAGCGCGACGAAGCCGGCGATCACCCAGGGCCAGCGGCGACCCCGGCGCGCCACACCCGGAGACGGCACCATGCCCCCTTCTGGGACAGACCCGACCGACCCGCCTTCTTCTTGGACAGGGGGGCGTGCCGCCTCACCCAGAGGGGGAGGCGGTGGCGTGGGGGTCGTCGTGGGACCCCCGTCGGCGGTCGCGTCAGGGTCGGACATACTCGAAGTCGGTGAACGACGATGTTGCCACGGATGCCCGCCGCGACCACCGCGCCGAGCGCCGCCGGCGTGAGGTCACCCTGGCCGGCCACCGGGGCGACGACGGCCTGGCCCGCCGCGCTCTGGGCGACGGCGACGCGCGGGTGCGGGCCGCCGCGCTCGGGGCGCTGGCCCGCCTGCACGCGCTCACCACCGACGACGTCGTCGTGGCGTTGGCCGACGAGTCGCCCACCGTGCGGCGTCGCGCCGTCGAGGCCGCTCTGGGCGTGCGGGGGAAGGGCTCGCGCTCCGCGCTGCCCGCCGCACTCGTCCGTGCCCTCGCCGATCCCGACCCGCTCGTGGCCGTCGGCGCCGCCTGGTTCGTCGGCGAGCGCCGGCGCGCCGACGCCGTGCCCGAGCTCGTGGCCCTGGCGACGGGGCACGACGACGCCCGCTGCCGCGAGGCGGCGGTGGCCGCGCTCGGCGCGATCGGTGACCCTGCGGGGCTGGACGCGGTCCTCACCGCGCTGACCGACCGTCCGACGGTGCGCCGGCGCGCCACGGTCGCGCTGGCCGGGTTCGACGACCCTCGGACCGAGCCCGCCCTGCGCGAAGCGGCATCGGACCGCGACTGGCAGGTGCGCCAGGCGGCCGGCGAATTGCTCGACGAGCCGCCCGGCGACGAGCCGCCCGGCGACGAGCCACCCGGCGACGAGGCACCCGGCGACGCGCCGCTCACTCGTCCTGGGTGAACAGGCGCTTGAGTCGGTCGAACGACTGTAGGCAGATCCCCGCGCCCTGCACCACGCACTCGAGCGGCGTGTCCACGAGATGCACCGGGACGGCGGTCGCGTTGGCCAGGCGCTGGGTCATGCCCCGCAACAGCGCACCCCCGCCGGTGAGATGGATGCCCTCGAACATGATGTCCTGGGCCAGCTCCGGCGCCGCTTCGCCCAGGCACTGAATCGCTGCCTCGACGATGGAGTCGACGTTGTCCTCGATCGCGTGGCGCACCTCCATCGGTGCGAGCACCACCGTCTTGGGCCGGCCCGTCGCCACCTCGCGGCCACGGATCTCGGCCTGCTGCTCGCCCTCGTACGGCGACGCCGACCCGATGGCCATCTTCACCGCCTCGGCGGTGCGCTCGCCGATGGCCACGCCGTACTTGTGCCGGACGAAACCCTGGACGGACGCGTCGAAATCGAAGCCGCCACAGCGCAGCGCGCGCACGGCGACGACGCCGCCCAGGGAGATCACCGCCATCTCCGCCGTGCCGCCGCCCACGTCGACCACCATGTTGCCCACCGGCTCGTGGATGGGCAGGCCCGCCCCGATGGCCGCCGCCATCGGCTGTTCGAGCAGGTAGCTCGATGAGGCGCCCGCACGCCGCGCCGCTTCCTTGACGGCGCGTCGTTCCACCGCCGTGATGGCCGAGGGGACGCAGATCAGGACCCGGGGCCGGTTGAGGCGGCTGACGCCCACCCGACGGAGCAGGACGCTCAGCATGCGCTCGGTCACCTCGAAGTCGGTGATGGCGCCGCCGCGGAGCGGGCGCTCCGCCACGATGTAGCCCGGGGTGCGCCCGATCATCTGCCAGGCATCGGTCCCGATGGCGAGGACCTCCCGGCTGCGTGAGTCGAGGGCCACGACGGTGGGCTCGTTGAGGACGAGACCCTTCCCCTTGGCGTAGACCAGCGTGTTGGCCGTGCCGAGGTCGATGGCCAGGTCACGTGACATGCGGACTCATGGTACGGCGGCCCCGTGGTGCGACGGCACTTTCTGCTTTGTTCTCGGTAGCCTCGCCCAGGTGAATGGGCCGCCCGAGGAGCCGGAAACCGGGGATCCGGGCCACGACGACGGGGGTGCAGACCCCGAAGAGCCGGAATCGCGCCTGCGCGGCTGGATCGACCCCGACGACCGCCTGTGGCGCCATCCGAGCGAGGTCGCGCCGGGTGCGGCCGGCCGGCCGGTCCTGTCCCCGCCGCCCAAACGCCGCTACCGCGGCCCCCTGATGGTCCTGATCGGGGCCGCCGCCGTGGCCGCAGTCGGGGCGTTCCTCGTCGTGCTGCTGTCGCCCTCCTCGCAGCCGCCGCTGCGGAGCGCGGGCGGCAACGCCGAGAGCGACGCCACGCTGACGACGCTTACCGGCCCCGACAGCGGCGTCCCGCCGGCCGCCCAGATCGCCGCCAAGTCCTTGGTGGAGCTGCAGGCCGGGACGGCCCACGGCACCGTGACCCTCCTCGGCGTCGCGGTGGCCGACGGGGGCCTGGTGGCGACGACGGCCAGCCTCTTGAGTGACGTGCGGAGCATCTACATGGTCGGCACGGGGGGCAAGCTCGAGCGGGCCTCCATCGTGGGGACCGATGCCGCGTCGGACATCGCGCTGGTCGACGTGCCGGCGGACGTGCCCATCGCTCCGTTCGCCGACGACGCGACCGTGGCCGGCGGCACACCCGACACGGTCCTCAGCCTCGTGTCGGCCGGCGGCCCACTCGACGAGCTGCACGCGACGGCCGGCTCCGTCACCGGGGTCGCCACGGACATCCCGAGTGGCCCCGCGAGTGGCATGGCCGCCATCATCTCGTCCCCCGCGCTGCCCGCCGTGGCCGCCGGCGACCTGCTGCTCAACGCGAGCGGATCCGTGATGGGGATCCTGTGCGACCCGCAGTCGCCCACGACGTCCGCCGCCACGTTCCTCCCGACTCAGTTGGTCCTCGGGGTGGCCGACGACCTCCGCTCCACGAGCCGTGTGGTGCCGGGCTGGCTCGGCGTGGCGGGGAGTGACGTCGCCGGCGGCGCCGGGGCCAAGGTGGACTCCATCTCTGCCGGGAGCCCGGCCGTCGGCCACCTCCAGCTCGGCGAGGTGATCGTCGCCGTCGACGCCAAGCCGGTCCGGACCTTTGCCGAGCTGCGATCCCGTCTCTACGTCCTGACGCCGGGCACCACCGCCCAACTCTCGGTGCAGGGCGCCCCCGGGGTCGCGGGGACCAAGGTCGTGAACGTGAAGCTGAGCAGCTCCTCGTAGCATGCGAGGGTGAGCATGTTCGGTTCCATCGACCCCGACAATCCGATGGGTGGTCTGCTGGGCGACCTGATGAAGGTCATCGGGTCGGGACCGGGGGCCGGCGACAACTGGTTCGAGGCGGCCCGCACCCTCGCCTTCGGCGTCGCCACCGACGACGGGCAGGACGAGGATCCCGACCCGCTCGTGCGCATCGCGTTCGAGGAGCTCTCCCGCGTGGCCGAGCTGCACGTGGCGGCGGCCACCGGGATCACGCCCAGCGCGGGCAACACCGGCGTCTCGTTCGAGGCCGTGGGCCCGGGACAGTGGTCGTTCAAGGTGCTCGAGGCCTACCGCCCCGTGCTCCAGGCGATGGTGGAGGCGCAGCAACAAGGTGCGGCGGCCGTGCCGTCGACCGACCTGAGCACCCTGAACCTCGAGGACGGCGCCGGCCTCGGCGGCCTCCTCGGGCAGTTCGCACTCACCCTCGGCCCCGTGTTCTTGGGCATGCAGTTCGGCTCCGCCGCCGGGCACCTGGCCCGCCGGGCCTTCGGCCAGTACGCGTTGCCGCTGCCGTGGCCGGAGTCGAGCACGCTGTTGCTCGTGCCCGGCAACGTGGCGCGCTTCGCCGACGACTGGAGCCTGCCGCTCCAGGAGGTCCAGCTCTGGGTGTGCCTGCGCGAGCTCACCATGCACGCGGTGCTGACCCGCCCCGGCGTGCGCTCCTCGCTCTCCACGCTGCTGGGCGACGCGTCGGCCCACGCCGCGGCCGCCCAGCGCAACATCGTCGAGCGCCTGGGCGACAGCATGGGCGACCAGGTCTCGCTCGAGGAGGCGCTGGGCGATCCCGAGGCGCTGCTGGCCGACCTCATTAGCCCCGAGCAGCGCAACATCTCGAGCGCGCTCACCGCACAGACGACGGCCATCGGCGCCTACGTCGACCACGTGACGGGCGGCATCGCGGAGACGCTGACGTCGTCGCCCGGTGCGCTACGCGAGGCGTGGTACCGCTACCGGATCGAAGAAGGCAAGGGTGAGCAGGCCTTCGCCGGCCTCTTCGGTCTCGACGTCGGACAGGCCGAGGTCGATCGCGGCCGCGCCTTCGTGCAGGGTGTGGTCGAGCGCGCCGACGAAGATGCGTTGGCCCGCCTGCTGGGCGACGAGCTCGATCTGCCCACGCCCGCCGAAGTCGATGCGCCCGGTCTCTGGCTGGCGCGTATCGGCCTGATGAACTGACGGCTCAGGCGGCGGGCGTCAGGTCGTAACGGGCGACCGCCGTGGTCAGGCGGCCCGCCAGCACCAGGAGGTCGATGGTGCCGTCCCACTCCGGAGCGATCGCGTATACGTAGTCGGCCATCGCGTCGTCCGCTCGCACCGTGGCGAAGAGGTCCACGAGGTCGAACAGGTGCTGGATCGTGTCGGTGCCCGACAGGTCGGCCGGCGTCAGCGCCCGGACGAGCGCGGCCTCGTCGTCACTCAGCGGGCCGATGAGCCCCCGGACCTCGCGAACGATCGGTGCCTCGTCCAAGGTGTGCATCTCCCCCACGGCTGCCTCCCCCGTGCGGCCCCCTTTGCTGCAGGCCGCAGTCCCTCTCACCGCCATGCTTCCATCGCCGGGGTGTCCGCCCAGTGGCCCCCGGGATGCAATATGGGTGCGGCGAGTCCCGGCGCGTAATAACTCAGCCCTCGGCGGCCTCGCCGTAGTCGAGCACCCATTCGAGGGCCAGCTGCTCCCGTTCGGCGTCGCGCACCACCCGCTCGCTGTTGCGCCGGAACTGCGGGTCGTGCGGTGGCAGCAGCACCAGGCGGGCCAGGACCCGCTCGCGGAACTGCTCGATCACATCGGCCGGCCCGTAGTCGCTCTGCACTTCCCAGTGAGGCGCGACGGGGCCGAGGTACACCACGCGTACGTGGCCGATGGGTTCGAACTGCTCCCCCTCTTCGACAACCTCGTCCTCGACGTCCGGGGACATGGCACCTCCTGCATTGGCGATCGGCGCCAGCGTAGCCCCGAGCACCCCGCGAGCGTCCTCCCTGGTCAGAGCGGAATCAGCCTGGGATTCTTACGAACTTCCTATCCGATGGCCCTATGAACCCAACTGGCACCTCCCGTAGAATGGTGCGTGAAAAGGGAGCTGAGCGATGAATACCGATTGGATGGCGCGGGGGAAGTGCAAGGAAGTTGCACCTGACGTCTTCTTTCCGAGCGACGGGATGGGTGTGCTGGCGGCGCAGCGGATCTGCGCGGAGTGCCCCGTCTCACAGCCTTGCCTCGAGTACGCGCTGGAGCACCACATCGACCACGGGGTCTGGGGCGGCGCCTCCGAGCGCGAGCGTCGCCGGATACTGCGCCGCCGCCGCCTCTCACACGCCGTCGCCGCCAAGTAACGCTCCCGAGCGGGCCGGGTAGCGGCCCGAGGGACTTCGCCCTTCCGTCACCTCTGCCGCGGCGCGTCCTCGACGCTGGCACGCTGGCACCGTGAGATCCCCGCGCGACTACCTCGAGTGTGTGGTCAACGTGAGCGAGGGCCGTGACGAGGCGCTCCTCGTCGCGCTCGGCGCCAGCGCCGGCCCGGCCCTCCTGGATCTGCACCGCGACCGGCACCACCACCGCGCCGTCTTCACCCTGGCCGGCTCCTCCGCCGACGTCGCCGGGGCCGCTCGCTCCCTCGCCGTCGCCGCCGTCGAGTGCCTCGACCTGCGCGCCCATGCCGGGGTGCACCCCCGCCTGGGCGTGCTCGACGTCGTTCCCTTCGCGCCCATCCGGCCCGGGCGTGCCGCGCCCACCGACCTCACTGCGGCCGTCGCGCGGCGCGACGACTTCGCACGCTGGCTGGCCGACCAATTGGGCGTGCCGAGCTTCCTTTACGGACCCCTTCCCGGCGGCCGGGCCCGGACCCTCCCAGAGATCCGCCGTCACGCGTTCGCCCCCGACGGCGGACTCGCGCCCGATTTCGGTCCCGGGCGCCCCGACCGGCGCGCCGGGGCCACCGCCGTCGGCGCCCGCCGCGTGCTGGTGGCCTACAACGTGTGGGTCTCCTCGCTCGGAGTGGCGCGCCTGGTCGCCCCCCTGGTCCGTGGGCCCCACGTGCGGGCCTTGGCCCTCGCGGTGGGCACGCGGGCCCAGGTCTCGTGCAACCTGATCGAGCCCGACGCCCTTGGGCCGGCGCAGCTCTACGACCTGGTGGCGGCGCGGGTCGCCGACGCAGACGGCACGGTCGAGGGCGCCGAGCTGGTCGGCCTCCTCCCTGAGGTGGTGCTGGCGGGCGTGCCCCCCGCCCGCTGGCCCGAGCTCGACCTCTCAGCCGACTCGACGATCGAAGCCCGACTGGCCTGAGCGCAGCCGGGTGCTGCCAGGTGCTGCCGGGGCTCAGGAGTCGAATGCGTAGGCCGCACCCTGATCGGCGTCGCTGCCGACCGTGGGGAACGGAGACCCCACGAAGGCCGTGGTGAGAGAGATGCGGTCCGGCCGCTTGTTCGATTCGCCGGGCGTGGGTCGCCCGGCCGGGTCGCCTACGAGGCGCTGACGATGTCCCGTCGGGCCAAGGCGCGGGCGCGGCGGAGGCGTCGGCGCTCCCGCTCGCTCATGCCGCCCCAGATGCCGAACTTCTCGCCGTTGGCGAGGGCGTACTCGAGGCAGTCTTCCCGCACGATGCAGCCGCGACAGACCTCCTTGGCCTCCCGCGTCGACGCGCCTCGTTCCGGGAAGAACAGGTCCGGGTCGACTCCCATGCAGTTTGCCTGCAGCTGCCAGCTTCGTTCTTGGCGACCGTAGAGCGTCGTGATGATGTCCATCGGCACTTTGGTTCGCCCCCCTTCTTCCTTCTTCGCCTGAGGTGGCACCGTTGTAGTTACAGCGATGTAAGCAACATCTTTGACCACCCGGCCCGGCGACGCAAGGCCCAATGTCCGGCAACGGGCAAGAAACGTGTGTTCCTCCCGCTGGGGCGGGTGTGGATAGATGCACCGAACCCCTGTTCAGACGGCCTTCATGCGCAATTGATGCGACCAATGGGCCCCTGACGCGGCGCAGCTGCGTCGGAGCCGCCAGGCACGAAAAGGATCCGCGTCAGCTCACGCCGGACGGGACAAGGGGGTTCGTCGTCCCCCCGCCCCGAGGACCTCGGGCGGGCCGAACGGTCTCGCCGCGGCGCTCCGCCCGGACCAGGAGGGCGGCGTCTAGGCCTGCTCGATGCGCAGCCGGTTGCCCGCCGGGTCGCGCACGGCGGCGTCGCGCTTGCCCCACGGCTGGGTGGCCGGCTCCTGGAGCACCTCGACGCCGGGGGTGGCGGCGATCTTCTCGAACGTGGCGTTGAGGTCGGCGGTGCTGAAGTGCACCGGGTACAGCTCGCCCTTGGCGAGCAGCGCCGCCAGGGCGTCGCCATCCTCCTTGGAGCGTCCCCCGTGCGGCTGGGAGAGCACGATCCCGATCTCGGGTTGGCTCTCGCTGACGAGGGTGATCCAGCGGTAGCCCTCGTTGGCGACGTCCATGGCGACGGTCATGCCGAGGGTGTCGCGGTAGAAGGCGAGGGCGGCCTCGGGGTCGTCGACGGTGATGTGCACGGTGCTGAGGGAGACGGTGGTCATGCCGACGACGTTAAACGGGTGCCGCGACGGATGCTTCTTCGAAACTGCGCTCTTGCGCGGGCGCCCGCTCCGTTCCGTCCTTGCGCGGACGGGTGAGCACCATCATCTGGCAGGGTGACAAGATCCGCAGCTCGTCGTGATCACGGGCGCGGTACGCCGAGGGCGCTTCGCCGACCAGCTCGGTGAAGCGTGCCGAGAAGGAGCCCAGGCTCGACCACCCGACGGCGAAGCACACGTCGGTCACGCTCAGGTCGCCGCGACGCAGCAGCGCCTTGGCCCGCTCGATGCGACGGGTCATGAGATAGGAGTAGGGCGTCTCGGAATAGGCCTCGCGGAAGCGGCGGCTGAAGTGGGCCTGCGACATCAGCGCCGTGCGGGCCAGTGCCGCGACGTCGAGGGGCTGCGCGTACTCGCGATCCATCTTGTCGCGGGCCCGGCGCAGCCGGCGCAACTCGTCGATATCGACGTCCACGTCCCTAGTTTGCCCCGTCCGCAGCGGTGCGAACCCCGGGGTGCGGCGCCTCAGCCGGCGGGGCGGAGGACCCGGCGGTGTTGCAGGAAGTCGACCAGCACGTAACCCCCGAGCGCGTCCGGCGTGGTGTAGAAGGTCCGGCCACCATTGACCCGGGCGATCTGCTCCACGAAGGGGTAGTGCGTCCGCTGGAGGTCGAGCGCGAACGTGTTGATCACGATGCCGGCCCGCGTGCAACGGATCACCTCGGCCATCGTGCGGCGCAGCGTCTCGGGGATGGGCGGGTAGTTGAACGTGACCTCGCCGTAGTCGTCGACGTGCGCCGTGGGCTCGCCGTCGGTCACCACGATGATCTGCTTCGTGCCGTGCTGGTGCGCCAGCATGCGGCGCGACAGCGCCAGGGCGTGCTGCAGGTTCGTGCCGTAGACGTAGTCCCACATGGCGGTGGGTATCTCGTCGGGGCGGATCTCGCGGGCGATCTCCGAGAAGCCGACGATGCCGAGGAAGTCGCGCGGGAACTTGCTCGAGATCAGCGTCTGCAACGCCATCGCCATCCGCTTGGCCGGCACGAAGTTGTCGCGCATCGGCATCGACATGGACAGGTCGAGGCACAGCACCGTCGCGCTGCGCGAGAGCGCCTCGACCTCGACGACCTCGAAGTCCTCGGGCGTGAGCCGGACGGGGACGCCGGAGCCGCCACGGCGTACCGCGTTGTGCACCGTGGTCGAGAGGTGGAGATTGAGCGGGTCGCCGTACTCGTAGGCCTTGGTCGTTTCCTCGCGGTCGTGGCCCGAGCCGGTCCGCAGCGCCGAGTGGTCGCCGATGCGGTCCTTGTTGATTTGGCCGAACAGGTCGGCCAACGCCTTCTGGCCCAGTCGCCGCACGCCGCGCGGCGTGAGCTCGATGCTCCCGCCGTGCTGTTCGATCAGGCCGGCGTCCGCCAGCGACTTGGTCAGGTTGGCCAGGCGGTCGAGGGCGCGGGCGGCGTCCTCACCCATGTGCTGGCGGACCTGGTCGAGGTCGATCTCGCCGAGCGCCGCCGGGGTCGACGCGGACTGCAGCATGTCCTCCATGCGGTCGAGCTGGCCGAGCTGACTGGCCAGGTCGGTGGCCCGATCGAGGCTCATCGGGCCCTCGCCGTTGAAATCGTAGGAGCGCTGCCAGCCGGCCTCGGGGAAGGCACGCTGGAGGTTCTGGGCCAAACGGTCGACCTGCCAACGCAGGTCCATGTCCTCGAGCACGGCCTCCATGAGCCCGCGGAGCTGCGCCTGCTGTTCGGGGCTGAGGGAGTTCCACACCGCCTGGGCGGCGGCCATGCGCTCCGCCAGCTGTTCGAGCAGCTCGTCGAGGTTCTGCGGATTGCCCGGGAACATGTCGCCGAATTGCTCCATGAACTCCTCGAAGCTCGGGTCGATGTCCTCGCCCTGCTCGCGCTGTTCGAGCATCCGGTTCAGCGCGTCGTAGGCGTCGCGCATGCGCGCCATCTGGTCGGAGTCCATGTTCGAGAGCGCCTCGGACGCACCCTCGAAGAAGGTGTCGGCCATCTCGCGACGCAGCTCCTCGACGAGCTCCTCGAACTTCTCGCGGGCCTCGCTCGAGACGAAGTCGTAGTGCTGCATCGACTGGATCCGGCCGGCCGGTTCGTCGGGTTGGAGGTCGAGCGCCATGCGCCGTTCGGTGGCGACGTCGTTGGTCACCTCCTGGCGGCGATCGTCGCCCGAGGTGGCCGCCTCGTCGACGAGATCGTCGATGGCGGCGCGCTCGTCCTGCTCGATCTCGTCGAGGCGCTGTCCGAGCTCGGCCATGCGCCCGTCGGGGTCACCCTCGGCGAGCATTTCCTGGCGGCGCCGACGGAGTTGGTCGAGGAGGTCCCGGAGTCCCGCCACGTCGTCACCGTCGGCGGTGCGGAAGCCGCTGCGCAGCAGGCGCCGCAGCGCGTCGTCGAGGTCGCCGCCGGCGAGGAGGTCGTCGGCGAGGCCGGCCAGCAAGTCGTCGGGGTCGAGGTCGGCGAACTCCTGGGTGCCGTCCCATTCCTTGTAGTCGTAGCGGGCGCTCATGCCGGTGCGGTGTGCGTGGTCGTGGTCCTTACTTCCGGCCGCGGTAGAGGGCCCGGGCGCCCGAGGCGTCCTTGTTCAACCGCTTGGTCAGGTGCAGCCCCTCCAAGAGGAACTCGAGCGCGCTCGCCATGAGCGCCGGGGACTCCGCCTCGGCCGCCTCGGGACCGGCCAGCTTGCGAGTCGGGGGCTCGAGCTCGGGCATGTCGGCCAGCACGGAGAGATAGGCCGAGCTCGCCATGTCGTCGCCGACGTGCACGACGACCTGGTCGTGGAAGGCGCCGACGATCGACTGCGGGTCCTCGAGGGTGACGCGCCGGCGGAAGACCGACAGCGTGGCGGCGGCGACCAGCTGGGCGACCACCTCCTCCTCGTGACCCTCCTCCATCGCCTCGACCTCGATCTTGCCCTGGGTCGAGGGGACGAGGGCGGAGAGGTCGCTGATACGCGGCACGGCGACGGGTTCGCCGGTGCGCAGGGCGCGGCGTACGGACGACGCGACCAGGGTCTCGTAGTTCGCGATCGAGAGACGGACCGAGACGCCGCTGCGCTGGTTCAGGTGCGTGCTGCGCCGGGCCAGCTGGCTGATCTCGGCGACGATCTCTTTCATGAACGGCAGCACGGTCACCGGCACGCCGGCCGAGGGCAGGTCGGCCTCGGCCTCCATGATCTTGACCTCGGTCGTGGTCTCGAAGGGGTAGTGGGTGCGGATCTGCGCCCCGAAGCGGTCCTTCAG
>DASZMN010000124.1:0-9177 GCA_035551835.1 Acidimicrobiales bacterium | reverse complement strand
CTTCCCCGACGCGGCGTCTTCATTGAGCTCACGACGGCAGACCAGCGACTCGTGACTCGCAAGAACCGCAAAGTACGACGCATGCGCCAGCTCTATCCCGAGGTGCCGATCTGCATCGTCTATCAACGGGACTTTGCCGCGCTGCTGGCGTCGCATGGCCTCCCGCTCGTCACCGCCGGTGCCGCCTAGTCCTAATCTGGCGGGGTGACGGCCGACCTCGCCCAGGACAGCGCGCACCGGGTCTCACCGCTGCACGCGGCGCATCTCGCGTTGGGCGCCAGGTTGGTCCCCTTCGGCGGGTGGGAGATGCCCGTGGCGTACCCGTCGGGCACGCTGAGCGAGCACCGGGCCTGCCGAACCGATGCCGTGGCCTTCGACGTGTCGCACCTGGGCACGGTCCGCGTCACGGGTGCCGACGCCTTCGACCATCTCCAGCGCGCCTTGAGCAACGACCTGCGGCGCGTCCACCCCGGCCGGGCCCAGTACACCCACCTCCTCGACGACGACGGGTCCGTCATCGACGACATCATCGTCTGGTGGGTGGACGAGGCGCGTTTCGACGTCATGCCCAACGCCTCGAACACGAGCGACGTGGTGTCGGCTCTGGGGGGGCACGACGTGACCTCCGAGCGTGCCGTCGTGGCGATCCAAGGACCACGGGCCCGGGCGCGGCTCTCGGGCATCGCGCCTGACGCCGCAGCGGTGCACCGGTTCTGCGTCGAGTCGTTCGACTGGCAGGGCGCACCGTGCCTGGTCGCCGGTACCGGCTACACCGGGGAGGACGGGGTGGAGTGCGCGGTGCCGGCGGCTGTCGCGAGGGATTTCTGGGATGCCGTCCTCCGCCAGGGCATAGCCCCGGCCGGGTTGGGGGCCCGCGACACGCTGCGGCTGGAGGCCGGGCTGCCCCTGCACGGGCACGAGCTCGGACCGGGCATCACGCCGCTCCAGGCGGGTCTTGGTTGGGTCGTGGGGTGGGACAAGGCCGAGTTCACCGGGCGGGCCGCCCTCGAGGAGGAGCGGGCCAGCGGACCGGCCCGGCGTCTGCGCGGCATCGTGGCCGACGGTCGCCAGCCGCTGCGCGACGGCGCCGACATCCTCCACGATCGTGACCGCGTCGGGATCCTGACCAGCGGGAACTTCTCTCCGATGCGAGAGCGCGGCATCGGGCTCGGCTTTGTCGACGCGGACGCGCAACTTCTCGACGGTGACGCCGTGACGCTGCTCCAGCGTGGGCGCGAGCTGACCGGCGTGCTGGTGCGCCCACCCCTGTGGCCGGTACGCGAGGAGGCCGACTGACCCGAGGTCGTGCGGACCCCGAGGGCCCGTGCCCTATGCTGGCCGTCACAACTGAATACGCCGTTTGAACCGGAGCGCCAGAGTCCCCGCAGCACGCAGTTCGGGGGGACGCCGGAGGAGCAATTCTCCCCAGAAACTCTCAGGCCGACATACCGCTCCGGCGAGGCAACTCTGGAAAGCGGATGCCCCGGCTTCCGCACCGAAGGTGGAAGTCGCTCAGGTTGCGGCGAGGCTCTCAGGTCCAATGACAGAGCGGGGAGGACGTCCGACAAACTCCGCGTGCGACGCGGAGCAAGCCAGGAGGCCTCCGTGCACGCAAAGCGCCCATCGCCCGCACCCGACGAGCTCGAGCCGTTCGAGCGCTTCTTGGGACGTCACGTTGGCACCTCGGACGAGGAGCAGGCGGCGATGCTCAAGGTCCTCGGTTACGAGAGCCTCGACGCCCTCATCGAGGCCGCGGTGCCCGGCAGCGTGCGCAGCCTCGACGTCCTGAATCTTCCCCCGGCCGCCTCCGAGCACCGCGTGCTGGGCGAGCTGCGCGAGCTGGCGTCCTCCAACCTCGCGGCGGAACCGATGATCGGCCTCGGGTATTCGGGCACCATCACGCCGGGCGTGATTCGTCGCAACATCCTCGAGAGCCCGGCTTGGTACACCGCCTACACGCCGTATCAGCCCGAGATCAGTCAGGGTCGACTCGAAGCCCTCCTGAACTTCCAGACGATGATCTCGGATCTCGCCGGGCTCGAGACGGCAAATGCGTCGCTCCTCGACGAGGGCACGGCCGTCGCCGAGGCCGTGACGCTCATGCGGCGGCGCAGCCGGGCCGAGTCGATGCGGGTGCTCGTCGACGCGGACTGCCACCCGCAGACCATCGCCGTGCTCAAGACCCGTCTCGCACCGCTCGGGATCGGGCTCGAGGTCGTCGACCTCGACGCGGGTGCACCGGAGGGGGAGTTCTTCGGCCTGGTCCAGCAGTACCCCGGATCCTCCGGTGCGATCCGCGACTTCGCCGAACTGACCGCGTTGGCGCACGCCCGGGGCGCGCTCGTCACCGTCGCCGCCGACCTCCTGGCGCTGACGTTGCTGAAGCCGCCGGGGGAGTGGGGTGCGGACGTGGTCGTCGGCTCGTCGCAGCGCTTTGGCGTGCCGCTCTGGTACGGCGGACCTCACGCCGCGTTCATGGCGGTGAAGGCCGGCCTCGAACGTGACCTCCCGGGTCGCCTCGTCGGACTCTCGATCGATGCGGAGGATCGCCCGGCCTACCGGTTGGCCCTGCAGACCCGCGAGCAGCACATCCGACGAGAGAAGGCGACGTCGAACATCTGCACCGCGCAGGTCCTGCTCGCCGTGGTCGCTTCCATGTACGCGGTGTACCACGGCCCGGAGGGGCTCCGTGAGATCGCCCGTCGTGTGCACCGCCGCGCCGTGACCCTGGCGCAAGGCCTGGAAGACGCCGGCCACGCCCTTCGTCACCGGGCGTTCTTCGACACGCTCGTCGTCGAGGCCCGCGGCCGGGCGCGCGAGATCGTCGCCGCGGCGCGGGCCGAAGGTGTCCTCCTCCGATTGATCGATGACGACACGGTCGGCATGTCCTGCGGCGAGACGACAACGCGGGCCCATGTGGACATCGTGCTCCGGGCCTTCGGCGCCGCGGCCGGCCCGGCGACGGCAGTATCCGACGCGCTCCCCAAGGCGTTGGTGCGCCGTGGCCCGATCCTGCGTCATCCGGTCTTCTCCAAGCACCACTCCGAGACGTCGATGTTGCGCTACCTGCGCGAGCTGGCGGACCGGGACTTCGCGCTTGACCGCGGGATGATCCCGCTCGGGTCCTGCACCATGAAGCTCAACGCGACGACCGAGATGGAGCCGGTGGGGCTGCCCGGCTTCGCCGACATTCACCCCTTCGCGCCGGCGGACACGACGCCGGGCTACCTGGCCCTGATCGACGAGCTCGAGCGGTGGCTCGCCGACGTGACCGGCTACGCGAAGGTCTCGGTCCAGCCGAACGCCGGGAGCCAGGGTGAGCTGGCCGGGCTCATGGCCATCCGCGCCTATCACCAGAGCCGCAACGAGCCGCAGCGTGACATCTGCCTGATCCCGTCGAGCGCCCACGGGACCAACGCGGCGTCGGCCGTCATGGCGGGCATGCACGTCGTCGTGGTGGCCAGCCGGGGCGACGGGACCGTCGACCTCGACGATCTCCGGGCGAAGTGCGAGGCCCACGCCGAGCGATTGGCCGCCAGCATGGTCACCTACCCGTCGACCCACGGCGTGTACGAAGAAGGCATCGCCGACATGTGCGCACTGGTGCACGAGTTCGGGGGACAGGTGTACATCGACGGGGCCAACCTCAACGCCCTCTTGGGCCTGGCGAAGCCGGGGCGGTTCGGGGGTGACGTGTCGCACCTGAACCTGCACAAGACGTTCTGCATCCCGCACGGGGGCGGCGGCCCGGGCGTGGGCCCCGTGGCGGTCGCGGAACACCTGGTTCCCTTCCTGCCCTCGCATCCGATGCACCCGATGCCGGACCACCGCAACGGCATCGGCCCCGTGAGCGCGGCGCCCTACGGCAGCGCCGGCATCCTCGCCATCAGCTGGGCCTACATCCGGTTGCTCTCGGGCACCGGGCTGGCGCACGCGACGAAGTCAGCGGTGCTGGCCGCGAACTACGTCGCGGCGCGATTGGCCCCGTCCTTCCCGGTGCTCTACACCGGCAAGGGCGGCCTGGTGGCCCACGAGTGCATCCTCGACGTCCGCCCGCTGACGAAGGCGACCGGGGTGACGATCGACGACGTGGCGAAGCGGCTCATCGACTACGGATTCCACGCGCCGACCGTCAGCTTCCCGGTCGCGGGCACGCTGATGGTCGAGCCCACCGAGAGCGAGGACCTGGACGAACTGGATCGCTTTTGCGACGCCATGATCGCCATCCGGGCCGAGATCGAGGAAGTCGCGTCGGGCCGCTGGGACGTCCAGGCGAGCCCGCTCCGGGGCGCGCCCCACACCGCGGCCGCGCTGGTCGACGACTGGGCGCGGCCCTACGACCGGAACGCCGCCGTGTTCCCGGCCGGCTATCACACCCGGAAGTACTGGCCACCCGTGGCGCGCATCAACCAGGCGTACGGCGACCGGAACCTCGTGTGCAGCTGCCCACCCATCGAGGCGTACGCCGACTGAGCCGCTGCGTCAGCGGCGGGCCTCGGCCTGCCCGACCACTTTCCACATTCCCGCGATTTCGGCCCCGCTCATGTGGGGATCCTTCACCTTCGCCTCGACGATGTGCCGGAGGTGCCCGGCCACCTCGTTGCGGTCGAAGTGCGAGAGAAATCCGTTCACCAACAGGGCCCGGCCGAACGCCAGCAGTTTGGCCTTCAATGCGTTTCCGGGAATCTGGCCCGCCGCCATCAGCACCCAGGCCAGGCCCACGTCGACGGCTTCGTCACCGCGGGCCGCGTTCGGCCAGTCGATGACCACGGGACCGCGCGGGCCGACCATGACGTTGAGCGGGTGCAGATCCAAGTGGAGGATCTTGCTTCCACTCCCGACGGGTGCAGGAGGCAGGAAGTCCGGCGCGTCCATCTCGTGCAGCCGCAGATGGAGCTCGGCGAGCGTGGCGGCGTGTCGGCGCACCGTCCACGGCGCCCGGCCGATTGCCTCCACCATCGATACGCCGTCGATCCGTTCCATCACCAGATCGAGACCGTCGTCGCTCAGTTCCTCGATCGCCGGCACGGGGTAGCCCCGCTCGTGGAGAAAGGACATCGTGCGCGCTTCGTTCGCCATGGAGTGGCCTTCGCGCGACCGGCGCAGCACGAGTCCGGGCCCGTAGTCGAAGATGTCCGAGTCGCGCCCCGAGGCCAGGAGTGGTCCGGGGCTCCGCATCGGCTGGAAAGCTATACGGTCGGCCTCGTCGGGGTCGGGCTCACGCGAGCGCCATGAAGCCGATGGCGGCGGCGCCGCATCCGACACAGACGACCAGGCTGCCCACGGTGTAGAGCACGGCCTCGCTCCGGTGGCCCGTGTGGAGAAGGTGGATGGTCTCCCAACTGGCGGTCGACCACGTCGTATAGCCACCGCACAGCCCGATACCGACGACGGCCAGCGCCCTCCCGCCCAGGCCGTGGTAGAGCGACAAGCCCGTGAGCAGGCCGAAGAGGAGCGAGCCCGAGCCGTTCACGAGGAGCGTGCCGACGGGCAACGGGTCGTCTCGCCGCAGCCCGAGGTGATGGATGAGCAGCGCGCGCAGCACCGCCCCGGCGCCGCCGGCCAGGGCCACCAGGAGGGCGAGGCCGAGGGTGGGGGAGGGGGCCGTCACGCTGCCGTGAACCTCCGACCGGCGGCGTGACCCAGGACCACCAACGCGAGGCCGCCGGCAACCGTGGCGACGAGATACGCCAGGCTCAGCGCCACGTCACCGTGTTTGGCGAGCAACGTCGCCTCGACGGCCAAGGTCGAGTAGGTGGTCCAGCCCCCCAAAAAGCCGACGACGGCAACGGGTCGGAGCAGCGGGGTTCGGGTGGCGGCCCGTTCGGTGAGTGGGATCAGCAGCCCGATGGCGAGCGAGCCGGTGAGGTTGACCAGCACGGTGACCCAGGGGAAGGTGCCCGGCGCGGTCGGATGGTGCGCCTCAAGGAGGTAGCGGGCCACGGTGCCCAGGGCACCGCCGATGAAGACGGCAGCGAGCGTGCCGGCCGACAGACCGAGGATCGGCAGAACGGGCTGGTCGAGAAGGTCGCTCGCACCCGCATCGTCGGACAGGCCGTACGGCTGGACCGACGACGCGTCGTCGTCGGGCGCCGGGCGTCGTTGCTGGTCCATGGCTGGGCTCTCCTGTGATGCCAGTCAGGAACCATCAGCCATGTCGTGCGGCGGTTCGGGGTCGTGCCCCCGGCGGGATCCATCACCGTGCGATCAGCGCACCACCAGCGTACTGCGCTGGCCGCGGGTGCGCTCAGTCGAGCCGAGGCCCCGGGGCCCGCCGGAATTGGAACGGCTCACTCTCGCGGCCCGCCACGACGAACCAGCATTGGCCGGTGCCCGGAGCGTCGAGGATGCGCACAAAGGCATCGACGACATCGGCGACCTCGATGATGGGGAACCCCATGTCGACGAGCGTCTGCTCGGACCCCTTGATGATGTTGGTGTGGGCGAACGACGGGCACAGCGCGTGGATCTTGATGCCGTCCGGCGCGTAGACGTCACCCAGCGAGCGGGCCAGTCCGACGACGGCGTGCTTGTTGGCGCTGTAGATCGGGTCGAACGGGACGGCCACGAGCCCGGCCATCGATGCCGTGGCGACGATGGTGCCACCGCCACTGGCCTTGATCGCCGGTCGGGCGGCCGCGACCCCGTAGACGACGCCGTCGAGGTTGATCGACATGGACCGGCGATAGGCCTCGGGGTCGAAATCGTCGCCCATACCGCACCACGACGTCACCCCGGCGTTCAGGTGGGCGATGTGGAGCGCACCGAACGCGTCGAGGGCCGCCGCGACGGCGGCCGTGCTCGCGGCAGGGTCGGCGACGTCGGTGTGGATGAAGACGCCACCGAGCTCGGCCGCGACGGCCTTGCCGCGCGCGTCGTCGATGTCGGCCAGCACGACGCGCGCGCCACCCGAGGCGAGATGCCGGGCCACCCCCTCGCCGATCCCGTTGCTGCCGCCCGTGATGAGTGCCACCTTGCCTGCGACGTCCATGGCACGGATCGTAGGGGAGGGGAGGGCCGAAGGGTCAGTCGAGGAGCGGGGCGGGAAGGGGGTGGCTGTGGACGACGCTGAGATGCTGGATCGGACGGGTCAGCCCGACGTAGAGCAGCCGGAGGCCCCGGGGACCGCTGGCCGCGATGGCGGCCGGCTCGGCCACCACGACCGCGTCGAACTCGAGCCCCTTGGCGGCCGGGGCGGGCACGATGGTCACCGGGCGGGTCATCGCATCCCGTTCGAGCAGGCCGACCTCGTCCTGGCGCCGGGCGAACCGCACCAGTTGGGGCACCAAATCCTCCGGCGCGATCACCGCCACGAGCGCGTGCTCGGCCGTCAGGGCGTAGGCCTCGGCCAGCGAGGCGGACGCCACCTGGTCGGTGGGCACGGCGCGGATGGTGGGTTCGGTGCGCCCACGGCGGATCGACGTGGTCGGCTGCACGCCCGGCGCGGCGGCCGGGAGGAGCCGCGAGGCGAAGTCGAGCACCCGACCCGGCGCCCGGTAGCCCATCGTGAGCTCGGTGTGCTGCGCCTTCGCCGGGCCGCTGGCCAGGACCTCGCGCACCTCGGCCCAATCCCCGTACGACCATGGACCGGTCGCCTGGGCCAGGTCCCCGAGCACGGTGACCGACCCGGAAGGGACGCGGCGGGCGATCATGCGGAACTGCATCGGCGTGAGGTCCTGTGCCTCGTCCACGACGACGTGGCCGTAGGTCCGCGTGCGGCCCCCGGTGAGGAACGCCGCCTCGTCGAGCAGGGCCAGATCGTCCACGCTCCATGTCGCGCCCGAAGCGCGGGCTTGTCGGGATCGGAGCAGGAGCGACCATTCGGACGCGTCGAAGAGCCCGCGTGAGAAGCGCTCGAGACGGCTCGAGGAGGTCAGGAGGTCTCGCACCAGCGCGGTGGGGGAGACCGTCGGCCACAGCGTGTCGAGCAGCGTCTGGAATTCCTCGGTTGCCATCAGCTCTCGTTCGAACCATGGCTCGTCCGCGCCCAGGCGTCCGGACGAGCGAAAGGCGCGACGGGCCTCGCTCACCAATCGGGCCCTCAGGGCCAAGCGTCCCGCCTTGTAGGGAGCCGGCCGTGCCGTGATGGAGCTCACCAGTTCGTTGACCCGCGTCGCGGGCAAGGTGGCCCGGGCAAAGCGCACCCGGAGACTGGCGTCGCGGCCCAGCACGCTCCGCCGTCCATCGAGGGCGCGCTGCAGCAGCGCCGCCATCCTGAGGTCACCCTTCAGCCGACGGATCTCCGTCGGTTCGTGGGCGCGCACCTTCGCCTTCGGCGCGAGGTCGGCGACGGTGGTCTGCACGACCGCCTCCTCGCCGAGCGAGGGAAGCACCTGGGCGATGTAGCGCAAAAAGGCGCGACTTGGACCGAGCACCAGGACGCCGTCGCGACTCAGCGCCGGATGGTTGTAGAGCAAGAAGGCGGCGCGATGGAGCCCGACGGCGGTCTTGCCCGTCCCCGGGCCACCCTGGACGGAGAGCAGCAGGTCGAGCGGTGCCCGGATGATTTCGTCCTGCTCGGCCTGGATCGTGGCGACGATGTCGAGCATCTCCCCGGTGCGGGCGCGTTCGAGCTCGGCCAGGAGCGCGTCGCCGCCCCGCAGACGAGTGGTCCCCGCGTCCCCCTCGCTCCCGTCGAACAGGTCGTCGGCCACCGCGACGACGGCGCGTCGATCCACCATGATCTGGCGCCGCCGCACGAGGCCCAGGGCCTCCCGCGCGCTGGCGCGGTAGAAGGGCACCGCGACCGGTGCCCGCCAATCGACGACCACCGGGTCAGCCTTGGCGTCCTCGACGTGCCGGCGGCCGATGTGCCAGGTGGCCCCCGCCTCTTCGTCGATCCGTCCGAAGAGGAGCGGCCGTGGGCTGTCGGCCAGGAGCGCCACCCGCCGCGACAACGCGGCAACGTAGTCGAGATCGGGATTTCCGGCGGCGACCAGGTCCTGGAGCAACACCTCGGCCCGGGCGCGCATGGCGGCCAGCGAGGTGAGGGCGTCGTCGAGATAGCCCTGTTCGGCTTGGAGCTCGGGGTCGGGCGGGGGAGGGGCCACACTCACTACCGCAGCGACCACGACAAAAAGCGCGCCAAAAGAGGCGCGACAAAATCCCCGGACATGCCGGGGATAGTACTCAGCTTTTCGAACTACTACAAGCCTTCTACCTGGAAGTTCACCTTCT
>DASZMN010000123.1:0-57553 GCA_035551835.1 Acidimicrobiales bacterium | reverse complement strand
CCGATGGTCTTCTCGATGTGGACCTTCCAGACGTTCTCGTAGCGACGTGCGGTGACCGGGCTCAGGTCCTCCCAGCCGTTCTGTTTCCAACCCTCGATGGCGTCGTTCACGGTGGTGGTCTGGTTCCACGTCTGGGTTTCGGGCTCGCTCGGGACCTCGGGCTCGAAGTCCTGGGCCATGACGAGCCGGGACAGCTCCTTTTCGGCGGCGCGCTTCGACCCACGGAAGGTGCGCTGCTTATGGCGAACCCGCCCGGTCGAGTCACGCCCGAGGAACACCCGGAGCTCCCAGACGTCGTTACCCCGATCGGGTCGCTTGCGCATGCTGCCCGGCATGGCCGCCCCTCCAGAGCCGTCCCCGCCCGAGAACTTCTCGGGCAACTGTTGGGCCAACTGTTGGGCCTTACCCTATTCCATCTGTGGACAAAGTCAAAAAGTGGTTCTGTACTGGAGCCTGAGGTCGGACTCGAACCGACGACCTGCGCATTACGAGTGCGCTGCTCTACCGACTGAGCTACCCAGGCAGCCGCGGCCGTCACGCCTGGGATGGCACCCGAGCGGGCACCGTGCCCCGGCAGGCGGCGGTGAGTCAGTGTAGGTCAGCGCGTGTCACGCCCCGATCCCGGGAGCTGACGCCGGGAACCTTCGGACCCGCTCGCCGCCCGGCGCCTGCGGCCGGTGGAGTTTTCCCTGTTCACGGCCGTGGCGCAGGGCGACGACCGCCCCTTCGGCCCTGCGCCCGCCGGTGTCACGGGCCTGCAACGCCGATGCAAGGGCGCCGGCGCAAAGTGGGCGAACTGGCTTGGCGGCGCCAGGGCCGTGCACGCTGCCACCAAATGACCGAACGAGAGGAATTGAGCGCCGTGGCCGTCACCCCGGGACATCAAGCAACCGTCGACCGCCTGGAAGCGGTCGACCAGCTCCGCGAGTGCTCGAGAGCGCAACTCGAAGAGGTGGCCCGTCTGGCCGAACGGGTGCAGGCGGGCGCGGGAGAGGTCCTGGGCCGCGAGGGGCGGATCGGACGGGAGTTCTTCCTGATCCTCTCGGGCAGCGTGGCCGTCACCCGCGCCGGGCGGCGCACAACTCGCTCGGCCCGGGCAACTTCTTCGGCGAGCTGGCTGCGATGAGCCCCGGCCCCCGCAACGCAACCGTGACGCCCTCACCGAGGTCGACGTGCTGATCACCGGCCCCCACGAGTTCGCGGCCACCAGCATTCCCGGCTTTCGGGACGCTCTGTTCCAGAGCATTGCCAACCGATTGCGCGAGGCCGATGCGCAGATCGCCGATACCACCGATCAAACAGAGCGGCCACCCGCCGAGAGGGCCGGCAAGCCCGAAGCCCGGTGCCGCCGGGGGCCCGACCGCTCGGCTTCGGACAAGGGATCGACTTCGCGTAGCCTGACATCACGTTCGCACGGGAGGTGGGGATGACAGCACCGGACTGGGGTGCACCGGCCACCGTCGCCGCGCGGCTTCACGGTGTGCCCTGGTTCGCCGAGTGCACGGACGACCAGATCGCCGAGATTGCCCGCATTGCCGAACGCTTGCACGTCCTCGAGGGCGAAGTCATCTTGCGCGAAGGACGACTCGGACGCGAGCTGTTCATCATTCTCGAAGGCACCGTTGTCGTCACCCGGGCCGGGAGGGTCGTCAACGAATGGGGCCCGGGGGGCTATTTTGGCGAGTTGGCGGCCATCGAGGCGGAGCCACGCAGCGCGACCGTGACGGCGACGTCGGACCTCGACGTGCTGATCCTGGGTCCGCGTGAATTCGACGCGATGATGGAGATCCCTGGCTTTCGCAACGCGCTGTTGGTCGGCATGAGCCGCCGCATCCGCGAGGCCGACGACAAGTTGGCCGAGATCGCCGACCGGGATGCCGGCACGGACTCGCGCGTCTCCTGAATCACCCGTTCGCGGCGGCTCATCCCGGGTCGGCCGCCATCCCGGCCAGCCGGGGCAAACCCAGGCGCAACGCAGACTCCTCGGCGTGGCGCAACAGGATGGCCACCCGCTCCTCCTCACCCTCCCGCCCGCGCTGGCGCAGGACCCGAGCCAGCTCCACCTCGGCCGCGGCCTCGAAGGGCTCCGAGTGCATGCGGTGCGCCAGACGCAGCGCCGCCTCGAAGTGCACCTCGGCGAGGGCGAGGTCGCCGGTGGCCGTGGCGAGCAAACCGAGATACTGGTCGGCCGGCCCCACGCAACCCGCGGCCGGTGCCCGGATCACGACCGCCGTGCCGGCATACGGGCGCATCTGTTCGTAGATGAGCGACGCGTGGTCCCGGGCCCTGGCGCCGACCGCGCCGCACGCTGCGGCGACCAGCGCCAGCGAGACGCCCTCCGTCTGGTCCCGCGCCACGACCTCCCAGCCGAACGCTGCCAGCGCGTCCAGGTCGGCCATCGCCTGGTCCAGCTGCCCTGACTCGGCATGGATGAGTGCCAGCGCCGCCCGCACGATCGGGTAGCCGGCCAGCGAATCCTCGATCACATCGCGGAACATCTGCTCGAGGGCCACGAGCTCTCCCCGCTGCCACCACGTCCACGCCATCAGCACCCCGTAGAAGCTGACCACCAGCTCGTTGTGGCCTTCCGCCACTTCCATGCCCCGACGAGCCATCCATTCGGCCTGCTCGAAATCTCCCGCGACCAGCGCCATCATGGCTCCGACACTGAGGGAGTACGACGCCTCGAGCGGATGCACCGGGCCGGGGTCTCGCGCCTCGAACCGGGCGAGCTCGTCGTTGACCGCGTCCACATCACCTTGTGCGAGCAACTCGCGTACCCGCCACATGTGACCGTGGAGCGCAAGGAATTGGTCGCCGACGTCGTCGGCGATCTGCCCGAGCTCGGTTCCCAGAGCCAGCCGTTCGGGAGCCGGGTCGATGCCCCACAACACGTGCATGCGGGCGCGGAGGGCGTAGCCCAGAGCGACCCGATCGCCGAGGCGACGCGCCATGGCGACCGCGTCGGAGTTCAACGCGAGCGCCCTGTCGAGCACCCCCGGCCCTGGCACGCCGGCCGAAGCGACGATGATCAGCCCCAGCTGCGCGGTCACTCGGGCGCGCAGGTGCGCGTCGTCGCCGGGCAATGCGGCCAGGGCCTCCTCGAGCAGCGCGATCTGTTCCTGGTGCGCGCCCACGATGCCCAGGTAGGTCAGGGGGCCGGCGCGCAAGGCGGTGCTTGCGAGCCGCTCGGGATCCCCGATCGACCGGGCCAACGAAGCCGCCCGCTCGAAGCTGGTGTTGGCCTGAGCCGCATCGCCGGCCCGGTTCTGCGCCTCTGCGAGGGCAATGAGCGTGTCGCAGAGGGTCGAGGGATCGTCACCGCCGAATTTCTCGGTCACCTCGAGCGCGCGGGTCAGATGGCCGACTGCCTCTTCGAACGCGAGCAGGCGCAGCGCCCGTTCTCCCGCCGCCGTGCAGTAGCGAATCGCCTTGTCGGAGTCGGCCAGCGCGGCCCCCATGTAGAAGTGGTGGGCGAGCTCGTTGACGTACCGGTCGAGAGCGCCACCATGCCCACGTTCGGTCGCCACGGCGATCTTGTGGTGGTAGCGGACCCTGCGGCCGCGCAACAGCTCGCCGTAGATCGCGTCGCGCACCAAGGCGTGACTGAACGCATAGCGGTCCCGCACCAGCCCACCGACCCGGCGCAGCAGCCGCGACTCTTCGGCCCGGTCGAACGCGTCGAGCTGCTGTTCCGGGCTCAGCTCGGCGGCCTCGGCGACGATGCTCGCCTCGCACTCCTGGCCCGAGACGGCCGCCGCCTGCAGGAGGTAGATCACGTCTTCGGGCAACCGCGACACGCGCCGGGCCACGAGCTCGCGGATGGCCTCGGGGGGATCGAGGTCGGGTGGCACGGGCGTCTCAACCCCGTCGTTGGCCCGTCCGGAGCCGCGTTCGACGACCTGGCGGAGCATCTCCTCGAGGAACAGCGGGTTCCCGTCGGTGAGCTTGTGGAGACGGGGCGCGAGGTCCTCGGGCGCGCTCTTCCAACCCCGGACCAGTTCCTCGACGCCGTCCTCGCTCAGGCCCTGCAGGTGCACCGTCTCCACCGGGAGACCCGAGCGCAGGTCGGCGAGCGCCGTGCGCAGGCGGTGCTCCGACGAGACCTCCGTGTCGATGTACATCCCGACGACCCCGAGCTTGGCGCGGTCGATGTTCCGCAGGACGTGACGCATGAGAAGCAGCGTGGGCTGGTCGGCCCAGTGCAGATCGTCGATGACCAGCAGGATGGTTCCGTTCGACGAAAGCTCACTCAGGGTGGCTGTCACCGCTTCGAAGAACCGGAAGCGATTGTTCTCCGGGTCGCCTGCGTCCGGTTCGAATGGTGGCGCGTACTCACGCAGACGCAGGACGAGGCGGGAGAGCTCGGCGAGTTGCCACTCGGGCATGCCCGAGATCCGATCCGCGGACTCCGCGTGGAAGTAGCGGCCCAGCGCCTCGGCGAACGGCTGGAACGGCGCGACCGGGTCTTCGTCGCAGCGGCCCCACAACACGAGGGCGCCCTCGCCCTCCACGGCGCGCGCCAACTCGCCGACGAGGCGCGTCTTGCCGATACCGGGGTCGCCGTCGACCAGGAGGAGCCCGCCGTCACCTCGACCGACCGAACCCCACCAGTCGCGCAGCAGCGCGGACTCCCGGTCGCGCCCGACGAAGAGGCCTTCGTTGGGGGAGGTCGGGATGCGCACGCGGTACCCCGAGTCCGCCCCGGCATTGCCACCGGCCGCAGCCGGGACGGCGGGGACCTCGGGCGGCGGTTCTGCGGGCACCGGGAAAGAGAGTGCGGGCTCCTGGGCGAGAATGGCGTGCTCCATCCACGACACGTCCTGGCTCGGCTCGATCCCGAGTTCGGTCACGAGGGTCGAGCGCAGCTCCTGGAACACGCTGAGGGCCTCGGCTTGGCGCCCCGAGCGGTACAGCGCCAGCATGCGCTGCGACCACAGGCGCTCGCGCATCGGATGTTCGCTCGTCAGCGTCTCCAGCTCGCCGGTCAGCGACTCGTGGCGGCCCAAGGTGATTTCCGCGTCGATGCGCGTCTCGATGGCCGCCAGCAGCAGTTCCTCCAGGCGGCGGGCTTCGGCCCGGGCAAACGGCTCGTCGCGCACCTCGCTGTAGGCGGACCCGCGCCACAGCTCCTGCGCCGCCTTGAGCGCGCGGAGCGACTCGCTCGGTCGGCGACGGCCGAGCAGACGGCGGCCATCCGCCACCATCTGCTCGAACACGAACACGTCCGTGGTCTCCGACGCGACCTCGAGCGCGTAGCCCGGGGCTCGCGTCACGATCACGTCCTCGGGGGCACCCGCTTGGCGGAGCCGTTTGCGCAGGCGCGAGATCGTGGAGCGCAGGGCAATTTCCGCGCCATCCCCGTCACGGTCCCCCCACATCGAGTCGACGAGCCGGTCGACCGACACGATGAGGCCGCGGTCGATCAGCAAACGGGCGATCAGCGCCCTCGCCTTGACGCCACCCAGGTCGACCACCTTGCCGCCCCAGGCGATCTCGAGTGGACCGAGGACCCGGATCTGCAACATGGACGCCGCGTCAGTGCGATTCGTGGCCGCCTCCGAACCACTGCCCGACATCTCGGCCTCTCCCGATCTCTCCCAGTGCACCGTGATGCTAGGCCCTCCCCGCTGCCTCCGTTGCCCGAGCGGGGTTCGTGCGCCGCGCTACGCGGTCAGCGCGGCCAGGCGGGTGAAGAGGGACTGGAGCAGCAGGGCCTCGTTGGGGTTCCGCGGCAGCGCCTGCGCCACCTCGGTGATGAGGCCGACCGCGTGGGTGGCCGCCCGCGCGTCCTGGTCGCCCGCGGCGATCGCACCCCGCGCCGCCGCACCGGTCACCCGGGTCCGGTAGGTCCGGGCCAACACCCCGAGACCGGCCCGGAGTGCGTCGGTGCGGAAGCGGCGCTCCTCGCGTTGGTGTTGCTCCACGATCTCCTTGCGCGCCGGCAAGCCGCGCTCGCCCATCTCCTTGGCTGCGTCGGTGAGCGTCTCGATTTCGCGCCCGTGGGCCACGCGCAACGGCTGCACCGCCCGGTCGGCCGACTCGAGCACCCGCCGGGTGAGCGTCACGACGGCGGCTCCCGACGCCGCCAGTTCGTCGGGTACCGACGCCCACAGTGCGACCCGCGCCGCCACGTCGGGGTCGTCGATCATCACGCGGGCCCGCGCCAGGTTGCCGCCGCTGCTCTCGGCAACCACGGCCGCCGTGTCCGCCGGGACGCCGGAGTTCTCGAGCCATTGCGCCAGGACGTCTCGGGACACGGGAGGGAACACGATCTCGGCGCACCGGCTGGCGATGGTCGTGAGGTCGGGAGTGAGCTCGTCGGCCAGCAGGATGAAGACCGTCTGGCCCGGCGGCTCCTCGAGCGTCTTGAGCAGGACCGGGGCGCGCTCGAGGACCAGGTGCATCTCCAAGACCACGATGACCTGGCGGGCGGCCGCCAGCGGGCGGCGCTGGGCCAGCGCGACGACCTGGCGCATGGTCTCCTTGCTGAGCGACGCCCCGCTCCGCCTGACGATGTGCAGGTCGGGATCGGTGCCCGCCAGGGCGCCACGGCACGTGGTGCAGACGCCGCACCCGCCGTCGGGGCAGAGCAGGGCGGCCGCGAACCCGTGGGCCGCCGCCAGTCCGCCGTTGCCCTCCGGCCCGCGCAGGAGGTATGCGTGCACCGGGTTCGCCGCCGCGGCGCGCAGCGCGCCGACCGCATCGTCCTGACCGACCACCCCCTCGAAGAGTGCCAGGGAGGGCCGCTCGTCGCTCACCGGGCGGGTCCCGGCTCGGTTCCCAGGCGCGTCCGCACGGCTTGGACGATATGCGCGGTGATCGCGCCCGAATCGCCCGTGCCGTCGACGACCAGCCAGCGCGCGGCGTCGGCGTCGGCCTGGGCGAGGAAGCCCTCGCGCACCCGGGCCGCGAAATCCGGGCCGAGCTGCTCCATCCGGTCCGCCCGGCGCCCACGCCGGGTCCCGGCGGCCAGCCGCGCCGCCGCCACGTCGACGGGCACGTCGACCAGGACGGAGAGATCGGCTTCGGTGCCCCCGGTGGCCCAAGCCACCAGCTGGGACAGCTCGCCGACCTCGAGGCCGCGGCCGTAACCCTGGTACGCGAGGGTCGAGCCCGAATAGCGATCGGTCACCACCCACGCGCCGGACGCCAGCGCGGGCTCGATCACCTGCGCCACGTGCTCGGCGCGGTCGGCCGCCATCAGCAGGGCCTCGGCCCGCAGCGAGGGTGGCGGTACGTCGGGTGCCAGCAGCACCTGGCGCAACAGCACGCCGAGGGGCGTGGCACCGGGCTCGTGGGTCAGGTGGGCCCCGAGGGCCGCGGCCACCGCCGTGGCTTGGGTGGACTTGCCGCAGCCGTCGATCCCCTCGAGCGCGATGAGGCGACCCCGGGCGGCGGGCACGCTCAGAACGGTTCGGTCGACGCGGCCTTCATCGCGGCGGGATCCGCACCATCGGAGGCGGCCGCCGCCTTCTTGGTGCCGCCGGCCTTCTTCGCCGCCCCGGCCTTCTTCGCCGCCCCGGCCTTCTTGGCCCCGGCCTTCTTGGCCGTCGCCTTCTTCTTGGCGGGTGCCGCCTTCTTGGCCGCCTTCTTCTTCCGCGTCGAGGGCCCGGCCGCCCGGCGGTCGGCCAGCAGCTCGGCCGCCCGGCCGATGTCGATCTCCTCGACCGTGTCCCCCTTGCGCAGGCTGGCGTTGGTGGTGCCGTCGGTCACATAGGGGCCGAACCGGCCCTCCTTCACCACGACCGGCAGGTTGGTGGCGGGATCGGCTCCCAGCTCGCGCAGCGGTGCGGCGGCCGTCCGGCCCCGCCGCTGCTTTGGCTGCGCGAAGAGCGCCTCGGCCTCGTCCAGGGTCACCGTCAGGAGTTGCTCCTCGCTGGTGAGGCTCCGCGTATCGGATCCGCGTTTCAGGTACGGGCCGAAGCGACCGTTGTGGGCCACCACGTCTTCGCCGGTCTCGTGGTCCGTCCCCACCGTGCGCGGGATGCGCAGCAGCTCCAGCGCCTCCTCGAAGGTCAGCGCGGCCGGGTCCATGGTGGAGAACAGCGACGCGGTGCGGGGCTTCTCGCCGCCGTCGACGGCGTCGCCCACCTGCACGTAGGGACCGAACCGGCCGGCCTTGAGTTGGACCTCGAGCCCGCTCGCCGGGTCGGTCCCGAGCACCCGGTCGTTGGAGGGTGCGGCGAGGATCTCCTCGGCCCGTTCGATCGTCAGCTCGTCGGGCGCCGTGTCGTCGGGGATCGAGGCGCGGTCCTCCCCGCGCTGGAGATAGGGCCCGTAACGACCGACGCGGGCCACGATCGGCTCGCCGTCGCTCCCCTCACCCAGCGGAATGGAGTTGATCTCGCGGGCGTCGATCTCCGCCAAGTGCGCGGCCACCGTCGCCTTTAGTCCGAGCGTGTCCACCTCCGACCCGTCGCTCGCCATGGCGCCCGGGGCGTTGCTGCCGAAGTAGAAGCGAGTCAGCCAGGGCAGGGACTCCTCGGCCCCGGCCGCGATGTCGTCGAGGTCGTCCTCCATGGACGCGGTGAAGCCGTAGTCGACCAGGCTCGTGAAGTAGCGCTCGAGCAACCCCACCACGGCGAACGCGGTGAAGCTCGGGACGAGTGCAGACCCCTTCTTCCATACGTAGCCGCGGTCGAGGATGGTGGCGATGACACTCGCGTAGGTCGACGGTCGACCCACTCCGAGTTCCTCCATCGCCTTCACGAGTGAGGCCTCCGTGTAGCGGGCCGGCGGCTGCGTCGTGTGCGACCCCGGCTCGAATGCGCTGCCCTGTACCCGGTCACCTTCGGCCAACGCGGGGAGGATCCGCTCCTCGGCGCTGTCGGCGTCCGACTCGTCGTCGTCGCGGCCCTCCTCGTACACCTCGAGGAAGCCCTTGAACGAAATCACCCGGCCGCTGGCCGAGAACTCGGCCTCCTGGCCCGCCGCCGCGCCGCGCGGCACGTCGGCCACCAGGCGCAGCTGGGCGCTGGTCCCCGTGGCGTCGTTCATCTGCGAGGCCACGGTGCGCATCCAGATCATCTCGTACAGGCGGAGCTCGTCCCCAGAGAGCTGGCGGCCCACCTGCTCGGGGGTGCGGAAGGTCTCGCCGGAGGGACGGATCGCCTCGTGGGCTTCTTGTGCGTTCTTGACCTTGCGCTCGTAGCGCCGCGGCGCCTCCGGCACGTAGGCGTCGCCGTAGCGCTCACGGGCCTGGGACCGCGCCGCGGTCAGGGCCTCGTCCGACAGGGTCGTCGAGTCCGTTCGCATGTAGGTGATGAAGCCTTGCTCGTAGAGGCGTTGGGCGACCTGCATGGCCCGCTGCGCGCTGAAGCGGAGCTTGCGCCCCGCCTCCTGCTGCAGCGTCGAGGTCATGAACGGGGCAGCGGGCGAGCGGCGGAACGGCCGCTGCGTGACCGATTTCACCGTGAAGGTCTGTCCCACGAGCGCCTCGGCGACCGAGGTGGCGTCGTCCTCGCCGAGGACACGCACCGCGCCCTTGGCGCTTTGCTCCCCCTGCTCGTCGAAGTCCTTGCCGGTGGCGATCGCGGTCCCGCCGAGGGCAACGAGGGACGCGCCGAACCCGCTGGCGGCGGAGTCACGGTTGAAGGTGCCTTCGATGCCCCACCACGTGGCCGAGCGGAATCGCATGCGGGCCCGCTCCCGCTCGACGACCATGCGGGTGGCCACGCTCTGCACCCGGCCCGCCGAAAGCCGCGGCATGACCTTGCGCCACAGGACCGGCGAGACCTCGTAGCCGTAGAGTCGGTCGAGGATGCGGCGTGCCTCTTGTGCGTCGACCAGGCGACGGTCGAGGTCGCGCCACTCCTCGACGGCGCGGGCGATCGCGGCGGGCGTGATCTCGTGGAACACCATGCGCTTGACCGGCACCGTCGGGTTGAGGACCTCGGACAGGTGCCACGCGATGGACTCGCCCTCGCGGTCTTCGTCGGTGGCGAGGTAGAGCTCGTCGGCCGTCTTGAGGAGGCGCTTGAGGTTCGCCACCACCGACTTCTTCGGCGTCGAGACCACGTAGAGCGGCTTGAACCCGTTGTCCACGTCCACCCCGAGACGCGCCCACGACTCGCCCTTGAACGCGGCGGGCACCTCGTCGGCGCCACGCGGCAGGTCGCGAATGTGGCCGACGGACGACTCGACGATGAAGTCCGGCCCGAGCATGCCGCCGATGGTGCGTGCCTTGGCGGGCGACTCGACGATGACGAGTGCCTTACCCATGACGCACCCCGCGGGGCACTGACCGGAACGATGGCTCGGAGGGCATGGTCAAATCAGAGTGGGGGCCGCCCGGCCCGCCTGTCAAGAGCAGGGCCGGGTCGCGGCACTGGCAGCGAACGGTCGCCTAGGCCGCTGAGCAGGTCAATCGACGGATGCGACGGCGGCTGGAGCCGGCGTCGAATCTGCGCTGTCGGAGTCCATGGCCGTGGTGGCCCGCTTCGAGAACGCGAGCGCCCCGAGCAGGACGACGAGGGCCGCCGCAGCGATGGCGAGACGACCCCCGGTGTTGTGTCGCAGCGTGATCACGGCGGGCAGGATGAGCAGCGAGACCAGGTTCATCACCTTGATCATCGGGTTGAGCGCCGGGCCGGCCGTGTCCTTGAACGGGTCGCCCACCGTGTCCCCGATGACCGCGGCCTTGTGCGCCTCCGAGCCCTTGCCGCCTTCGTTGCCGTCCTCGATGTACTTCTTCGCGTTGTCCCACGCCCCACCCGAGTTCGACAAGGTGTTGGCCATGAGCTGCCCGGTGAGGATGGTGCCGGCGAGGAAGGCCCCGAGCGCCAGGTAGTTGATGCCGAAACCCACGATGACCGGGGTCAGGATGGCCAGCAGCGCCGGCGTCGCCAGCTCGCGCTGGGCGGCGGCGGTGCAGATGCTGATCACGCGCCCGTACTCGGGCTTCTCGGTGTAGTCCATGATGCCGGGGTGCTCGCGGAACTGGCGTCGCACCTCGAGCACGACGGTGCCCGCCGAGCGGCCGACGGCGCGGATGGCCAGGGAAGAGAAGAGGAAGGCGATCGAGCCGCCGATGAGAAGACCGATGAACGTGGTCGGGTTGGCCACGTTGATCTGGATCACGCTGAAGAGCTTCGAGCCCGTCGCGTGAAGGCTCGGAATCTGCTCGCCGATGGTCTCGATGAACGAGGCGAACAGGGCGACGGCGGCGATGACGGCCGAACCGATGGCGACACCCTTGGTGATGGCCTTGGTCGTGTTGCCGACGGCGTCGAGGCTGACCATGATCCGCTCCGCCTCGCCGGTGAACTCGCCGGACATCTCCGCGATGCCGGCCGCGTTGTCCGACACGGGGCCGAAGCTGTCCTCCGAGACGACCATGCCCGCCGTGGCCAGCAGCCCGATGCCGATGAGCGCCACCAGGTAGAAGGTCAGCTCGATGTTGCCGTCGCCCAGCCCGATGGCCACGCCGATGGCGATGGCAATGGCGATGATGGCCCAGACCGACGACTCGAGACCGATGGAAATGCCCGAGAGCACCGTCGTGGCCGGGCCGGTGCGGGCCGAGGCGGCGATCTCCTTCACCGGGCCGCGCTCGGTCGAGGTGAACTGCTCTGTGATCTGGCTGGCCACCAGGGAGAGGATGACGCCGGTCAGGACGGCGTAGAAGACCTTGAGGTCGTGCACGTAGTACTGCGCCACCAGGAAGGCACCGATGATGGTCAAGAGCGCGGCCAGCCAGAAGCCTCGGTTGATCGGAGCCAGCGCGTTGCGGTCGGTCTTGCGCGCTCGCACCACCACGACGCCGACCACCGAGGCGATGATGCCGATGGCCGGGACGATGAGCGGGTAGAGGACGGCGGCCGTCGGATTGTGATGGATCGTGTTGAAGGCCGAGTAGCCGAGGATGAGTGACGAGATGATCGTGATCTCGTAGGACTCGAAGAGGTCGGCCGCCATGCCGGCGCAGTCGCCCACGTTGTCGCCCACGTTGTCGGCGATCGTGGCGGCGTTGCGCGGATCGTCCTCGGGGATCCCGGCCTCGACCTTGCCGACGAGGTCGGCGCCGACGTCGGCCGCCTTGGTGAAGATGCCACCGCCGACACGCATGAAGAGGGCGAGGAGCGAGGCGCCGAACGCAAAGCCGATCAGCACCGCGGTCGCCGAGTTCTGGAAGATGAGGACGATGGCGGTCGCGCCGACCAGGCCCAGGCCGACGCAGAGCATGCCGGTGACGGCGCCGGTGCGGAAGGCGACCCGCAGCGCCCCCGCCATGCCACCGCCCTGCGAGGCCGCCGCGGCGGTGCGGACGTTGCCCCGCACGGCGATGCTCATGCCGATGAACCCGGTGAGGCCCGAGAAGGCCGCCCCGAACAGGAAGCAGATCACCCGGTAGAGGCCGTCCTGCTGGAAGCTCAGGGCGATCCCGCCGTCGGGCTTCACCACCTTGGTGGCCGTGAAGAAGATGAGGATGGCCAGCGGGATGATGATCATGACGATCGCCCGGAATTGCCGGGCCAAGAAGGCCTCCGCGCCTTCCTGGACCGCCTGGGCGATCTCCTTCATCTTGACCGTGCCCTGATCGGCCGCCAGCACGTTGCGGGCGAGGAGGAGTCCGGCGCCGATGCCGACGATCCCGGCGGCCAGGCAGATGTACAGCCAGGTCTTGTCTACCCCGCCCAGATGAAAGGCCTGGTACCCACCCTCGGCGGCGAGGAGATTGATCATTCCCGGTGTGCCCTTTCTGTTCCAGTACGCCCAGTGGAGTGAGGGCGGCCGCGCCCCCGTCCGCGTGGTGCGGCAGCGCTCAGCACCACGGCGGTCGATATCGTGATCCCGGAGCGAGGACGCGCCGCGGAGGTCGCACCCGACGCCGGGCCGCGGGCACGTTAGCGACTGGCGCCGGGGCGGGCAATTTGCCCCACCCGGTCCCTCAGGGTTCGGTGGGGTCGCTGGCCGCCCCCTGCACCACCTCGAAGAACGGGTTGAGCATGGCGGGCCGGCGGCTCCAGGTCCCCACCATGCCCTCGGCCACCAGGCGGGCGCCCGGGTCGATGCCGGCGATCTTGGGCCGGCCCACGAAGACCAAGAGGATGCCGCCGGTGCCGTCGCTCAACACGCACTCGAGGTTGGACGTCCCCGCCCGGGGTTGCACCCGCACCGACTTGACCCGGCCGGCCACCCGCACCCGTTGACGCGGCACCACCGCGGCGATCGGCGTCGTGGCCCCGGCCCGCTTGGCCAGGGTCGCGTCCGCGTCGAGCACCACCCCCGGCCGACGCGGGCCGTCCCTGCGGCCCAGGCGATCGACGCCGCTGCGCCCCTGGGGGTCGATCGTCTCGTCGCCCTCGGATCCGTCTCGCCCCTGCCGCGCCCGCTGTTGCACCGCCTGGCCGTAGGAGCGCACCCGCTCGCCGAGGCGTCCGCCGCCGACGGCGAAGGGGACGATGGTCGCGGCGACGTGCGGCACCTGACCGAGCACGGCGGCGATCTTGTCGGCGGTGCGGTCGTGGAGGAACCGCTCCCAGACCCGCGCGTAGCTGCGCCGCGGCAGGAGCACGGTGCACTCGGTGTCGCCGTCGAGCGTGGCGTCCGCCACCAGCTCGATGGCGGCGCGGCCGAGCCGGCGGTCCGGGGTCTCGATGATGTCGAGGGGCAGACGCGCCAGGCCGAGGCGGCCCCACTCCGCCTCGAGCTCGCGCGCCGCCTTGGTGTCGATGTCGAAGTGCACCGCCCGCAGGTCGTCGGGCGCCAGCATCCGCGCGTACTGCAGGGCCCGGGCGGTCGCCATGTCGAGGCGGTCGACCAGCACGACCACCACGTGCCGCCGCAGCACCGGGGCCTCGGACGCCTCGACCACACCCGTCTCGAGCATCTCGTCCTCACGGGCGTACTGGGTGTGCATGCGGATCAGCCCCATATAGAGGAGCGGTCCTATGACGACGATCAGCCACGCGCCCTCCGTGAATTTGGCGATGGCGAAGATCAGCACGACGGTGAAGCACAAGAACGCGGAGAACCCGTTCACCAGGACGCTACGCCGCCAGTGCCCTTGGCGCGCTTCGAGGTGGTGCTTCACCATTCCCGATCCGGCCATGGTGAAACCGGTAAAGACGCCGATTGCATAGAGCGCGACGAGACCATTGAGCTGCGCCCGGTACACGAGGACGAGCGCGAGCGCGACGGCCGCCAGGACGAGGATGCCGTTCGAGAATGCGAGGCGGTGGCCGCGCCGCGTCAGTTGACGGGGTAGGAACCGGTCGCCGGCCACGAAACTGGCCAGGTAGGGAAACCCATTGAAGCTGGTGTTCCCACCTGTGTAGAGGACCAGCATCGTCGCCAGTTGCACGACGTAGAAGAGCAGATGCCCCGCGGCGCTGGTGCCGAACACAGCCTTGACCTCTTGGGAGACCACGGTGGGGGATCCAAGCGCGTACGGCACGGCGTGCGTCCATCGTGCGAGGAGCGTCGTCCCGAGCACGAGGAAGGCAAGGGTCGAGCTCATTACGACAAGGGTCTGGCGTGCATGCTGAGCCTCGGGCCGGCGGAAGCTGGAGACGCCGTTTGAGATCGCCTCGAGCCCGGTCAGCGACGACCCGCCGTTGGCGAAGGAACGCAGCAGCGTGATGAAGGCCAGTCCCATCAGCCAGCCAGAACCGGGCGTGCCGATGTGCCCACCGAAGACCTGGTTCCCGGGTGGCAGGGGGATCGGGTGGAGTTGGCCGAGCGCCTCCTTGATATAGCCGGCCACGATGACCAACGTCAGGGCGACGACGTAGAAGTAGGTCGGGATGGCGAAATAGCTGCCAGCCTCGCGGATCCCGCGCAGGTTTCCGTAGAGCAGCAGGAGCACGACGCCGACGGTGATCAAGACCGTGTCCGTCGTATTCGCCAGGCCCGGGACCGCGCTGGTCAGGGCCGCTGTGCCCGCGGAGGTCTGCACGGCGACGGTGACCGTGTAGTCGATCAAGAGTGCGACGGCTGCGATCTGCGCCACCTTCGGCCCGAAGTTGTCCCGGGCCACCACGTAGGACCCGCCCGCTTTCGTGTAGAGCGCAATCACCTCGAGATACGAGAGGGTCACGAAGAAGAGGACGCCGAGAATGGCAAGCGTGATCGGCACGACAAGCGTGAAAGCCGCCAGGCCGATGTAGGGCACGAGTTGGGTCAGCATCTCCTCGGTGCCGTAGGCCGAAGACGAGATGCAGTCGGGCGCCAGCACGCCGAGAGCGATGGGGCGGCTCAAGCGCTCCGAGGCCAACTGTTCGGTGACGAGGGGCGGACCGAGCAGGCGGTTCTTCAGCCGGTACCGTCGGGTCTCGGGGATGTTCTCGGCGGCGACGCCCGGGAGCGGGATCGTGGGCCGGGACGCGGTGGAGGTCGCCACGGCCACACAGTAGAAGCAATCGGGCGGCGCTCCCGGACGCGGCGGCCGGCCCGTGACCGCCGGGCCACGCCTCCGACCGTCGGTTTTTGCACAGCCTGACGGGGCGTGTTGCACTGTGGCGTGCATGTGATCGTCGTCGGGTGCGGCCGCGTCGGGTCCGGGCTCGCCATCTCGCTGAGCGCCGAGGGTCATTCCGTGGCCATCATCGACAAGTCAGAGCGCGCGTTCCGCCGCCTCAAGGACTGGAACGGTCAGCGCCTGGTGGGATCGGGGTTCGACCGTGACGACCTCGAGACGGCGGGTGCGCTCCACGCCGATGCGCTGGCGGCGGTGACGAGCGGCGACAACACGAACATCCTGACCGTGCGCATCGCGCGGGAGACCTACAAGATCCCCAACGTGGTGGCCCGCATCTACGACCCCCGCCGCGCCGAGATCTATCAGCGACTCGGCATCCCGACCGTCGCGACCGTGACCTGGACCATCGACCAGGTGCGCCGCCGCCTGCTCCCGGGTCAGGACGTGCGCGAGTGGTCGGACGCCAGCGGGCGCCTGACCCTCGTCGACCGGACCCTCCCCGACTCGTGGGCCGGCCGTCGCCTGAGCGAGCTCGAGCAGCCCGGGCGGCTGATCGTCATCGCGGTCACCCGTGCCGGCGAACCGCGCCTCGATGCACGCGAGCTCGTCGGCCAGGAGGGCGACGTCCTGCACCTGGCCGTCCTGGACGACGCACTGCGCGAGCTCGACGACGCGTTGGCGCGCCTGGCGGGCCGGGCGATGGGTTCGTGAAGGTCGCCATCGCCGGCGCGGGCAGCGTCGGCACCGCCATCGCCTCCGACCTGCATTCGAACGGGCACGACGTGCTCGTGATTGAGAAGGACCCCGACCTCGTCGAGCGGCTGCGCCCCACGCTCGACGTGACCTGGTTCGTCGGTGACGCGTGTGAGGTCGCCTCTCTCGATGCCGCCGGCTTTGCCACGGTCGACGTCGTCGTCGCGGCGACCGGTGACGACGAGGACAACCTGGTGATCTCGCTGTTGGCCAAGCAGGAGTTCGCCGTCCCGCGGGTGGTGGCACGCGTCAACCACCCGAAGAACCAGTGGCTCTTCAACGAGAGCTGGGGCGTCGACGTCTCAGTCTCCACTCCCCAGCTCCTCACCGCACTGGTCGAAGAGGCGGTGTCGGTGGGCTCGTTGGTCCGGCTGCTCCAGTTCCAAGGGGGCGCCGCCCACCTCGTCGAGATCACGCTCGCCGAGGACTCCCCCGCCAACGACACCGCGATCGCCGACCTGGCCTTCCCGCGTGACGCCGTCGTGGTCGCCGTGGTCCGGGCCGACCGCCTCATCGTGCCGCGGGGTGACACGACGCTGCAGTCGGGGGACGAAGTGCTCGTCCTGGTGACCGAAGAGGCCGAGGATGCGGTCCACGCGTTGTTCATCGCCGAACAGGGGCCGTAGCCGCTCTCCCCTGGCGGCCGATCGGCGCCGCACCCACCGGTGTGCGCATGCGCAACCGGATCGCAACCCCGGGTCACGATCGTGCGTGCGCCCAGCACCGCGCAGCGCAGCGTTCGCGGCCCGATCCTCGATTTGTCACCATTGCTCAAGGTTGAGTGCCCGCCGCCCGTACCATTGGTGGCATGGAGGCGGCGTTCTTCGATCTCGACAAGACGGTGATCGACCGTGCCTCCATCGCCGCGTTCGGACGACCCTTCTTGAAGGGCGGGCTCATCAACCGCCGGCTGGTCGCCCGGGCGGCCCTCTCGCAGCTCATCTACCTCTACTTCGGGGCCGACGAGGACCGGCTGGTCCGGGTCCGCGAGTCGATGCTCGCGGTGACCAAGGGCTGGGACCGCGCCCAGGTCCGCCAGATCGTGCGCGAGACCATGCTGCAAACCATCGAGCCGATCATGTACGCCGAGGCGCTCGAGCTGATGGAGCTGCACCGCGCGGCCGGCCACCGCGTCTACCTCGTCTCGGCGTCACCCGAGGAGATCGTGCTGCCCCTGGCCGACCTGCTCGGCGTCGACGGCGCCATCTGCTCGCGCGGTGAGGTCGACGAGCAGGGGCGCTACACGGGTCGGATGGCCTTCTACGCGCAGGGCGAGTGCAAGGCGACCGCCATGCGCGAGCTCGCCGAGCGCACGGGGATCGACCTCGGCTCGAGCAGCGCCTACTCGGACTCGGCCACCGACCTCCCCATGCTCGAGGCGGTCGGGCGACCCGTGGCGGTCAACCCCGATCGGGCGCTGGCCAAGATCGCGCGCGAGCGCGGCTGGGAGGTGCGCAACTTCGTCAAGCCGATCCGTCTGCGCGACCGAGTCGGCCGCACCACACCGGTGGTGACGACGAGCTTGGCCGTGGCAGGCGCCGCGCTCATCCTGTGGCGCCGCGGTCACCGCGGCCGCCAGGCGTCCGGACGCGCCGCCTGAAGCTGAGGGGGCTTACGCCTCGCGCAGGCGGCGGGCGGCGACAACGCCGAGGGCGACCAGCAGGGCGAGAATGATGAGCTTCTTCATGGCGGCGATCCTAGGCGGACGCTGCGACGGGGCGAACCGCACGCGGCGCCGGGTCGAAACCGACGGTGCGGCTCAAGGGGCGTGCGGTTCAGACGGTCAGCAGGTCGCGGGCGCCGGTGTCCGAGGAGGGGTGGCGCAGCTTCGACATCGCCCGCGCCTCGATCTGGCGGATCCGCTCACGGGTCAGGTTGAAGTGCTCGCCGACCTCTTCGAGCGTCCGGGGCTCGCCGCGGTCCAGGCCGAAGCGCAGGCGCAGGATCTCACGCTCGCGCTCGTCGAGTGGCGAGAGCAGACGGCCGATCTCGTCGGGCAGCAGGGAGACGGCCGCCACCTCGAACGGTGACTCGGCCGAGCGGTCCTCGACCACGTCGCCCAGCTCGGCGTCCCCGTCCTCGCGCAGCGGCTCGGACAGCGACAGCGGCTCGGCGCGGAAGCGCAGCGCCTCGACGAGCTTGTCCTCGGGCATCTCGACCTCGATGCCGAGCTCGGCCAGCGTGGCCGGACGGCCCAACTTGAGCTCGAGGCGGGCCTGGGCCTTCTGCACCCGGGCCAGGGTGTCGCCGGCGTGGACCGGCAGGCGAATTGTGCGCCCGGTGTTGGCGATGCCCCGGGTGATGGCCTGGCGGATCCACCAGGTGGCGTACGTCGAGAACTTGAAGCCCTTGCGCCAGTCGAACTTCTCGACGGCGTGCATCAGGCCGAGGTTGCCCTCCTGGATCAGGTCCAGCAGGGGCAGGCCCGAAGCTTGATACTTCTTGGCGATCGACACGACGAGCCGCAGGTTCGACTGCACGAAGGTCTGCTGGGCCTGCTCGCCCTCCATGACGCAGCGGCGCATCTCGCGCTTCTTGGCCGTGGTCAGCCCCTTGGGCGCCTTGGCCACGTCGGCCTCGGCGGCGCGCCCGGCCTCGATGGCCTGGGCCAGGCGGACCTCGTCGTCCTTGGTCAGCAGCGGGTACTGGCCGATGTCTGTCAGGTAGAGCCGAACGAGGTCCTCGTCATCGCGCTCAATTCGTTCTTTGGCCAAGATCGTCGCCAAACCTTCCCGTAATCTTCGGCCCGGCGGGGGACCCTCGCCGGGCAACTGTGGAACGCAGCGGACGCCCGTTCCTGGCGCAACTGGGCTGCCCAGACAGTGTAAAGGCCGTGTCAAGATGGCCGTACAGCAGGGAAAACGCTCGGGTCGACAAACGCCCGTTCGAATGTTGTCCCCAGGTGACGGGAGGGTTTCTCGACGTCGGGCAGACGCCCCAGGAGGGATCGGCCGCCCCGGATCTCCGCCGAGCCGTCCCGGCGGGCACACGCCAGGACCTCCATGACCGAGGCCTCGCGGACCGGCGACGCGGCGGCAAAGTGCGACGAATAGACCTCACCCAGCCAGGGGAGGACGGTCCCGACGAGCGCTGCAACGCCCATCGCAGGCGGCGCGGTGGCCGCCAACTCGTCGAGGGCCCCGGCCAGCCCGGCCGGGCGTTCCGGCGCCGCGACGAGCTCCGCCACGTCGACCCCGGCGCGCACGGGCAGCCGCTCGGCCCAGCGCCCGGCGAGGTCACCTCGTCGGCGCGACAGCGCCGCACACCACACCCGGAGCTCGGCCTCGTCCGCGTCGGCGTCCGCGTCCGCGGCCGCGTCCGGCCGCCCCGGCCCGGTCGCCCACCTCCCCGCCAGTTCGAAGAGCCGGTGTTCCAGCCAGCAGTAGACGCCAACCAGGCCCGCCAGCTCGTCGATCGTCCGCCAGGCGACCGGGTCGCCGTCCTCGCGCTCAGCCACCTCCGGACTCCTCGAGGGCCGAGGAGCGGTAGTGGTTGGTGATCGGCATGCGCCGGTCCTTGCCGAACGCCTTGGTCGTGATGCGGACGCCGGGCGGCATCTGGCGCCGCTTGTACTCGGCGCCGTCGACCAGCCGGACGACCTGGTCGACGACCGCCGGGTCGAAGCCCTCGGCCACGAGGTCGGCCGCGGTCCGGTCGCCCTCGACGTAGCCCTGGAGGACCGGGTCGAGCTCTTCGTACGGCGGCAGAGACTGGTCGTCGCGCTGGTCGGGCCGCAGCTCGGCCGACGGTGGCTTGTCGAGCACGCTGTCGGGGATCGGTCCGGGCAGGCCCTCGAGAACGGCCTGGGTGTTGCGGTAGCGGCACAGGTCGTACACGAGGGTCTTGGGCACGTCCTTGATGACGGCGAACCCGCCGGCGGAGTCGCCGTACAACGTCGAGTACCCCGTCGCCATCTCGCTCTTGTTCCCCGTCGTGAGCACGATCCAGCCGTTGGCGTTGGAGACCGCCATTAAGAGGACACCGCGCAGCCGGGACTGCAGGTTCTCGTCGGTCAGACCGAAGGGCTCGCGCCCGAGCACGGGCGCGAGCATCGAGGCGAAGGCGACGTGCGCCTCTTCGATGGCGACGACCTTGAGGTCGATGCCGAGACGCTCGCACAGACCCTCGGCGTCGCGGAGCGACCCCTCGCTCGAGTACCGCGACGGCATGGAGATCCCGTGGACACGGTCGGCCCCCAGCGCGTCGACGGCGATCGTCGCCACGAGGGACGAGTCGATGCCGCCCGAGAGCCCGATGACGGCCTCGCGGAACCCGTTCTTGGCCAGGTAGTCGCGGGTGCCCAGCACGAGGGCCGAGTAGACCTCGGCGTGGTCGCCGAGTGGCGCGCCCGGTGCAGCCGGTGCCAGGGGGGCGCGGTCGCCGCGCCGGGCTTCGCTTACGACGACCCGCGGCACCAGCTCGGTGACCCCGTGCGGCCGGCGTGGGCCGATGGGGAGGTCGACCAGCACCAGGTCGGTCTCGAATTGGGCGCCCGACGCCACGAGCGTGCCGTCGGCGGCCACGATCAGCGAGTCCCCGTCGAAGACCAGTTCGTCCTGGCCGCCCACCTGGTTGACGTAGGCGATCGCGCAGCCCGCCTCGGCCACCCGCCCACGCAGCATGGCCAGGCGCTCGGATCTCCGCCCCCGGTTGTAGGGGGAGGCGTTGAGGTTCACCACTACATCGGCCCCCGCCCGCCCCTCGTGCGCCACCGGCCCGTCGTCGAACCAGACGTCCTCACAGATGGAGACGCCCACCCAAGCCCCGGCGATGCCGTAGAGCGCGGGGGTCTCTGTGCTCGGCAGGAACCAGCGCTGCTCGTCGAACACCCCGTAGTTGGGGAGGAACCGCTTGCGGTAGATGCCCGCCACCCGGCCCCCGGCGCAGACGGCCGCCGCGTTGGCCAGCCCGTAGCCGCCGGGCGCCGCTCCCACGAAACCGACGACGACGGCGCATTGGCCGGTGGCCGCCGCCACCTTCTCGAGCGCGGCCACGTTGTCCGCCACGAAGCCGGGCTTGAGGAGCAGGTCCTCGGGCGGATACCCCGGGATGGCCAACTCGGGCGCGATGCAGATGTCGGCCCCCGCCGCCTCGGCGTCGGCCAGTGCGCCCAAGACCCGATCGACGTTGCCGGACAGATCGCCCACCACCGTGTTGAGCTGCGCGGCAGCGAGGCGCAGATGCGGCATCGTCCCAGGATACCGGCGCCCCCTCGCAGGTCAGAGCGCCCGTTGCGGCGCCCCCTTGACTCCGGACCACGCTACGGGCCGTACCGTCACGAGCACGGCCAACGCCACGCCGAAAAGGGGCCGAGAGGAAGGAAGTCACCGTGTCGCTCACCGTTGCCGAGCTCTCCAGCGCCACCTTCGACGAAGTGATCGCGAGCGCGGAGGTGCCCGTGCTTGTCGAGTTCTGGGCCGAATGGTGCCCCCCGTGCAAGGTGCTGGCGCCGATCCTCGACGAGCTCAGTGCCGAGCGGGGCGACCGCCTGCGTGTCTACAAGGTCAATTCCGACGAGCACCGGGAGCTCTCGGCCCGCTTCGAGGTCCTGGCCGTCCCGACGATGCTCCTCTTTTCGGGTGCCGAGGTGCGGCAGCGGCTCGTCGGCGCGCGCAGCAAGGCACGACTGGTCGAAGAGCTGGACCGAACCTTCAGCTCGTAACGCGCAGCGCCCCGCAGTCGTCGCTGTCGGGGTCGGCGCAGATTTCGACCAGGCGGGCCAGGCGGGCCTGGACCCCGGCCAGCTCTCGCTGGCGTTCTTCGATCGCCCCGAGTTTGCGTTGCACCATGGCGCGCACGGAGACCGGATCACCGCGTACCTCCTCGTGCAACAGCTCGCCGACCTCGGTGAGGGTGAAGCCGAGGGCCTTGGCCCGCTTGACGAACTCCAGCCGCCACCGATCGTCCGGCCCGTACTGGCGGTACCCGCCCGCCGTGCGGGGCGGCTCCGGCAGGATCCCGCGACGCTCGTAATAGCGGATCGTCTCGATGTGCACGCCGGCCGCGTCCGCCAGCTGCCCGATGCTGAGCACCTCCACACGGAGGAGGCTAAAGGCCGGACCCTGCTACGGGGTCAAGGCCCCAATTTCCGACCGCCTTCCGGCACCTGCCAAGCTTGCGTGGTGCAGAGCCAGCGGGACTACGTGCTGCGGACGGTCGAGGAACGGGGCATCCGCTTCGTCCAGTTGTGGTTCACCGACGTGCTCGGCACGCCCAAGGGCTTCAACATCACGTCGGCCGAACTGGAAAATGCCCTCGACGAGGGAATGACGTTCGACGGATCGGCCATCGACGGGTTCAGCCGCGTCCAAGAGGCAGACGTCTTGGCCCGGCCCGACCCCAAGACCTTTCAGTTGCTGCCGTGGCACCACGATGACGCCCAGGTGGCGCGCGTGTTCTGCGACATCGCCAACCTCGACGGGTCGTCCTTCGAGGGCGACCCGAGGTACGCGCTGCGGCGCACGCTCGAGCACGCCCGGACAGCGGGCTACAACTTCTTTGCCTCCCCCGAGGTCGAGTTCTTCTACTTCGCCGACGCCGACCCCTCGCGCGCGCCGGTGGGCCTCGACACCGGCTCGTATTTCGACCTCTCGATCGCCGACCACACCAGCGACCTGCGTCGGCGGTCGGTCTTGATGCTCGAGGAGATGGGCATCCCTGTCGAGCACACCCAGCACGAGGACGCGCGCAGCCAGCACGAGATCGACCTGCGCTACACCGACGCGCTGACCATGGCCGACACCGTGATGACGACGCGCATGGTCATCAAGGAGATGGCACGCCAGCAGGGTGCGTTCGCTTCCTTCATGCCCAAGCCCCTCGAGGGCGTGCAGGGTTCGGGCATGCACACCCACATCTCGCTCTGGGAGGGCGAGCGCAACGCGTTCGTCGACGAGGGTGACCGCTACGGGTTGTCCGAGGTCGCCCGGCGCTTCATCGCCGGGCTCCTGCACCACGCCCGCGAGATCACGGCCGTCACCAACCAGTGGGTGAACTCGTACAAGCGGCTCATCGGGGGCTACGAGGCACCCGTCCACGTGAGCTGGGCGCGCAACAACCGCTCGGCGCTCGTGCGCGTGCCCGTCGTGAAGATGGGCAAGTCGGAATCGACCCGGCTGGAGTATCGGGCACCCGACAGCGCGTGCAACCCGTACCTCACGTTCGCCGTGATCCTGGCCGCCGGGCTGCGCGGCATCACCGAGGAGTACCCCCTGCCACCGGAGGCCGACGACAACTTGTTCACCCTCACCGCGAAGGAACTGGCGAAGAAGGGAATCGAGCCGTTGCCCGCCAGCCTGCACGACGCGGTGAACGAGATGGAGGGCTCCGAGCTGCTGGCCGAGACCCTGGGCGACCACGTCTTCGAATGGTTCATCCGGAACAAGCGCGAGGAGTGGGACGCCTACCAGGGCCAGGTCACCCAGTTCGAGCTGGACCGCTACCTCCCGCTGCTCTGACGCCGATGGATCCGCTGCTTTCCTTCCCTGCCGACCTACCCGCAGAGGTCACCCTCGCGTTGCAGAGCGCCGGGTTGGGCCATCACGGCGTGGCGGGGCCCGACGAGGTCGCGGCACCCGGCCCCGATGGGCGAGCCCCGGGCTACTCGGGCGCCCTCGTGGCGGCGGGGAGCGACATGACGGCGGCCGTGGCGTTTTGCCGTCACCTCCGGATGCGCGAGGTGCCACTGGCGCCGCTGCTGCTCTTGATCGGGCCCGACCAGATCGACGAGCTCCTCCTGCGTGACGATCTCTACGACGATTTTTGCGTCCTGCCGGCGCGACCGGAGGAGCTCGTGGCCCGGCTCCAGCACCTGTTCTGGCGCACCGGACAGAGCATGCGACCCGACATCATCGAGTACGGCCCGCTGATGCTGAACCTCGAGACCTACCAGGCCGCGGTGTCGGGGCGGGTGCTCGACCTGACCTACATGGAATACGAGCTCCTCCGCTTCCTGGCGGGACACCCGGCCAAGGTGTTCACGCGCGAGACGCTGCTCAGCCGGGTCTGGGGGTACGAGTACTACGGCGGCGCCCGAACGGTCGACGTCCACATCCGACGACTGCGCGCCAAGCTGGGCGAAGAGCACGCCCACCTGATCCAGACGGTGCGCTCGGTGGGCTACCGGTTCGGCCAGGTGGCCTGGCATCCGGGCGTAGCCCAACGCAACGGGACCGGGGCGACGGACGCGGGATCGAGTCCCGCGGGCACCGCAGCCCCCTCCCCTCAGACGACGGGGGCGTAGGCCCAGGCCTCCACCTCGACGCGCGCCCCGATGGGGAGCGCCGCCACCGCGACGGCCGAGCGCGTCGGCCGATTGTCGGTGAAGAACTCGACCCACACCTCGTTCACGGCGGCGAACTCACTCATGTCGACCAGGTACAGGGTGGTCTTCACGACGTCGGCCAACGTTGCGCCCTCGACGGCGAGGACATCGGCCGCGTTCTGCAGCGCCTGGCGCAGTTGGGGGAGGGTGCCGCCCGGCACCAGGCCCGGCCTCCCCTCCCCGTCGGCCGCCAGCCCGACCTGGCCCGACGTGATGACCCAGTCGCCCACGCGGCGCACCGGCGAGTACGGACCGACGGCAGGACTCACGCTTCCTCCTCTCGACCGCCAGATGGTGCCGCGTCGCGCCGGGGCGCACGGATCTCCGCGCGACGGGTCGGCCACGCCGGCGGCAGGCCCTCCGCGATCCAGGCCGCCGCGAGCGTGGCCACGAAGACGGCGTCGGAACCGTTGACCGGCCAGACGTCGTCATGGTGCAGGTTGATCACCACCTCGGGCATGTCGCGTGCGGCGAGGATGCCGAAGGACCGGATCGTGAGGTCGACCGGCTCGCCCGTCTCGTCGACCGCGATGCCTTCGCTCCAGACCAACCCGAGCGCCTGGTGCACCGCGCCGAGCGCGTACGAACGCAGGGTCACCGGGCACAGCACCTCGCCGGCCCACACGTCCACGTCGAGCCGGCCCCGGTCGCCCTCGCGCTGGCGCAACTCGACGGCGGCGCGCCCGGCGCCGGGCACCGTCACGTCGGCCCGCCCCGTGCCGGCCGGCTGTTCGGCCTTGCCGGTCCAGGCGTCGAGCGCGTGCAGTGACGCCAGGACCTCGGCCCAACCGGCGGCCCGTAGCCCGGGTCCGACCGGTGGCCCCACCACGTCGACCGCCTGGACTTCGAGGCCCGGTGAGAGACCCCGCACGGCCGCGACGACGGGTGCCAGCTCCGACGATCCGCGGGTCCGTGCGATCCGGACGACCCCGCTGCCATCGGGGCGCAGCGCGAGACCGATGGGTGGGCGCTTGGGGCCGCGCCGCACCACGTCCTCGCGGCGCCACAGCACCCGCACGGCCTCGGCCTGCCCGTCGGCCAGCGCCCGGGCGAGGTCGGGGACGGGGCTCGTGCGCTTCCCGCCGAATGCCCCGCCGTTCGCCAGGGGGGAGGCGGGTGGCTCGCCCGGCCGGCACCAGCTGGCGTCGGGCTCGACGTAGGCCGGCTCGACCCAGGTCGTCTGCAGCGTGAGCGCCCATTCACCTTCGGGCGGCGCCACCGGGTGCGAGAGCGGCACCGTGCTGTTGCGGCCCTGGACGCGCCCGGTTTCCGCCCGGGCCGCCCGCATGCCGGGTGCGAGCGGAGCCTCTGCCCCGAGCTGGAGGAGGGCACCGGGCGGCGCCGTGTCGTCGGCGAAACCGCCCCCACCGAGGACGACCTCGGGCCCGGAGGATTGGAAGGCCGGCCCCTCGAGCTGCGCGCGCCACGAGGCCAGCAGTCGGTCGTCGGCGCCGCTCGCGCCGGTGAGCTCCGCGTCCGTCGTCGGCCCATGGCCGAGCGCCGCGGCAGCGGCGTCGACGACCGATTGCCACCCCGTGCAGCGACACAGATGCGCCCGCAGCCCCGCCTCGATGTCGCCGCGCACCTCGCTCGCCGAGCGTGTCCCCTTCCGCTCGCGCCCGCCGGCGCCGACAGCTTCGAGCGCGGCGAGGCGCATCACGATGCCCGGCGTGCAGAACCCGCATTGGCTGGCGCCGTGGGCGACGAAGGCCGCCGACCAGCGGGCTCTTTGTTCCTCCGACAGCCCTTCGATCGTCGTGACGTGCCGTCGGAGGACCCGCCGGACCGGCGTGACGCACGCCACCCGCGCCGCCCCGTCGACCCACACCGTGCAGCATCCACACTGTCCCTGCGGACTGCACCCGTCCTTCACCGAGCGGCAGCCGAGTTCGTCGCGCAGCGCGTCGAGCAGCGAGATACCGTCGTCGACGCTGACGTCCTCGCCGTTGAGCACGAACGCGATCTGCGTCCGACCCCCGACCGCTGCGGCTTCGCCCGGCTCGGGCGCGCGCTCGGGCGTGAGGCTGCTCAGGGGTCCGGGTGCGCCAGGGCGCGGCGGCTCAGCTGAACGAGGAGCCGCAACCGCACGTGCGGGTCGCGTTGGGATTGCTGATGTGGAAGCCGGCGCCTTGGAGCCCGTCGCTGTAGTCGAGCGTCGACCCGGTCAGGAGCTCGGCGCTCGCGGCGTCGACGACCACCCTCACGGCGCCGTATTCGGAGACGACGTCGTCGGTCATCACCTCGGTGTCGAAGAACATCTCGTAGCTGTAACCGGAGCACCCGCCCGGCTTCACTGCGACACGCAGCGCCAGGTCGCCGCCCTCCTCCTGGGCCAGGAGCTCGGCCACCTTGGTCGTCGCCGTGTCGCTGAGGGACACCGGTGCCGGCTTCTTCCCGATGTTGACGGAAGTCGAGATGGTCGTCACTGGTTCCTCCTCGTCGCTCCGGCCCCTGATGCCGGCGATCGCGACGCACCATGCGTCACGGGATGGCTCTCATGTTACTGGCGCAGCCGGGGCGCCAGCACTCTGGCGCTGGGAGATCGGAAATCCGTGTCATGCAGGTAGAATGCCCATTCGATGGCGCAAAGCCCAGATACGGAAGGGCCGTCAGGGGAGCCGACCCCGGGCGGGCGAGCCGACGAGGTGCGCGAGTGCCTGCGTGCCGTGGTCGACCCTGAGCTCGGCGACACCATCGTCGACCTCGGGATGGTCCGGGAGGTGGCCATCGAGGGCGGCGAGGTCACGGTCAAGGTGGCGCTCACCATCGCGGCCTGCCCGCTGCGGGCTCAGATCGAAAAGGACGTGGTGGGTCACGTCGAGTCGCTCGACTGGGTTCGGTCGGTCCGGGTCGAGGTGGCGGCGATGGACGCCGACGAGCGGGCGGCGGTCATGGCCCGGGCGCGCTGGAAGGCCCGGGAAGACGCCCCGGAGACCGCGGTCCCGCCCGACGCCCGGGTCCTCGCCATCGCGTCGGGCAAGGGCGGCGTGGGCAAGTCGTCGGTGACGGTGAACCTGGCCGTCGCCCTGGCGGCGCGGGGATTCACCGTCGGCGTCCTCGACGCGGACATCTGGGGCTTCTCCGTGCCGCGCCTGTTGGGCATGGAAGGCGACGTCGAGGCCCGGGCTGGGAAGATGGTTCCCCTCGAGCGGCGCGTGGGACCCGGCACCTTGCGCGTGCTATCGATGGGTTTTCTCGCCGACGAGGAGCAGGCGATCATGTGGCGCGGCCTGGTCCTCAACCGGGCGGTCCAGCAGTTCTTGCAGGACGCGCACTGGGGTGACCTCGACTACCTGCTCATCGACTTGCCACCGGGAACCGGTGACATCCAGATGGGTCTGGCCCGCCTGCTACCGCGCACCGAGTTGCTGGTGGTCACCACCCCACCGGTGGCGGCGCAGAAGGTGGCCGCCCGAGCGGCGGACATGGCGCGCCGGGGCTACCTGCGCGTCGCCGGGGTGATCGAGAACATGAGCGACTTCACGTGCGAGCACGGCACGACGTACGCGTTGTTCGGATCTGGCGGCGGCGAGCGCTTGGCCCACGGGCTCGGCGTGCCGCTGGTCGGCTCCATCCCGTTGCACCCCGAGTTGGCGGCGGGGGGCGATGCCGGGTTGCCGGTGGCCGCGCAGGCCGACAGCGAGCTCGCGCCGGTCTTCGCCGGCCTGGCGCGGGTCATCGCCGAAGAAGTGGCGCCGTTGATCGAGGCCCAAGGCTGCACGGCCCGGATGCTCGAGCGCGTCGAGGCCGCCGTGGCGCAGGGAGCGGCCGAAGCCGGCTGAACCGCGGAAGCAGGCTGAACCGCGGAAGCTGGCTGAGCGAGCGGAGCGTACGCATCCGTCGCGCACTCGGGGCTCAGGCGGCCCAGCGGCTCTCGATCGTGTCCGCCCGCGTGCCCACCGGCTCCGAGCCGACGACCGACGCCCGACCCTCCTCGGTGAGGGCGCGCAGATGCGCCCACAGCGAGAACCGAGCCACCGGGAGCTGCTGCTCCGTCACGTCGCCGTAGACCTCGTCCAAGAGCTCGTCGACCGAGCTCTCCCCGCGCCGCGCCAGCGCCACCGCGACGCGCTCGTGACGAGCGAGGCGATGCGCGATCAACGCGTCGATGACGTCGGGGACGTGGTCCATCAGGCGGCCGTGTCCCGGAGCCAGCGTGTGGAGAGGAGGTACCTCGTCGCGCACGCGCTCGAGGCTGGTGAGGTACTGGTGCAGGTCGCCGTCGGGCGGCCGAATGACAACCGTCGAGCCGTGCATCACGTGGTCGCCGGTGAACAACAGGGCCTGCTCCTCGACCAACCAGCAGAGGTGGTCGGACGCGTGGCCGGGGGTATGCAGCGCGCGCAGCGTCAGCACAGATGGCCCGCCGTGGGAGCCGGACTGGGTGCCGGAGCCGAGGGGCGTGGTCAGCGTCCAGCCTTCGCCCACACACTCGTCGGGCGCGAACGCGCCGGCCGGGCCGAAGCCAACGACCCGGGCGCCGGTGGCGGCCGCGAGCGCCGCCGCGCCGGGAGCGTGGTCGACGTGGGTGTGCGTCACCACGATGGTACGGATCGGGCCGAACGGCTGCGCCGCCGCCACGATGGCCGCCGTGTGCGCCGCGTCCTCGGGGCCCGGGTCGACGACGACCGGCTCGACGTCGCCCACGAGATAGGTGTTCGTCCCCGGTCCCGTCATCAGTCCGGGGTTGGGGGCGGTGAGCCGGTAGACGCCCGGTGTGACCTCGTCGAGCCGGCCCGGCCCGGGGGCGGGGCCGACGCCGAAGTCGGGCACCGCGGGCACCGCGGGCACCGCGGGCACCGCCGGGATCATGGGCCGGCGGGTCGCGGCCCGGGCGCGGCGTCGGGCCCCTCCTGGTTCGCCTGCATGGACACGGCGCGCACGGCGGCGTTGAAGTCCCCGAGGGCGCCGTCGCCCCCGGGGTCGGGCACCGGCGCGCGCTCGTAGGCCGGGTCGCCCGGGAGCACGATGCGCATGCCGTTGCCGTCGGGCACGACGCGTGGCTCGATCGCCGGCACCGAACTCGAGGCCTCGGCGGCGGCGTCGAGGAGCTGGGCGCTGGTGGCGAACCGGCCGATCGCCTGCAAGGTGCGGATGGTGGGGAAGATGATCTCGATCTCACCGGCCCGGTGGCGCGCCAGTGCGTCGTGCGGCGAGATCCAGACCTCGGCAATGGTCTCGCCGGCGTCGTGCGCGGCGATCTGGCCGGGCGGCGCGGCCGCCACGAAGAAGCGGGTGTCATAGCGACGGGGAGCGCCCCGGGGGGTGATCCAGTGCGCGAAGTAGTGGATGTCCCCGACGGACAGGCGCAGGCGCTCGTCCCGGCACAGGTCGAGAAAGCGGCGGGTGCCGGCGTTCACCGACGCGCGCTCGGCCACGAAGCGGGCCTCCTCCCCGGCGTCGCCCGCCAGCAGGTCCGGGCCGCCCTCGCGCTGGGCGAGCAGCAGGCCAGCCTCCTCAAAGGTCTCACGCACCACGGCGACCCAATAGGCCAGGCCGCCGCCACCGACGCCCAACAACGCGCTGGCATCGGCAGCGCTCCGCCCGGCGCACAGGGCCTCCGCCTCGGGGCCGCCGTCGAGGAAATCGACCGCGCCCCCGGGGAACACGTACGCGCCGCCGACGAAGTCGGAGCGCAGATTGCGCCGGACCATCAGGACCTCGAGCCCAGGGTCCCCGTTCGAGGAGGGGGTGTCGCGCACCAGCATGACGGTGGCAGCCGGGCGAATCTCGACTTCGGAGGGAGGGACCGATGGAGGCACGCCATGAGGGTACCGGCGGGACGGGGCGGCGCCCCCGGAAAGGGGGCACCCCTTCGCTAACCTGACCCATCCCATGAGCAGCACCGATTTCGAACCCGCGCCCGCCTCTGCACCCGAGGGTGTGCCGGCGGTTGGGTCCACGTTACGCCAGCTCCCGCGCCGCTATCTGGCGCTCGGGCTCATCGTGGTCGTCATCTTCTTGCTCGGCGCGCTGGTGCTCGTGCGGGACCGCTACGCGCCCACGAGCTCGCCGACCACCGAGACGTTCAACGCGGTCTCCTCATCGCTCCTGACCACTTTGGCGACGGTGCCCCAGTCGTCGGTGTACGACGCGGTGGGGGTGTCCTCGCCGGCCAACCCGATCACGCCGCTGCGGGCCACGTCGGGGTCCGGCAACGCACCGACGTGGATGGCTGAAGTGGACGGCGGGTCGCCCGAGCCGGTCGTCTTCTTCTACGGGGCCGAGTTCGCGCCGTACGCCGCCGCCGAGCGCTGGCCGCTGGTGCTGGCGCTGTCACGCTTCGGCACCTTCCGCCAGCTCGGGCTCATGCAATCGAGCGCGACGACTGCCTTCGCCAACGTGTCCACCTTCACCTTCGACGACGCCGTCTACACGAGCCCCCACGTCATCCTCGAGCCGATCGAGCGCTACAGCTCGTTGAACCCGACGGGGGCGAAGTACCTGAGCCTCCAGGTGCCCGACGCGCGCCAGCGCGCGGCGATCTCGTACTACGGCTCGAGCGCCACGACGTTCCCACTGCTCGACGTGGGCAACCGGTGGGTCCTGAACGCATCGAGCTTCACGCCGAGCGTCCTGCTCGGGCTCACGCAGGACCAGATCGCCGGCGACCTGAGCTCTCCGCTCAGCCCCTTGACGCAGGCGGTGATTTCCGCGGCCAACCAGATCACCGCGGCCATCTGCTCGGTCGACGGGCAGAAGCCGGGCAGCGTCTGCCAGAGCCGCGGCGTGGTGGCCGCGGATCAAGCGCTGAAGATCACGCCTCCGTCGTAGTGGCGCGCGCCCTTGGTGCCGCCAGGCGCGGGCGGCGCCGGCGGCTCAGCTGGCGCGGGCGGCTCAGCTGGCCCGCCGATCGAGCACCGTCTTGCGCTCGACCTCGTTGAGGCCGCCCCAGATCCCGTGCGGTTCGCGAATCCGGATGGCGTAGTCGAGGCACTCGGACCTCACTCGGCACTGGTCACAGATCGCTTTCGCCCTGATCTCGCGGGAGGCCTTCTCCTCTTTCCGCTCGGCATGTGAAGGCGGAAAGAAGACCGCGGCCTGCGGCCCCCTGCACGCTGCCTTCAACTGCCACATTTCTTGTCCCTGGCGCATGAAACCCCCCGATAGGGCGCTACAGAACCCCCCCTGCGGTTCAAGTTATCTCCGGGGTTTCCCGCGTTCAAGGGTCTTGACCAGGATCTTTGGCCAGCCATCGATCTTCGTCGCGAGCACGGCAACTACGCTCGGCCCACCATGGACGTGGGGACCTTCTGCGCACAGAGCCACGTCCTCGTCATGGCGGGCAAGGGCGGAGTCGGCAAGACGACGATGAGCGCGGCGGTGGCGCGCATGGCCGCTGACGTCGGCAAATCGGTGCTGATCGTCGAGCTCGAGGGCAAGTCCGGGATCACCGCGGCCTTCGGCCGGGAGGGCGACCTGGGCTACGAGGAAGAGGTGCTGGGCGACTCGGTACGGGCCCGCCGGCTCACCCCCGACGACGCGCTGGTCGAGTATCTCGAGGACCACGGGCTGAAGCGCGTGTCCAAGCGGCTGGCGCACTCGGGCGTGCTCGACGTGGTCGCGACGGCCATCCCCGGCATCCGAGACGTCCTGGTCCTGGGCAAGATCAAGCAGCTCGAGCGGGACGGCGTCGCCGACTTGATCGTGGTCGACGCCCCCGCCACGGGCCACGCCATCACGTTCCTGACCTCGGCCCGGGGCATGGTCGACGCCGCCCGGGGTGGGCCGCTGCGGACGCAGGCTCAAGACGTGGTCGACCTGCTCAGCGACCCGGCCCGGTGCCGGGTCATGCTGGTCACGCTGCCCGAGGAGCTGCCCGTCTCCGAGACGATCGAATCGGCCTACACGTTGGAGGACAAGGCCGGCGTCCAACTGGGGCCGGTGATCGTGAACGCGTGCGACCCCGAGCCGGTCGGCCTGGACCGGCCGGCGGCCGAGGTGGTGGCTGGGGCGGGCTCGGGGGCTCCGGGGGGCCTGGGTGGCCTGGGTGGCCCGGGTGGCCTGGGTGGCCGGGAGATCCCGCCGGCGCACGTGGCCGCCTTGGAGGAGGCCCGGCTGTTCCGGCTGGCCCGCCACGGCGTGTCGGCGGAGCAGGTCGAGCGGCTCAGCCGCGAGCTGCCACTGCCCCACCTGCTGGTGCCCTCGATCGACGCGCCGCGGATCGGGCCGGCCGAGACCAAGGCGCTGGCGGACGCGCTGGCCGAGGCGGTGGGGTCGTTGGTGCCGGAAGGAGCGGCGTGAGCTCGGTCCCGCTGGCGGGTGAGCCGGCATTGCCGGTCGAGCCGTCGCTGGCGGCTCTGGTGACGGACCGCTCGGTCGTGGTGTGCTGCGGCTCGGGGGGCGTCGGCAAGACCACGGTGTCGGCGACCTTTGCCCTGGCGGCCGCCCGGGCGGGCCGCCGCGCCTGTGTGGTCACGGTCGACCCGGCGCGGCGACTGGCCGACGCCCTCGGCGTGCAGTCGCTCCCGAACACCCCGACCGAGGTCGCCGGACCGTGGCCCGGGCACCTCTTCGCCCTGATGCTGGACTCCAAGGGCACCTTCGACGACCTGGTCCACCGTTACGCCCGCACGCCGGAGCAGGCGGAGTCGATCCTGGCGAACCGGCTCTACCAGAATCTCGCCGGCGCCCTCTCGGGGACCCAGGAGTACATGGCGATGGAGAAGCTCTATGAGCTGGTCAACTCCGAGGAGTTCGACATCGTCGTCGTCGATACACCGCCGACCCGCAACGCGTTGGACCTGCTCGACGCGCCCCGCCGGCTAACCCGTTTCCTGGAGAACCGCCTCTTCCGAGCGCTCCTGGTGCCCACCCGCATGTCACTGCGCGCCGTCGGCATGGCCACCCAGGCGCTCTTGCGCACGATCAGCAAGGTGGCGGGCGCGGAGATCGTGCAGGACGCCGTGGCCTTCTTCCAGGCCTTCGAGGGGATGGAGGACGGCTTCCGCACCCGGGCGACCGCGGTCCACGAGCTGCTGGCCGACCCCGCCACGGCCTACGTGCTGGTCACCTCGGCCCGGTCCGACGCCGTGGCGGAGGCGGGTTTCTTCGCATCCAAGTTGGCGGAGCGCGACGTCGCCGTCGCCGCGCTCGTGGTGAACCGGATCGCACCGTCCTTCGGCGCCGAGGGCGGCGCGGCATCGCCCCCGCCGGGTCTGGCGGCGCCGGCGCTCGAGCCGTTGGAGGCGAACCTGGCCGAGTTGAACACGGTCGCGGCACGGGAGGCGACGGGCTACGCCGGCCTGGCCGCGCAGGTGTCGCCGGCGCCCGTCGGGCGGATCCCGCTGTTCGGCCACGACGTGCACGAGCTGGCCGGGCTGGAGCGAACGGCCGACTGCCTCTTCGGCTGATCCGGGTTACCGGACCCGAGGGGGGTCCGATAGTCTCCGGTCGGTGCAGACCATCCTGGTCGCGAGCGACGCGCCCACCCTCCGCAGGGAGATCGAGGCGGTCATCAGCGGACCCGACATCGAGGTCCGGTCGGTGACCTCGGGGCCCGAGGTCGTTGCCTTCGTGGCCGAGGAGTCGCCCGATCTCGTGATCGTCGACATGCAGATGGGGAACATGGGCGGGATGGCGGTGTGCCTCGAGCTCAGGCTGCAGGAGTCCTACGACGCCATCGATCACATCGCGGTCCTGATGCTCCTCGACCGGCGGCCCGACGTCTTCTTGGCTCGCCGATCGGGCGCGGAGGGCTGGCTGGTCAAGCCGATCGACCCCCTCCGGCTGCGACGTGCGGTCACCGCGTTGCTCAACGAGGGCACCTTCGCCGACGACTCGTTCACCCCCGTGCCCGTGCTGGTGGGCGCCGGACCCCAGCTCCAGGCGGGACCCGAGTCCAAACCCTGACCCGGCGCTGACGTGTCGTCGCATCGCCGGGAGCCTCCCGAACCTGCCCCATCGAGACGACCACGCTGGCTGCGCCGTCGCGCGTCCGACAAGGCCGACGACGGGCCCGGGTCCGGGGGCGGGGGCGGGGGCGGGCGGCGCGGTGACCACTCCAACGAGGTCGGGGCGTCCGCCGCCGCCACCGAGCAGGAACGCATCATTTTGGAGGCCCTCGCCGACCTGCGCGACATGGACGTGCGCGAGGTGATGACGCCCCGGGTCGACGTCACCTTCCTCACGATCCCGGTGCACGCGGACGACATCGCCCAAGCGGTGCGCACCACCGGGCACAGCTGCTTCCCGGTCGTGCACGACGACCTCGACGATCTCATCGGCATCCTCTTCGTCAACGACATTTTCCGAACGGGCGGTCGCGGCGGTTCGCGCGGTGATTCCGGGAGCGACGCGGAATTGCCGCGCGACCGAGACGCCACCGACCCCAGCCCGTTGGAGATCTCCCGCAAGGTCCGGCCGGCGCATCTGGTGCCCGAGACCCTCGGCGTGCTCGAAACCCTCGCCGACATGCGCAAGCACCGGCGGGCCGTCGCGGTCGTGGTCGACGAATACGGCGGGGTGGCGGGCCTCCTGACCGTGAAGGATCTCCTCGAACCACTCGTCGGCGAACTGCACGACGAATTCGACGAGGAAGAGGAGTCACAGATGGTCCGGGTTGACAACAACCGGTGGCTCCTCGACGGCCAGACCAACGTCGACGACGTGCGCGAGAGGCTCGGGATCGAAATCCCCGACGGCGAATACGTGACGCTGGGCGGCCTGCTCTTCGAGCGCTTCGGGCACATCCCGAGCGAAGGCGAGAAGGTGCGCGTCGGCGACTGGGATTTGAAGGTGGTCGAGATGGACAAGCGCCGGGTGGCCCAGGTGGTCGCGACCTTCGCCGGACCGGCGTCGGCGCCTGCGAGCGGCGACGACCCGGACATGGGGTCGGAGGCGGGCGGCGAGGCGGATCCCTCGGCGAACGGCAGCGGGGAAGCAGGCGGCTGAGGCCGGGGTAGTGTTCCAGACGCTCCCCGTTGGGGGCGGACGGGCTGTGGCGCAGCTTGGTTAGCGCGCTGCGTTCGGGACGCAGAGGTCCCCGGTTCAAATCCGGGCAGCCCGACTCGAATGCCCTGGTCAGGGCGGTGCGCTTGGCGGAGATGGTTACCCTCTCGATCCAATGGCGCGCAAATGGCGCGGAACTTTATTTCGGGGGTTGCGGGTTGCGGCGCTTCTTCGGAGGTCGCCGCTCGACGCTCGACGGAACTGTGATGGTTGCCGTCGGGTCCGAAGAGCGTCTCACCGATCACGTCGGCCGCGGCGCGGTCGACCGTCGCGGGGGCTGTGGCGTAGATGGCCGGCCACCCTGGGGGCGGCGTGGCCGAGGCGGGTCTGCGCCGTCTTCACATCGACGCCTTCGACGACCAGTGTCGTGGCATCGAGACGCCGCAGATAGTGGAAACACGCACCGGCGCAGCCGGCGTCGGCCGTGGCGGGCTCCCAGACGCGCGTCGCCAGTTCGAGTAGCGGAGGGCTCTGCCTCCGTCGTCCGTGAACACAAGGGATCGAGCAGGTCAACCAGGACCGACGACCGATCGAGCTCACCGGCAGGTGACTACACTGTAGTCATGGTGACTCCGGTGTCCATCCGCTTCCGACGGCCCCAGGTCCTCGAACGGCTGAAAGCCGAGGCCGGAGCTCGCAATGTTTCGACCTCGGCCCTCGCCGAGGAGCTCATCGAGGAGGGTTTGCGCGCACGGCGGCACCCGATGATCGTCTTCCGTGACGGTGCATCTGGTCGTCGCGCAGGTCTCATCGGCGGCCCAGACGTCTGGGAGGTGGTCGGCGGGCTCGTCAGCGGGGACGTCCCCCCTGAGGACCGCATAAGCCGTGCGGCCGAGCACCTGGGCCTGTCCCGCCAGCAGATCGACGCCGTGTTGGACTACTACGCCGACTTCACCACCGAGATCGACGAAGAGATCGCCGAGAATGTCGCCGCAGCCGACCTGCTCGAGGAGACATGGCGGCGTCGCCAGGGCCTTCTGGCGGGGTGAAGCTGGTCCTCGACGTGCACCATTCCCGTATAGCGGCTGCACGGCTTCGCCAGAAGGGCCACGACGTCGTAGCGGCTGCCGATGACCCGCGCTTGGCGGAGTTGGCCGACGAAGAGCTTCTCAGACACTCCGCAGCAGAGGACCGAGCACTGGTCAGTGAAGACGCCAAAGATCTCGACCGCATAGTCCGACGGTGGGCGGCTACCGGCGAACACCACGCCGGAGTAGTTCTGACATCGACCCGACGATTCCACCGTGGTGGAGCCGCCTACCCAGAGAACCTCATCGCATCGCTGACTCGGTTACTGGAGTCACCTCCTGAAGCCGAACACGACCGGGTGCACTGGCTCCACTGAGACATTGACCTGTATGTATTTTGCGGGTGCCGTTTTTCCTTTACAGGCCACAGACCCGCAAAGGCCACAGCGATCGATCGTCAGGCACGTTCGAGAAGGTCGTTGACGATGAGCGTGGCGGCGGCAGGGCAAGCCTTAGTGAACCCAAGGAACGGTCCGAAGTCCCTCGTCGCAGCAAATCCCGTTATGTAGAGGCCGGCGACGCTTGACTGGAACGCTTCGTCAAGTAGAGGGAATCCGTCGACGAGATTGATTCTGTCGACTAACCGCTCGAGGTAGGGCACGCTTCGTAGGTTGGCCTTGTAACCAGTCGCGAAGACGATGCGATCGACGGCCAGACGTTCGCCATTTGATAGCTCGGCTATCACACCTCCGGTGTTTTCACTGATGTCGATGACCGATGTGCCCGGCCAACGATGGAACTGGTTGGTGGCGAGGCGTGGGCTCAACCACCACTCCAGCGTGAGGCGGCCAACCTCCCAGAACTGCCGAGAAATCCGGGCCTGCTCGGAAGGAGGCAAAGCCTGCCACCACCCGGGCACGGCGAGCATGGCGGCAACGTAGTCGTCCACGAACTTCCAGCTGACTCGCTCGAATAGGGGGACATCGTGGCGGTGGACGTTGTCGATGCGTTCGGCGCCTTGTTCGCCGATCAGAGCGGCCCATTCGTAGGCGCTCTGGCGGCCACCCACAATGAGTACGCGCGCGTCGCGGAGGTCCTCGAAGCGCACAAGATCACAGGTATGTACGCCAATTCCCGGCGGTACTGAATCCGCCCACTGAGGTAGTTGCTCGAAGTGGCGAATCCCGGGTGCAGCCACTACCGCTTCGGCGGTGATCCGCTCACCGCTGTCAAGGAGCGCTTCGAATACGTCGCCCTCTTGTGTGAGTTCGGTGACGAGGCTCTCCCGCACGACAAGGCCCGTGTTCTCCTGGAACCAGGTTGCATAGTCAAGGAACACACTGATGGGTATCGGGTCGATGTCGTTGGGTGCAATCGATTGTTCCTCGAGAAACGCTTCGAACGTGTGGACGCCCGCCGCATCGAGATGCCAATCTGGACCCGAACGTAAGCACATCCCCTCGGGCATATGTTGCTTCCAGAAGGCCATTGGTCCGCCAACGACGATTGTGTCGATGCCGCGCTCAATGGCTCGCGCGGCAGTCGCAATACCGTAGGGGCCCGCACCAATCACCAGAAGCGCTGCGCTGTCCATCAAGATCCCTGTATAGCGAGGCGAGCCACCGTGCAGAACGCACACTGGCCATGCCACCGTACGCCGGTAGGCATGGCGCGCAACGACGCTCCGTTGGGGTCGCAGAGGTCCCCGGTTCAAATCCGGGCATGCCGATTCTGCAGGTCCTCGGCACGCACGCTTGCCGTTGCACGCGTGCAAGCCCGGGCACGGGGGCACCGTGCACGGAGCTGCGCCGGCCCGTTCTTCTTCAGCCTTCGAGCACCGCAGCCGTGCCGGCGAGCTCGTCCACCAACTGGTCGAGGAACGGCACTTGACCCTTGAGCAGCTTGCTCCGGGCGCGCGCCACGGACATCCATTCCACGCGGTCCACCTCGGGGAACTCGCGCCGGTTGCCCGAGCCCTTCGGCCATTCGATCTCGAAGGTGTTGCTCGTTGCGTGGGTCACATCGAGGTCGCCCTCCACGGCCCATGCGCTAACCCATTTGCCGCTCGGCTGGCGTCGCGTGCCGAGGGAGGTCGGTGCGGACGGCGGAGGGTCGAGCCCGATCTCTTCACGAAACTCGCGGTACGCCGCCGTGAGGGGGTCCTCCCCCTCGGCGAACTCACCCTTGGGGATCGACCAGACCCCGTCGTCCTTTCTGGCCCAGAACGGCCCACCGGGGTGCCCGAGCAGGACCTCGACGACGCGGTCGTTGGTCACCCGATAGAGCAGCAGACCCGCGCTGCTCGCCACCATTCGTCCAGTATGGGCGAGCGGCGTGTCCCCGCCGGGAAGATGACGGGAGCACCGGGCGGCCGAGGGCACGAATGCCGACCTCCTGTCGGCCTGGGGGCCCGGGTGTCAGGGACGACTTTTTGGACGGAGCGGGCGTTGTGGCTGGTGGAGCAGTTGCGACCCGCTGGGCGCTCGCCCCGACTGCCCCCTACGCGGGGTCCTCGCTAGGCTGGCGCTCCGTTCCGGCCGCCCTAACCGGAGCCGTCTCGGGGGCGCGGGCGTCGACCAGCAGCAAAAGCCAGAGGTCGCACGTCATTCTCAACACTGGACCATGACCCCCTCGAACCCAGAAAACGATCCTGTCCACAGGGGCCTGCACGACCTCGGGCGACAGATCGACGAGACGGAGGGAGCTGCCGGGGGATCGGACACCCCGGCACCGGATGCGCCGAATGCGCCGGGTGCGCGGGGTGCGCGGGGTGCGCGGGGCGAGGCGGGACCGTCGAGCGGGCCGCCGGGGCGTGGCCGGGGAAGGGGGGCCAACAGGGGTTCGCCGCCACCGCCGGCCGGGCGGACGGGGGGCCCGGGTCCGGGGGCGCGTGGGTCCGGTCCGGATAACTCGCCGACCCTGGCGGCGCTGCACGCCGACCCCGCCGACAACCCGGTGGAACGAGGACTCCACGATCTCGGGCGACAGATCGACGAGGCGGAGAAGACCGGCGGGGGCGGAGGCCGACCCGGCCAACGGGGGCCTCGGGACGCCGGTGGCCCGGCCCACGCCGCGCCGAAGAAGAAGCGTTCGACGCGGCGCAAGGTGGGCTACGTGGCCGGCTCGCTCTTCTTGGTGCTCGTGCTCATCGCCGGGGCGGCCGCGGGCTACGGCTGGTACCTCAACCACGAGATCCACCGGATCGACCTGCACAACCTGACGTCTTCGCCGGCGAAGGGCGCAGACGCGGGCACGGAGAACATCTTGATGATCGGGTCGACGTCGCGTTGCGCACTCAAAGTGCAAAACGCGGCCTACGGCCTGTGCTCGCAGGGCGTGACCGGCGTCAACAGCGACGTCGTCATGATCCTGCACTTGAATCCGGCCAACAACACGCTGTCGATCCTCTCGATCCCACGCGACCTGTTCGTCCCCAACGCGCGGTCCGACGGGGCCAACAAGATCGATGCGGCGCTGTATCAAGGGCCCGATCAACTCATCAACGCCATCGAAGAGGATTTCGGGATCCCCATCCAGCACTTCGTCGAGCTCAACTTCGACAGCTTCATCAACGTGGTGCAGGCGTTGGGCGGGATCAAGATGTACTTCCCCGAGCCGGTGTACGACTCGTACTCGGGCCTGAACATCCAGACGACCGGGTGCATCGCCTTGAACGGAACCCAGGCGCTCCAGGTCGTCCGCGCGCGGCACCTGCAGTACAAGCCGCCGGGTGTGACGACGACCAATCCGAACTACTGGCCGCAGGAAACGGAGAGTGACCTGGCTCGCATCCGGCGGGACCACGAGTTCCTGCGCGTGCTGGCCTCGGCCGTCAAGGCCAAGGGCCTGGACAACCCGATCAGCGACCAGCAGCTCGTGTCCGGCGTCGTCGGTGACCTCACGGTCGACTCGAACTTCTCGGCCACCGACATGATCAGCCTGGTGTTGACGTACCACGGCGTCAACGTCAACAAGTCGCCACAGCTGACGGTTCCGGTCCAGGTCGACCAGTTCGGCAGCTACGTGTACCAAGGGGGCAACTACGGGGACATCGAGTTCCCGTCTGAGCCGCAGGACCACGCCGCGGTCGACCAGTTCCTCGGTTTGAAGGCGAACGCCGACACCTATTCGGGCGGCGCGCTGCCTTCCCCCTCTTCGGTCACGGTGTCGGTGATGAACGGGTCGGGCGCCACCAACCAGGCCACCGACACGGCCCAGAGCCTCAAGGCGCTCGGCTTCAACATCGGGACGATCGGCGACACGACCCCGGTCGGCCAGGAGGCCGAGACGGTCGTCTACTACTCCTCCAAGTCCCCGACCGAACTGGCGGCGGCGCAGGCCGTCGCGAACTCCATGACCGGGGGCGTGATCATGGCCGACGACCCCACCCAGGTGAAGTCCGGGTCCCAAGTCACCGTCGTGACCGGGACCGACTTCAGCGTCAACACGCCACAGGCGTCCGCGACGACTGGATCCGCCGCGTCGGGTGCGTCGGGTGCGTCCACGACGACGGTGGGGAGCAACACGGGGTCGACGGGGTCGGGCTCGGGATCGGGGTCGGGGTCGACGAACAGCGGCGCTTTTCAGCCGCCGACCTCGAAGGTCTCACCGCTGGCGCCCTGGGACCCCCGCTCCTGCACGCCGAGCGGGGGCGAGGGGAGCTAGGTCGACGGCTTCGACGTGCGGGCGTCGATGTGGCCCGTATACGCGAAGAACATGGCGCTACCTCCGAGTGCATACGCGCTGCTCCTAATGTTTCGTGCAAATCGGCCTTCTATCGGCCGGATTCATAAGTCGGTGCCCGAAGTCACCTGAGAGTGACGCGCCTTTCCGACACCGACGCACGCCCTCGGTGCGCCGCCTTCTCAGCGGAACAGAGGCGACCGCTTAGCGCGGCGACAACGCCGGCCGTTGGGGCCGCCGAGGCGATCGCCGGTCGCCGGTCGCCGGTCGCCGGTCGGCGTCCAACCCCATCTGTTCAGGCGAAGATCTCGCCACCGTTGGTGTCGAGCGCCTGTCCGGTCATGGCCGAGGACAGGTCGGACGCCAGGTAGACGATGGCGCCGGCAACGTCCGCGTCGCGCGGGATCCGCCCCAAGGGAACCCGGGCATTGAGCTCGTCGATGACCTCCTGCGCCGACACGCCCCGGCCGCTCGAGGTCATCTCGATGTACATGTCCACCGACGGGCCGGCCATCCATCCCGGGACGACCGCGTTGACGCGGATGTTCGAGGGACCGAGCTCGTAGGCGAGCACCCGGGTCGCGGTGAGGAGTGCACCCTTGGAGATGGCGTACCCACCCTGCGCCGGCTGCGGCTGGCGGGTCACCATCGACGCCACGTTCACCACCGAGCCCCCACCGCGTTGGCGCAGGAAGGGCAGCGCCGCCTTCGTCATCTGCAAGGAGCCGAAGAGGTTGACGTCCATGATCTTGCGCCAAATGGAGAGGTCGACGTCTTCGAAACTCTGGAAGACGTCGCTGCGGAACGCGTTGTTCACCACGACGTCGATCCCGCCGAATTCCCCGCTCGCCGCGGCCATGAGCGCAACACAGGCGTCGGGGTCGACGATGTTGGTCGGCACCGCGATCGCCCGGGCACCCAAACCGACCACCTCCTCCAGCACCTCGTCGAGTCGGGCCTGCTGGCGCGCCGCCAACACGACGTCGGCCCCGTGGGCGGCCAGGGCCAGCGCGGCCTGACGCCCGAGCCCGGGGCCGACCCCCGACACGACACACACCTTGCCCGACAGCAACCCGGCTGCTCGGAATCCGTCCTCGGTCTCGCTCTTCGTTGTCACCATGGCCGCAGCGTAAGCAGCCGGCGTGGCGGACCGCCAGCCATCCGCGCCGCCGTCACAGGGGCCTGAGATGATCGGACGACAGGGTTGAGCTAAGGAGGGTCAATGGCGATCTGTTGGCACTGCGGGGGCGAAATGTCCGATGGCATCAGCTGCCTGACCGATCCGGTCGTCATCGAGGGCAGGGCGTACCCGCCCATCCGCTGGGGCCAGGAGCCGCGCCCGAGGCACCGTTACGAGCCCGAGGAGTGCCGGGACTGCGGGACGCCGATCGGCGGCGTCCACCACCCCGGTTGCTGCCTGGAGCGCTGCCCCGCCTGCCACGGGCAAGCGATCAGCTGTGACTGCGTGGTGGAGTCCGAGTGCGACTTCGAGCGTGCGCGGATGGCGCGCTGCCGGTCGCACGTGCTGCGCCGCGTCGGCTGGCAATGACGCGCCTCGGTCGCCCGGAGTGGGCATGCCCGCGCGGCCCAGCGCGCCCCTTGAACGACGGCGCCGACGTCGGCGTCATGAATTCGCGAGTTCGGCGGCCGTCTGGAGCAAGCCGCCACAGTTCGGGCTCTGCAGGATCTCGATGATGACCCGGCCGTCGTGCTCGTAGTCATCGCGCAACCCGGTGAGGTACATCAACATCGGCCGGATGTCAGTCTCGTCCACCCAGGTGCCCGTCGTCCCGCTGGCGGGGACGGTCGTCTGCCCGCTGTTCGGTCCGGCCGAGTTGGGGCCGGCGGCCGGCGCCGAGCCGTCAAGGCCGAGATTCTTCACTCCGGGGCCGACGAAGCCACGGGGTCGAGGGTGCGGCCCGCCGGGCGGAGGGGTTGGCCCTTCCACCCGGCGTCAAAGGAGCTTGAGGTCGTTCAGCAACCAGCCGCTGCCGCCGTGCACGAGCGTGACCTCGATGCGGCTGTCATCCGTGCTCGTACCGTGCTGAGTCGAGTTGGCCACCGACTGGTTCACGAACAGCAGGACGACCGCCTTCGAATCGCTGATCGACTCGACGGCCGCGGTCAAGACCTTGGCCGACGCGGTCGCCTTGTACTGCACCAGCACCTTGGAGAGGCTGCCGCTCGAGCGGATGAAGCTACGACGGAACGACGCAGTGGACTCGGCCTCGACCTTGCCGAAGTCGCGGTGCAGGTGGAGATAGCTGTAGGTGGCGACATCGATGGCGTCGGTCGTGGCCGCTGCCGCGGCACTCGATCGGTCCGCGTTCAGCGAGTCCTGGTTCGACAGCTGGACTCGGGAGATGATCAGGGCGACCGCCAGAGCCACGATGACAATCAGGGCGACGACCTCGACGATCCCGAAACGTCGGCGCCCCGGGGGGTCACGGCGCTCTCGCCGGAGCGACGGGTCAGACTCTGCGTCGATCGCACCCGCGGCGTCGGTCGCGTCGCCCCCTGCTGCGCCGACCGGGTGCTCGCCCGGCACCACGTCTGGGTCGTTCTCTCTGTCCAACACGGCCTCTTCCGACATGCCTAACCTCCCGAGGATAGGGGTGCTTCCGCCGATCCCCGTTGCAGGAGATCGGGTGCCTGCAGGGTGCAGGTGCGCATCAGGTCCGGTGCACCCGTGGCCGCCGTCGGCTCGGGCGTCTGCGCCCCCGACAGGTACGGGCACACCGAATTCTTCGTGTTGTAGTAGATGTTCACGGCCACCGAGCCCCCCGAAGCGGTATCGGCGATCTTGTTCACGAACCCCGGCAGCTGCTGGAGGAGGGAGACGACGGCCGGCTGCTGGGCGATGGCGACGTCCGACAGGCCGTCGAGCTCCTTGATCAGCTGAATGAGGGCGGCGCCGTCGGACCCGATGAACTTTTGCACCGCCTGCTCGGTGGGCACCCCGTTGTCGAGCACGGCCACGATGTCGGCGTTCGAGGCGGACAGCTGCGCGGTGATGGTGGCGAGCGACTGGCTGAACGACAGGATGTCGGCGCTGGAGGCCTGCGCGGTGGAGAGCACCGCTCCGCCCGCGTTGATGAGGGTGACGGTCGCCGCTAGCGCGGCCTGCAGGGCCGAAATGAGATGGCGCGACGCGACCGTGATATTGCGCAAAGCCTGTCCCGTGTCGGCGAATCCCGTCCCGAGGGCGTCTGTGATCGTCTGCACCTCGCTCGACTTGATACTCCCGATCAGCTGGCCCGCGTCGCTCAAGAGCTGGAAGACGCTGACGGGCACCACGGTGTGGCCGAGCGGGATCAGGCTGCCGGCGTGCAGCACGGGACCCTGCGGCGAGGTCGGCACCAGGTCGAGGTACTGCTCGCCGGCGACCGACAATTCGTGCACGTGGGCGATCGCGTTGGCGGGGATGCTCGTGCCCGGGTCGATGGCCAAGGTGGCCACCGCGCCGGACGGGCTCAGGGTCAGCGACGCGATCCGCCCGACATCGACGCCGCGGTAGGTCACGAACCCGTCCGAATACAGCCCGCCGCCGCGGGGCAGGTCGACGGTCACCTGGAAGGACTGGGCGCCGATGCGCCACCCGATCACGTCGAACGTGATGTAGTACACGCCCAGCAGTGCGACCACGACCAGGGCGCTGACCCGGACCCAGACCTGTGCCCTGCTCATGGCAGCCCCGCCCCGAGAAGCCCGTTGATGGCCCGCGTGGTCGAGTCCGAGGTACCCGAAGCAGTAGGCGACGCGACGTTCGGCCCCAGGAGCGAGGACTGGTCGACGATGGCGGTGCCGTTCAGCGAGAGCTGGAGATAGCTCCCGGGCGCGATCTTCTTCGTCTGCGACTCGAAGTTGGCCAGGTCGCTGAGCGTCGGGCCCAGATCCGACTGCACCCCGACCATCTGGTTGACCACCGCGTAGAGCTGCTGGATCGTTCCGAGGATGGACGAGCTGCTCTGGGTGACGATCGAGTCGGCCACGTTCGAGAGGTTGTTCGTCGCCGTCAGCAGGTTCTGGAAGTCCTGGTTCTCCGAGGAGAGTACGGACACGGCCGGTCCGATGCTGTCGATGCCGTTGGCGATGGCGGCATCGCCCTTCGCCAGCTGCGCGCTCAAGGCGGCCAGCGAGGACAGGGCGTTGTCGACCGAGCTCTTGTTGGCGTTGAGCGCCGTCACCGTGAAGGACAGGTCGTCGATGATCCGCCGGATCTGCTCCTGGTGCCCACCCAGGGCCTGGTTCAGGTTGGTGACGATCGTCTCCAACTGGTTGAGGCCGCCACCGTTGAGCAGGGCACCGAGCGCCGCGAGGGTATCGGCGATGGACGGCGCGCTCGAGGTGTCGCGCTCGGGCACCACCGAGCCGTCGGTGAGATACGGGCCGTGCGGCCGTCCCCGCGGCGGGTAGAGCTGTATGAACTCGTCGCCCAGCGGGTCGACGAACAGGATCTGGGCCGTCGTGCCCTGGGGGATCCGGATGGCACGGCGGATCGTCAGGGTGAGGTCCGCCTTGAAGTGCGACGTCGAGATGGAGCTGACGTCGCCCACCTGGTCCGCTCCGACGAGGACCCGCGCCTGCACCGGGAGGTTGAGCACGTTGCCGAAGACCGCGGTGAGTTTGTAGCTGGGCCCGCTGACGCCGCCCGGCTTCGGCAGCGCCTGGAAGGACAGGCCGCATCCCGTGCCCACCACGGCGGCGGCCAGCACCCCCACGACCACCCCCGCCGCCCGTCGCCGGATCCCTCGACCGCGCGCGATCACGGCTCGGCCCCCAGCAGCGCCTGGAGGGACAGGTCCGGACCCTGTTGGGCGTTGGGCGGCGCATCCATCTGCGACAGGGCGGAGCTGGCGGCGCAGGCCAGGTTCAGCTCCGAGCTCTTCGCCTGCTGCGCGCCCAGCTCGAGTATCCGTGTCAGCTCATCGCCGCAGATCTGCTGGACGAACGACTTCGTGTCGAGCGACGGGTCGTAACGGATGCGCAGCGCCGTCGAACCGTCCGGCTCGGTGACGATCGCGTTGCTGAGGTTCTGGAGCACGAGCCCTCCGTAGGCGAACGCCTGTCCTAGCTGTTGCTGCTGGGAGAGCACCTGCGCCGTGAACGAGTTGACGTTCGACAGCACGGTGCCGATGGATCCGACGTTGCCGTTGACGTACGAGGTCACCTCGGACAGCACCTGCTTGAGCGACGACAGGGCGCTCCCGACGTCGGAGCTGTCGGACGCGATCAGCGAGGTGGCCGAGGACAGGTCGTTGGCGAACGACTGGAACTCCTGATCGTTGGCGGCGGCCTGGTTGGTGAAGGCACCCGCGTTGTCGAGGAGGTTGGTGATCGAGGGACCATCGTTCGAGAGCGCTTGCAAGGCCTTCCCGAGCGCGACGACCGTGGTGTGAAAGCTCGGGCCGTTGTGGCCGACGGTCTGAGCCACGTCGTGCACGAATTGGCTGAGCACGCCGTTCTTGTTGGCGCCCATCGGACCGAGCGCCTGAATCAGCTGGTCGAGCAGCGAGATCGTCTGATCCACCGACTGCGGCAGCGCGGTCCGGTGCATCGGGATGACCCCGTGGTCCGCCATGGTCGCTCCGTGCCGGTACACCGGGTCGAGCTGGATATAGCGGTCGTTGACCAGGTCCGGTGCCATCAGCGCCGCGATCGCATTGGCCGGGACTTTCACGTCGGTGTGCACCTGCATCACCACCGAGACATAGGTGGGGTGCGGCGTGACGGCGGAGACCGACCCGACCGGGATCCCCAAGACGTCCACGTGGTTGCCGACGTACACACCGGGCGCCTCGGGGAAGTTTGCGGTCACGGTGTAGGTCGGCGTCGCGAGCGCGGTACGCACGCCGAAGAACGCCACGACCCCGACGACGAGGACGCCCGCAACGAGCGCCGCCACGATCATCCGGCCGCGCCGCTTCACGGGTTGCACCCGGTGACCGGCTTGGTGGCGCCCGGCTTGGTGCACTGGGCGATGATGTTGTCGGGGATGAGGCCGGCCGGCATCACAAAGTCCCCGAAGGCACCCGAACCGGTCACGTTGGCCAGATACTTGTTGGCCGCCGCCAACAGCGGGATGGCCGCCGCGATGTCGGTGCCGTCCTTGGCCAGCACCCCACTGACCGTCTGCAGGTCGCCGAGCAACGGCCCGATCTGCGCTTGATGCGACGCGAGCAGCGCCTGCAGCTGCTGGGTCAACGAGGCCGTCGACTTCAGGAGCTGATCGATCGCAGCGTGACGCTGGTTGAGCACCTGGAGCACGAGATCGCTCTGACCGATAAGGGTGAAGAGCTGGCTGCCGTGCTGTTGCAGGGTCGCCGTCAGCTGCGAGACGTTCTGCACGAGCTGCGCCAGCTCGCCCGAGCGCGAGGCGATGACGTTCGACAACTGCGAGAGCCCCTTGAGGAGGTCCGCGGTCGCGCCCGGCGGCACCGCTTCGAGGTCCTGATTCGTGACGACCAGCGCCTGCTCGAGTTGTTGCAGGTTGATCCCCTGCACGACGTTCGCTCCGGCGCGGATGGTGCTGACGATCGTCTGGGTCTCTTGCGTCCGCGTTTCGGGAATGACCGCCCCGGCCGCCATCTGGCCCGTCCCGGCGGGCTCCAGGTCGAGGTATTCCTGGCCGAGCGGCGTCAGCACCTTGGCGGCCGCGGCGGTGCGCCCGCCGAGGTGGACGCCGTTCTGCACCGTGAACTGCACGAGTACGTGTGACCCGCTCAGGCTCAACCCGCTGACGGTGCCGACGTCGACGCCGGCCACGCTGACCGGGTCGCCCGCGGCCAACCCGGCAGAGTCGGCGAAGGCGGCGCCGTAGCCCGTGTGATCGTTGATCAGCGGCAACTTCGAGAAGTTGATGGCACCGAGCGCGACCACCACCAGCAGTGCGCTGCCGACGACGGCCAGGGCCACATGGTTGCGTTCGCTGAATCGTTTCATGCGCAATTTGCCGTGTGCACGCTCTGGTTCCCGACGGGACCCGACGGCAGCGTGAGCGGGAGGCTGGGCTGCCCCGTGAGCACGTTGAGGTTGATGGTGCCCTGGACGTTGAGCGTCAGGTTGCAGATGTAGACGTTGAGCCAGCTGCCCGAGTTGGCGACCTTGTCGAGCGTCTCGATGAACGCCGGCAGGTTGCTGAGCACACCGTCGAAGCCGCTCTGGTCCTGCGCTGCGGTGTGGCTCGCGCTGACCACCGCATTGATGGCTTGGTCCAGTGTCGGCTGGCTCTGGCTGAGCAGACCCGACACGGCATGGGTGAGGCCACTGAGGCTGTCGACGGTCGTCCCGATCTGTCCCCGTTCGTTCGCCAGGCCGGTCACCAGGCTGTCGAACTGGTCGATCATCGTGACCAGCTGCTGGTCGTGGGTGTCGAGGGTGCCGGCGACCGCACTGAGGTTGTCAATGACCTGGCCGATGAGTTGCTGGCGCTGCGCCAGGTTCTCGGTGAGGGACGCCGTCTGCGTCACCAGGTTGGAGATGTTGCCCGACTCACCCTGGAAGATCTGGATGATAGAGGCGGTCAGCTGGTTCACCTGCTGCGGCGTCAGGGCGGAGAACAGCGGCTGGAAGCCGTTGAAGATGCCGGTCAGGTCGAGCGCCGGCTCCGTGCGGGTCACCGGGATCTGCGCGCCGGGAGCGAGCGGCCGCCCCGTCGTCGAACCTGGAACCAAGCTGATCAGTTGCTGCCCGAGCAGGTTCGCGTAGTCGACGTTTGCATGCGTGGTCGTCGTCAGCCGCTGGTCGCTGTCCGCCGTGAAGTGCACCAGGGCGACCCGACCCTGCAGCTGCACGCCAGTGACCGCCCCGACCTGCACGCCCGCGATGTCCACGAAGTCGCCGGGCTGCAGGCCCGATGCGTTGGTGAACTCGGCGGTGTATCCCGTCTGGGGCTGCGATCGGAGGTTCAGCAGGCTGGCCGTCACGATGACCGTGGCCAGAACGGCCACGGCGACGAAGACCGCCAGCTTGGCGAGGGTGCCCCACGGGACCGGCTGGCGGCTCACGGCACCTTCGCCAGTTCCAGGAGCACCGGTTGGAGCAGCAGCGTGGCGACGGCCGCCGACGGAGGTGTCTTGCCACCCGAGAGGCCCGTCGCGATCTTCAACGATGCCTGTTGCGTGGCGGGCGTCGTCATGACGCCGTCCGTGCCGGCGGCGTGCGCCGACCCTCCCGTGGCGGATGCCGCGGCGGATGCTCGCGGGCAATTCGGCCCTGCCTCGCCCTGATAGGTGGGGCAGTCGGCGGCGGTATACGTCGGCGGGTTGAAGAACTGGGGGCCGAGCCCCTGCTCGACGAGCTGGCTCGCACCCGGCAGCCCGAGCGCCGCAGCCACGGCCTGCACGGAGCCCTGGATCGTGAGGTCGCCCGAGAACGACAGGTACGGACCGTGAGACTCTGCGGCCGCGAACGCCTTGGACCACTTGTCGAATCCGCTCAGTGTCTCCGCGACGAAGTTGGGGTTGGACGCCACGTCACCGAGCAAGGTGGCCGAGTTGGCCACCAGGTCCTCGAAGGCGGCCTCGCTGCCCTGGAGCACGCTGGTGACATCGCTGAGCGTCGCCGGTCCTTGCGCCAGCAACTGGTGCAATTGCGACGCGTCATTGGAGATCGTCGTCGCCAGGACTGAGCCGTTCGAAAGCGTCGAGAGGATCGAGGGCGTGGCCCGGGTCAGCGTGTCGGCCACGGGACCGAACTGGCGGACGTCGTTCACGATGTCGGGCAACTCGGGCAGCATCTGGTCGAGGTAGGCGGCAACCTGTCCGATCGTGGTGCCGAGCTGAGGCCCCTGGTTCTTCAGTGCGGTGGCGATGGCCGAGAGCGTTTCGTCGAGTGCGGCCGGGTGCAGGGCCTTGAGCAGGTTGTCGAGATCCGTCGCGTCGCCCTGGAGGGTCGTGGTCTTGGAGACCCCGACCGAGTCGATGGTCTCGCCCACCTGGAGATGCCCCGCCACCGCTCCCGGCTGCGGGACCAAGTTGATGCCTTGTGTACCGAACACGGTGGCGATCTCGACGTCCGCCCGCACGCCGGAGGGGATTGCGGCGAGGTCGCTCGGCGTCATGTGCAGCTGCACCCGGATCAAGCCGTCAGGAAGTTCCTTGCCCAAGGGGCCCACCGAGCCCACGGTGATGTCCCGGAAGATCACGACGGAACCGGGCGAGATGCCGGTACCCGAGGCCGGCACATCCGCGTACACGACGTCGTAGGTCGAGAAGTGTCCGGTGAAGGCGGCGATGATGCCGTACCCGGCCGCGACGATCACCAACAGGAGGGCCAGGCCCACGAGGGCTTGACCGCGCACACCCGGCCGGCCGCTCATCCCGAGAACTTGATCCCGCTCGACGTGCCCCAGAAGGCCAACGTCATCAGCATGTCCGAGAGCGCGATCACCACGATGCTGGCGCGAATCGCTCGGCCGGCGGCGCGCCCGACTTGCTCCGGGCCTCCGCTCACGTTGTAGCCGTAGTAGCAGTGCGTGATGGTGATGAGGACGACGAACACCCAGACCTTGGACATGGAGAGGAGGACGTCGTGGCCCGTCAGGAACGCGTGGAAGTAGTGCCCGTAAGTCCCGCTGCCCTGATGGGCGACGATGATGACGGTGATCTGCGTCGCGAGGTACGCGCCGGACAGGGCGATGAGGTAGAGGGGCGTGACCACCACCAGCGCCGCAATGAGGCGCGTGGAGACGAGGTACGGCAGAGAGCGGATGCTCATGACTTCGAGCGCGTCGATCTCCTCGGTGATCCGCATGGCGCCGAGTTGTGTCGTGAACTTGCAACCCATCTGCGCCGCCAGGCCGAAGGCCGTGATCAGTGGGGCGATCTCCCGCGTGTTGGCGTACGACGACAGGTAGCCCGCCAGCGGGGAGAGCCCGATGATCTGGAGGCCCTGGTAGCCCTCGAGTCCGATGGTGATGCCGACGAAGGCGGCGATGACAAACACGACGAGCACGGTGCTCGCGGCGACCGCCAGCAGGCCGCCGCCAAAGGTCACGTCGGCCACCAGGCGGACCATCTCGTTGCGGTGCCGCGTGAGCGCGTAGGGAATGGAGGCCACGGTCTTGAAGGCGAAGATCACGAGCCGGCCGAGCCAGGCGAGTTGTTCGAGGGCCCGCGTGGCCAGAGAGCGACGAGGGGGCTCGTCTTCGGCCGGAACGGGGCCGATCTGCTTGCGGATCTCCGCGATGACCGTCATGGGATCCTCGGCGGGACGAGGACGAGAAAGACCTCCGTGAGGATGATGTCGACAAAGAACAGGGCGATGCCGGTGATGACCACGGACTGCGTGACCGCCTCGCCCACCCCGGCGGGCCCTCGCTTGGCCGTCATGCCCTTGTAAGAGGCGACGACGGCGGCGATCAATCCGAAGATGGCCGCCTTCAGCGTCGACTCGATCAGGTCGGCGGGCTGCGCGAAGGTGGCGAAGCTGTTGAGGAAGCCGCCGGCCGAGCCGTGCAGCACCGTCAGGTCAGCGAAGTAGCCGCTGGCGATAGCCGAGAACGAGACGATCCCGTTGAGCAGCACCGCGACGACCACCGTGGCCAACATCCGGGGCGCCACCAAGCGCTCGAGCGGATTGATACCCATGACCTCCATGGCGGAGATCTCGTCGCGGATGGTGCGGGCGCCGAGTTCCGAGCAGATCGCAGACCCCCCGGCTCCGGCCAACAGCAGCGCCGTCACGATCGGCGACGCCTCGCGCACCGTGCCGATCGCATCGACCGCTCCGACGAACGACGCAGCGCCGATCTGCCCGGCGAGCCCACCGACTTCGAGGACGATGACCAGCCCGAAGGGGATCGCGATGAGGATGGCGGGCAGGACGGAGACCGAAGCCAGGAACCAGGCCTGATCGACGAACTCCCGCCAGGCGAATCGGCCGTGGACCAGCTCACGCACGGACGCCGCCATGGTGTCGAGCACCATCGCGTACAGCGCGCCGAGCGACTCGACCGCGCGGCGCCCACCACCGGTCAACGACTTGACCGCGTTGATCGCCTCCTCGAACGGCGTCGTGTAGCCGTTGACGATCTCGTCGCTGGTGAGGCGGTCAGTCATCCCGGCACCCGGCGGCCACACGCGGCCCGCTTCGTGTTCCACCCATGCCCCCCGCCCGCAGCATCGTGTGTCAGCTCACCACCATCGCCGGCGATCCCGGCACCTTCCCCACCACGGATGGGTAGATTAATCTACCCCTGGTAGATTTACTAGTGCGCTGTTAGGGTGGCTCTTTGATGACTGATTCCCCCGGACCTTGGTATTTACATACCGAGAGTAGGCAATTGCGGTAGCGGATGGTGAGTACCAGCGCCAAATCGCCGGGGCGGCCGAGTCGGACCGAGTCGGAGCGATCGTTGCAGCGCCAGAGGCTGCTCGACGACGCCATGGCCGCCATCCGCCTCCACGGGTCCTCGGTCTCCGTCGAGAACATTGCCGCGCGCGCGGGAGTCAGTAAGCCCGTCATCTACGCGGAGTTCGGAGACAAAGCCGGCATCGCCGATGCGCTCGCCCTCGAGAGGGCCCAACAGATGGAACGGACGCTCATCGCGCAGTTGGCGAACAGCGAGCCGCTCGACACGTTGATGGCGGTGCAACTCGGCGCAAGCGCGCTGATCGGCCTGTTGGTCGACGAGCCGGAGATCTACCGCTTCATCGTGCGTTCGATGCGGGACAGCGATCGGGGCGTCCTGGACAATCCACTCGTGCGGACGCTGCACGACCGCGTCGGGATGCTCATCTCCCTGTTGGCGCCCGACGCCGACAAGGCGATGGTCTCGGTGGTCACCGACGGCATGTTCGGCTTTATCTTCGCCATGGTGGAATCCTGGCAAGTTGCTGGGGAACCCTCCCAAGAGGAGGTCGTGCGCGTGATCGTGACCCTCGTGCAGCAAGGCTTCACGACCATCAGCGGGCAGGTCGTGCCGGAGGCCTCGTAGCCCACCGGCACGGCGACGGCGCGTCAGCCATTTGACCCACCTCCGGAAACTCACCAATGTGGGTTCCGATGAATGAGATCCCAACTCCCAACCCAGCATCCCCGCCGAACTGATGGGCACGCTCGATGGTGTTCGTGTGTTGGAGGCCGGGCTCCTCGTCCAAGGCCCGCAGGCGTCCCTGACCATGCTCGAGTGGGGCGCCGAGGTGATCAAGATCGAGCTGCCCGGGTTCGGGGACCAGAGCCGATGGCTGCCGATCAGCCGTGAAGACCGCCGTTCGGCTTGGTTCAACGCCTACAACCGGGGCAAGCGAAGCGCCACCATCGACCTGCGCGTGCCACGGGGGCGCGAGGTCTTCTTGCGCCTGATCGAGGCTTCGGACGTCGTCATCACGAATTTCAAGCCCGGCACCATGGACGGCTGGGGCGTCGGTTACGAGGATGGATCACGACGGAACCCTCGCATCATCTACGCGATGGGGTCGTCGTTCGGTCCCGAAGGTCCGGACGCGAAGCGGGAAGGGGCCGACCTGAGCGGGCAGGCCGGCGGCGGGATCATCAGCACCACGGGCGGGGCGGGCAACGACCCGAGTCCCATCGGGGCCACCATCGCCGACCACATTTCCGGACAGAACCTCGTGGCCGGCATCCTGGCGGCGCTCTACGCGCGTGAGCGCACCGGACGCGGACAACTGGTCGAGACCTCGCTGCTCGGGGGGCAGGTCTGGGCCCAGGCCGGCGAGCTCACCAAATTCCTGATGTCCGGGGAGATGACCGGGCCGAGCAACCGCGGCCACTCCATGGTCCCGGGCGTCTACGGCATGTTCGCCACCGCGGACGGTTGGATTGCGATCGTGGGCGTGGCCGGTGCGCTCCGCGACCGCTTCTACGAGACGATCGGTCGGCCCGACCTGATCGAGCGCTTCAAGGGCCTCCTGTACTTCGAAGACGACAAGGCCGCGTTATGGCCGATTCTCGACGAAGCGTTCGCGACCAAGACGACCGAAGAGTGGTGCAGCCTCCTCGGTGCGGCCGGACTCCGTTTCGCTCCTATCCGCGACCACGCCCAGGTCGCACGGGATCCCGGCGTGCGGGTCAACGGATACATCGAATCCGTGGAGGATCCCGATGCAGCGGGCTCCCACGTCGACGTGGTGAGAACGCCGGTCCGCTTCTCCGAAGGCGTGCCCGCCACACCCGTGCGACCTCCCGAGTTGGGTCAGCATACGGAAGAGGTCCTGCTGGAGGTCGGCTACACGTGGGACGACATCAGCTCACTCTCGACTGACGGCGCCATTTAACCGACAGAGGGTCGAAAACCGCGCGGGAGCGACGACGTCGACGGCGTCAGCGCATTCGCTGACGTCGGTTGGTGGTCGGTGGAGGTGAAGGGACTCGAACCCTCGGCCTACGGCTTGCAAAGCCGTTGCTCTTCCAGCTGAGCTACACCCCCGGGGTGAGATTGCCGAGGTCCAATCGTACGCAGGTCGCGCCGCGGACTCGCCAACGCGGTCGTTGGTGACGTGCCCCGGGGGCGGTCGGGCCCGCATTGTCGGTGCACCGATGGGCGCCATTATCGTGCGGCCCCGTGGATGCACGGACTTTCCTGGGCATGGAGCCCGAAGATGACGACTTGCACTGGAGCATGCAGGTCACTCCTCAGTTGACGACGCCGGGCAACTTCTTGTTCGGCGGATGCGGTCTGGGCGCGGCACTCGTCGCATTGGAGGCTGCCTCCGGCCGTCCGACGGTCTGGGCCACGGCGCAGTACCTGTCCTACGCCCTGACCGGCGCCGAGCTGAAATGGGACGTCACCCTGGCTGCAGTGGGTGGCCACGTGACGCAGGGCCGCGCGGTCGGCCGGGTCGACGGCAAGGAGATCCTGACCGTCAACGCCGCGCTCGGCAAAGACGATCTGGACGTCGGTGGCACGTGGGTCGAGCCGCCACTGGTCCCTCCACCGGACGAGTGCCCGCCTCGTTTTCTGCCCGAGTTCTTCCGCAACACGATCATGGACAGCGTCGAGGTCCGGAACGCGAAGGGAAGGGCGTTCGAGGAGATGGACGGCTCCCCGGGCAGCCCTGACTCTGCGCTCTGGGCCAGGGTGCCGGGCCACCTCACGCCGTCGGCGGCCACGCTGGCCATATTTGGCGACTACGTCTCGGGCGCGGCCTCGCAGCCGATCGGTCGACGGGCCATGGGTCGCAGCCTGGACAACACGCTGCGCATGGTGCAGCTGAAACCCACCGAATGGGTGCTCTGCGACATTCACATCTATGGGATCGTCGGCGGCTACGGCCAGGGCACCGCCTTCCTGTGGTCCGAGGACGGCGAACTCTTGGCGACGGCCAGCCAGTCGATCGCCGTCCGGCTGTGGCCCGAGGACCGACCCCTGCCGAAGTAGGGCTGCACCTCTGACGGGCGGGCGGCGGCGTCAGACTGGTGGGATGGCTGGCTCGTCCCCGGTCTCGGTGCGACAGGTGCCGCTGCGTCGTTTGCTCCTCATCGACCTCGCGGTGCTTGCGCTTCTGGCCGGAATCAGCGCGCTCTTCCTGGCGCAACATTGGGGGAGCACGCCGGGGGTTGACGGCCGTCGGTCCGCGGCGTCGACCCCGCCCACCACCGCGCCCACGGTCCCGACGACGACCACCACGACGACCACGTTGCCGCCACCGGGTCCCGGCTTCGTGGCTGGGCACGTCACGGCGGTCGGTGATTCGGTGATGCTCGACTATGAGAGCGCGCTGCAGACTGACATCCCCGGCATCGAGGTTGATGCCGCGGTCAGCCGACAATGGTCCGACGGCGTGCAGGTTCTCGAACAGCTCAAGGCGTCTGGTCAGTTAGGGGCCGAGGTGATCGTGGCCTTGGGCAGCAACGGTCCGGTGACCGACGGCGACTTCGACGCCATGATGCAAGTCCTGAACGGTGCATCGCGCGTGGTGTTCGTCAACACCCACGTCGACCGCCCCTGGCAGGACCCGAACAACGCGGTGCTCGCCAACGGTGTCAGGCGCTATCCCAATGTCGTCATCGCCGACTGGTCGACCCTTGCCGCGCAGAACCCGGGCTGGTTCGGCTCAGACGGCACCCATTTGCCGATTGACGGTTCCGGGGCGATGGCCTTGGCGAGCTTGGTGTCGTCGACGCTCGCGTCCGGCTGATCAGCCCGCACTCCCCCAGAGCCGTCACCCCTCGCCCGCGGCGCCACCCACTCGGGTGAACGCCGTTCAGAAGCGCACTGAACGCTGTACGGTTTTCGCTACGGCGGCGCGACGATGGCGCGTTCGCCGTTACCCGTGCACTCGTCGATCGGATCGGCATCGAGGCGACCGCTGAGGCAACAGGGTGAGCAGCGAGACGGTCGCACGGATCGCAAAGTCCACCGGTGCCCGGAAGGTCAGGTAACGAGGTGGGCAAGCAGCTCGCTCCGACCCCCGAAAACATACAATCGTCGACGCTGCTGCGACCGACAGGACAGTCGCCATCTCGGCTGGGGCCCGAACCGGTAAGACTTCGACATTGAGGATGATCGCGGACGCTCGGCCGGAGACCAAGATGCCCGCCCACGCCGAACGCCGGTTCGGCGTGCACGTTGAGTCGGGCAGTCAGCCGAGAGGGGGCCCCACCGTGGCCCGCGGATCGCGGACACGGTGGACCATCACCATGCAGCAAGTCATGGGTGCGACCGTAACTCGTTTCCTGAGACCTGTCGCTTATCGCCGGGTGGCGGCACACAGAACGACGGCGAGCAGTCCGCACGACGCCGCACCCGAGTCGGCGATCTCGTGCATCCGACCGGGCCCAGCTGGCTCCGCGAGACGGCGATACAGAACGCTCCGAACCCGTTAAACCTCGTTCTCCGGCGTTACCGGCGTGCTGGCGGCAAGTAGAACTGCCCATGGCGGACAAACTTCGGATCGCCCCCGGGCGGGTTCACTCCCGGGCGGGTTCACTCGGCGTCACGCTCGTCCATCTCTCGGATCTTGCGGAACTTCTCCGGATGACGTTGGTAGTCCTCCAACGCCTTATGCAGGACATCCGGGTCACCTTTGCGTGCAAGCTTCATCTCATATTCGGTTCCGCTGTCTTGGCCGAAGCGAGTGATGAAGCGCATTACTCGCCGCCACCGCCTCTGGGCCGCGCTCGGATGCTGCTGGCTCTTCAACTCTGCAAGTCTCCGCCTCGCCTCGTCCTCGGACGACGCCCCGGCAGCTGCGAGCCAGTCCGCCCGCGAAGGCTCAGGTTCGATGTCGCTCACTGAACCACTATCGCGCGGAAACCCAAGGCGAGGCACGACATGCGGCCGGAAAGCAACGGCGCTATTGCGTGACCGGGTGGTAATGAGCCGTGTAGGCCCGTTTCGGATCAGCTGTAGGCCGCGCAGAATACGGGTGCAGATCAGCCCCGGCTTGATTGCCCCCAAACCCCTATCGCGACCAATTCGGCGATCTCGCGCATCCGGCCGAGCTCAGAAACGACGCGACAGAAAGACGGCCGTCGCCATCATTGGGG
>DASZMN010000122.1:0-17162 GCA_035551835.1 Acidimicrobiales bacterium | reverse complement strand
CTTCCGGCGACACGACCTCAGATACGGTGAGGTCCCCCCGTCCCGAGGAGACCGATGAGCAACACCAACACCGAGACGACCGACGACCCGGTCGGCACCGACCTGATCCGGCGGATCGAGGACGGCATCTGTTGGATCACGCTGAACCGCCCCGAAGCGGGGAACGCCCTGACCCAGTTCATGCGCGACCAGATCGCCGAGTGGGTGCGCGACGCCTCGTCCGACCTCTTCGTCCGGGCGGTCGTGATCACGGCAGCGGGCGACAAGGCCTTCTGCACCGGTGCGGACCTCCGGGGCGGCCGGAGGGCGGCACGCCCGAAGCCCGACGATGCGCCCGACAGCGTCGTCGGCGACGGCTCGCGCACCATCCGCGACGGCTGGCAGGCCCTCGTGACGTCGATCCTCGATTGCGAGAAGCCGGTCATCGCAGGCGTCAACGGCACCGCGGCGGGCGGCGGCATGCACCTGGCGCTGGCCTGCGACCTGGTCGTGATGGCCGAAGAGGCGAAGTTCGTGGAGGTGTTCATCCGGCGCGGCATCGCCCCGGATGCCGGCGGGGCCTGGATCCTCACGCGGCTGGTCGGCATCCAGAAGGCCAAGGAGCTGTTCTTCTTCGGTGACGACGTCCCGGCCGCCGAGGCCTACCGCATCGGCCTGATCAACCGCCTCGTGCCGCGGGCGGAGCTCCCCTCGACACTCGAGGAGATGGCCGGCCGGTTGGCCAAGGGGCCCACCAAGGCGATCTGGGTGGCCAAGTGGCTGACCAACCGCGCCCTCGACGTCGACCGCGCCACCTCGCTCTACGACGAGGCCATGGGCCAGGAACTGGTCACCAACACGGCCGACTCCAAGGAGGGCATCGCCAGCTTCGTGGAGCGACGGACGGCCGAGTTCAAGGGCTGGTAGCCGGACAAGGCTCTTCTGTCCGGTCTGTCTGGTCTGTCTGGTCGATCGGCCCTGTGGCGCGCCGGCCCGATCGGTCACGGTCTCGAAGTCGTCGTCGCCGCCGACTGCGGCACGGTGGTGGTCGCGCCGAAGTTCGACGTGGTGGTCGTCGTCCCCGACGGCCCGGTCGTGCTCGGCGTCGTGGTGGAGGTCGTGCTCGTGCTCGTCGTGGTGGACGAGCCCGGCGTGTTCGTGGTCGACGTCGAGGCGGGCGTCGAGGTCGAGGTGGTCGTGGTCGAGTTCTTGGCCGGCGACCCGCCGATGTTCGCGATCGACGGCCCCGTGGCCGTGCTGCCGAAGAGCGACGCGAACGGCTGGCCGGCGATGAGCTCCACCGCGGTCACGAACATGAGCGCCAGGACGAACACGATGGCCGCCGTCCCGGCGATGGCCGGCCAGCTGAACCGGCGGCCCCCTGCCGGCTGCGGCACGTCGATCGTCGACGCCTCCAGGTGCTCGGTCGACGGGGCGTCGGCCACGGCGGAGATCTCGAGGTTCTGGGTCTCGTCGACCGAAGCGGCGGCCGACTCCATCTCGGTGGTCTCGTCGCCCGCACCGGCCACCACCTCCGTGGGCGCACCCGGGTCGGCCGGTGATGTCACCCCACCGGCCGCGCCCGTTCCGCCCAGGCGGCGCAGCAGCGTCGAGGTCGACCCCTCCGGCACGCGCACGACCACCTGCTTGACCGCTTGGTGCCCGCGCTCTATCGATTGCGACACCAGCGCCGACCCGAGGGTCGCGGCGGCCGAGCCGATGGCGACGCCGATGATCGTGCCGGTCACGCCGAAGCTCGATGCGATCAGTGCCGCCAGCACGGCGCCGGCGGCGGAAGCCAGGATCTGCCGAAGCGAGAACTTCACGCCGGCGCAGTGGGGTCGCCGAAGGCGGGCACGACGACCCCCGCGTTCAACTGCCGCACCGCGGCCACCAAGGCCACCGCGGCCACCAAGGCCACCGCGGCCACCAAGGCCACCGCGGCCGCCGCGTCACCAAACGACCCGCTGTTCCCTGCGCCCACCGCGCCCTTCACTCCCCGACGGCGCCGTCGACGAGCTCGCGCAGAAGGTCGGCGTGCCCGTTGTGGCGGGCGTACTCCTCGATCATGTGGACCATGATCCACCGCAGCGACATGGTCTCACCGTGGCGCGGCTTCGCCACGAGCTGGTCCATGCTCTCGGCCCCGGCGACGATCTTGCGGGAGTCCTCGCACTGCCGCTGGAACCGCTCGATGTCCTCCATCGCCCGCAGCGGGTCGAGGTCGTTCCAGTCGGCGTCCTCGTCGTGGTCGGTCGAGATCGGCTGCACCGTAGAGGCGCCCGCGAAGACGCGCTCGAACCAGTGCCACTCCACGATGGTCATGTGCCGCACGATGCCGAGCAGGCTGACGCCCGCTGGTGGGACGCTCCGGCGCACCAGCGCGTCGCCCTCGAGTAACTCGCATTTCCACAGCAGCGTGGCGCGCTGGTAGTCCAGCCAGGGCGGCAACATCGTGTCGTCGTCGCCGGTCAACGGCGGCTCGGGACGGGTCACGGCGGGGAGCATCGAGCCAGGTTACCGGCGCAATCTCCGCCCGATCCGGCGCAGATAGCATGGTCAACGTGCGTGAACGCTGGCTTTCCGGACGAGCCATCGCGTTGCACGTAGGCGTGCTCGTGGCCGTCCCTGGTTGCGCTATCGCCGCGTGGTGGCAGATCAACCGGGCCCAGGACGGGAACCAGTTGAGCTACCTCTATTCGGTGATGTGGCCGGTCTTCGGCCTCCTCGCCATCATCTTCTGGTGGATGCTCATCCACACCGATTACGACACGGTCGGGCTGAAGGGGATGCGTCGCCTGCAGGCAGAGGCGGCGCCGGCGCACGCAGAGGCAGCCGATGCAGCGACAGCCCACGGGGTGCCCACCTCGCCGGCCGACCCACCCGTCGTCGCCGAGGTGCCGATGTCTCCCGCCCCCGAGGACGATCCCGAGCTCGCCGCCTACAACGCACGGCTGGCGCAGTTGGCGTCCCAGGGGCCCAAGACCTGGCGCCGACGCGAGTCGGTCGTCGTACGCCGCGCCCGGTGAGGCTCACCCAGCGCGGCCTGCGCGGTGCGCTGTTCCGCTATCAGCTGATGGCGAACATCGTCGGCGTGCTGATCGTCCCGCTCTTCTTCTTCTTTTTCCTGCACCTCGGTGGCGTCGGGAGCTTCAAACTCGAGCTCGCCGTCTTCGGTGTCGGGCACGGCTACCTCTACATCGTCTACCTGATCACCGCCGGCTACCTCGCGCTCAAGGCGCGTCTGCACATCCCGTGGATCATCTTGATGTTCGCCGCCGGCCTCATCCCGGGCGTCACCTTCCTCGTCGAGTGGCTGGTCGTGACGAAGAAGATCCAGCCCCTCGTGGCCGCGCAGGCAGCGGAGGAAGAAGGGGTCAGCCCAGCCGCTCTATGACGGTGCCGTTGGCCTGGCCACCGCCCTCGCACATCGTCTGGTAGCCGTAACGACCGCCGGTCGCCTCCAGGTGGTTGAGCAGTGTCCCCATCAGGCGGACGCCGCTGGCCCCGAGCGGGTGGCCGATGGCGATGGCGCCGCCCCGAGGGTTGAAGCGGGCCATGTCGCAGCCGAATTCCTTCTGCCACATGAGCGCGATGGCCGCGAAGGCCTCGTTGCACTCCACCGCGTCGAACTGCTCGACCGTCATTCCCGAGCGCTTGAGCAGCTTGTGCGTGACCGGCACGGGTGCGGACAACACGATCGCCGCGTCATCGGCCGCCACGGCGAAGTGCAGCAGGCGGGCGCGGATGGGCAGGCCCAGCTCCTCGGCCGTCGCCCGCTCCGCTACGAGCATGGCCGCGGCGCCGTCGGTCACCTGCGACGAGTTGCCGGCCGTGATGCCGGGTGCCGTCTCGGGCTCCCAGCTCTGCGCCGGCGGCAGGGCCGCCAGCCCCTCGAGCGTGGACGTGCGCCGGATGCCCTCGTCGGCGCGCAGGAACTCGCCGGTCAAGGCGCCGTCCTCGCCCTTGATCGGGACCGGCACGGCCTCGCGCTCGAAGTGCCCCGAGTCCCAGCTCTCGGCGGCCCGGCGGTGGGACTCGAGCGCGTAGGCGTCCATCTCCTCCCGCGTGATGCCATAGCGGTCCGCCAGGACCTGGCTGACCCGGAACTGGGTCCAGAGGCGGCCGTCGACGTGCTCGAGGAACGACGGCGGAAAAGGCCCGGTGCCGCCGCGTGCGTTGCTGGCCAGCGGCACCCGGCTCATCACCTCGGCGCCGCACGCGACGACGAGGTCGTAGTGCCCGGCGGCCACCCCGGCCGCCGCAAAGTGCACCGCCTGCTGGGACGAGCCGCACTGGCGGTCGACCGTCGTGGCCGGCACGGTCTGGGGGAGCCCGGCCGACACCCAGCCGTTGCGGGCGAGGTTGGTGCTCTGCTCGCCCACCTGGGTCACGCAGCCACCGATGACGTCGTCGATCCGTTCGGGGTCGACGCCGGTCCGCTCCATGAGCGTCGTCAGCGCGAAACCGAGCAGGTCCGCCGGGTGCCAGTTGGCCAACGACCCCCCTCGCTTGCCGAACGTCGTCCGCACGACATCGACGATCACTGGTTCTCTCATGGACATGCCTCCCGGTCGCGCGCGCCGACGAATCCCGCTCGCCGGACGTCTGACTCTCTCGTGTGCCTACACCTCGGGGTTCGGGCTCGGCCCCGGACCTCGGTACGCCACGGCTCCGACGCCTTCGGCCGCGCCGGTGGCGGCCGCCTCCTCACGGCGGGCCATCAGCGTCTCGACGGCCGTGCTCGCGCCGGAGGGCTCACCCTCGTAGGCCACGCTGCCGTGGTCGAGGACCACGGCCCACGTCGCCAGCTTGAGCGCGCGGTGCACCTGCTGTTCGACGACGACGAGCGCGGTGCCGTTGCGGTTGATCTCTTGGAGCCCGTCGTAGACCTGTTCGACGACGACCGGGGCGAGGCCGAGCGACAGCTCGTCGGCCACGAGCACCTTGGACGGCACGACGAGCACCTTGGCCAGCGACAGGAGCCGCTGCTGGCCTCCCGACAGCGTCCCAGCCATCTGCTTGTGTCGCTCGCCGAGAATCGGAAAGGCACTGAAGGCGCGGTCGAGGTTGGCGGCGAGCTTGGCCCGTCCCTGTCGCTGGCGGAAGGCGAGCGTCAGGTTCTCCTCGACGGTCAGGCTCGAGAACACGCCCCGGCCCTCGACCACGTGCGCCATGCCCAAGCGGGCGATCTTGTAGGCGGCGAGCCCGGTCACGTCCCGGCCGTCGAAGCGCACTTGACCCGACGTGGCGGTGACCAGCCCCGTCACCGTGCGCGCCACGGTCGACTTGCCGGCCCCGTTCGAACCGACGAGCGCAACCACGCCACCGGCGGGCACCCGGAACGACACGTTGAAGAGGGCGCGGTAGGGCCCATAGGCCGCGCAGACGTTCTGCAGCGACAGCACTGCTTCCTCGTGACCCGTCGGTGCCTCACGACCCGTCGGCTGGTCGACACCGGTCTCGGCGGTCGTCGTCACGTCGCCCCCACCTGTCCAAGATAGGCCTGGCGGACCGTCGGGTCCGCCATGACCTCGTCGAAGCTGCCCGCAGCCAGCATCGCGCCGAGGTCCATCACGATCGCCCGGTCGACCACGTCGCCCACCATGCCCAGGTCGTGTTCCACCAACAGGATTGCCGTGCCGCGCTCACGCTGCACCGTCCGCAGGACGGCCGCGACCTCGGCCGTCTCGTGCAGGTCGAGCCCGGAGGACGGCTCGTCGGCCAGCAGGATCTTCGGCTCGGCGGCGAGCGCCCGGGCGAGCTCGACCAGGCGGCAGTGCCCGAGCCCGAGCGCGTTGACCGAGGTGTCGGCCAGGTGCGTGATGCCGACCAACTCGAGCGTGGCGGCCACCCGGTCCATTTCGTCCTTGGTCGGCTTGCTCAGGTTCAGGAGATCGCGCCACAGGCGCCCCTCTCCCCGGCGGGCCCGCTCGGCCACCAGGAGGTGCTCGCACACGGACATGTCGGTGAAGACCTCGACCCTCTGGTACGTGCGGCCGATACCAAGGCGGGCGCGCCGGTAGGTCGGCAGGCCGAGGAGGGGCTCCCCGTCGAAGACGACGTCGCCCGACTCGGGGTAGAGCTGCCCGCACACGCAGTTGAACAGCGTGGTCTTCCCGGCGCCGTTCGGTCCCACCAGGCCGACGCACTCGCCCGCCGCAACGTCGAAGGTGATGCTGTGCACGGCCTGGATGCCACCGAACGATTGGCACACCCCGCGTCGGGTCAGGAGCGGGCTCGCGTCAGCCATTGGCGGGGGAGGTGGTGAGAGAGCCGGGTACCACCTCTGGAGGAGGAGAGCCGCGGTTGAAGAACAGCCGCTCGAAGCGCTGGTTCCACCGGCGCTTCTGGTACTCGAGCACACCCTCGGGGTGCGAGGCGTACGTCAGCGCGCCGAAGGCGAAAAGGACGACGGTGAGGCTCGAGGCGCCGATGCGGGCCGGGAGCACGGTCGTCAGGATCTGCTGGGTGACGAAGAACCCGACGCCCGCCTGGATCGCGCCCTCGACAGTCGTGACGCTCGTCGTGACCACGAGCACGACGAGCACGAGCGAGAAGTCCGCGTTCCAGTCGGTCGGGCTCACCAACTGCTGCTCCATGCTGTGGAGCAGTCCCCCGACGCCCGCGATGGCACCCGACAGCGCGAACACCACGATGCGCTGCCAGGTTGGATTCACGCCGAGGCCGGCGGTCGCGGTCTCGCTCCCCCGCATGGCAGCCAGGTTCCGTCCGACCGTCCCCTTGCGCACCAGCATGACGACGACCACGGCCACGACGAGCACGGCCAGCGAGAGCAGGAACATGGCGTGGCCGTTGAAGTTGAAGAAGGCACTCGTCCCCAGCCATTTCGACTGGATGCTGAGCCCCTCTGACCCTCCGGTGATGGACACCGTGTTGAAGAACGTGGCGTCGAAGAGCAGGGCCGCCGCCAGCGTCATCAAGGCGAGGCCGAGTCCGCGCAGCCGAAGCGACAACAGCGCCAGGATGACAGCCACGACCGCGGCGAGAGCCGCGCCGACGAGGCCGCCGATGAGCAGGTTCAAGCCAAGGTGGTTTGCCAGCTGGGCCGCCGTGAAAGCCCCGACCCCGGCCAGCATGGCCTGGCACAGGGAGAGCTGGCCCGCCATGCCGGTGATGAGCGTGATGGAGAGCAGGACGATGGAGAGCGTCAGCCCGTTGTTGAAGACCGTCGCCCATGCGTCGGGGATCCAAGTGAGCATCGACACGCAGAACCCGGCAAAGACAAGCCACCACAGCGGGCGGATGATCTTGTCCATGGTCGGGGCTCGGCTGGCCGCGGCAATGGGTGGCGGCGGCGGATCGACGGTGGCCAGTGGGTCACGGCTCGAGTCGAGGTTGCGCATCCCGGGCAGGATCAGCAGCGCGGCCACGATGACCACGAAGGGGATGGAAGGGACGACCGCCGCGTTCCAGAAGCTGTTCGGCGGGATGTAACCCTGCAACACCGTCGTGGCCACGCCGATGCCGATGCCCACGGCCGCCGCGATTGGCAGCGAGCGCAACAGCGCCCACGCGGCGGCTGCGATCGCCGTCACCGTCAGCGTGACGTAATTGTCCGAGTTGAAGGCCCCGAAGATCGGCGCCAGGAGCACGCCGGCCAAGCTGGCCATGAAGCTCGAGACGATCCAGGCCACCGCGACCACGCCATTGGCGTTGACCCCGTCGAGCTGGACGAGACGCCGGCTCTCGACCGCCGCCCGCATCTGGAGACCGAGGCTCGTGTAGCGCAGTAGGACGGTCAGCAGAACGAGCACGACGGCGGTGACCGAAATCGTCGAGAGGTAGATGCCGTTGATCGGCGTCCCCCACAGCGTGAAGTAGACGGAGTTGGGATTGAAGAATGGCAGGATGGTCGCTGTCGCATCCAGGAATTTGGGTCCGAAGATCACCGGCATCAGGCTCGGGATCCCGACCAGGAGCGCGAGGCTGCAGACCATCTTGCCGACCGTGTTGGAGTTGGCGATATGGCGGAACAACAACCGGTCGAAGGCCCATCCCACCACCGGGCCCATCACCACGACCGTGACCAGAAACGCCTCGAAGCCCGACCAATTCTGGTATTGGGTCAGGTAGGTGAAGATGAACGCGGAGGCGAAGGCCTGCGCCCCGAACGCAAAGTTGAAGACCCCGGTCGCCTGATAGGTCAGGCAGAGGCAGATGGCGACGAGCGCATAGGTGCAGCCGAACGGGACGCCCGGAAGTGCGAAACCGAAGAACTGCTCCATGCGGTCGCCGCTGTCTCCCGCTCCTGCCTATCGTCCGCGCCCGCCGCCTACGAGGGCGACGGCGTGCCGGCCGGGAGCGGGTAGACGGGTGCCTTCTTCGGGTTGGTCGACTGGAAGCAGACGAAGACGTTCTTCCCCTTGTTCAGGGTCGCCACGTACTGGTTCCCGACGACCTTGATGTAGGCGCTGCAGTAGGGCGGTGCGTGGCCACTGTGCCCGGCGTTCTTCCAGTTGACCGGGGCCTGCAGGCCGCTCGCCGTGAACGACGTCAAGGAGTTGTCGGCCGCGATGACGTTGGCCTGGGTGAGGTTGTTGCCGGCCATCTTTACCCCCTGCACGAAGAGGGCGGCGGATTCCCAACCCTGGATCGCCACCTCGTCGTAGACGTAGTTCGGCTCGTACTTCTTCATCTCCGTCACGTAGAGCTTCAGGCCCGGGAACTGGGACGGGGGGGCCGTGAAGGGCACGTGCGCGATGTTGAAGTAGATGCCCTGCATGAGGCTCTGGTTCTGGCTGAGCGTCTTGGCGTCGTTGCCGTTGAACCACAGCTGCGTCGCCTTCAGGCCGTACTGCTTGATCGCCCGGGCCATGGTGATATTGCCCTGGACGTCCATGCAGCTGACCACCATGTTCACGCCGGCCTGCTTCATCCGTTGCACGTCGGTCGCCACGGTCGTACCCGGGTACGACACCTTGTAGTCCGAGTAGCTGATGTTGAAGCCGGCGGCCTGCATCGTGGCCGCCTCGGACTGGCAGGCGGCGGCCGACGCCGCGATGTTGTAGGCGACGAAAGCAATGGACGGTGAGTGCGTCTTTTGGGAGACATACCCCACGGCCGGCGCACCGGCCGGGTAGTACTGCACCGACCCGCCGGCGGCGAACAGGTTCTTCGGGCCGGCCCAGTTGCCCGTCACGTTGTAGCCGTAGGTCGGGATACCCGACTCCACGAACAGGCTCGGCGAGAAGAAGGCGGTGCCGACGCCGGTCACGGCGAACACGTGGTCCTGGTTGATCAGCGTGTTGGCCAGTTGGTTGAACGTCGTCGGGCTCCCGCCGTCGTCCAGGGCGTACTTGTAGTTGATCTTGCGCCCGTTCACGCCGCCCTGGGCGTTGATGTAGTCGAAGTACGCCTTCTCGCCGTAGATCAGCGAGCCGAAGTTCGACGCCAGCACGCCGGTCTGGGTCGAGATGGTCCCGACGGTGATGGAGTTCGACGTCACGCCGGGTGCGGTGCTCGCGGCTGCAGCTCCGGCCCCGCTTGCGGTCGAGATGACGATGGTGGTGGCCAAGGCGGACCCTGCGAACACTGTCGCCATCGCCGCCTTGAATCCCTGTCTCATTCGCATGCGGTCCCCATTCGTCCGTTGTGCATCCCCCCCGGGATGCCGGTCACTGTACTTGGAGCGCTTCACGCCCATTGCTCACCCCTTACGCCTCATACAACCTTCTTAACAACACCTGCCGTCGCCCCGACACCGTCGCTGGTCAGCACGTTCCGACCTCTGCGCCACCGCCTCGGCCGCCTCGCCCGCGTCAGCCCAAAAACAACCTCCGGCGGTCGAAATCTCGTAACGCGTGGACTTCGTCGGGGCGCACCGAGGCGAGTTCCTCGACCTCGCGCGCCACGTCGGGCTCGTAGCCGCAGCACGCCGCGAAAGCGCGGACCCGCTCCTCCACAGCGCCCTCTCCGGCCGGCACGGCCGCGAGGCGCAGCACCCCGTCCTCCCGGCGCAGTACGCCTTTGTCGGTGACCACGCTGGCGACGCGCTCGCCGGGCGAGGTGACGTAGGCCACGGTCTCGGGGAGCCGTTCCGGGCGGGCCAGCGTGACGACGACGCAGGCCGTGGCACGGCTGGCGACGTCGTTCGCGCCACCCGAGCCGACGAGGAAGCGCCCGCCCGCCAACTCGGTCGAGTTCAGACAGCCGTTGCGGTCGACCTCGGCGGCTCCGAGGCACCCCACCGTTGTCGTGCCCGGCCCGCCGATGACCATCCCGAGGATCGACGATGCGTCAGAAAGGTACGGGGTCGACGGGAAGACCCGCTGGTTGAAGATGTACGGATCGGCCGGCGTCGGCTGGTAGCCCCACAGACCGAGCTCGGCCGTCAGCACCACGCTGCGGCCGCCCGCCCGCGCCCGGGCCACCGCGACCCACGCGGCCAGGTTGGCCACACCGGCCCCGGCGAGCACGGCGTCGGCCCCGACCATTTCCACGACGCGTTCCACCTCGCGGGCGCCGAGCGTGGCGGCGGTCTCCCACTTCGTCACCGCCGGGTCCTCGACGACCGGCGTGGCGTCCGCATCGGCCTTCCACGACATGGGGTCCGAGCGGCCCTCGAGCCACTGCAGCTGTTCGTCGCCCACGCGGCCGAGATACTCCTCGTGCGTCGTCGGGCCGAGCACCCACTCGTCGACGTAGCGGTCGAAGTCGTCGCGGGCCGCCGCGTCGGCCGCCGCGCTCCAGTGCGCGATGTCCTCGCCGTAGCCGCGAACCGGCAGGCCCGCCGCGTAGCAACCACCCGGGTGCGCGCCGTAGGGCGCCTCGACAACGGCGAGGACGCGATGGGCCGGGATGCGGACCCGATGTCCCAGGCCCTCGACGTCGTCGAGCACCCGCTCCACCGTGGCCACGACTCCCCTGCGGGCCGCCCACGCGCCCCACAAGCCGTCGAGCAGCGGCTCCGAGAACACGAGGTTGCCGGCCGGGTCGGCGGCGGCGGCATGGACCAACGCGACGTCGGGTGCGAGCGGTTCGAGCAGACCCAGAGGACCGAACGGCGAGTCGACGACGGCGAAGGCGTCGTTGTCGGCCATCGACGATCCGGCCAGTGATCCGGTCACCATCGCGGGCAGCCCGCGGGCGGCGGCTTCGAGGCGTTGGCTCAAGGTGAGGATCGACCAGTGCTCGACCTCGACGTCGCCCGACTCGTAGGCCCGGCGAAAGATCGGGTTCGGCGTGTAGGTCGGGAAGCTGTTCCCCGAGTAGGCCGTCACGACCTTTCGGACGAGCCCGCCCCGGAAGAACGCCCCTCCCAGAGCGCCCAGGCTCGTCATCACCAACGTGAACCCCGGGTCGGTCCCCCAGAATTGGCGGGCCAGCTCCCGGGCCCCCGCCGTCCAACGACTGTGTCCCATCATCAGGTTGACGGTGTCACCGGGCCGGACGTTGCGGGCGATCGCCTCGTCCAAAGGAGCGAGGACCGGAGCGGGCCGCGAGGGGGTCTCCGGGGTCACGAAACCGCCTTCGCGTCGGCCCGTGATTCGAGAACGCCCAGGTCCGACATTATTTCTGTGCGCCCCCGAACCTGACCACCGTGTCAGGTTAGCCAGTTCGACCATGCCCGGGCACTACCATTCACCAGCCATGGGACCGCCGAGAGTCGCGAACGACGCGGCGACCGCCACAAACGGCCCGGCGCGTCCTGCGGAGGCCGAGAAGGCGCCAGCCAAAAGGGGATCGGCCCGGCCTCCATCCTCGGTGACCCCGTCCTCGGGCTCGGGCAACGGGACGCGCGAGCGGCCCGCCGGCGACGCGGCGGCCGCGGTGGGCGCACCGGCCAGCAAGCGGGTGCTGCGCAGCCAGGGGCGGCGCACCATGCGCAAGCTGCTCGATGCGGCCATGATCGCCTTCGACCAGCGGGGCTACTACAACACCCGGGTGAACGACGTCGTGGAGATAGCGAAGACGTCGCACGGCACGTTCTATCTGTACTTCTCCAACAAGGAGGACCTGCTCCGCGCGCTCGTCACCGAGGCGGCCGGCGAAGCCCAGAGCCTCTACGACGCGCTGAACACGCTGCCCGCCGAGGGTGGCGCGCCGCAGTGGGACGACGTGTACCGCTGGGTCAAGGCGTTCTCCGAGCTCTGGCAGAGCTATGCGCCGCTCTTCCGCTCCTGGACCGACCTGGCGACGATCGATCCCGAGCTCGTGGCCATCATGCGCGAGACCTTCACCGCCATGTCCAGCGCCCTCTCCAAGCAGATCCACCCCGACTCGTCGGGGCACGTCATCGATCCGGAAGTGGCCGGCATGGCCACCCTCGCCATGCTCGATCGGTTCCACTACTTCCTCGAGTTCAGTGGCAAGCCGATCGACGAGGTCGCGTTGGGGACGATGACCACGATGGTGTATCGAGCCTTCGTCGACCCGAACGCCTAGGCCGAGCCGAGCCGAGCCCCCGCCTCCGGCGCGTGGCTACGGAGCGGCCGGGAACACCCGCTCGAAGACGGTGTCGACGCCGGACCCGTGCAGCGTCAGCCCGCCGTCAACCACGATGTTCTGGCCGGTGACGAAGCGCGCCAGGTCCGAGCACAAGAAGACGACCACGTCGGCGACGTCCTCGGGCTCCCCGACCCGCCCGACCGGCGTCCCCTTCACGAAACGCTCCTCTTGGTCCGGCATGTACTGGAACCACGGCGCGGTCATGGCCGTGCGGATCATGCCCGGCGACACCGAGTTCACCCGGATCGCGGGTCCGTATTCGAGGGCGGCCGACGCCGTCAATGCCGCCACGGCCGCCTTGCTGGCGGCGTAGGGCCCTTCCCCCGCGGCAGGCCGCGTCCCGCTGATGGACGCGGTGCTCACGATCGACCCGCCCCCGCCCGCCAGCAGGTGTGGCACCGCCGCCCGGATGCCCGCCCACACGCCGGTCAGATTGACGCGTAGCACGCGCTCCCATTCGGCTGGCTCGAACTCGTGCAGCCGGTTGAACGCGGAAGTCCCCGCGTTGTTGTAGATGACCGACAGCCCGCCGAGCCGCGACGCCGCCTGGTCGACGGCGGTCCGTACGGCCTCGGGGTCGCCCACGTCGACGCCGAACGCAAGACCGTCGAACTCGTTCGCCACCGATTCGGCCGCGTCGACGTCCACGTCGAGGACCGCCACTTGGGCGCCCTCTTCGGCCATGCGCCGGCACGCCGCCCGTCCGATGCCCGAACCGCCGCCCGTCACCACGGCCCTCGTGCCCTCAAGTAGCCCCATCGTCGTCACCCCCGGCCGCTCGCTCGAGCCAGGGCGGTGTCTCGAAGACGAGGGGCGTCTCGAGCTTCCGGATCAGCAACTCTTGGGCCATGCTCAGGTGCAGGGCGCCGTCTTCGCCGTGCATGGTCGCCCGGATGGTCGCCCGCCCACCGGCGTTCACCAGCGCGTGGATGTCAAAGAGGTTCCACGAATCCGCCCGCGCCGGGCGGTGGAACCAGACGGCGTGGTCGAGGCTGGCGTCGGTGTGGGTCCCCCACGACCCGAGGCTGAGGGGGCGAAACGACGCGCCCGTCATGTCCGAGAAGTAGGTGAGGACGCAAGCATGGACGGCCGGGTCGTCGGCCAACGGCTCCCTGGTGCGGAACCAGCAACGGCGGGTCGACTCGAATGTCCCGTCCCCGCGTCGCTCGGTGGCCCCGAGCTCGCGGATGTCGAAGGGGAACGGCGCCTCGAAGCCTTCGATGTCCTTGGGCGTCGGCACGTCCGACGCCATTGGGAGCTGATACTCGTCGCCGTCTTCGGGCGCGTGGAACGAGCAAGCCAGGCGGAGTGTGTCCTTGCCGTCCACCCGGCTGGTCACCTCGCGGACGCTGAAGGACCGCCCGTCGCGGACCCGCTCGACCACGTGAGTCGACTGGGCGCCGCTGGGAGTGGGACGAAGGAAGTAGCCGTGTAACGAGTGCAGGTCCGTCCCGCTCGGTGCGGTCTGCACCGCGGCGTGCAGGGCCTGCGCCACCACCATCCCGCCAAAGGTCCGCTCCCCCACCCACCAGTCGGGGCTGGTCGTGGTGAACATCGGGCGCCCGGCGTCATCCGCGCCGCCTTCTCGGGCGGTGATCGCGTCGACGAGGTCGGCGACCGAGGCGGAAACGACCTCTGCCTCTTCGGCCTGGTCAAGCTCCACGCTGCTCACCCGCCCCAGAACGCGCGCGCAACGGCCTCACGAGAGGACCACGTCAACCGACAGGGCCTTGGCCAGCAGGTCTATGCAGCGGTTGTCCTCTGCGTAACGACGCCCCTGCACGTTGAAGAGCCTGACCTCGTCACCTTGGATCGGGAATGGGCCCCAGTGCCAGGTGCCTCGATGTAGCACGAGCGGCTCGAGCGGCTCGATCCGAAAGGCGCGGATCAACTCGGCGTCACGCCCCTCGGCGAACTCGGCGCGGGCGGGCGCCACGACGATCACGGCTGGGACGTTGAGTGGCATCACCGACTGCGTGTGGGTGTCGTGGCGGTAGAGCATCTCGCAGCGCAGACCGTTCCCGGTCTCGGGCACCTCGCTCCTGGCGTGGCCGATGAGGTTCACGTGCGCGTCGTCCCACTCGAAGGTCATGCGGTGCTCGCCGTCCCGCGGATCGGTGTCCGCGACGGGGAGCCAGCCGAACGGCGCCCAGGCGCCTTCGCTGAGGGGCTCGGCCACGACGGCTCGTCTTGTGGATTCGTTTGTCGACATCTCTCGCTTTCGAATGGCCGGCCCCACGAGACGGCGCTGCACCCCCGTGGCCGCACGGCCTAACCTGACGCCGGAGTCAGTCTAGGAAACCTTGGGAGGCCCTCAGGATGGACGTGCGCAGCATCGAAGCCAAGGCGCCGGTCGTCGAGCACAACGGCACCGTCCCGGTGTGGTGGATGATCGAGTCCCGAGAGTTCAAGGACATCACGGACGGTGGCTTCCTCGAACTGGTCAACGAATTCGAGGTCCCGGGCGGCGGGCTGGTCGACCCCCACTCACACCCGACCCACGAGTTCTATTACGTGATGAACGGCAAGGGCACCATGACGATCGACGGCGAGGATCGTGAGATCTCCCAGGGCGACCTCGTCTACATCCCGCCCAACAAGGTGCACTCCTTGCGTCCGATCAGCGACAACGCCCCGATTCACTGCTTCTGCTTCGCCATCGGCATGAAGGGCGCGGGCCCCATCAACTACACGACGCACTAGGTGGGTCGTGTCCTCGTCACCCGTCCCCTGACCGAGGGCGGGACTGACCCACTGGTCGAGGCCGGCCACGAGATCGTCACACCGGCCAGCGATCCGACTCCGGCCGAGTTGGTCTCGATGGCGGCGGAATTCGACGGCATCGTGAGCCACCTCACCGACCGCATCGACGCGGCCGTGCTCGAGTCCGGCAGCGCAGGCAAGCTCCAGGTGGTGGCCAATGCCGCCGTGGGCTACGACAACATCGACGTCCGCCGGGCCTACGAGCTGGGCGTCACGGTCTGCAACACGCCGGGGGTGCTCGATGACACCACCGCTGATCTCGCCTTCCTGCTCATCCTCGCTGCGACCCGACTGGCCACCGACGCCGAGCGCGATCTGCGCGAAGGCCGCTGGCAGGGGTGGGGCTTCGGCGACCACCTCGCCCGCGACGTCCACGGCATGACGCTCGGCCTGGTGGGATTCGGCCGGATTGCGCGAGCTGTCGCCCAGCGGGCGGCGGGTTTCGACATGGAGGTCATCCACACGGCCCGCCATGACACCGGCCTGGGCGGCTACATCCCGGCGCTGAACGAACTGCTGGCCCGCTCCGACGTCGTGAGTCTCCATGTGCCGCTGACCGAGTCGACCCGACATCTCATCGGCGCGGCGGAACTGGCCCTCATGAAGCCGACAGCGGTCCTCATCAACACGGCCCGGGGACCGACGGTGGATGAGAACGCGCTGGTAGACGCGCTCGAGTCGGGAGGGCTCTACGCAGCGGGCCTCGACGTCTACGACGGAGAGCCCAGGGTGAACCCCCGGTTGCTCACCGCGCCGAGGACGACGCTGTTGCCGCATATCGGAAGCGCCACGATCGGGACCCGCACTCGCATGTCTCGCCTGGCCTGCCAGGGCGTTTCGGACGTCCTGGCCGGCCGCACCCCGCCCAACGTCGTGCTGCCGTCTCCGTAATCCGCGCACTTCAGAAGCGGCATGACCCGACCGTTCTCCGGAGTCCGCAACCGCGGGTGAATCCAGAGACCGAGCGATACGATGACCAGGTCATTTGGGATTTCTCCGTGTTTGGAGGAGGTGGCCGTGCCAAGGGTCCGGGGTATGGCAGTCGCCACGCTCTCGACCGTGCTCATGCTGGGTGTCCTCGGCGGGATTGAGAACGTAATGACCGGAGTCGCGTCCGCGGCCACTCCCCAATGGGTTACAACAGCGTCGTTCCCTCCTCTTGCCAATGTGCGGGCCGTTTCTTGTGCACCCGATAAGACGACGTGTGTCGCCGTCGGCGACGACGGGGGTCACTTTGCTTCCATCATTGTTTCGAACAACGGTGGGTCGACCTGGACGGATGCATCCGTTCCATCAGAAGTGTCAAGCCTTTCAACCGTCTCATGTCCTTCCTCATCGATCTGTTACGCGGGTGGCGGGCCCGGGATTCTGAAGTCGACCAATGGCGGGGGCAGCTGGGTCGTGCAAGACGCTGCAGTTCCTGCAGTGTCGATTTCCTGCTTCACGACCGACGAGTGCACTGGCGTAACCGGAATCGCGATTTATGAGACGACCAATGGGACCAATTGGAGTTCACAATCTGCGCCATCCGGCGTCCAATCACTGTCAATGGTTTCATGTTCGAATCAGGTGACATGCGCCGCAATTGGAGTCGTAAACGGGGCCGCAGCCATAATCGGTGAAGACGATGGGCCTTGGACTCAGCTGAATAGTCCCAATGTCAATGCGTGGACAGCGCTTTCGTGTTCAACACTCGCGACCTGCGTCGCCGTCGGAATAAACGCTGGAAACGGAACGTCGGCGAGTACCACCGATTTTACCGATTGGGGCTTGACAAGCTCTATCCCAAATGGTGCAAGCCTCGGTGCCGTTGCGTGCCCTAACGGAGCGTCTTGCATAGCCGGCGGAACTAACAACGATTCAATGCCTTATGTAATCGGAACGTCCGACAACGGAGCCCATTGGTCTTCACAGACAGCGCCGAGCAACGCCGTTGATTTGATGGCCAT
>DASZMN010000121.1:0-7674 GCA_035551835.1 Acidimicrobiales bacterium | reverse complement strand
CGCCGGCGGCGACCAAGGCGACCGGGACCTGGCCGCCCGGCGGCGCCACCTGGATCCAGCGACCGCCGTCGCCCGTCGGCACGTCGAGGCGGACCTCGAAGCCGAGCTTCTCGACGTAGAAGCGCACGGCGCGCGCCTGGTCCGAGACCGGAACGGCGACCCCGCCGACGTCGGTGATGTTGGTGATGTTGGTAACGGCGTCGCTCATGGCGTCGCTCCTTTCGCGTGCTCGGCTCGGGACCGCCGACACGACGTGTGGTGCCGCGACACGCTCACGCGTAGCGCTGCGAGCCGGGCGTGGTCAGGAGCTCACCGGACTCGAGCCAGGTCTTGAGGCCCGAGAGGATCATCGGCCAGCCGCCGAAGATCTGCGAGTTGGCGCCCTCGCGCATCTGGTCGTGCGTCAGGGTCAGGTGGCACGAGTCGCCCACCTCCTCGATCTCCCAGGTCACGCGGGTCACGCCCTCGGCGACCACGTCGTCGTCCCACAGGCAGGCCATGGTGTGGACCAGTCGCCGCGGCGGCTCGACCTCGAGCACCTCGCCCTCGCCGAGATGCACACCGTGCTTCTCGACGTCCACGCTGAGGGGCGAGCCCACCTTCCACTCCGAGTTCACCGCGGCGCCGAAGTTGTACTTGGCCCGGATCTCGGGGTTGACGATGGCGTCCCACAGTTGCTCGGGCGTCGTCTTGATGAAGATCTCGTACACCTTTTCCATCTGCCTCTCCAATCTGTCCTTGATCTCGCTCAGCCCTGCCACCCAGGGCTCGGAGTACTTGCTGACCCAGCGGTCGTGGATGAGCCGGATCGGCACCGGATTGAGGAAGTGGAGCTTTTCCCGCCCCCGCCGGCGCGTGACGACGAGCCCGGCCTCCTCCAGCTGCTTGAGGTGCTTCATGACGCCGAAACGGGTCATGGAGAACTTCTCTTCCAACGTGCCCAGGGTCTGCCCGTCCCGGCGGAAGAGCTCGTCGAGCAGCTCCCGCCGGGTGGGATCGGCCAGCGCCTTGAACACTTCATCCACCCCAAGGACTATATGTGACCTTTTAGTCACATGTCAAGCCCTCTGGCGAGGCGGCCGCATCGGCCCGCCCGGCCGCTACAGGCGGGCCTCGAACACCTCCCACTCGCCGGGGACGCCCTTGAGCTCGGCCTTGCCCCTCGGTTCGAACGTGATGTCGCTCTTGGCGCACGCGACGCGCACCGCCTCGGAGACGAGGACCTGGCCGGATCCGGCCCGGGCACAGAGCCGCTGGGCGAAGTGCACCGCCAGGCCCGACAGGTCGTGGCTGCCCATGCGCGAGACCTCACCGACGTGCACGCCGGCCCGGAGCTCGAGGCCCAGGCCGGCGATCGACTCGATGGCCGCCTGGGCGCAGCGGATCGCGTCCCCGGTCACTTCGAACGCGACGAGAAACCCATCGCCCGTGCACTTGACCTCTTGGCCGTTGGCCTTCTTGATGTGCCGTCGCACACGCGCGTTGTGGTGGTCGATGAGCTCGCTCCAGCGGTCGTCGCCGAGCGAGGCCGCCATCGGGGTCGAGTCGACGATGTCGGTGAAGAGCATGGTCGTGGTCATGCGGTCGACGAAGAGCGTGCGGGTGCCGGTGACGAATGGCTCGATGACGTCGATCACCGGGTCGGCGTTGCTGCGCAGGAAGATCTGATCGCGACCGGGCACGAGAGCCAGGCGGGCGCCGGGGATCGCGTCGGCCAGGTAACGCCCGAACGCCGAGGGCATCATGACGTTGTCCTCGAGGTGGATCACCAGCGTCGGCGACGCGATCGAGGAAAGCGCGTGGCGCACGTCGAGGTCACGGTTCATGGTGAAGAGCGTGACCGCCTGGTTGCGGCTCGTGGAGTTGAGCTCGAGGCGCCGTGCTTCGACTTCGGGCCGGGGCCTGGACCAGTAGTTCGTGATCCTGCCTTGGCCCCAGTTCTCGCGGTAGCTCTCCTCGACCTCGTCCAGGATCTCGGGATGGAACCCGATCGGGTAGTCGTCCGCGACGGGCAGACGGGCCCACCCGTTGCAGAGGATGAGGCGCTGGACGGGGTGGCGCGAGGCGTACACCGCGGCGACGGCCGCGCCGTTGTGCGTTCCGAACAGGACCGGATCGCTGAGCCCGGCCGCGTCGATGACGGCCTCGAGGTCGGCGACCAGGTCGTCGACCGCGGGGACGGACGACGGGTCGATGGGGTCGGAATAGCCCATGCCCACCTGGTCGTACGTCACGAGGCGCGAGAAACTGGCCAGACGCCGGAACGCCCTGGACGACGCGTGCTCGTCCCAGGCCAGCGTCGCCGCGAACGAACCGCCGACGTAGACGATGTCGGGGGGGCCGGTCCCGGCCACCTGGTACGCCAGGTGCAGCCGGCCGCGCTGGGCGAATTGAATGGGGGGCGCGGCGAGCACGGCTACCGACCTCCGACCTCGCCATACCGCCGCATTGATGAATTGTGGCACCCGGCGTTGGGCGGGGAAAGCCTTGTCCTCCCGGCACAGGGATTATCCGGCACGTCACATGGCCATTGCCCTAAGGTCGTGCCCATGCCAGCTGTCGTAGTCATGCCCAAGGCGAACGAGGCCCTCGGCTCCCCCGGAGCCGGCAATTACCGGGCCGCCAAAACCGCCATCGAAGGTGCGTCGACGGTCCGCGAGGCCGTCGAAAACGGGGGCCTGCTGGACGGGTTCCCCGACGACATCCAGCGCGAGGCGCGGGCGGTGCTCGACGCCCTGCCCGACGACGTCAATCGCGGCGTGCTCGAGGCGTTGCGCGGCGCGTTCGAGAGCGGCGCGGCCGTTGAAGTCCTCTGGGACGAGAACACGGTCGACACCACGATCAGCCACCGCGTCGCGACGGAGAACGAGCGCGTCACCATCACCTTGGTGACGCCGCACGGCCGCAACTTCAGGGGCAACGCCGGGTCGACGGGCTGACGTCCGAACGCTCAGGCGCCGGCGGAGCCGGCCGCAAAGAGCGGCGACAGCAGGGGGCGCAACACGCGGCGCAGCGACCCGCGCAGCGCAGCCTCGTCGTCGATCGGGAACACCGACTCGCGGGTGAGGACGAACGACAGTCCGAGTCGGGCGGCGATCTCGGCCAGCTCCTCCGCGTGCTCGGAGGTGATCGCGACACCGGCGGCGACGGCCTGCGCGACGAGCAACTGCCGCGTGAGGGCGACGAGCGGTCCCGCCCTCGTCGTGAGGAAGGGGAGGATGGTCGAGGGGTCCGTGCGTAGCAGTTGTTCGACCAGCGAGCTGCGGAGCGCGGCCAGGCCCCCCAGCGCCCCCTCGATGATCCCGTCCTCCACGGAGTTGGTCGTTGCCGCAGCCGCAGTGATCTGCCCGATGGTGGTGCGCAACTCCCGCGCCAAGATCGCATGCACGAGCTCGTCCCGCGTCGAGAACGCACGGTACACACTGGTCCGGCCGACGGCGGCGCGCTCGGCCACGTCCTCCATGCTCCAGCGCTTCAACCCGTAGGTCCGCATGAGGTGGGCGCCGGCGTCGAGGATGCGCTCCTCGGGCGATCCGGCCACGGCGACGACCGCGAACGCCCCCAGCATCGGCTCGAGCTCGACCGTCACCTTGCGCCTCGGCATCGTCAGGCCGCCTGCCCCGCCTGCCCCGCCTGTCCCGCCTGTTCGGCCCGGACACGGCGCCACCCCTCGAGGGCGCGCGGCTGCCACCGCAACGCGTCGGGGACGATCGGCCAGGCATTCCGCACGGCGAGCTCCAAACCGTCGAGCGCCACGGCATCGACCCCTGACCACTCGATCCCGAAGCGCGTGCGGACCACCGGGGGCAGACCGCCGAAAGCGCACACTCGCACGACTCGGAACACGGAATGTCGGGCCAGCGCGGTCTTGGCCAGCGGGCGGAGCAGCGTCAGCTGGGGCGGCAGGAGGGGCTCAGCGCTGAGCACCGGACGCCGGAGCGAGTCGAGCACCCACTCGGCCGCGGGGTTGAGCTCGAGGACGTCCGCGCAGTAGTAGTCCCACTTCCCCTGAAAGGCGGCCCGGTCGGTGGGCACCGAACGGTCGCTCACGCCGTAGCGGCGGTACCACTCCACGCCTTCTTGGTAGAGCTGCTCGCGCTCGTCGGGGGTGAGGCGATGGCGGTCGAAGCGGTCCGCCACCTGCTCGGCCATGTACTGGAATGTCGCGTGGGCCCACCAAAACGTCTCGGGGTCGAGCGCGTGGTAACGCCGGCCCTGGTCGTCCACGCCCTTGATGGTGCGGTGGAAGTCGCGCACCTCGCGGCCCGTGGTCGCGGAAGCCGGGCCGTCGTAGACCGCGCCCAAGATCCGGGGCAGCGACCGAAAGACCCGGCCGTAGGGGTCCCCGAAGAAGTCCGAGTGTTCCAACACGCCAGCCCCGATGGCCGGGTGCATGAGCTGGAGGAGGCCGATGGTGGCCCCCATGAAGGCGATCCGACTGTCGCCGGCCCAGCGCCAGAGCAGCGAGTCGGGGCCCAGGTCCAGGCGCCCCGAATCCGGGCCGCCGTGTGGCGCCGCGTCCTCATGGTACATAAACACATTATATGTCTGCACGGCCCAAACGCCAAATTGTCGCAGGGCGGGTCTATGACTCCACGCATGGAAAACCGCCTCTCGCTCGTGACCCTCGGCGTGGCCGACACCGGCCGCGCCCGGGCCTTCTACGAGGCGCTGGGCTGGTCGGGGATGTCACCCGACGGCGACGTCGTGTTCTTCCAGGCCGGCGGCATGATCCTGGCCCTCTGGGGCCGCGACGAACTGGCCGAGGACAGCCGGGTCGAGGACCCGGGCGGCTGGGGCGGCGTCACGTTGGCCTACAACGTCGGGTCGCCGGCCGACGTCGACGCCGTGCTGGCCGAGGCGGACGCCGCCGGAGCGACGATTGGACGGCCGGGGGCCGCCACCTTCTGGGGCGGCTATTCGGGGGTGTTCCTCGACCCCGACGGGCACCCGTGGGAGGCGGCGCACAACCCCGCCTGGACGTTGACGGACGACGGGAGCGTGCACCTCCCGGCGTAGGCCGCTAATTGGTGGTCGCGCCCACCCGGTTGGCGGACGGGCGCCGGCGCCACGTGTCGACACAGCCGGACGAGCAGAAGAGCACCACCGAGCCTCGGACGTCGTGCGCGATTTCCTCGGCCGTGTCGTCCGACAGCGGCAGGCCACAGATGGGGTCGCGCGCACCGTCCTCCCCGGCGAGCGCCATGCGGAGGCTCGAGGCCGGCACCGGCTTCTCCACGCCGCGCAGGCTGACGGGGGTCTCGCTCGCCGCAACGCCCCAGCTGGGCAGGTGCTCCATGACCGACGGTGCCGCCCACGCCTCGGAGGCCGGAGCCAGATCGCACAGGCGCGAGGCCACGTTCACGCAGTGCCCCACGTAGTCGTCGCCCTCCATGAGGATGACGTCGCCCGACGCCACCCCTGAGCGGATCGACACCGTCTTCACCGGTCCGGAGACCTCGGTCACGACGTAGTGGATCTCGAGGACCGTTTCGAGCAGCGGGCGGGTGTCCACGCACACGAGCATGGCGCCGTCACCCAACCACTTTGCGATCCTCACGCCGCGGCGGGCGCAGATGTCCCGCAGCAGGGCCCGGAAGGCCGTCAGCACGTCGACGGCGCGCTCATCGCCTTCCACCTCGGTCAAGGTGGTGAATCCCGAGACGTCGATGAAGGCGAAGCTGCGGTGCACGCGCACCCCCCGATCGTGCCATGCGCCCCAGGTCGGCGCCCAATTCGGCTCGGCCGATCGCCAGCAGATCCCCCGCCGACCTGGCCCTACGATGGCGCCATGTCGCGGGGTGCCACCCAGAGGAACGCGCGGCTCGAAAGACCCGAGGCGTAGGTGGGCCAACTCGACGGGAAGGTCGTGCTCCTGAGCGGGGGCGCCTCGGACATCGGGCGGGCGACGGCGCGTCTGCTCGCCGAGGAGGGTGCTGCGGTCGTCGTGGGGGACGTCACCGCGGAGGCGGCGTCGGTAGTGGCGCACGACATCAACGACGCGGGTGGACGCGCGCTCGGACTCCCCTGCGACGTGCGCGACGAGAAGTCGGTCGGCGCGTTCGTCGACCGGGCGGTGGCCGAGTTCGGCGGGGTCGACTGCGTCGACCACAACGCCGCATGGAGCCACGCGCGGCTCGACACCGATGCGCTCGGCGTCGACCTCGGGGTGTGGCAGCGGGCCATCGAGACGACGACCCGCGGCGCACTGCTGCTCGCCCGCCACGCCATCCCCGCCATGGCGAAACGGGGCGGTGGATCCTTCGTCACGATCTCATCGGGCACCAGCACCATCGGCGAATCGACCCGGGTGGCCTATGGCGTCTCCAAGGCGGCGCTCAATCAGCTCACGCGCCACCTCGCCGTCCGTTACGGGCGCGACGGAATCCGTGCCAACGCGATCGCTCCGGGCTTCATCCTCACCGCCACCGCCGCCACGAACGTGCCCGATGACATCCAGCGGCGCTTGGCCGAGGCCAACCCCACCCGCCGGCTCGGGACGCCGGCCGATATCGGCCGCGTCGTGGTGTTCTTGTGCAGCGACGCCTCGTCCTACGTGAACGGCCAAGTTCTGCACGTCGACGGCGGGCACCAGATCGCCGGGACGATGTAGGTGCGCCATGGCTGAGGCCGCCAAGGTCGCGCTCGTGACTGGCGCCAGCCGGGGCATCGGGCGCTGCGCCGCGGTCGCCCTGGCGCGACGAGGCTTCGACGTCGTCATCACGGCGCGCACGGTCCGCGAGGGCGAAGGTCGTGCACACGCGTCGAGCGTGCTCGTCGAGGCCGAGCCGATGCCGATCGCCGGGAGCCTCGAGACGACGGCCGCCGAGATCGAGTCGCTCGGCCGACGCTGCCTCCCCGTGGCGATGGACCTCATGGAGCGCGCATCGGTCGAACGGCTGGCCGACCGGTCGCTCGAGTCGTGGGGCCGCGTCGACGTTCTCGTCAACAACGCCATCTACCAGGGACCCGGGACGATGGACCGGGTCCTCGATCTCCCGCTGGAGCTGGCCGAGCGCTGCCTGGTCGGCGACTACCTCCACCCGTTGCTGCTCACCCAGCGACTCCTACCCCAGATGCTCGAGCGCGGCTCGGGCCGCCTGGTGAACATGCTGTCCGAGGCGGCTTTCACCACCCCACCGGCGCCGGCCGGCGCTGGTGGCTGGGGCGTGGCCTATGCCGCCGCCAAGGCCGCGTTTCACCGAGTGACCGACATTTGCCACGTCGAGTTCGCCGACCGGGGCGTCTTGGCCTTCTCGGTGGCGCCGGGCCTCACCCTCACCGAATCGATGCGCGCGTCGGGCACGGACCAGGTGCTGGTGCGGGCCGGCCACGTGCCTGCACCGCCCGAGGTGGCCGGCGAGGTGGTGGCGTGGCTCGGCGACGACCCGGGCGCCGCCGAGTACGCCGGCCAGATGGTGTCGTCGCGGTCGCTGTGCCGAGAGCTCGGGCTGGTGCCGGGGTGGCCGCCGCCACGGCCGGCGGCGACGACTCCTCAGTAGGCGGCTACTACGAACTGGAGCCCGAGCGGGAATGGCGGTCAATCTGATGCTTGCCTTCTAACCAGCTTGATGGTCTTGTGACTCAATTCTTGATGCCTGTTCGGTTGCAACGAAAGCGATCTCTTCCCAGCTCCAAACGTCGCGGCCGCCCGAGCATTCAATCAAGATCGCC
>DASZMN010000120.1:0-56219 GCA_035551835.1 Acidimicrobiales bacterium | reverse complement strand
CCACTGACATTCTGAGGACCGCGCCATCGCAGGTCCATAGGCTTTTGGGCCCATCCGCCTGGGTCCTTTCTCAATGTGATGCCCGCGACATTGCGTGATGTCGAACCCGAACTTCCCCCGGAAACGACAGCGGGCTGGGCCAATATTCCCTTCGGGAAAGGTTTTGCACAGCTCGTAGCGGCCGAGCGCCGCCTCGGGCTAGCACCCCAATAACCCCGAGCGGTTGCCCGGACCCACTTGGGATCCCACCGACATTTGGGCGACGCTTCTTCGCCCGTCCATTCTGAGAATGGACAATTGCAAACGTGCTAAATCCTCGAGTCGCTACTCGATGGTGACGAGGCCCATGACGACCGCGCGCACGAGCGCGTGCGTGCGGTTCGTGACGTCGAGCTTCTGGAAGATGGCCGCCAAGTGGTTCTTGGTTGTCTTCGGACTGATGTAGAGCCGCTGTGAGATCTCGCCGTTGGTTGACCCCTCGGCCAGCAACTGCAGCACCTCGAGCTCGCGCTGAGTGAGTGACCAGGGTCCCCACTGCCGGTTGTCATTTCCGCGAGCCTTCTGAACGTCGGGAGCGCGGTACTCGTCGCCGGCCCGGGTGACGACCGGGGCATCGTCACGCGTCAGCGTTGCGACCGCTCCGGGCGACCGTTCGCCGCGGTGGACCGTCGTCGAGACCGACGGCTCCGAGACCGAGACCTGCGAATAGAACGTCCACCCGGTCGGGCCTTCGACCGGGCCGGCCGAGGCCGCGCCCGTCCAAAGGATCGAGGCTGTGTTCGTCATAGCTCCCCCTCACTCCCGCCCCGGATCGCTCCGGTGCGGCTCCTCCTCCCCCACCACTGCTGCGGTGGGTATTCCCCACGGTCATTGTACGATTCGCTGGTCAAACGACAGGTGCAGCTCGATTGCGGCATGGGTGCGGTGGGCCGAATTCCCTATGGCCGGCGCCAGGTCGAGCGTCGCTGTCCGGCTGATCACCCGTGGGCGAAAGCGTGCTTGAGCGGGCCGACGATCGGTCCCAAGACGACGATGAGGATGGCGGGCAAAAAGCACAGCGCAAGCGGGAAGAGGATCTTCACCGGCACTTTGGCCGCTTTCTCCCGGGCCCGCTGGCGCCGTTTGTCACGCATCTCGTCGGCCTGAGCCTGGAGCACTCGGCCGATCGGCAATCCGAGCGCGTCAGCCTGCGAGAGCACGACGGAAAACGTGACGAGGTCGTCGATATCCGTGCGGAGCTTCATGTTCTCAAGCGCGTCACGCCGCGATAGCCCGAGCTCCATCTCTCGCAAGGTCAGCCGCAGCTCGTCACAGACCGGTGATTCGAAACGAGCGCACGACACCTGCATCGCCTGCTCCAGGCCGAGGCCGGCAGCCACGGAGATCGTCATCAGGTCGAGCAGGTCGGGCAAGTCGTTCGTCACCTGATCTCGCCGCGCCTTGATGCGGTGGCGCAGCCAGTAACTGGGCGCCAAGCCTCCGAGAAAGGGCAGCACGATCAGCAGCAACAGGCCGATTTTCGTACTGACCATACCGCTGACGAGCAGGATAAGACCCAGCCCAAAGGCTGCCATCACCGAGCCGACCTGCACCGCGACGAACTCCTCGGCCCGCACCGAGCCCGTGAGCCCGGCCTTCAACAGGTCCGCGTGCACGCGGTCGATATCGCGCGACGGGTAGAGACGCGACAAGCTGTGGCGCAAGCCCCGCGTCGCCGGTCCGAACATTCGGCTCACAAGAGGCGTCTGGACTCGGTCGATCACCTGCACTGGCTCGGCGTACGCCTCGGCCTCTGTACCGAGCGAGCGGATGAAGTCAAGCCGGTGCGTCGACCTGTGTGTGCGCCAGGCGGCTGCTCCGACGCCGAGGATGCCGATCGCCATCAGCGTGATACCGACCAATGGAACGAAATATGCCGCGTTCACGAGAAGAGTCCCCCTTTGTCCTCAGACCTTGATGTTGACCATGCGGCGCACGATCCAGAAACCCAACGCCATGAGGCCGGCAGTGCCGATGAGGACGATAAGCCCCACGCCGTGCATCATCGGCTGGAGGTATCCGGGATCCTGCACCTGCATCGCGATCACGAGGAACACCGGTATGGCGAAGAGCACATATCCGGAGATGCGGCCCTCCGCCGACAGCGTCTGCACCTCGCGGCGCACTTCCTGTCTCGTACGCATGAAGGTGGCCAGGGTGTGCAGGATGGGGGCCAGCCGGCCACCGGTCGACTGCTGGATCCGCACGGCCTCGACGGCCCACTTGAGGTCCTCGACCCCGGAACGCTCGGCCATGTTCTCGAGCGCGACCACCAGGTCGGATCCGACGGCCACCTCGGCCATGACCCGGTCGAGTTCGGACGATATGGGCGGGCGGGCGTCCCGCCGATACATGTCGATCGCGCGCTGGAATGTCTGTCCACCTTCGACCGACGCCGCCATCAGCGATAGGGCGTCAGGCAATTGTTCCTGCAACTGCTTGATCCGCTTGTTGGCCCGGTACGTCGGCACGCGCCACGCCACCATGACCGCGAGGGCAATGGCGACAATTGAGCCGATCGGCGATCCCACCAGGACGCCGACCACCACGGCGAACATGAGCGCGAACGCGCCCGTGATAACCAGGTACTCGCCCGACCGCAGCGGGATGGCGGCCCGGTCGAGCCGCTGCTCCAGAGCGCCGGTGGAGTCGATGCGCCCGAACAGGCCGGAGATACGGACGGTGAGGGCCGAGAGCTCGCCGCGCTCGGGCGACTCGCTCACCACCTCGACGGGCACCTTGGCCGTCCCCATGGTGTCGTCGAGGATCTGCGCCAGCGTGCGCTGACGGGTGCGGACCCTGATGATCATCGCGACGACGGCGATCGCGAAACCCGCCCCCACAAGGGCGGCCGCCAACAACGTCTCCGCTTGTGATCCAAGTTGGAGTGCCGCGAGCATGGTCTGCCTCACCTCCCGTCGCGTCGGCGCGCGAGCATCTCGTAGAGCTCTTCGGAGGGTGGCTCGGCCGCTCTGCCGGGCCGAGCCGGGCGGTGGTGGCGGCCACCGGCTCGAGACGCCAGGAGCCCCCCATCCTCATTGTGGAAGATGTGGGGCGGAACCTCGACCCCGCTCAGCGCCAGTTCGTCGAGGACCTTCGGCCGCAAGCCGGTCGGGACCAGCCGTCCGATCCCCACGGCGGTATCCACCCGGTGGAAGATGTCTTGCAGGAGGACCGTGTCGCCCTCCATGCCCTGGATCTCGGTGATCGAATGCACGACGCGGGGACCGCTCGCAGTCCGCTGGAGCTGCACCAGGACGCCGACCGCCATCACAATCTGGTCCCTGATGGCCTTCTGGGGCAGCTCGACACCGCCCATCATCACCATGGTCTCGAGCCGGCCCAGAAGTTCGCGCGGGCTATTTGCGTGCACCGTGGTCATTGACCCGGCATGGCCGGTGTTCATGGCCTGGAGCATGTCCAGCGTCTCGGAGCCACGGCACTCCCCCACGATGATGCGATCGGGCCGCATACGCAGGGAGTTGCGAACGAGGTCACGGATGCGCACCTCGCCACTGCCCTCGGCGTTGGACGGACGCGTCTCGAGGGTGACGACGTGAGCCCCCTGGATCTGGAGCTCGGCCGACTCTTCGATCGTGATGAGGCGCTCCCCGTCCGGGATGAAGTTGGAAAGGACGTTGAGCATCGTGGTCTTCCCGGTGCCTGTTCCACCGACGACGATGATGCTGATCTTGCCGCGCACCAGGGCCTCGAGAAACACGGCGGAGTCCATGCTGAGCGAGCTCAGCGTGATCAGGTCCTGCATGACCAAGGGTTGTTCTGGGAACTTTCGGATGGTCAGCACGGGTCCGTGCAGGGCCAGCGGCGGCACGATCGCGTTCATTCGGGAGCCATCGGCCAGGCGGGCGTCCACCATGGGCGCGGCCTCGTCGACCCGGCGGCCGACGGCGTGCACCATGCGGTCGATGATCCGCCGGTACTGGTGAGGCGAGTTGAAGACGACGTTGGTGCGCTGGATCTTGCCCTGACGCTCGATCCAGATCTCGTCGAAACGGTTGCACATGATTTCGGTGATGGTCCCGTCCGCCAGCAGCGCCTCGAGCGGCCCGTAGCCGAGCGAGTCCTCGAGCATCTCCTCGACAAAGCGCTGGCGCTCGATCGGAGAAATGCCGATGTCTTCGCGTTCGAGGATCTCATTGACGGTGGAGCGGACCTTGGCCCGCAACTCGTCGGGCGACAGGTTGGCCGCCGTCGGCGCAATCTCGGCCAGCACCTTCGCCTGGACAACCGCCTTGGACTGCGACCAGGCCTCGTCCGACGGCGTCCTGTCCGTGCTCCGCCGCTTCGCGGTTTCCTTGGGGGCTGTTCCACTCGGCCGAGGCGGCCGGACGGCGCCCTGGCTCTCCTCGGTCGAGGGATCGCCGCCGTCGGCGGCCGCCAGCTTCTCTGACAGGTTCATTGGACTCCGGCCCTTTCGAGCTCAGGCACCTTGGGGGTGCGGCCCTTCTTCCGCAAGCGCCAGAACCGGCGCCCCGCGCCGATCTGGGCGGTGTTGCTGCTCGTGGCGAGCACCGGCGTGGTTTCGCCGGAGAGGAACTGGTGCATGCCGCCAGCCAGCTTCTTGCTGATCTCCGAGTTGACGGCGGAGACGATCGCCGGCTTACCCTTGTTGATCGACCTCATAGCCTCCCGCGAGTACGGAAGCGTCGAGACGATCTTGTTGTCCAGCACCTCCTGGACATCGGAGATGTCGATGCCGATGTCGTCTTCGACCTTGTTCAGGATCACGCCGATCGACTCGCTGCTGATACGGAGCTTCTCGAGTGTCGTGAGGAACACCCGCATGTTGCGGATGCTCGGCAGATCCAGGGTCACCATGCACAACACCCGGGTGGAGTGGTCGAACGCCGCCAAGACGATCTCGGACAACTGGGCCGGCGTGTCGACAACGATGTAGTCGAAGTGCCGGCGCAGCGCGCCCATCACCTTGTAGACGTCCTTGGGTGCAATCATGTCGGCGTCGGCCGGGCTGAACGGTGCCGCGAGGACCGAGAATCCGAGCTCGTGGTCCTCGAGGTACTCCTCGACATGCTGGTCGAGGTCGTCCTCGTCGACCGGCTCGCGGGAGAGCAAGTCCGAGATGGTGAAGCGGGGCCGCAGGTGGAGGGCGGTCGAGACCTCGCCGAACTGCAGATCCAGGTCGACCAGGCAAACGCGCTGCCCCGTCTGGGCGGCCAGGTAACAGGCGAGGTTCGTGGCGTAGAATGTCTTGCCACAGCCCCCGCTCGAGGACGCCACCGTGAAAACTTCGGCGAACTGCGGCCGCTCGACCACAACACCGTGGGCGACGACCGGCAGGGTTGGCGCGCCAGTTGCCTGCGAGACGTCAGCGATTTCGAAGGCTCGCTTGAGTGCGGCGGCGAGCTGGCGCTTGCTGGTCGGGTACTCGACCAGCTCCACCGCACCGGTGCGGACGATGTCGCTCAGGTTTGCCTTCGGCTTCGGGCCGAGTGCCATGACGACCGCCGGCACCGCAGCGGAGGAACGCAGGCTCGCCAGTCGGGCCATCCCGGCATGGCTGTCGAAGACCGGACCGGCTACGAGGACGTCGAAGGGCCCCTGCTCACGCACCTCGTCCTCGACATCGATGACGTTGGTACTGGTCACGACCTGGTAGCCCGGACCGAGCGAGGCCTGAATGGCCCGGCTGAGTGCCGGCGAGCGGCTGATGACGAGAATCCGTCGCGAGATCATGGTGCGGTCGAAGTCTGGTCGGTGCCGATGCACTGGCCGATGACCGGCGGCACCGCGCCGTCCTGGGTCTGGACCACCGCAATCCCCTCGTTCTGCACGAGGAACTGGAGCGTCTGGGACTGTCCCGGTGTCAGAGCCAACAGCAGCGTCTCCGACCCCGGCACCGTGCGTCCACCCTTGCTGGCCGCAAGGTCTGGACTGGTGCTCGAGACGTCGAGCACCTGGACGTCGGCCATCGCAAGCTCGGTGCACGGCGTCGGCAGGGTTGAGCCCGCCGTCGTATGGGTGATGTTGCCGTACACGTCGACGTGGCCGCCGGGCTGGAGATAGCCCGCCAGGCCGCCTGCTCCGGTGATGTTGACGGTCATGGCATCCATCCCCTTAGGGATGGAGATTGCCGTCGAGCTCGCGGTCAGTTCGGTCGAGCTGATGGCTTGGCCCTTCTGGATCGGGGCCGTGAGCACCTCATCGGGCAAACTCTGCACCGACGTAAGGTCGGTGGGCACGTACGACTTCGTTGGGATGAGCTTGAGCGCCACCAGGTGCTGCGAGATCATCGCCTGTCCCGTCGTGCCGACCGGGATGTCCGAAGTCGCAACGACGGCCGAGGTGCTCACCGGTGCCTGCGTGGTCGGCGAATTCGCATTCGTATTCTTCTTCACCCCCTGCACGCTGGCGTAGGCGATCGCGCTGCCCGCTACGAACAGGATCACCCCGATCAGTACCAATATCAACGTCTGCTTTTTCACAGAACCCATCCCCCTCTCCACCGACCAACGACGTGCGACTACCCGTCACGCATCGTTTGGCCGTCGGCTCCGTTGGAATGTACGACGGAAGACAACGAACGTACATAGGACCTTTAGACCATTCTCCGCTGGAGCGTCCCTGGTGGGGACACCAAATGGTCCATTTGTCCTATGTACCGCCGATGCCCGGCACCCCAAAATCATCCCGGGACGTATCGCCGCGACGACCAATTGCTTTTGCATACGTAAAAGCAATACGGAGCGCCGCTCGAGATACAGAGAGGGGTCCACTGTGGAGCCACGCACAAGGAATATTGCGGAGCGACTGCGGCACCGACGCGACGACGAGCGCGGCGCCGAGATGATCGAGTTTGCAATCGTCGTCGTCCTGTTGGTCACGCTTCTCTACGGCATCATCACCTTCGGGTTGATCCTGGCGGCACAGGCCACCGTCACCCAGGCCGCCGCCGACGCGGCCCGGTCGGGCATCGTCTCTGCGTCGACCGCAGTGGCAACTGCCGAAGCGCAAGCGGGTACGGACCTGAGCTGGATGAGCAAGGGGACATGCGGGACGTCGGGCACCACGACCACCTGCGTCGCAAGTTTGATCCCCTGCCCGTCCAACAACCTGAACCCCCCGGGCACCGCTCCGAACACCTGCCTGAAAGTCACGGTGTCCTACAGCTACAACTCGTCACCACTGTTCCCGGAACTGCCTGGGCTCGGGGTGATCACACCGTCGACCATTTCGTCGACGAACATCCTGCAAATCTCGACACCGAGTGGTCAGTAGATGACCGCCATACAACGTTGCAAGAAGTTTCTCCGTGGTCGTCGCGCTGACGAGCGCGGTGCGACCTTCATCTTCACCGCCATCTGCATGGTGGCGCTCCTGGGGGCGGGCGCCATGGGTGTGGACCTGGGTTTCACCGTCTATGGCAGTCGCCAGGCACAGGCCATGGCCGACACTGCGGCCCTGGACCTTTCGCGGTACCTGACCTACGCGGACACGCTACCCAATGCACAATTGCAGCCTTATCTCGATGGGAAGCTGAAGCAGGTCGAGGCGGACAACTCGTCCAACGCGGTGCTCAAGGTCGTTGCGGGCCTGTGGCAGAACGGCACGTTCACGAACAACGGGTTCGGGGGGCTTGGGTGTCAGCCCACGATCGCGCCACCGGTCCGCCCGGGGTGTAATGCCATCAAGGTCACGGCGGCGCAGACGGTGCCCCAGATCTTCGCCGGCGGCTTCAACGTCCTGAACGGCCACGCCGGCAACGCCGCGTCGGGGGCGTCCATCGTGGTCAACACGCCAGAGGCGGGATTTTCCATCGGGACGTACCTGGCCAACGTGAACACGCAGAATGCGACCGTCCTCCAGCAAACGGCTGTTCTGAACGTCCTCCTCGCACAACTGGGTGCTCAAGCCAACGTGACGGCGGTCGGTTATGAAGGTCTGGCCAACACCTACGTCACCCTCGGTCAACTCGTCAGCGCCTCCAGCGGACTGCTCTCGGCCAACGACGTCATGACGACGTCACTGACGGCGCAGCAATGGCAGGGGATATGGCAGAACGCGGTCGGAACGCAGGTCACGCTCCTCGGGCTCAACTGCAGCGCGTCACCACAACCGAGTGCTTGCTCGGCACAAACCGCCCTGAGCCCACAGGGCCTTACCTTTGCACCCACCACTTCTGTCCAGCTGTGCCAGTTGGCCACCGTCTACGTCAACAGCACGAACTACACCTGCGCGAACGGGGCGGCGCTTCCAAGCCAGGGCCTCAACGCTAGCGTCGACGTGCTCCAGTCGCTCACATCTGAGGCAGAACTTTCCAACGGCACCAACGGTGTCACCCTCGGTCTCACCACGACCGGGATCTTCTCGGACCCGCCGCTGAACATCGCCAACGTGAACCTTGCGCTGACCTTGGTGAGCCCGGCGGTGGTGGCATACGGGCCGGTCCTCACCACCGCCAAGACCGCGCAGGTCACGGCCAACTTGTCCCTGAGTCTCTCGCTGCTCGGTCTCTCGCTCGGCACCGTGGGTATCGATCTGACAGGTGCCAGCGGCACGGCCACGCTCAAAAGCGTGAACTGTACAGACAATTCTATGTTGAACACGGCGATCAACGTGAACACGAATGCACTCTCGACCGAGGCCACGCTGACCCTGGGTAGCGGCGCGCCCACCCCCGCGGCGCAGGTGACGGTCGCCGGGGTCGTCAACGCTTCGGCGACGTACAGCGGCAGCGTGGTCCCGCCCACCATATCGACGCAAAACGCCGGAACGAACCCGTACACGGTGGGGTCGAACACTCCATCGATTGGCTTCGGATCGCAGGTGCTTGGCCTCAACCTCAACGTTCTCAACCTGCTCTCGACGGGCTCCGTTTTATCGACGGCATTGGGCCCCGTGCTGCAGGCGCTCGGCGTGACGGTTGCGGGCGCACAGGTCGCCGACCTCAGCACGAACTGCGACGCAATCTCAATCGTCCAGTGAGCACGTCGCTCACCCTTCTGGGTGGGGCCGCCATCGGCATGGCCGCCGGGTCGCTCCTGGTGCCCTTCACTCGCCGTGCGCTGGGAGCGTCCATCACCCGCTCCTCAGCCGGAGGAGAGACCGCGTCTGCGTCTGCGTCTGCGGCCGGGTCTCCGTCTGCGTCTGCGGCCGCGGCCGCAGTGAAGCCGGCGGCTGCGCCACACGTGACGTGGCGCCAGTGGGCGTTACTCGCATTGGTCTCCGGGCTGTTGCCGGCCTACGTGCTGCACAAGGTGGGCTGGTCGATCAACGCGCTGCCGCCCTTGCTCCTTCTCATCGGCCTGGTTCAGCTGGCGTACTGCGACCTCATGCAGCGCCTGCTGCCCAGGGCGCTCGTATACGCGCTCAGCGCCTCGGTGATCGTCAGCGCCATCGTGATCGCAGGACTCATGCACGAATGGCCGCGCCTGCTTGTCGCCGGGGTCGGCGGATCCGCGTTCTTCATGCTGTTCTTGGTGATGAACCTGATGAACCCACGCTGGCTGGCCTTTGGCGACGTTCGACTGTCGCTGGTGGTCGGCTTCGGCTTGGCCTGGGTGAACTGGGTGGCGCTCATCGAGGGACTCTTCCTCGCCAACCTGGTGGCGGCGGTGATCGGCCTGTGCCTCATCGCGGCCCACAGGGCAGAGCGCCGTTCTGCCGTGCCTTTCGGCCTCTATCTGGCCATTGGCACCGCGCTCGTCCTTGTTACTTGGAGCTAGCCCTCATCTACTGGAGCGCGTCTTCTGCCAACCGGGTTCGGCCCACCACTATTCGGCCACGACATTGAGCACCGGGCGATCGCGCTGCACCGGATCTATCGTCCGGTCCGCTTGAAGTGCCGCTCGATCTCGTTCGCGTAGCGGAGTCCGAGCGTGTCGGCGTGCTCCCGGATCCACGAGCTCACTGCGATCGTACCGGTGGCTGGTCCATCGGTGTCGGCCAAGCCGCCGGCCATGGCGCGGTACTCGTCGCCGGTCAGGAGCACGTCGCGCAAGAAGAGTCCGAGCAGTGACGCCAGCGGCGGCACGGCGAAGCCCGGAACCCGCAGGACGAGGCTCCGGCTCCCGACGGCGTCGCGGATCACGTTGACCAACTCGCGAAACGCGATGCGTTCGGGGCCCACGGCGTCGACCACCGCGTCGGTGCGCCCGGCGCCGGAGGCGACCGCCAGGGAGGCGAGGTCGTCGATGTGCACGGGGCGAATGCGGTAGTCGCCCTTGCCGCCGACGCCGAAGATCGGGAGGTGCCGGAGCAGCCACGCGATGTTGTTGAGCAGGACGCCGTCGCCACCGAACAGGATGGCGGGGCGAAGGGCTGCATACGGCAGGCCGACCTCGGCCAGGGCGCGCTCCACCTGGGCCTTGCCCCGGAAGTACGCGTAGGGCGACGAGATGCTCGGATGCGTGATGGAGATGTGCACGATCCGCTCCACCCCGGCCCGCCGGGCCGCATGAAAGAGCGTGCGGGAGTTCGCAATGGCGCGGTCGTGGTCGATTTGGCCGTGGGGAAAGCGCACCCAGTACGTGTTGTAGAGCGTGGTCGCGCCCTCGAGTGAGGTGGTCAGGCCGCCGATGTCGTCGAAGTCGAGCGGCCGCACATCGATCCCCGAGTCGGGGCGGGCCCGCCCGGGGTGACCGGTCAGGGTGCGCACGTTGCGCCCCGACCGCACGAGTTCGCGTGCGATGGCGGCACCCGAGTAGCTGAACGCGCCCGTCACGACGTCGAAGCCGCGGTCGGGAAAGTCCTCGACGGTCACCTCCTCTCCCTGTACCCCGTGCACGGTGTGATGTGGCATGTGTCTTCCCTTCATTTCTGAGCGCCGGCGGGGACGTCGGTCAACGTCTGCACCAGCGCAGCCAGCTGTCGTGCATGATCGAACAGCGCGAGCGCGACGGTGCGGTCCTCGTCGAGATGCGCCAGCATCTCGAGCCCGAGGTACAGCGCCACCACCGCGTGGGCCGCCACGTCCGGCTCCACCATGACCGCCAGCGGCGTGTCCGCCAGGACACCACCGAGCGCGTCCGCCGCGAACCGGCGCCACGGGGCGATCCGCGCGGCGACCTCCGGGGCCAGGCCCGGCGTGGCCGACGCACCCGCGATCATCTCGGCCAGCACCGCAATGTGGCCTGCGTCGAGATCCTCCTCGAAGACGGCCTCGGCCGCGTCGACGAGCTCGCCCAACCCCTCGGCTCGATCGACGGCCGCCTGGTAGTGGGCCTGGCGCGTCGCGCTGACATCGTCGAGCGCCGCCAGCAGCAGGTTGGTGACGGAGCCGAAGTGGTAGAAGACCAGGCCCTGGTTGCACCCGGCCCGCCGGGCAATCTCGCGGGCGCTGGCTCCGGCGAAGCCGTGCTCCTTGAGGGCCTCGATGGCCCCGCGGACCAGCGCGGCGCGGGTCTCCTGCGTGCCCGCGGTGGCCGGTCGGCCCACCGCCGCCTTGATGCCCGACTTGGCCACTGGCCCACGTCCCTTCAGCAGATGATTTGAGCGATCGCTCAGAACAATAGATCGCCGGCTGGAGGCGCGCAAGGTGGCCCAGACGGCGCCGGCGGTGGTGCCGCTATCGTGCCGCCGGTGTCACCCCTGCTGCTCGATCCGGAGCTCAAGGCGCGGTGGGACGCCGATGGCTGGTGCGTCGTGCCGGGGGCGATCCCGCCCGCCGAGCTCGCGGCGGCACAAGACGCGGTGCACCGTTACTTCCCCACCCCGGCCGAGCTGGCCGAGCTCGGTGGGGCCGAAGCCGGCCGGTGGCACACCTGGGACGCGCCCTGGCCCGAGTTCCCGTTCCACAGCGCGCGCCTGAACGCGCTCGTCCTGCACGACAACGTCATCGACCTCGCCGAGGCGTTCCTCGGCACACCCGACCTCGCCTGTTACATGGGCATCGTCACGGCCAAGTACGCCCACCAGGCCTCGGGCTACAACCAGTTGCTGCACGCCGACTACCCGAACCACATGCTGGTCGTCCCTCGGCACGAGCTCGGCTATCAACAAGTGGAATTCTTCGTCTACCTCACCGATGTCACCACCGAGGACGGCGCGACGCGCTTCGTCTCGTGGCAGAACACGAAGGACATCCCCGTCGAGCGGCACACGCTGAATTACGTGGACTACACCGCCCTGTACGAAGAATCATCGGACGCGGCGGCACCGGCCGGCTCGGTTGTGGCCTACCGCCCCGACGTGTACCACCGCTCGATCGACCACACCGACGCCAACCGCTACCGGGTCATGATCCACGTGTCCTTCCGCCACCGCGAGGCGGGCTGGGGCGGGTACCAGTCCTGGCCGTTCCGAGGCTTCTCACCCGAACTCGCCAAGTACGTGCGGGGCGCGACGCCGCGGCAGTTGGCGTTGTTGGGCTTCCCCCGGCCCGGCCATCCCTATTGGGACCACGCAACCATCGCCGGCGTCGAGGCGCGCTACCCGGGCCTCGACACGTCCGCCTGGCGGGCCGCTCTGGGCTCCGACTGACTCGGAGTCGCCGGCCGGGCGGACTACGCCGTGTGCGGTGAGCCCGGCGCCACCAGCCGCCACGGCATCTCGCGTTCGGCCACGAGCGCGAGGTCGAGGAGCAACTCTTCGCGGTGGTGCCCGGCGAGCACCTGCAGCCCGACCGGCAGCCCGTCGACCAATGCCCCCGGGATGCTCACCGCGGGACTGCCGTGGAGATTGGACGGCGCCGTGAGGGCGGCGTTGTTCATGATGGCGCGGGCGAAGCCGACCTCGTGGATGAGGTCGCGTCCCGGCAGGGTCGAGGGCGGCGGGCCTTCGGCCGCGAACGCAACGTCGGGATGCGTCGAGCAGAAGACAAAGTCCGCCTGGCCGAAGAGATCGGCCATGGCGCTGTTGAGTTGGCGCCGGTAACGCTCGATCGAAGCCGCCCGTTCCAGCGTGTAGTGCTCCTGGGCGCTGCGCAGTCCCATGAGGATCTCGGGAGACAGCTCTTCGATCCGGTCGGGGTAGGCGTCGCCGAGGTCAACCACCATCGGTGGCTGATTGGCCATGGCCCAGGCGCCGCGCAACGGCGGCAGGGCGGGCACCACCTCGACCACGCGCAACCCGGCGCCCTTGGCCAGGCGCTCGGCCGCGGCGACCACGACCTCGGCCACCTCGTCACGGACCTGCGCGATGCCCAGGTCGACGACGATGGCAGCAGTGCGGCCCGTGAGATCATGAGTGCCCAGCCCGGCTTCCCACCCCGCCACCTTGGGCAGGCTGAGCGGATCGCGTTGGTCGAACCCGTTGCACGCATCGAAGTAGCGCGCGGTGTCACGAACTGATCGGGTGAGGCAGCCCAGCACCGTCGTCATCGGCTCGATGGTCCCGTCGGGGCCCTTCGGGATCCGGCCGTAGGTCGCCTTCAGCCCGAAGAGCCCACTAAAGCCCGCCGGGCCACGGATGGAGCCGCCGCCGTCGCTCCCGGTCGCGATCGGCAGCAGGCCCCCGACGACCGCCGCTGCCGTGCCGCCCGACGAGCCTCCCGGCGTCCGCTCTTGGTTCCACGGGTTACGCGTGGTGCCGTGCAACACCGTCGACGTGCAGTTGATGCCGCCGAACTCGGGCGCCGTCGTCTGCGCGGCCAGCACCGCGCCGGTCCTGCGCAGCCGCGCCACCGACGTATCGTCGTGACCGGCCACCCGATCCTTGAAGAGGACGGAGGCCTCCGAAAAGGGCCAACCCGCGACCTTCTCGAGCTCCTTGATCCCGAACGGAACGCCGCCAAAGGGGAGGCTGACGTCCGCGGCGGCCGCGGCCTCCCGCGCCCGCTCGAAGTTCGTGAAGCTGTACGCGTTGAGCGGCGACTTCTGAATCGCCGCGATGCAATCGTCGAGCGCCTCGAGCGGCGAGATCTCGCTGGCCCTGAACGCGTCAACGAGGCTGCAGGCGTCACCCAACCATGGCGTGCTCATGCGGCGGAGAGTACCCGCGCACCTCCCGGGTCGCTGGCCGAACGAGGTCGATGGCTAGCCTCCTTCGGCATGAAGATCTCGGAGCTGACGACGCCTGCGCTCGTCGTCGAAGTTGGCACCCTCGACGCCAACCTGCGCACCATGGCCGAGGCGCTCCCGGACAATCGGCTCCGCCCACACGTGAAGGCGCACAAGTGCACGGCCCTGGCTGCGCGCCAGGCCGCCCTCGGGAACACCGCGTTCACCTGCGCCACCGTCAGGGAGATGGAGGGCATGGCCGGGGCCGGCCTCGGGGACGACCTGTTGTTGGCCAACGAGGTGGTCGACGCCAGTCGCCTCGGCGCGCTGGCCCGGACGGGCGCCCGGGTCACCGTGGCGGTGGACTCGGACGCGACGATCGACGCTGCGGCGCGCGCCGGCGTCGGCGAGGTGCTCATCGACGTGAACGTCGGGCTGCCGCGTTGCGGCTGCATGCCGGCGGACGCCGGACGATTGGCGGAGAGGGCCCGGGCGGCCGGCCTCAGCGTGCGGGGTGTCATGGGCTACGAGGGCCACATCGTCGGGCTCGAGGATCGGACGACCCGCGAGGAGATGATAGAGGTCTCGATGGGGCAGGTCGTGCTGGCGCACGACGCGGTCGGGGGCGACGTGATCTCGGCGGGCGGGACGGGGACCTACGACATGAACAGGTGGGCCACCGAGATCCAGGCGGGCTCGTACGCCTTGATGGACACGGCTTATGCCAAGCTCGGCCTGCCCTTCCTGCACGCACTCAGCGTCGCGGCCACCGTGATCTCCGTGTCCAAGGGTTGGGCGGTGGCCGACTGCGGGCTGAAGGCATTAGGCATGGACCACGGGAACCCCTCGATCGACGGGGCGGACGTGTGGTTCTGCTCCGACGAGCACGTGGTCTTTGCGCCGGCGGAGCCGATCCGGGTGGGCGATCGTGTGCGCGTGCTGCCGGCGCACATCGATCCGACCGTGGCGTATCACGAGCATCTGCACGTCGTCGAGGGCGACGAGGTGGTGGAGCGATGGGACGTGGATCTACGCGGCTGGTAAGCGACGCCGGTCGCTCAGAATTCGAGAACCAGTCGGCCCCGCGTACCGCCCGCCTCGAGGACGCGGTGGGCCTCGGGAGCCTGCTCGGCCGGGTAGATGCGCCCCACCCGGAGGGTCAGCACTCCCGCCTCGGCTTGCGCGCGGAGTGCGTCAAGCTTGGCGCGCTGGCGGGCGTAGTTGCGCACGTAGATCGGAAGGAAGGTGATCCCGCGGTGATCGGCCGCACTCAGGTCGCCACCCTCGTAGCCGCGCAGCGTGACCATGGCGCCACCGTCGCGCACCGCGGCGGAAGCCGGTCCGTCCAACAGCGCGGTGTCCACCAACCCGTCCACGCCCGCCGGAACGGCGTCGCGCACCTGCGCCGCGAAGTCGCCGCCGCGCCGGACGACGGCGTCGGCGCCGAGCGCACGGACCAGCGCCTCGTCCGCCGGCGTGGCGTCGGCCACGACCCGGAGCCCGGCGGCGCGGGCCAACTGCAGGACGTAACCCCCGACCGCGCCGGCCGCGCCGCTCACCGCGAGCGTCTGGCCGGGCTCGAGGGCGAGCTCGTCGAGGGCCATCCGGGCGGACAAGCCGTTCATCGGGAGCGTGGCCGCCTGGGCGTCGGTGCTGCCGGCGGGCGAGCGCACCACGGACTCGGCCGGCACCACCACCCGCTCGGCGTAGGCGCCGTGAACGCCGAGCGGCTGCACGATCGCCATGACCCGCTCGCCGAGGCCGAGGTCGGTGCCGGCGCCGTTGCCGACGTGCTCGAGCGTTCCGGCCGCCTCCATGCCCGGGACGTAAGGGGGTGGCACGTCCTTCAACCGCGCGGCGCGTCCGCCGCTGCGCAGCACCGTGTCGGTGGGGTTGACGGTGGCCGCATGCACCCGGATGGCCAGTTCGCCCGGGCCGGCAACGGGTTCGGGCACGTCGACCACCTGGAGGACCTCGGGTCCGCCGAAGCCCGTGACGCCGATCGCCCGCATGGACGCGTGAGCCTACGGGTCACGGGACTAGACCGGTTGCGTGCGACAACGGCACGGCCCGCTCCTCGGAGCGCTGGCCCTGGCTGCGTGGTGCGGCTGGGTCAGCGGATTCCCCCGCAGCAGCTCGGCGGCCGAGGTCACCTGGGTGGTGTCGCTCGCCATCGTCGTTGCCGCGGGCGCCGCGTTCTGGCGGGGCCGGCGCGGGGCGCGCGTCGGCTGGCATCTTGCGCCGGCGGACCCGTGGCCGCGGTCGGGTCGCGGCGGCGCAGGTCCCGCCTGGCGCGGAATGGCGCCGTGGCTGGTCCTCATAGCGCTCGCCACGGCGTGGGACGTGCTCGGGATCGACACCGGCCCGCACTCCTCCCACCTGACGATCAGTGCGCTGTCCCAGGCGTTCCGCCCATTGAACGCGCTGCTCCTCCTCGTCTGGATGCTCGTGGGGATCGGCTACGCGGCGGCCCGGGCGCGCGTGCCGCTCGGGGACGCCCGCGAAACGCTCGGCCTCGGTCCCAGCGCCCAGGCGGCGCAGCCGCAGCTGGCGGCGGGCTGGGGTGCCGGGTTGGTGTCGGCGACGGCGGCGCACGGGCATGCCGTCGCGCCTGCGTTGCTGCTGCCGTCGAACCGCGCGGTGGGCGTCGCCTTCTGGATCGGGGTCCTCGTGGCGACCGTCGCGGTCGACCTGATCGCCCGGCGCTCAGCCGGCCGCGTGGCCACGGCGGGAGACTTCGCCCGCTTCATCTCGACGTCCCCGGTGGCCAACGTCGCGCTCGTCGCGGCCTGGGCGTTCGCCGGCTACCACCTCTTCGCCCGCTGAGCTCTGTCCATTGGGCTCAGTCCGATGTGCTCGGTCAATTGGGCTCGGTCAGTTGGGCTCGGTCTCTTGCGCTCAGGAGGCCTTCTGGAGCCGGCGCTGCTGGCTGAGCTCGCACAGGCCGTCGGAGCCCACGCCGAGACCGATGTTGGCCAGGTTGGCGAGGTGCTCGCTGGCGACGAGCCAGACGAGATCGCAGATCTCGCGCTCGCTGTAGTGAAGGGCCAGGCGGGCGAACGTCTCGGCGGACACCGCTTTGGTGGCGGTGAGCTCGCCGGCGTAGTCCAACGCGGCGCGCTCGGCCTCGCTGAACAACGGGCTGGTCCGGTAGTCGGCCAACGCGTCGAGACGCGTCAAGGTGGCGGCGGATTCCTTCAGGCCGAAGTAGCGCCCGATATCGATGCACGCCGTGCACATGTTGATGCTCGCCACCTGTTGACGGACGATGCTGACCGTCTCGGAGTCGAGTTGCAACTTCTTGTCGAGCCGGTAGGTCCGGCTCAGGAACGTCATGAACGCCACCGGCATCCGCGCCGTGAACACCATGGTGCCGGTGGGTACGACCCCGAACACCCGGCGCAGGACCCGGTAGGTGATCCTCTTCACCAGGCCCTTGGGTCGTTCGACCGCGGGGAGATAGGCCATCGTGCGGCTCCTCTCTGCTGCGACGGCGCGCAGCCTCTTGCTCGCCTGGGAGACCCGGTGGAACCGGCGAATGTGACCAAACGCGGTCAGAACTGCGGCGAACCCAGCCCGGGCAGGATCAAGCGGGAGCCGCTCGGCCCACCCAGCGTCACGGCATTGAGGCCCGGCAGCGACGGCAGCTGGTCGAGCGGAGTCCCCAAGAGATAGACACGGATCCGGGAGCCGGCCGCGAAGACGTTGCCCATCGGGAGCAATTCGACCTGATAGGAACGTGTCGTACCCGATGACGCGTCCGACGTCTGCGAAAAGTCGTTGCACGGGTCGACCACCTCACCCTGGGTGTCGCTGAGCGAGCACGCCGGCAGGACGTTCGGAAAGGACGTCCGCAGTGCGCCGGTCGCTACCGGGTAGGCCGTGCCGTCCGGCGCGACGTCGGCCACCACGCCGTAGACGTCGGTGACCGGCTCGAGCGAGGAGAGCTGGACATCGAGCGCACCCGGCCCGACCATGGTGAAGGGTTGGGTCAACGGCGGGCTCGTGTAGGTGAGCGAGGTGAGGTTGCTGAGTGCCATGTCGTTGAGCTCGGGCAACGCCTGGCCCAGCGCGTCGAGCTCCGAGTCGACGAGGGCGGTGTTGTGCAGGTCCGTCTCGGTGACCTCGGAGGGAAGGAAGGGGTAGAGCTGGGTCGCCGCGCCCGCCGGCTGCGTCGACAGCGACCCGTCGTTGAGCGAGGTCACCGACGAATCGTGGGCGGCGGACAGGTACAGGTCCGTCCACCCGGTACCGGGTAGCGGCCACGTGGTGCCCGTGAGGTGGGTGACGTTGCCGCCGAGGAACTGGGCGCGGCTGCCGTTGCTCAGGTACGCGCTGACGACCGGCTGGTTGTCCGCGCTCAGCGGCTGACCGAGGAGGTAGTGGGCGAACCAGTTCTGGTACTGGGGGAAGGGCCCGGGCAGGCCGGCGGGGAAGCCGTCGTGCGCGCCGTAGACCAGCAGGTGGCTGCCGAACTGCTTGGTCGCGTTGAACGCAGCGAAGGGGCCGTCGGGCTCGACGTCGTAGAAGCTGGTGTCGGCCAGGATGGGAATCTGACTGAGGTCGCCGTGGAACGTGCGCTGCTGCCAGAACGCGTCCTCGGTCGGGTTGGCGAGCACGTCGACGCCGCTCGAGACGTAGCCGAGCGCAGCGGCGGGGATCGTTGACGGCTCGTCGCGGAGACGGGTCAAACCGTTCAAGAGCGTCTCGCCCCCGATCACGGCCTCGACGAACACGCCCGCGGCGATGTTCGGGATGCCTCCGATGTCGAGCAGGTCCCGGTAGAGGTCGGTGGTGCCGGCCATCAGTGCCGCCGCCTTCACACACGGCAGGGAGAGGTGCATGGCGTTGTACACGACAATCGCGGAGGCGGAGAAGCCGTAGAGGCCGATGCTGCCGCTGCTCCAGGGTTGAGTGCAGGCCCAGCCCAGGAACTGCGACAGGTCGGTCTGGTCCTGCGTCCCCGTCGAGTCGAGGCTGCCGCCGCTCAGCCCGGTGCCCCGCCACTGCAGCTCGACGAGGTTGAATTGCGGGCCGGCCCACGACAGCGTGCTGGCCGCCGGGGCGTACGGGCTGTCCTCGACGATGAGCGGCCGCGGGGCAAGGGTGCCTGAGCCCGCCACCGACGCGTGCAGGACGGTGCCATCCGACGCGGTGAAGCTGAGGTCCTGGGTGACCAGCGCCGGGGTGGAGCCCGCGGCCGCGACTCCGCCCGAGGAGGCGGCGAGCGCCGGCCGCTCCGTCGAGACGAGACCGGCGAGCGCGGCCAGCGCGACGAAGATCGCCAGGACCGCCCGGCCTCGGGTGATCCTCACCGCAGCCTCTGGAACATCTTCACGAGCGGACCCCGCAAGCCGCCGAGTTCGTCGATCTGTCCCGCCCCCACCATTGTCGTCACCAGCGACGAGACGCCGCCAACGAGCAGCTGCGCCGCGAAGCGCTGCTCGTCCTCATTGTCGAACATGTCCGGTTGATCTCCCAGGGCTTCGTTCACCACCTGGACGAACTGCTGCAGCGCGCGGTGTCGTTGCTGGAGCGCGCGAGGGCCGGCCGCGTAGACCTCGATGAGCAAGGCCCGGGCGCTCGCCGGCTCCGACTGCAGCGCCTGGAGGTACGTCTGGAGGATGAGGTCGACGCGGCCAAGCACTCCCCCGACGTCCACGGGTGCCACGTCGTCGAGGACGGCGCGCAGGACATCGACCAGGAGCGTCGCACGCGCCTCGAAGGCGGCGACGAAGCACTCCTCCTTGTCGCGGAACAGTTGGTAGAAGGTGAGCCGCGAGACCCTCGCCCGGCTGAGCACGTCGGCGACCGAGGTGTGGACGTATCCCTTCTCGGCGACCGCAGCGATGATCGCTGAGAAGACCCGTTCCCGCTGCGAGGCAAGGACTTCTCCCGGGCTGAGCCCGTGCGGTCCTCTCGGGATGACCCGGGCCGTGGGTGTGGCCGTGGGTGTGGCCGTGGCCACGCTCGCACCGACCCTCATCTCAGGCTCCCGTCCCGCCATCGCCGGCCCTCCTTCCGTAGGTCGCCAGCATAGGGAGTCATAGACATTCGTGTCTATTACTCCCTCTGCGCCGCACTGTCCTGCCGGGCGCCCCACGCACAGCCGCCACAACAGCGCACCGGACACGCCGGTACGACAAGAGGAGACGCGTCGACACGGCTTCGGGTGCGCAACGTACCGGGCCATCGTCGCCCGATGTCACCGAAATGTCGCGTCGTGCCGTGAGATCACCTTGTGTTGATTCGCCGACGTCCTGTCGACACCCCGGGCGCGTGCGCGTCGCCCGTGACGGGTCACGCCAACGATCACTTGTTCCGACACAGAGAGTTCATACGACTCGTGGTTTGCCGCTTTCCTCCTCGGGTAGGTAGGCACGCGCGGGCGGTCGTAGCCCGCGCGTTCTGTTTCATCGGCAGCCCTCCGCAACGGTCTGCCATCCATCAAGCGTTGAATGGAGGAGACGCGCGTGGACGACGAGGCACTTCTTGTTCTCGGTTTCGACCCATCGCCGGAGCGACACGACGAGAATCCGGCGAGCGTTGCTCCGATCGTGGCCCTCTGCCGAGCGGGCGCCCTCGCGGTCATCGACCTCGGGCGTGACACGGACGTCACGGGCGTGCTTCACATGATCTCCGAACGGACGAAGAAGCCATTCGGTGTCCAACCCGGTCCCCACCTCGCAGGGGCCGGCGAGCAGTTCGCCTCGCTCCTCCCGCCTCAGGTCACGACCATCGTGATCGACGCGTCGACCGCAGCGGATCTCGCCGACCGATCGGCTCTCGACGCGGCCGTCGGCTCCTTCGCGGGCCGCACGGTGCTCGTCGAGGTGACCTCCGAGGAGGACGCCGTCCGGGCGATCGCATGCGGCGCCACCGGTCTCATCGCGAAGGGTTGCGAGAGCGGTGGACGCGTGGGGTGCACCGAGACGTTCGTCCTCGTGCAGCAGACCCTCGAGCTCGGCGTGCCCGTGTGGGCGCGCGGTGGGATCGGCCTGCACAGCGCCGCCGGCGCGGTCGCCATGGGAGCACGTGGCGTCGTGCTGGACAGCCAGCTCGCACTGGTCAAAGAGTCGCGGCTTCCGAGCGTGACCCGTTCCGCCATTGGCGGCATGGACGGGAGCGAGACTCGTATCCTCGGAGACCACCGCGTGTTCACGCGGCCCGACCTTGCCGTCGCCTCCCGGAACGCCAACGAGGATGCCCGGGTCGTCGCGGCCCAGCTCGGGGCCGACCTCCACACGGACCTGGTCGCCATCGGCCAAGACGCGGCCGCGGCGGCGGACCTGGCCGAGCGTTACGCGACAACCGGCGGAGTCGTGCAGGCGGTCCGCCATGCCATCGACGACCACCTGACGACGGCCGCGACGTGCGCGCCGCTGCAGCCCGGCGGTGGGATCGGGACGACCCACGGCATCCGCTACCCGATCGCGCAGGGTCCCATGACCCGGGTGAGTGACCGGGCCGAGTTCGCCGCCGCCGTCGCCGACCACGGCGGGCTGCCGTTCTTGGCCCTGGCCCTGATGCGCGGTCCCGAGGTCGAAGCGCTGCTCCTCGAGACGGCCGAGCAGCTCGGCGAACGTCCGTGGGGCGTGGGCATCCTCGGTTTCGTGCCACCGGAGCTCCGCCAGGAACAGCTCGCCTCGATCCAGCGCTGCCGCCCACCGGTCGCCCTCATCGCCGGCGGACGGCCGTCCCAAGCGACGCCCCTCGAGGACGCGGGCATCGCGACGTACCTCCACGTGCCCTCGCCCGGCCTCCTCGAGCGGTTCGTGAAGGAAGGGGCACGGCGCTTCGTGTTCGAGGGCCGCGAGTGCGGCGGTCACGTGGGGCCCCGGGCCAGCTTCCCCCTGTGGGACGCGCAGGTTGAGTGTCTGGCCACCGTCTCCGACCCGGAGAACCTGCACGTCCTGTTCGCCGGCGGCATTCACGATGCCCGTTCGGCCGCGGCGGCGGCCGCCATCGGGGCGCCGCTCGCCGCGCGGGGTGCGCACCTCGGCGTGCTCATGGGCACCGCATACCTCTTCACCATGGAGGCGTGTCAGACCGGAGCGATCGGTCCCAGCTTCCAAGAGGCGGCCCTCTCGTGCGCCGAGACCGTGCTGCTCGAGACCTCGCCGGGCCATGCCACTCGCTGCGTGAACTCGGACTACGTCCGCACGTTTGCCGACACGAAGGCGAAGCTCGAAGCGGATCAGGTGTCGTCCAAGGAGATATGGGCGCAGCTCGAGACGTTGAACCTCGGGCGCCTGCGCATGGCGAGCAAGGGCCTGGTGCACGGCGACGGGGGCCTCGTCGCCATCGACGAGGACACCCAGCGACGCGAGGGCATGTACATGATCGGCCAGGTCGCCACGCTCCGCAACGAGCTCACCTCCATCGCCGCGCTGCACGAAGAGGTCAGCTCGCATTCGACCGAGCGGCTTCGCGCGGCCGCCGTCGAGCGTCGCGCTCGGGACGAGCGATCCGGGGGCGCACCGTCTCGGCTCGACATCGCCGTCGTGGGGATGGCGGCCATGTTCCCGGGCTCGACGTCCGCAGACGAGTTCTGGTCCGACGTCGTGGGCGGCGTGAACTCGGTGAGCGAGGTGCCGCCGACCCGGTGGCTGGTGGACCGCTACTTCGACCCCGACGCCGTCACCGTCGACGCCGGGAAGAAGACGCCGTCGAAGTGGGGCGGATTCCTCGCCGAAGTCGGGTTCGACCCGCTGGCCTTCGGCATTCCGCCCGCCGCCCTCGCGGCGATTGAACCGATCCAGCTGCTGAGCCTCACCGTGGCGTCACAGGCGCTGGCCGACGCCGGCTATGCGTCGCGCGCGTTCGATCGGACCCGCTGCTCAGTTGTGTTCGGGGCCGAGAGCGGCAACGACCTGGCCGGTGCGTACGGGCTGCGGGCGATGCTGCCGCACCTCTTCGACCAGCTCCCGCCCGAGCTCGACGAGTTCCTGCCGAACCTGACCGAGGACTCGTTCCCGGGTGTCTTGACGAACGTGATCGCGGGGCGCATCGCCAACCGTCTCGACCTGGGCGGTCTGAACTTGACCGTGGACGCCGCCTGCGCCGCATCGCTCGCCGCGCTCGACGCCGCCTGCAAAGAGCTGACCGTCGGGAACAGCGACATGGTGCTGTGTGGTGGCGCCGACGTGCACAACGGGATAAACGACTTCCTCCTGTTCTCCTCGGTGCACGCGCTGTCCCCGACCGGCCAGTGTCGCTCCTTCGACGCCAAGGCCGACGGGATCGCGTTGGGCGAAGGCGTGGCGTGCGTGGTGCTCAAGCGCCTGGCGGATGCCGAGCGCGACGGTGACCGCGTCTACGCGGTGATCGAGGGGGTGGCCGGCTCGAGCGACGGGCGGCACCTCGGTCTCACAGCTCCGCGCAAGGAGGGGCAGCAACTGGCTCTGCGCCGGGCCTACGCCCAGGCCGGCCGTTCGCCTGGCGACCTCGGTCTCGTCGAAGCTCACGGGACTGGAACCGTCGTCGGTGACCGGACCGAGATGGCCACGCTCACCGAGATCATGCAGGAGAGCCGCGCCGAGCCGGGCCAGTGCGTGCTCGGTTCCGTCAAGTCCAACATCGGGCACACCAAGTGCGCCGCCGGCCTCGCCGGTCTGATCAAGACAGTGGGCGCGCTCTACGCGGGAGTGCTGCCCCCGACCGTGAACCTCGAGTCCCCCAACGAGGCCTATGACGCCGGGACCAGTCCGTTCCGCTTCCTCGACTCCGCCCAGCCGTGGGTCGGCGGTCGGCGCCTGGCCGGCGTCAGCGCGTTCGGGTTCGGCGGTTCGAACTTCCATGCCGTCCTGGCGGGGTACGACGGCAACGCCGGCCCGCGCTTCGGCGTCGAGACCTGGCCGGCCGAGCTCTTCCTGTTCCGGGCCCCCTCCGTTGATGACGCGCTGGACCAGGTGGCGGCGGTGGAGAACCTGGCCGGCGAGATCGTCGCGGCCGATCCGGGGGGCCAACGGCACCGCCTCCGGGACCTGGCGGCGACGGTCGACGCCGGCGGCTCCGCTCGGGTGCAGGTCGCCGTCGTCGCTTCCGACTTCCCCGACCTCGCGGACAAGCTGCGCCGGGCGCGGGACCGCGCTCGGGGTGACGGCGTGTTCGTCGCCGACACCGATGAAAATTCCGCCGGGACGACCGGCCCGAGTGTCGGGTTCCTCTACCCGGGGCAGGGGAGCCAGCGGCCCGGGATGCTGGCCGACCTCTTCGTAACGTTCCCGGGACTCCGCCCGGTGCTGACGGCCGGTGCGACCTGGCTCCCCGCGCTCTACCCCGGCGTTGGCTTCACCCGCGACGAGCGGGAGTCCCAGGGCGCCGCCCTGACCGACACGCGAGTGGCGCAGCCCGCACTGGGCATGTGCGGCGTGGCCATGACCGAGCTGCTCGCCGCGGTCGGTGTGACCCCCGACGCCACCGCCGGTCACAGCTACGGGGAGCTGGTCGCCCTGGCCACCGCCGGCGTCTTCGACACCGGGGCGCTGCTCGAGCTGAGCGCCGCCCGCGGCCATGCCATCGTCGCCGCGGTCGGCGGTGACGGCGCCGACCCGGGCACCATGGCGGCCGTCAGTGCGCCGGCCGACGTCGTGGACGAGGCCATTCGCTCCCGCGACGACGTCGTCATCGCCAACGACAACGCGCCCAACCAAGTCGTAATTTCCGGCACGCGTCCCGGTGTCGAGTCGGTCGTACGGGAACTCGCGGACGCCGGGGTCGCGGCCAAGGTCCTCAACGTGCACTGCGCGTTCCACAGCCCGTTGCTGGCCACGGCATCGGAGCAGCTCGCGGCGGCGCTGCGGACCGTCCCGCTCGCCGTTCCCCGGATCCCGGTGTGGACCAACACCACGGCCGCGCCCTACCCCAATGACGCCGAGGGAATTCGGTCCGTGTTGGCCGGCCAGGTGACCCGGCCGGTGCGCTTCGTCGACGAGATCGAGGCGATGTACGAGGCGGGGATCCGGGTGTTCGTCGAGGCCGGGCCGGGCCGGGTGCTGACGCAGCTGGTCGGGAAGATCCTCGGGTCGCGCCCACACCGCGCCATCGCCACCGACGTGCCGGGCGAGCACGGCGTCGTTCGCCTGCTCACCGCCCTCGCCGAGCTGGCCGTCTCGGGGGTGGACCTCCGTACCGACGCACTGTTCGCCGGGCGGACCGTGGCGGTGGATCTCGCAACGCTCCCTGCTCCCGCTCCGGCCTGGACGATCGACGGCAGCCTGATCCGGACGAGCTCGGGCGACGTCGTCGCAGGATCGCTTCGCCCGGCCAACGAGTCCCCGACCGTGGCCGTGGGGGCGCCGCCCGATTCGGATCGCGAGCGGACCGTCCTCGAGCACCTGCGCAGCTTGCGCGAGATCGTGGCCACCGAGCGCGAGGTGATGTTGCGCTACCTGGGCGCGCCGGCGTCGCCGGACGGCCTGGCGCACGCCAACGGTGACGGTGGGGCCTCGTCGCTCTTTGAGTTCGCCGCCGACGTTCCCACCAACGGCTCCGCCGCCAATAGCGGCGGCACTGCCGGCTCCTCGGCCAACGGTTCGGCAAACGGTTCGGCCGGCGACGCGCTGGAGTCGGCGGGGGCGGCTCCCGCCGACGGCGCCACGGTGCGGCCGAGCGGTGCCGCGCTCGGAGAGGTGGTGCTCGGCATCGTGGCCGATCGCACCGGGTACCCCACGGACATGCTCGACCCCGAGCTGGACCTCGAAGCAGACCTGTCCATCGACTCGATCAAGCGGATCGAGATCATCGGCGAGCTGGCGGAGCGGATCGGCCTGGGCGACGGCGCGGGCGTCGACGACGACACGATCGAGGAGCTGGTGCAGCTCAAATCGATCCGGGAGATCGTGGGCTGGATCGACGACCTCGACGGCGCAGTCGGCGCACGGGCGGCACCGAACGGCTCCGCGAGGCCGGCACCGGCGTCGTCCGACGACACCGACGTGGGCGGCCGCCCGCCCGGCTCGGCAACCACCCTCGACCTTGCGCCCGGCGACCCTCCCGTCATCCCCGACGCGGCCACCCGCTATGTGGTCGTCCCGACGGACCTCTCTCCACCGCTGACGAACCGTCGGATCCTCGAGGGCGCAACCATCGTGCTCGCCGTTCCCGATGACGATCCGTCCGGTCTCGGCGTGGCGATGGTGGCCGAGCTCGAAGCCGGAGGCGCCACCGTGCAGGTGGTGGACGTCGACGGTGCGCCGCCGAACGAATCGCAGGCGGGCCTGCTCCGCAGCTCGGACGGCCTCATCTGGCTCGGCGGCCTCCACCCGGGCGCGGTGGGTCGTCCCTCCTCCTTCGATGCCCGCGCCGCCTTCGCCTGGTGGCAGCCCGCACTCCTGGGAACGGCGTCGCGCTTCGTGGCCGTCGTCGAGGGCGGCGGACCCCTCCTGGCGAGCTCTCGCACCCCGGCCCCGGGACTGGGTCATGCGGGAATGGTGAAGGCGCTCAGCCGCGAGTTCACGGACCGGTTCGTTCGTGTCGTCCACGTCGAGCGCACGGCCGACCCGGCCGAGCTCGCACGTCGCCTCGTGGACGAATACACCGACGACGAAAGGTGGCCCGCCCAGACCTCCCTCGACGACGAGGGACGGCGCACCTTCGAGGTGGTCCTCGACGCCGCGCCGTGGGAGGAGGCCGGTCGCATCGCCCGCGTGCTCCAGCCCGGCGCCGTGGTCCTGGTCACCGGCGGGGCTCGAGGGGTCACGGCGCAGGCGGCCCTCGCCATCGCCCGGCTGGGGCGGTGCCAGATCGAACTCGTCGGGCGGTCGCCCTGGCCGACCGCGGACGAAGACCGCCTCACCGCCGGTGCGCCAGAGCTCTCCGACGTGCGCCGGATCCTCATCGGCTCGGGTCGGTACTCGACACCCGCCGCGATCGAGGCCGAATGTGCTCGCCTGTTCCGCGAGCGCGAGATGCGCGCCTCGGTGTCGGCGCTCGAAGGGCTCGGGTCGGAGGTGCGCTACCACCAGGCCGACACCCGCGACCCGGACTCGCTGCTCGGTGTCGTCGCCGGCATCGAGCAGCGTCTGGGACGGCTCGACCTGGTCGTGCACGGGGCCGGGATACTGGACGACCGGCTCGTGCGCGACAAGACCCTCGAGGGCTTCGAGTCGGTGTTTGCCACCAAGGTCGACGCCGCGAGGGCCTTGCTGGAGGTCACTTCACCCGACACTGCGCTGGTCTTCTTCGGCAGCGTCAGCGGGGTATTCGGCAACCGGGGGCAGGTCGACTACGCCGCCGCCAACGACGCGCTGGACGAATTGGCCGAGGTTGCCGCCGCCGGGTCGAGGCCCGGCCGCGTCGTCAGCATCGACTGGGGGCCATGGGCCGGACGCGGCATGGTCTCCCCCGAGCTCGAGCGCGAGTACGCCCGACGTGGCATCGGTCTCATCGCGGCAGAGGAAGGGACGCGCGCGCTGCTTGACGAGCTGGATCGCCGCTCGCGGCGCGGCCGCGTCGTCGTGATGCGCGCCCGGCCCGAGGCGATGGCGCCGGAAATCACCGGACAGAGCAAGCGCGCGAGGGAGGCAATCCTGCAATGAGCCTGGTCCTGCACGACCGATCAGAGGGCCAACGCGGGCCGGTCCCCGCCCCGTCGAAGGAGACCGCGGTCTGCCGCACCCACGTCCCATTCGAGGGCTCGACGGATGTCGGACTGCTCGCCCGCACCTACCTGGGCGAGACGGAGGCGGCGGCGTTCGGCGCGATGACCGGCCGGGGTCGGATCCCCTGGCTGCTCGGCCGGGTGGCCACCAAGGACGCGGTCCGCGACCACCTCGCCAGCCGTGACTTCGCCGAGGTCGACGCCACCCGCATCATCGTGAGCAACGACGGCAACGGTTGCCCGAAGGTGGAGGTCCGCGGGGCGCGGCTGGCGACCCGCGGCGTCCGGGTCTCGATCGCCCACAAGCCGAACATCGCCGTAGCCGTCGCCGCCCGCGTCCGTCAGCCAACGATTCCGACGGGGAGTGCCCCGATGTCGGTCGGCCTCGGGATCGACATCGAGTCCGTGGCGTCGCGGCCGGCGAGCTTCGAGACGACGATCCTCAGCCCGGCCGAACGGTCCCTCCTCGACGCCGACCGGGACGATCGGGACGCGTGGCTCACCCGGATGTGGGCGGTCAAGGAGGCCGCGGCCAAGGCCACCGGCCTCGGGTTGCGCGGCCGACCGAAGGACTTCGTGGTGGACGCCCTCGACGACGATCGCGTGCGTTGCTGTGGTCGTTGGATCGCCACCGCGCTCCTCGACTCCGGGGGCGACCGCTACGTCGTCGCCTGGACGGATTCGGTCTGACGCACGCCATGTCACTGCTCTCCTCCGCTCCACTTCCCCGCCGGGATTCGTCCTCGACGGACCAAGCCGCGACCGCCCGCGCCTCCGGGCCAACGGGCGCACCACCCGTCGAGGACTGGTCGGGCGCGCTCCGCCGCGGACTCCAAGCGGCGACCGGCGCGACGGTCGCGTACGCCGGGGAACCGGTGGCGCTCGGCCACTCCGAGGGTCCGTGGGCATTCCGGTTCGGGCTGACGCAGCCCATGAGGTGGGACGCCGCCGCCGCCGTGACCCCCGACGCCGAACCGGACGACGTCGGCACCGCCGCACTCGCGGTCCGACTCGCGCCGGACCACGCCTCGGTCGAGCGCGAGGCGGCGGCCATGCGCGTGGCCCGACGACATCTCGGGGGCGCGGCCCGGGTCCGGGCGGTGATGCGGCTCGGCGACGACCCCGAGCCGCTGTGGGCCCTCGTGCGCGATGAGGTCGGCGGCGTCCCGCTTCCCGAGCTCATCGGGTTCAACCTCCATCGCTCCGACGAGCTGCTCCACGGCTTCGCCGCCCACCAGGCGGCCATCCACCGGATTCCCGCCGCCGGGCTCGGGGACGACCACGGCCTGACGGTCGTCGACGCCGAGGCCGAGGTCGCCCGGATCGACGCGTCACGCTTCCCAAAGGAGCGACGGTGGCTCGATGCGCACCTCCCGGCCCCGGACGATCCCGTCCTGTGTCACGGCGGCTACCAGCCGATGAGCGTCTTCGGGCCGCCGGCGGAGGACTGGGAGACCCATGGCGGCGCGGGCCGCGGGCTCGTCACCACCAACTGGTGCGGCGCCGTGCTCGCCGAGCCCGCGTTCGACGTCGCCTATACGCTCGTCGCGCTCTGGTCGGCACCGTTCTTCGCGAAGAACCGGGCCGAGCGAACGGCGATCAAGATGATCCGAAACACCCTCATCAACACCTACAAGCAGGGCTACGAGGAGGTTCGCTCGCTCGAGGGGGACCGTGTCCGTTTCTGGGAGGCGTTCCACGTGCTCCGCGGCATGGCGCGCCTCGACGGCAGCTACGACGGCACCGACTCGGCGTTCGCGCCACCCGACCGCGGAACCCTGCCCACCGAGTTGGCCGCCGAGCTCCCCCGCCGCTACCAGCAGCTCACCCGAGTCCGGTGAGCGACACAGCCGCCGGCCCGGTGGCCGTCGTGGGTCTCGCCTGTATCTTTCCCGGCGCCCCCGACGTCACCAACTTCTGGGACAACGTCGTCGCGGGCCGCCGGTCCATCACCGAAGCGCCGCCGGACCGGCTCGATCCCCTCTTCTTCGGCGACGGCGGCGCGGCCGACTCGCTCACGACGCGGCGAGGCGGGTTCGTCGGTGACGATGCCCTCCTGTTCGATCCCGGTCGCTTCGGGATCATGCCCGTCGCCGTCGGCGATGCCGAACCGGACCAGATGATGGCGCTCAAGACGGCCGCGGCCGCCATCGACGACGCCGGCGGACTCAGTGACGTGGACCACGAGCGCGTCGGCGTCATCCTCGGCCGCGGCGCCTATCTCACCCCCGCGCTCTCCCGGCTCGATCAACGAGTGCGGGTGTCGAACCAGGTCGTCGAAACGCTGCGCACCCTCGTCCCCGACCTCGGTGAGGAGCGCCTCCGCGCCGTGAAAGACGAGTTCGCGGGCCAGCTCGGTGAGCTCCGTCCGGAGTCGTCCATCGGCCTCGTCCCCAATTTGGCCGCCTCGCGGATCGCCAACCGCTTCGACTTCGGCGGGCCGTCGTACACCCTCGATGCTGCCTGCGCGAGCTCGCTCATCGCCGTCGATGCCGCCCTCGGCGAGCTGCAGTCCGGTCGTTGCGACGTCGTGCTGGCCGGCGGGGTGCACCACTGCCACGACGTGACCCTGTGGTCCGTCTTCTCGCAGCTCGGCGCACTCAGCCCGACTGGAGAGATCCGGCCCTACAGCCGCCACGCCGACGGGATCCTCGTCTCGGAGGGCACGGGTCTCCTGGTGCTCGAGCGCCTCGGCGACGCCGAGCGCCACGGCCACCGGGTGTACGCCACCCTGGCGGCGAGCGGGGTGGCCAGTGACGGCCGCCACGCGACCCTCATGAGCCCGCGGGTCGAGGGCCAGGTGCTGGCCCTCGAGCGCGCCTATCGCCGCGCCGGGATCGACCCCGCGACGGTCGGGCTGGTCGAGGGCCACGGCACCGCCACGCCGGCCGGCGACGGTGCCGAACTCGAGACGTTGCGCCACGTCTTCGGGCCGTCGGACGGATCCGCACCCAGGGCCGCGCTCGGCTCGGTGAAGTCCAACATCGGGCACGCAATGCCGGCGGCGGGGGCCGCCGGGCTGATCAAGGCGGTCCTCTCGGTGCACCACGGCGTCGTGCCCCCCACGCTGTCGTCCGACGCACCGCATCCGGCGCTCGCCTCCACCCGCTTCCGCCTCCCCGCCGAGGCGGAGGACTGGCGACCCTCCCCGGGCGGACGCTGCGCCGGCGTCAACGCCTTCGGCTTCGGCGGCATCGACGCGCACGTCGTGGTCGCGCAATACGGGCCGGTCACGCCGGCCGCGCCGGCACGCGCCACGACCGGGCCCTTCCGCTCGACGGCCGGCGTGACCGGCCAGCGCCCGACCTTCGGCGCGACGGGGATCCTGCTGCAGGGGCGCGACGCCGCCGATCTCGCCGAGCAGCTGCGGGCGACTGACGCGACCGGCAACGTCCCCGTCCCCCCGTCCCGGGGGCCCGCCTCCGCCGGCATCGCCCGTCTGGCCATCGTCGATCCGACGCCGAAACGACGCGAGCTCGCCGCCCGGGTGCTCGCCAAGGGCCAGGCCTGGCGCGGTCGCAACGACGTGTGGTTCGCGCCGTCGGGTCTGGTCGCCGACGGGGGGCGCGTGGCGTTCGTGTTCCCGGGTCTCGAGCCCACCGAGGACGCCGACGTGGACGACGTCGCCCGGTGGCTGGGCGACCGGGACGCGGCGCGGCTCCCGGGCTCGGGCGCGTCGGCGTCGGAGATCGAGCGCCGGGGGCGACGCATCTTCGAAACCGGCCGCCTGCTCGACGAGGCCCTCGGCCGCCTCGGCATCCGGCCCGACGACGTGGCCGGCCACAGTCTCGGGGAATGGACCGGGGTGTTCACGGCGCAATTGATCGCGCCCGAACGGGCGGGCGATTTCCTCGAGGGGCTCGAGCCGGGGACCCTGGAGGTGCCGGGCGTCGTCTTCGTGGCGCTCGGCTGCGGCGCCGAGACAGCCGCCGACCTGGTGCGCGACCTCGACGGCGTCGTGGTCTCCCACGACAACTGCCCCCACCAGTCGGTGATCTGCGGGCCCGAAGGCGCAATGCAAGAGGCCGTCGGCCGCCTGGGCGCCCGGAAGATCATCGCCCAGGAGCTGCCCTTCCGGTCCGGGTTCCACACCCCGCACTTCGCGCCGTACACCGACATCGTCCGTTACCACTGGGAGCGGATGCCATTGCAGGCGCCGCGGATCCCGATGTGGTCGGCCACGACGTGCCGGCCCTACCCCTCGGAGGCCGCCGCCGTACGGCAGCTCGCCGTCGATCACCTCCTCCAGCCGGTGCGCTTTGGCGCGCTCGTCCAGGCCATGCACGACGACGGGGTGCGCGTCTTCGTCCAAATGGGCGTGGGCAGCCTCGTTGCCTTCACCGACGACACGCTCAAGGGCCGTCAGCAGCTGGCCGTCCCGGGCGCCACCTCGGCCCACCCCGGGCTGGCCCAGTTGGCCCGGGTGGCCGCCGCACTCTGGGTCGAAGGCGTCGACGCCGACGTCGCGCAGGTGTTCGGGGCGGCCAAGGACGATGCACCCGTCTCGGCGCGGGACCGGACCAACGGCTCGGGTCCGGCGATCCGACTGTCCCTCGGATCGCCCCTCGTGCGCCTCCCGGCGGGCACCGCGCGGCTCGGGTCGCCGGTGCCGACGCCGATGACGCCGATGACGCCGATGACGCCGATGACGCCGATCCTCGATCTGGGACGAGTACCCGAGACGATCTCCTCGGCACTGCGCGCCGAACTCGACGCACTGCTGTCAGAAGCCACGCACGCGTCGACATCGGTCGCCGCCGCTGCCGCCGCCTCCCCCTCCCGGGCCGGCGGCTCCGACTCCTCGCCGCGCCGGGCGTCGTCGTGGCGGCAGACCGTCTCGGTGGACGTGTCGACAATGCCGTACCTCCGCGACCACTGCTTCTTCCGGCAACCCATGGGCTGGGGCGAGCTGTCCGACCACTTCCCGGTGGTCCCGATGACGACCATGGTCGAGATGCTCGGCGAAGCGGCGCGACGCGTCGCACCGGATCTCTTCGTCGCCCGGATCGAGCGCATCCGCGCCCTGCGCTGGCTGACCGCGGCGCCGGCCACGCAAGCGACGCTCACGGCTCGTCGCACCGGGCCGCTCGAGGCCGAGGTCTCGATCGAGGGCTACGCGCGGGCCACGATCCACCTGGCCCGTTCCGCCCCGCCCGCACCGACGACTTCCTTGCCACCCCTGCGCAACCCGCGCCCTTCTCCCATGTCGCCGGACCGCCTGTACGAGGGCCACTGGATGTTCCACGGTCCCAGCTTTCAGGGCATGCGGTCGATCGCCGCCCTCGGGGACGACGGCATCGACGGCACGGTCGAAACGATGGCCGCACCCGGCGCCCTGCTCGACAACGCGGGCCAGCTCTATGGCTGGTGGCTCATGGCGTCGGCGAGCTCGGACTTCCTCGCGCTCCCTCAGTCCATCGACCGCATCGAGTACTTCGGACGGCCACCGCAGCCCGGCGACCTGGTCGAGACGAAGGTGCGGATCACGGAGCTCACCGGTCGGACGGTCGCGGCCGATCTCGAACTCCTCCGCGCAGGGGCGCTCTTCGCCCGCGTCACCCGATGGGTCGATCGGCGCTTCGACAGCGACGAGCCACTGTGGACGATGCTGCGCCTCCCCGAACACCATCTGATCGCTTCGCCCGTGGTCGGCGAGATCTTCGCCGTCGAGGAGCGCTGGAGCGACTCGGCGTCGCGCGAGCTCATGGCCCGCCGGTACCTCGGTGCGGACGAGCGCGTGACGTACGAGGCACTGAACCCGCGCGACCAACGAGAGTGGCTGCTCGGCCGCATCGCGGCCAAGGACGCGGTCCGACAGCGCCTCTGGTCCGGGGGCCAGGGCCCCCTCTTTCCGATTGAGGTACCTCTCGTGGACGAGGGCGATCGAGCCGTCCGCGTCCTCGACGGGCCGGCCGGCGGTATCCGGGTCGCCATCGCGACCGGCCCGTGGGCGGCCGTCGCCGGCATCGGCCTGACGGGCATCGGCCTCTCCGCCGGTCCAGAGGACGTGGACGAGGCGCGTCGGCAGCTCGAGAAGGAGCTGGCCGCGTCGACCCCACCACGGGCGATGGTCCGCTCCACCGTGTTGCGCGCGCCGTTCCTAGACGGCGGGATCACCGCCGCGCCGGATGTCACATCCGAGTCGAAGCACAACGAGCGAAAGGAGTACGCCGTTGCCTGGTCTGAACCTGCGAGATGAGGACGAGCTCGCCGCGGGCCTCGTCTTCACCGTCGTGACGAACGTCCTCGCCGACGTCATCGGAGAGGACTACCTGTCCATGATCGAGATCGGTCCCGAGACCTCCTTCCAGGCGGACCTCGAGATCGAGAGCATCGAGCTGATCGCCATGGGCGAGCAGCTGCAGGAGGCCTTCGCCCACGTCGACTTCGCGGCCTGGCTCTCGACGATGGAGATGGACGAGATCATCGCGATGCGAGTCGGTGACCTCGTCGACCACATCGTGCACACCGCGGGCGGGCAGCCGCCCGTGGGAAGCGAGGCACGAGATGGCTGATCTCTGCGTCCGGGGCGTGCGCTTCAACGTGGTCCGCCTCGGATCGAGTTCCGAGACGCAGCCACCCGACCCCTACCGCGACGGCCGATGTCCGGTGGTGTTCCTCCACGGCCTGATCATGGACAACCTCTCGAGCTTCTACTACACGGTGGCGCCGGCGGTCGCGGCCAAGACCGACACCGTGCTCTTCGACCTGCGCGGGCACGGTCGCAGCGACCGCCCGCCGAACGGCTACCGCATCGAGGACGGCGTCGACGATCTGGTCGGGATCCTCGACGCCCTCGGCATCGACGAACCCGTCCACCTCGTGGCCAACAGCTTCGGCGGCACGATCGCCCTCGCGGCGGCCCTGCGCCGGCCCGAACGGGTGGCCGGCATGGTGCTCATCGAGGCCCACCCCGCCTTCACGGGCTGGGGAGACGAGATCATGGAGGACCTCTCGGACCTCGTGTCGGGCTTCGATGATCCCGGCATCCGCGACTATCTCGCCCAGGAGGCGCCCCGCACGCTCCGCCGCATGGTCCAGACGTGCGAAGACCTGGTCACCGTGTCGTCCATGGGTGACGACCTCCGGGCCTCCCAACCCACCGATCCCGACCGGTTGGCCACGCTGTCGTGTCCCACGCTCCTGCTTTACGGCGAGAACTCGGACATCATCGACCGGGCCTACGTGCTCGAGGAGTCGATCCCCGGCGCCGAGCTGGTCGTCGTGGACGGCTGCTCGCACGCGCTCCTCATGGAGAACCCGAAGGAGGTCGAGGGCCGGGTGACGGCCTGGCTCGACGATCAGGCCGGCGTCGCACTGTCGCGGGGGATCGGAGCAGGGATCCGGTGAGCCGCATCCTCATCACCGTCCCGCCCCTCACGGGCCACGTCAATCCCACGGTGAGCCTCGGCGCGGAATTGTCGGCCCGTGGGCACGCCGTCGCCTGGGCCGGCCTCCCGGGCGTCGTCGACGAATTGCTCCCGGCCGGCTCGGTGTTCCTCCCCGTCGTCGGCGACCTCGACCAGTCCGCGTTCGACGACATGCAACGACGAGGGGCGGGGCTGCGCGGCGCGAGGGCGCTCAAGTTCCTCTGGGAGGACTTCCTTATTCCCTACGCGCGGACGAGCGTCGGCGCGCTGTCGACCATCGTCGATGCCTTCCGGCCGGACGTGCTGGTCGTGGACCAACAGGACGTGGCCGGCGCCGTGGTTGCCCGGCTCGCCGGTCTCCCCTGGGTGACCTCGGCCACGACCTCGGCCGAGCTGGCCGACCCACTAGCCGCCCTCCCCCGGGTCGACCAGTGGGTGCGCGAGCAGCTCAGCGCGTTGCAACTCGAGCACGGTCTCGATCGCTCAGTCGCCGCGCGCGGCGACCTTCGGTTCTCCGAGAGCCTGATCATTGCCTTCACGACCCGGGCGCTGGTCGGGACCTTCTCCGGCCGCGCCGCCGCGGCGGGGCCGGCGATCCGCTTCGTGGGACCTTCGATGATCGGGCGCGTGGACCGCACGCCGTTCCCGTGGGAATGGCTCGACGGGCCCGGGCCCGCCGTGCTCGTCTCGCTCGGCACCGTTAACGCATCGATCGGGTCACGCTTCTTCGCCACGGTCGTCGCCGCCCTCCGCGGCTCGCCCATCCGGGCCGTGGTCGTCGCGCCGCCCGAGCTCGTTCCTTCGGCCGGCGCGACCGACAACGTCCTCGTGCGGCCACGAGTCCCCCAACTCGACGTCCTCGACCACATGGACGCGGTCGTCTCCCACGGCGGCCACAACACGGTGTGCGAGAGCCTGGCCCGGGGACTGCCCCTCGTCCTCGCCCCGATCCGCGACGATCAGCCGATCGTCACCGAACAGGTCGTGCGCGCCGGCGCCGGCCTCCGGGTGAAGTTCGGCCGGGTCATCGCGGACGAAATGGCGGACGCCCTCCACCGTGTGCTCACCGAGCCGAGCTTCCGGGACGCGGCCCAGTCGATCCGGGCTTCCTTCGTCCAGGCGGGCGGAGCTGGCGCCGCCGCCGACGCGGTCGAAGAGCTCCTCACCGTCGGGGCGGCGCGGTGAGGGCGGCACGTCCCGCTTCGACCCGTGGCCGCCTGCGGGCCCGGTGGCCGGCGGCCCTGCTCGCCGCCTTCTTTGTGGCCGACGCCTTGCGCCTGCGTGCACGCGCCCGCGCGCTCGCGCTGACGACCCCCGACGAGGGGGCCCGAGCGGGTGCCGCGGTCGGCGAAATCGCCGATCTCGAGTACGCCTGCGTGGCGGCGAACGGGATCGACGTCGACGAGCAGACGCTGCACGCCGCCAGCCGGTGGGCCCGCGTCCACGGGCTGGAGGTGCTCGACCTCGTGCCCGCCGATCTGGGCGGCGAACACGTGCTGGGCCTCTTGCGCCAGGTCGATCCGCCGACGTACACCTCGAACCCACTCGCGCCCGGCCGAGGGCCCGGGCAGGCGACGCTCGTCCATCGGAGTCTGCTGGCCCGGACCGACCTCTCCGACGGGGATCGCCTCGATGCCGGGTCGTACGCGCGCGCAATCGCCGACCTCAAGAAGTTCGCCCCCACCCGGACAGGCCTGGCGATCGCTCCCTGCCTCGCCGCCCGTACCGACGCGCCGTCGTCACGGAGTGCGAGCCTCGTCGCGAACCACCAGAAGGCGGCGCCGCTCGTCGCGGCCCTCCCGGTGGCACAGGTCGGACTGCTGGGCCTGGTGGTCGCCTTGGCGCCACCGTGGGGTCTCGTCGCTCTCGCCGGCTACTGCGCCCAGCCGCATCTGGTCACCGCCGGCACCAGCCTGCGCCCGGGCGATCGATCACCGCTCCGAGCAGCGCGTCGTCCCCTGCGCCGAGTCGCCGACGCCGTCGGCCTGGTGAGAGCCTCCGGCAAAGAGGTGGCAGCGCTGACGGCGGCCGAAAAGCAGGCGGTCGAGCAGCAGAAGGCCGACTACCGGGCACTCCTCGCCGACGGCGTCGACCGGTTCTTCGAACCTCGGTGCGACACCTGCCCGCTCTGTGGCGGAGCAGACGTTGTCGAGCGGCTCCGCACCAGGGACCTGCTGCAGTGCAAGCCGGGGACGTTTGTGCTCGACGAATGCAGCTCCTGCGGCCACATCTTCCAGAATCCTCGCCTCACTCCCGAAGGCCTCGACTTCTATTACCGCGACTTCTACGACGGCGCGGGCGTCGATCCGACGGAATTCGTCTGGACGGCCGACGATCGCTCCTACCGAGGACGGGTCGACCTGGTACGGGCCCGGACCGAGCCCAAGCGCTGGCTCGACGTCGGTGCCGGGCATGGCCACTTCTGCCTCGTCGCGTCGACTCTTCTTCCGGCGACCACCTTCGAGGCCCTCGACATGGGTGAGGGCATTCTGGCGGCGGAACACCACCGGTGGGTGGAGCGAGCGCACCTCGGGATGTTCCCCGAACTGGCCGTCTCGTTGGCCGGATCCTTTGACGTAGTGAGCATGCACCACTACCTCGAGCACACAAGGGATCCCCTCGCCGAGCTCGATGCCGCGGCCACCGTCCTCCAGCCGGGCGGCTGGCTCTCGATCGAGGTCCCCGACCCCGAGTGCGCATTCGGCCGTTGGTTCGGCCCGCTGTGGGGTCCCTGGTTCCAACCGCAGCACCAACACTTCCTCTCTATGCGCAACCTTGCCGACGCGCTCAGCCGCCGGGGGTTCAGCGTCGTCGCCGACGAACGTGGGCCGGCGCACATTCCCGCCGACCTCGCCTTCAGCTCCCTCCTGCTCGCCAACCGCGTGGCCGGTCCTCCCCGACGACCGTGGAACGAGCCGACCCGCCGCGCGGCTCGGGCACGCCGTGCCCTGACCTTCCCCGTCGTCGCGCCGCTTTGCGTACCCGCCTTCGTCCTTGACCAGGTCATCGCTCCGCTGGTGCGGTCCCGGCCCGGCGGGCCCAACGCCTACCGCCTGTTGGCCCAGAAGATCGTCTAACGGCCCGCCGCGCCGGGGGCGGCACCCACACGGTGCGCAAGGCCTCGGTCGGCGACAACACGGTCGGCGGCCGTATGGAAGTGGTGACCGGGGTGAAGGAGGGCAAGGCGCTCCTCTCGTTGACCAACGCGGGCGCACCGATCCCATCAGCTGAGGTCGACCGCCTCTTTCAGCCCTTCCAGCGGCTCGGTACGCGTCGGGCGCACTACAAGGACGGCCACGGCCTCGGACTCTCGATCGTTCGTGCGATCGCGACCGCACACGGCGCCACCGTCACCGCCCACCCGAACCCGGAGGGTGGCCTGTACGTGCGGGTCCTCTTTCCGGAACCGGCAAACCCCGACCGCGCCGCCGGATCATCATTCTCATCCGGCGAACGGTCGCTCGCGCTCGCGCTCGCGACGCATTGACGGAGCTGGACCTCCAATCGAGGTGACACCCAGTCCCCGGACGCTCTTGCCGTGCTCCTGCCGTGCACCCCCCGATGTGGGGGGCGACCGCAAATCCAACAGGGCATCCGGTACGGTGAGAGTCGCTCGTTGCCCTAAACCCCGGTGACCCAAGCAACAGTCGGGCGGACCTCGCAGAGCGCTCGAACAAGAAGGGAAGCCGTGTTGGGTTCTGTCGAAGAGACTCCCGCTGATCGGGCCGCCGAGCCGGGCCTGTGGGCGGGCCGTATCGTCACGGCGCTGCTCGTGGCCGCTCCGTTCCTTGGCTTCGCATGTCTCGTACCGTTCCTCTCAGGGCACCTTCTGAACCTCAACGACGTGCTGATCGCGGCGGTGCTGTATGTCTTCACCGGGTTCGGGATCTCGGTCGGCTTCCACCGGCTGTTGACGCATCGGAGCTTCAAGGCCAAGAGAGTCCTCAAGATCGTGTGCGCCGTGGCCGGTTCGATGGCCCTCGAGGGGTCGATGATCAGCTGGGTGGCGATCCATCGCCGGCATCACATGTTCGGAGACCAGCTGGGAGACCCCCACTCGCCGCACCGGTACGGGGGCAGCACCGTCGGGGCGTTGAAGGGTTTCCTGTGGGCGCACGCCGGCTGGTTGTTCGCCATGGACCCCACAGATACGAGGCGATTCGCTCCGGACCTTCATCGGGACCGCGACTTCGTCGTGATCGATCGGTTGTTCCCGCTGCTCGCGGTGGCGTCCCTTGCTCTGCCGTTCTTCATCGGGTGGGCTCTGGTCGGGACCTTGTTCGGTGCACTCAGCGCGCTCCTGTGGGCAGGCGTCGTCCGGATGGCGCTCCTGCACCACGTCACGTGGAGCATCAACTCGGTCTGCCACCTGTGGGGACGGAGGCCGTTCGAAACACACGACCAGAGCACCAATGTCGGAGCCCTCGCGATCATCTCTTTTGGGGAGAGCTGGCATAACTTTCACCACGCCTCGCCATCTTCAGCCCGCCATGGGGTGCTGCCCCACCAACACGACCTCTCGGCCCGATTGATCTCGTTCTTCGAGCGAATGGGGTGGGCGACGAAAGTCCGGTGGCCGAACCCCGCGCAGATCGTCGCCCTCCTGCGTCCAGGTCCGGTCGAAGAGCCAATGGCGAGCCACCCGGTCGGGGCATAAGCATCTCGTCGCTGGGCGGCCTCGACGGGAACGGCCGGAATCGGCCTTCGGTGGGCCCTAACGTTCCTGGGCCAGGGTCCAATCGACGGCGGCAACAATCGCATCGTGTCCTTTCGGATCGAACGCATGCCCCATGTCGTGGGCGAGGACGACATAGCACCGGGTGTCAGCACGGAGCTGGAGCTCGAGTCCCCAACGCACTGGGATGAGCGCGTCCCGCCGCCCGTGCACCACGGCCAGTGGACTTCTCACTCGATCCGTCAAAGCCTGCGGTGAATCGGACGCCGTCCACCCTGATCGGATCCTGACACCCATGCGCCGGCGGGCGATCCACCGACCAGGTCGCGTGCGAACGAGTCCCACCGTCAGTAGCGCCCGCAGCCTGGGCGGAATCCGCCACCCGGCTGGACTCGAGACGATGACCACTCCGGCCAACTCTGGGTGGCCCCCGGCGTAACGGAGAACGGCAACGCCACCGAGCGACGCGCCGATCAAGATCGTCGGTACGCCCCGCCCCCTCGCCCACTCCGTCGCGGACTCCACGTCCAGGTGTTCCTCGTGTCCCAGCGTGTACGTCCCCGCCGAGGCTCCGTGGCCGCGCGCGTCGTAGGACAGAACCTCAAAGCTGTTCTTCTGGAGACGCGCCGCCAGTGCCTCAATGTGAGGGTGATCCTTGCGCGCCGCCAACCCGTGCACGAGAACAACGACGGCGACGGGAGGGTCGCTCAAGGATGGCCAGCGCAGGGCCGCCAAGGCGACGCCGTCGGTGGTGACCAGGCTGACCGGCCCGGGTGCTGTGTTCAGGCCGGACTCCAAGACCCTCCTTGCTGAGAGGTCGAACGGAGCATGTGCCGGCCCGCCGATCCCATGTCGGGTCGAACTCGCTCGCCCTGTTCGTGGTCCACCCTAAGCGGGAGAGCAGGTCATTCGATCATTTCGGAAGGTCACGATCTAAAGCGAGCAAACGGGAGGGCGATACGTTGGACGCGTGTGCTTCTCTCCCGAAGGCGACCTTGTCGGGGGGATCGTCGTCACGGCCATCGGCGTCGACGCGTACAAGCACCTCCACGGACGGAGCAATCACCTCTTGTTTGCGACCGTGCCGCTCGTGCTCGGAATACACCAACTCGATGAGTCGCTTGTGTGGTGGGGCCTCGAGGGACCAGTTCCGCACTCGATCGAACGAGTCGCCATGTGGATCTATCTGTTGATTGCCATGGTCGTCGTCCCGATCCTCGTCCCGCTTTCCATTTGGAAGCTGCAACCGACATCGCGGCGGCGACGGATCGTTGCTCCGTTTGTCACACTCGGCATCGGCGTGGCGACCGTCCTGCTGATCACCATGCTGCACGGGCCGGTCACGGTCAGACTGGGCGCATACCATCTCGCCTACAGCATCGGGCTTCAAAACGGGATCCTGATCGTCGGCCTTTACGTGCTCGCGACGTGTGGGGCGCTGCTCTGCTCGGGCTACCGGGACATTGTGATCTTCGGCGTCGCGAATCTGGTCGCCGTCATCGTACTGGCGCGCCTCACCGCCGATGGATTCACGTCCCTTTGGTGCTTCTACGCGGCGATTGCAAGCGGGTTCATCTCGCTCCACATGCGCCTCGGGAAACCGCACCGAGCGCGGCCCTACGCATTGAGCTGACGGCGATGCGTCGGGCGGCGAAGCGATCAAATCCCAACGAGTACGCTGGCAAGGGCCTGTTGGTGCGGTACACGTACATTCGGCGGGGCTCCCATTGAAAAAGCTGACGCTTTCGGAACTGATTGCTCGAAGTGGCGTTCCCGCCAGTTCCATACACCACTACCGCCGGAAGGGGCTGATCCCCCCGCCCGAACGCGTTGCCCCGAACCGTTTTGCCTACGACGAACGCCACGTGGCAGCCCTCCACGCGATCCGAGCCCGGTCGGCGGCCGCGCCACCCGAGTACCGCGATCGAATCGTTGCCGCCGCGATCGAGGCGTTCAAGACCCGCAGTTACAGCGAGGTGACCGTTAGCGACATCGCCGACGGCGCACGGATGGCCAAGGGGAACGTCTACCGGTACTTCCATTCCAAGGAAGATCTCCTCACCGCCGCAATCGAGACCCTCTTGGAAGAGACGGACCGACGCTTCCATGCCGCCGTGGACGCGCTGGGCGGACCCGATGGACTCCGGGACGACCCCGAAAAGACGATCCTGATGTTCGGCTACCTGGTGGCCGATGTGCTGCCGATGCTGCTCGAGCTGGGCGCCCGAGCGGCCAAGGGCCACGAGCCCAGCGCAGACCTGGCGCGCAAGGTGCTGCGGACGCTGGCCGAGACGGCGGGTCGCCCGTTCACCGGGCCAGACGTTGCCGTGGACGAGGCCATCAACGCCGGCCTGAAGCTCATCGAAGACGCCTTCGCCATCGTCTTGGCCTGGTCGGTCGGGCCGGACTGGCCGCCCGATCACATTCCGGCCGGCACCAACATCCCCCCGCTCTGACGCCGGCGCGGACAGCGCCCCGGCGCGCGCTCTGCAACGGTCACTGCTGCTTCAGAGCGGGAGTGGTCCAGAACCACGGCGGGGAAAGCGGCCCCTTGACAACGGGGGCCGAGATCGCGTACATGTTGTGACTACGCAGTCACTCCCTTACACGCAGCACGATCTGGCCCTCCGGGCCCGCACGGAGAACTTTACCGTTGCGTCGCGCGTCCTGCCCCGCCCGGTCCGTGGACACCTCCGGGCGTTCTACGCCTACGCCCGTCTGGTCGACGAGATCGGCGACACCTTCGAAGGCGACCGGCGCGCCGCCCTCGACGAGGTGGAGGCGCAGACCAGGGCTGCCCTTGCGGACCCCGGAGCCCGGAACGTGTGGCCGATCGTCGCCGACGGGGTTCGATCCGTCACCGAGCTGGGTGCCGATGCGCGGCCGCTGTTCGACCTGATCGCCGCGAATCGCCAGGACCAGTCCGTCCACGAGTACGCCACGTTCGACGATCTCCTCGACGGTTGCGCCCTCTCGGCGAACCCGGTCGGCCGTCTCGTCTTGGCCGCCTTCCGGGTGGCCGGCGACGAAAGGGAGGCTTGGTCGGACTCCATATGCACCGGGCTCCAGCTGGCCGAGCATTGGCAGGACGTCGCCGAGGACGCCGCGGCCGGTCGGATCTACCTCCCGCAGGAAGACCTCGAGCGCTTCGGCGTCCAACGCGGCGCACTGGCCGCGGGCCCCCCGGCGGGCCGAGCCTTTCGGGCCCTCATGGTCTTCGAGGTCGCCCGCGCCCGGAGGTTCCTCGACGGCGGCAAACCTCTCATCGCTGCACTTCAGGGCTCGTCCCGATGGGCCGTTGCCGGTTTCTGGGCCGGCGGTCATGGCGCGCTGAACGCCATCGCCGCCCGCCGGTTCGACATACTGGCCGGCAGTCCTCGAGCATCTCGCCTCGGCACGCTCACCCTTGCCATCGGCGCCGTCATCCGTGCAACGCCACGCCGGGACGCCGAGTGAACGTCGACGAGGCCTACCGGGCGTGCCAGCAGATCACCCGCGCGGAGGCGCGAAATTTCAACTACGGGATCAAGCTCTTGCCAGAGCCCAAGCGCAAGGCCATGAGCGCCCTGTACGCCATGGCCCGGCGCATCGACGACATCGGCGACGGCGATGCGCCCGAACCGGAGAAGCTTGCTGCACTCGCCCGGGTACGCAAGGACCTGGCGACACTCGATGACACCACCGATGCGGTGCTCGTGGCGGTCGCCGAGACGCGCCGCCGCTACCCGATTCCGATGTCGGCCCTGGAAGAACTCATCGACGGGTGCGAGATGGATGTGCACGGAGCCGAGTACACGACCTTCGACGACCTCGTCGGGTATTGCCGCCGCGTCGCCGGGACCGTCGGCCGGCTGAGCCTTTCGGTGTACGGCTGTGCCGAACCGGAGAGGGCGGCGCCGCTCGCCGACGACCTTGGCGTGGCCCTTCAGATCACCAACATCTTGCGGGACGTGGTCGAGGACCGCCGGGATCTGGGCCGCGTCTATCTGCCCGCCGAAGACCGCGACCGCTTCGGTGTCGCAGACGACCTCACCGGCAACCCCGACAATCTCCTCGCCCTGATCGCGTTCGAGGCCGGGCGGGCCGAGGAGTGGTACGAACGGGGTCTTCAACTCCTCCCAATGTTGGACTGGCGCTCGCGGGCGTGCACGGCGGCGATGGCCGGGATCTACCGGCGGCTGTTGGTCGAGATCCAACGTGATCCGGCGGCAGTCCTGCGCCGGCGAATGTCGCTGCCGCCTTGGCAGAAGGTGGGCGTGGCCCTCCGCGCCGTGAGCGCCGGGTCCGCGTGAGCGCGCGAACCCATGTCGCCGTCGTCGGCGCTGGTTTGGCCGGCCTCGCGGCGGCCCTCGACTCGTCCGACGCAGGCGCCCGCGTGACCCTGTTCGAACGGCGCAACCGGCTCGGCGGGTTGACGTGCTCGTTCCGGCACGGCGGCCTCTGGGTGGACAACGGGCAGCACGTCTTCTTGCGCTGTTGCGAGGAATACCTGTCCTTCTTGAAGCGGATCGGAGCTCGTGACGACGTGGAGCTGCCCGCCCGGCTCGACATCCCGGTGGTCGCGCCGGGGTCACCGCCCAAGGTCGGCCGGCTGCGGCGATCGGCGCTGCCCGCTCCCCTGCAGCTCGCCGGGTCGCTCTTGCGATATCCGCACCTGCCTGTGCGGGAACGGCTGCGCCTCGGGCGGGCGATGCTGGCGCTCCGTCGCCTGCGCATGGACGACCCGGCCCTCGACGACATCACCTTCGGCGACTGGCTGTCGTCGAAGGGACAGTCGCCCACGGCGATCGCCGCCGTATGGGACCTGATCACGGTCCCGACGCTGAACCTGCCTGCCGCGGAGGCGTCGCTCGCCCTCGGGGCCATGGTGTTCAGGACCGGACTCCTCGAGGACCCGGCGGCGGCCGACATCGGCTGGAGTCGAGTGCCTCTCGGCGTGCTGCACGGTGAGAGAGCGGGCGTCGCACTGGCCCGTGCGGGCGTCGATGTCCGGCTCGGGACACGGGTCGAGGCCGTGCGACCCGACTCGACCGGTGGCTACACCGTCGACCGCCTGCACGCGGACGCGATCGTCGTCGCCCTGCCACACGATGAGGCGGCACGAGTGCTCCCGCGGGGCGCCGTCCATCACCAGGAACGGCTGGATCAACTGGGGTCATCGGCAATCGTCGACGTGCACCTGGTGTACGACCGGCCGGTCACCTCCTGGCCCCTGATGGCCGCGGTGTCCTCACCGATCCAATGGGTGTTCGATCGAACGAGTTCCTCGGGCCTCACCTCGGGCCAATACCTCGCCGTGTCGATGTCGGCCGCCGACAGATTGCTGACGGAGCGGCCCGAGTCCTTGGAGCGGCGGATCGCCGGCGAGCTTGGCCGTCTGCTCCCGACGTCCGCGGATGCTCGTCTGGTGGATTCGTTGGTCACGAAGGAACGAAGCGCGACATTCCGAGCCGTGCCCGGCTCGGGGTCACTGCGGCCCGAAGCCCGCACGTCGTTTCCCGGCCTGACGGTGGCGGGGGCGTGGACCGACACCGGGTGGCCCGCAACCATGGAGGGCGCGGTGCGCAGCGGGCGGGCGGCCGCGCGCGCCGCCCTCGATGCAAGGCAAAGGATCCCCGTCACAAAGGAGGTGGCATGACCCCGCCCAATGGAGTCTCCGAAGTTCTGGCCCGCGGCCGGCGAGCGATCGACCCGGCGCTGGCCGACAGCGTCGAGCGATTGTCTCCCGAACTACGCCTGATCGCTCGCTACCACCTCGGCTGGTGCGATCCCGAGGGCCGTCCGGTCTCCGCTCCCGGTGGCAAGGGCATCCGGCCGACGCTCGCCGTGTTGGGTGCCGCGGCGGTTGGGGCGGACCCCGACGTCGGGATCCTCGGTGGCGTGGCCGTGGAACTCGTGCACAACTACTCGCTGATCATCGACGACATCATCGACGGCGACACCGAGCGACATCATCGCGCCACCGTGTGGTCGGTCTTCGGCGTGGGACAGGCCATCGTCGCCGGCGACGCCCTGCAGGTGCTGGCGCACCAGGTTCTTCTCGAGGCACCGGCCGAGGTCGGCGCAGCCGCGTCGGCCGCCTTGGCTGCGGCGACCGCGACGATGATCGCCGGCCAGTCGGACGACATTGCATTCGAAAGCCGCCCCGACGTGACCCTCGAGCAGTGCACGGCGATGTCGTCCGCCAAGACCGGCGCGCTCCTCGGCTGCGCCGCATCGATCGGGGCGATCCTCGCCGCGGCACCGGGCGACACAGTCGCGGCGCTGCGCGATTACGGCCGACACCTGGGCCTGGCGTTCCAGGCGGTCGACGACCTGCTGGGCATTTGGGGCGACCCAGCCCGGACCGGCAAGCCCAAGGGCAGCGACCTGCGCCAACACAAGAAGTCGATGCCCGTGGTCTTCGCGCTGACCACTCCCGGGGCCGAGGCCGAGGAGCTGCGAGCTCTCATCGTTGGCCCCGACGATGCAGCCAACCTCGGCACACCCCTCTCCGCCCGCGAAGTGGCCCGGGCGACCCAACTGGTCGAAGCGTGCGGCGCCAAGGAGTGGACGACCATGAGCGCCAAGACGCACCTCGATGCCGCGCTGGGTGCGTTGGAGCGGGTGCCGTTGTCGGCGGTCCCTCGGCGGGAGCTGGCCGACCTGGCGGTCTTCGTCGTCGAGCGGGAGTCGTGACCGTCACCGAGGAGGCCGCACGTCACCAGACGCTCGACGGCGCGCTCGACAGCGCCCGCGACTCCCTGCTCCGTCTCCAGTCGGCGCACGGTTGGTGGAAGGCCGAGCTCGAGACCAACGTCACCATGGACGCCGAAGACCTCCTGCTTCGCCATTTCGTGGGGAACTTCGACCCCGCGGTGGCCTGCGCGTCGGCCCGCTGGATCCGCGCCGGCCAACGCACCGACGGCACATGGGCGACCTTCCACGGCGGTCCGCCCGACCTCTCGACGACCGTCGAGGCCTACGTCGCGTTGCGCCTGGCGGGCGATCCCGCCGACGCTGCGCACATGGAGGCGGCTGCCCGGTGGGTCCGGTCCCACGGCGGCATCGCGGGCACGCGTGTCTTCACCCGCATCTGGCTTGCCATGGTGGGCCAGTGGAGCTGGGAGGCCCTCCCGGTGCTACCGCCGGAGATCATGCTGCTCGGAACGCGGTTCCCCCTCAACATCTATGACTTCGCATGCTGGGCCCGCCAGACGATCGTCGCGTTGAGCGTCGTCATGTCCTTCCGGCCGAGCCACCCTCTCCCGTTCGACCTCGACGAGCTCGGATGCGAAATCCCGCCGGTGCCCCGCGGGTCGCTCCGCACGCGCGCCGGCCAGTTCCAGCTCCTCGACCGGCTTCTCCATCGCTACGAGCTCCTGCCTGCGTGGTTCTGGCCGCGCGCCAAGGTTCGCCGGCAGGCGCTCGCCAGGGCCGAACGCTGGATCGTCCAGCGCCAAGAGGCCGACGGACTGTGGGGCGGGATCCAACCACCCGTCGTCTACTCCATCATCGCCCTCCACCTTCTTGGCTATCGACCAGACCATCCGGTCCTGCGCGCCGCCTTCGCCGGACTCGACAGCTTCACCATCTCCGACCACTTGGGCCGGCGCCTCGAGGCGTGCCAATCGCCGGTGTGGGACACCGCCTTGTCGATGGTCGCGCTGACCGACGCCGGGCTGGCGGCCGACCACCCCGCCATGATCGCCGCACGTAACTGGTTGGCCGCCGAGGAGATCCGAACTCCCGGCGACTGGTCGGTGCGCCGACCCGGGCTCACCCCCAGCGGTTGGGCCTTCGAGTTCGCCAACGTCAACTACCCCGACATCGACGACACGGCCGAGGTCGTTCTGGCCCTCCGGCGGGCGGCGCCCTCCTCCGACGTGGCCGCGGCGTGTGACCGGGCGGCGCGCTGGACGTTGGGGATGCAGTGTGGCGGTGGCGGCTGGGCCGCCTTCGACGCCGACAACCACAGCCGGCTCGCCGCCGCACTGCCGTTCTGCGACTTCGGGGAGGTCACCGACCCACCGTCGGCCGACGTGACCGCCCACGTCGTCGAGATGCTCGCCGGCGAGCCCGCCGCCGAGCCCGAGGCGCTGGCTCGGGCCATCGAGTGGCTCTGGGCCAACCAGGAAGCCGACGGGTCGTGGTTCGGCCGCTGGGGCGTCAACTACCTGTACGGCACCGGGGCGGCGGTGCCCGCGTTGGTGGCCGCCGGCGTCGACCCGGCCGACGGACGGATCCTGCGCGCCGTCGGGTGGCTGGAGGAGCACCAGAACGACGACGGGGGCTGGGGCGAGGACCTGCGCTCCTACGTCGACACCGACTGGATCGGACGCGGCGAGTCAACCGCCTCCCAGACGGCGTGGGGCCTCCTCGCCCTCCTGGCCGCGGATCGTCGCGAGACCGCCGCGGTCGAACGCGGGATCGCCTGGCTGGTGTCGCATCAGACCGTTGAGGGCACCTGGAACGAACCCTGGTTCACCGGAACCGGGTTCCCGTGGGATTTCTCCATCAACTACCACCTCTACCGCCTGGTGTGGCCGCTCATGGCCCTCGGCCGCTACGTGCGGCCATGAAAGACCCCGGGGAGCCAGAGGCGGACGGGCCCCGCGTGCTCCTGGCCGGGCCGCGATCCTTTTGCGCCGGTGTCGAGCGGGCCATCGAGACGGTCGAGCGGGCCATCGAGCGGTTCGGGCCGCCGGTCTACGTCCGTCGGCAGATCGTGCACAACCGCCACGTCGTCCGTGAGCTCGAGACGCGGGGGGCGGTGTTCGTCCACGAGCTGGATGAGGTGCCCGATGGTGCCACCGTGGTGTTCTCCGCGCACGGCGTGGCGCCGACGGTGAGCGAGACCGCCCGTGCCCGCGGCATGCACGTGGTGGACGCCACCTGTCCGCTCGTCGCCAAGGTGCATCACGAGGTGCGCCGCTTCACAGAGCGGGGCTATCAGGTGGTGCTGATCGGCCACCACGGCCACGACGAAACGGAAGGGACGCTCGGCGAAGCCGAGGGCGTCGCGTTGGTCGAGGACCCCGCCGACGTGGCGGCCTTGGACGTACGCGATCCGGAAAAGGTCGCCTACATCACCCAGACCACCCTCTCTCCTCAAGACGTCGCCGGCGTCGTGCGCGAGCTGTCGAACCGCTTTCCCTCGGTCGTTGGCCCTCACTCGGCTGACATCTGCTATGCGACGCAGAACCGACAGGACGCGGTGGTCGCCATCGCCAGCGAATGCGATCTGATGCTCGTCGTCGGCTCGAGCAACTCGTCCAACGCCGCCCGCCTGGTCGAGGTGGCCACGCGGGCCGGGTGTCCGGCCGCACTCATCGAAGACGAGTCGCAACTCGGCCCGGAGTTGGTCGGTGGGGCGGCCACCGTGGGTGTCACCGCGGCGGCCTCGACCCCGCCGGCCATCGTGGAGCGAGTCGTGACCGCGCTGCGGGCGACCTCCGTGGAGGAGCGGGTGCTCCGCACCGAGCACGTCAATTTCCCCCTACCAGTGGAGGTCCGATAGATGCCTATCCCGCTGCGCCAGAGCCTCAAGGTTGGCTCCTATCTGGCGCGTCAGAAGTTGGCCGGAAGGGACAAGTTCCCACTGATCGTCGAGCTCGAGCCGCTGTTCGCCTGCAATCTCGAATGCAGTGGCTGCGGCAAGATCCAGCATCCGACCGAGATACTCCGCAAGCGACTCACGGTCGACGACGCGGTCGCAGCCATTGAGGAGTGCCGGGCACCAATGGTCTCCATCGCCGGCGGAGAGCCGTTGCTCCACCCGGAGATCGACAAGATGACCACCGCGCTGTTGGACCGGGGACGTTTCGTCTACCTCTGCACGAATGCCCTACTGCTGGAGCGCAAACTCGACCGTTTCGAACCGCACCCGCGGTTCAGTTGGGTGGTCCACATCGACGGGCTCCGCGAGCGGCACGACGAGTCCGTGAGCCGCGCCGGAACCTTCGACAAGGCGATCGCGGCGATCAAGGCGGCGCAGGCGAAAGGCTTCCGGGTCACCACCAACACCACCTTCTTCACCACGGACTCCCCGCAGACCATCCGCGAGGTCCTCGACTTCCTCAACGACGACGTGAAGGTGGACCAGATGATGATCTCGCCCGGGTACGCCTACGAGAAGGCTCCGGACCAGGTGCACTTCTTGAGCACGAAGACCTCGACCACGTTGTTCGCGCAGGCGTTCGCCGACGGGCGGCGCAAGCGCTGGCGGCTCAACCACAGCCCCTTGTTTCTCGATTTCCTCGAGGGCAAGGTGGACTACCAGTGCACGCCCTGGGGGATACCGAGCTATTCGGTCTTCGGTTGGCAGCGGCCGTGCTACCTCATGGCCGACGGTTACGCCGAGACATATCAGGAATTGATCGAGACGACCGACTGGGACAAATACGGCAGAGGCCGCGACCCGCGTTGCGCCAACTGCATGGCGCACTGCGGCTACGAGCCAACGGCCGTTTTGGCCACGACCAAGTCGCTCCGCCAGTCGCTGCGGGCGGCGCTGGGAAACTGAGCCGATCCTCGGGGGATCAGCGCCGTGCGGGCGTCGCCCTTGCCGGCTGCGTGACGAGCCGGACTGGCTGAAGCTCGGTCGGCTCCACGTTCAGGTGAGGCAGGTTCCGCCGGAGCCAGGTGGGAAGCCACCAGTTCGCCCGGCCGAGTAAGTGCATCAACGCCGGGACGAGAACGGTGCAGATGATGAAGGCGTCGACGAAGATGGCTGCAGCGAAGCCCAGCCCGATCTGTTTGATGGCCAAATCGCCGCCGAACATGAACGAGGCGAAGACCAAGATCATGATCAGGGCCGCGGCGGTGATGACTCGGCCGGTCTCGGCTTGGCCGGTGATCACCGCCTGCTCGTTGTCCCCACTGCGCCTCCACTCCTCGTGCATCCGGCTCACAAGAAAGACCTGATAGTCCATGGAGAGGCCGAACAAGATTGGGAACATGATGACCGGGTACGACGACACCTCCACCAAACCATCAGGGATTGGCCGCATCCGAGTTCACCGTCGCGCCACTCGGTTCACTGTCCAATGGGCTCTACTTCGTGACGGCTCCTGGGTAATCGGACCGTGCGGTCTTGCCGGGTGCCGGCCGGGCCGGGAGCGGACAACTTCGGCCGCGGGGTCGGACTACTACGGCGGTTCAGTCATTACGGGCAACTTCGGGTCCCGTCATCCGGTTCAGGAGCGGGAACGTCGAGGCGATGATCGCGAGCGATGCGAGTCCGCCTACCACGGTCGCCCAGTACGCGATCCCGGGGATGCGGAACGCGATGCCGACCTGGGAGTGGAGATAGAGGGCAGCCGACACGAGGCCGACCACGATCGACACCGCAGCGACAAGGAGGATTGGGAGGGCACTCTCCAGCGCGACGACGCGGTGCAGGAGCTTGGTCGGGGCCCCGGTGAGCCTGAGCAGGCTGAACGGGCGCCGGCGCTCGCCCAACCCGGCGACGATGTTCACCGCGAGACTGCAGGCGGCGATGATGAGGATCGCGACGATGATGATGTCGGTCATGTCCTGGATCATCGCGAGAAGGCGCGCGTCCGACGGGTCGAGCGACTCGACTCCGAGCGGCACTCCCTGGAAGGGAAACGCCCGTTCGAGCGTGGTCCGTACCCGTTCGAGCGAACTCGAAGACCCGTCGGTGGAGACGCTACAAAGGCGGCGGCATTTTGGCGATCTCCATTCGAAGGGTTTTGAAAGCCGAATCGAAGATGGTCGAGAAACTCGGGAACGGCTGGATGACGTCGCTCAACACCTCTAGCGGAACGCGGGCGCGTATGGCGAGCGTCGCCTGCTGGAGCCACTCGCCGGCCTCGGCTCCAAGGGCGTAGGCGCCGGTCAACCGGGCGCCGTCGCTGAGGAGGGTCAAGAATCCGTTCGACTGGGCGTACTGGTGGCTGTACGTCGCGGTCTTGGACACGTCGCTGAGGAGCGTTGTGCTGCTGTAGGGCGCCTCCGCGGCGCCGACGGCGGCCGCCTGCGGATCGGTATACGTGACGCGCGGCACGGCTTCGTAGTTCGTCGGGTGGCTCTCTCCGGCGATGTTCGCCGCCACAACGTCTCCCTCGTACTCGCCGACGTGTGTCAGGGGCCATATTCCGTTGACATCCCCAATGGCCCAAATGTTGTCGCCGGCACGCAGATACTCGTCCACCACGATGCCGTGTGGGTTTGCCTCGATACCGACCGTCTCGAGCCCGATCCCTTCGACACGGGGACGGCGGCCGGTCGCCACCAACAGTCGCTCACCCCGCATCTCACTGCCGTCCGACAGCCTCAAGACGTAGTCGCCGCCGGCACGCGAAACCTCCGCGGCCTGGACACCAAGGCGCAACTCGATCCCGTCCCGCCGCAGTGCCTCGGTCAGAGCCACGCCGAGGGGGGCCGGCTCTCGTGGGATCAGCCGATCGGTGCCCTCGACGAGCACGGCCTGACCACCGAGCCGCCGTACCACCTGTGCGATCTCGACACCGGCCGAGCCACCGCCGAGCACGATGAGGCGACTGGGAACCGTCTTCATCGCGGTCGCTTCGCGCGTGCCCCACACGCCGACCAGGCCGTCGAGCCCCGGAATGGGCGGCACAAAAGGAGCCGCGCCCGTCGCCACCACGACATGCTTCGCCGTGTGGCGAGTACCGTCCACTTCGACCACGCCCGGCCCGGCGAGCTGCCCCACGCCCCGGATCAATTCGATGCCCCGATCCGTCAGCCAGTTTTCTTGTCCCGCATCCGAATAGTCGGACACCATGTAGTCCCGCCAGTCCAGCGCCGCCTGCACGTTCACCTCGGCGCTGGCGCCGACGTCGCGGGCGCCCTGGACCGCCTCGCCCGGACGCAAGAGGGACTTGGACGGGATGCACGCCCAGTAGGAGCACTCGCCACCGACCAGCTCGCGCTCGACGACGGCGACCCGAAAGCCACGCGCTGCAATGGCTCCGGCGCAGTGCTCGCCGGGCGCACCGCCGCCCAGCACGATCACGTCGAAATCGCTCATACTGGAAGGACCTGGCCGCTCTGCTCGCGCGCCATGTACTCGGCAGACCAGTCGGGGCAGTCCGAGTCGGGCCGGCCGATGCGCTTCTCGTGCTCAGCGTGGGCCAGCCAGCCGTTGCCGTCCGGGTCTTCGAACGTCGCAAAGGAGTTGTAGCTCTTGTGATCAGGATCCGGACCGTTGACCGGATCACCGGTCCCTTCAGGGTCGGGTTGCGCCCCGGGCGCTTCCGGATGGAACACCCCACTCAGCGCGACGCCCTGGCTGACAAGTTCGTCGCGCCCGGCTTCGATGTCAGACACGATCAGGTACAAGCCGTGCGCAGATCCGGGCGGCGCTCCCGTAATGTGGCTGCCGAACTGCACATAACACTGCGATCCCGGTGGCGTGAATTGCGCGACCCGGGAGCCTTTGTCGAAGGTGAAGTCGGCGTCGAGCCTCCAGCCGAGGCGATCGTAGAACGGCTCGGAGCGATCGGCGTCGCCCACGGGGATGACGACCGCCTCCAGCTTGAGATCAGCCGGTACGCCGCTCGGCGATCCGCCGGGTGCGCTCTGTCCATCGACGGTGCTCATCCGGCTCTCCTCTGTCTGGTCCGAAGGGATTGTCGCATCAGGGCGATTGCCTTGCACCAGAAACGTCCCTCCTGCCCGAAGTTCGACGACGATCCAGCGTACGGGGGTCGATCGGCGATGCTTGGGTGCACGTCTCAAGCTTTCCTCCGGTCTGCGAGCAGCTGGTGCTCCTCTGGACGAGAACCCGAGCGGAGGACAGGCGCCCAGACCCCCCAGGGTAGGACACGTAAAGAAATGCCGGCCCGACGCTCACCGCGCCATTCGCGCATCGGTGGTCACTGGCAAGACCGGTAGGTCTCTCGGTGTCCAAACAGGCGGACCGCCGCTTTCTGGGTACAACTGGGAAAGATGGCAGGAGGAGGTTGACCGATGCGAGGGACCCCATTGGCAAACATGGTGACACTGGGAGTGCAGGACTTCGCAAACGAACGCGACTTCTACCGCAACCTTGGATGGCCGTTGGCATTCGACTCCGACGACTTCGCCGTCTTCGAATTGCAAGGTGCGGTGCTGGCGCTCTTCCCCGTCGACAAGCTGGCCGTCGACGCGCGAACCGAGCCCAATCTGAGCCGTATTGGGGGGATCCGCTCCAGCGTGATCATCAACGTAGAGCAACCAAGCGAGGTCGACGAGTGGGCGGAGCGCGCCCGGCGCGCTGGTGGGACGATCACCAAGGAACCTGTCGATGCCGAGTTCTTCACTGGCCGCGACGCGTACTTCGCCGACCCGGAAGGGAACTTCTGGGAGATCGTCTGGGCGCCACCGGACAACCCGGTGTCCGCCGTGGTCCGTCGCGCTGCCGGCCGCACCGTGTAACCCGTGCCTATATCGCGTAAGAGTTCACGTATTCCCCTTGCCAGGCCCCGAAGCGTAGGACAGTTCGCATGACCGTCGCCGATCTCCAGCGGCTGGTGGAGGACGCCCCTGACAGGTTGATCAGATCGGGAGCCGAGGTTGGCCTCCCCAAGTGCCTCGAAGCGATGGCGGCGCTCACCTACAACGGCGTGGACGAGGTCACGGGCGGCCCGTCGCAGTGGGCGTTTGGTTACAGTCTCTATCGCCTTGCCTCCACCGCGGCCCGGCCGGGATCAACGTTTGGGACGGTCGGCGGCCATGGATCGTCCGACTTCGCCGACATCGACTCCGGTGTGGCCGTAGCGGTTATGCGAAACCAATTCACTCTCGGCGACTTCCAGCTTGCCGAACACATCGACACTCTCATCTCCCAATTCCTTGGAGGCCTGGATGCCTGAACACGCGACCAAACTCGACACCCGCTTCAGTGAGCCTGGATCTCGCGCCACGACGTGGGTTGAGACCAGGCAGGTTCTCGAGGACGCCCAGCTGTTTTGGATCACGTCCGTACGAGCAGACGGTCGTCCACACGTCACCCCCCTCGTCGCGGTTTGGTTGGACGACACCCTCTACTTCTCCACCGGCAGAACCGAGCAAAAGGCGCTCAATTTCCGCACCAACCCCAACGTGGTGCTGACCACCGGCTGCAACAACTGGGACCACGGACTAGACGTCGTGGTCGAAGGCCCCGTAGTGCAAGTAATCGATGACTTCCTGCTAGGTCGCCTCGCGGTGGCGTGGTCGGCCAAATGGGACGGGCGGTGGCACTACGAAGCCCATAACGGCCAATTCCACCATCCGGGCGGCGACGCCTCGGTCTACGCGGTTCACCCGAACAAGGTCATGGCGTTCGGCAAAGGGATATTCACGCACACCACCCATCGCTTCTAGAAAATTGCGCAAACCGGAAGAATTCGGCTTCTGCCCGGCGTTCGATTCGAACAGGAACATCTCCATCCACGTAAGCCGCTTACCAGGCGACCTTGCCGGAGATGTATTTCGGGTCGGGTATCAGATTGGATGGCGATCTATAGGCGTGGTGCTGAGCGGCGCGATCCGCACTGAGCCGTCAGGTCACGTCCCTTGTGACGGCGGCGTCTCTGCACCGGCCGTACGCGGAGCGTCGATTGCAAGGCGCGGATGAGGTTGCCGCATAGCCCTCAATTTCCTATTCGTGTGACCGATAGTGTCACGCTTCGGAGGACCTGGACCAAGACCTCGTGCGGTCAATCCGGGACGATTCCTCGGCAAAGGCCGACGCCTCTGGCGGAAAGTCGCTGACGACCGGAACTCACGAGTGGAGGGTGACCCGCCGAGAGCCCGAGTACTGGTCGATCGCTCACCGAATCCGGCCGTGGCTGTAAGACCTTCGATTTGTCCAGGCCGAGCCACTCAGCCAGGAACTCGCACTCAGGTGGCGGTGTCCGAGTCCTGCTTCGTCAGCACCAACTTCGGCCCTTCGGGTGTTGACTCGACATCAAGAGCTGATCCAGCCAGCGGCGCAGCAACCTCGGGGGCAACGAACACCATCGTTCCTTCCTGCTCGCTGACCTCGTCGTTTTCGGCCGGAGCCTCCGAAAATGCCAGGCCGAAACTTCTCTCTCCGTTGGACCGCGCCTGCTCGAACACTCGCAGTCCCGCCGTGGCAGGAACTCCCTGTGCTCGACGAACATCGGCCACTTTGAGCGCAGCCGCATGGGTCAGCTGAAACATGGTCACACCTCACTCGATCCTGTGTGCGCAGGATTGTTACCCGACCAGCGCGATAACAAACGATGTCGCCGCCAATGGGTATCGATGCTCACAGTGGTTGCCATTTACTCGCGCGCTCAAATACAAAAAATTGCGCAGAACGCCCGTGACGACCTTGACCCGGTCGAGGTCGAAGTCGAACATGGTTAACGCGGCACTGTGACATTGATCCATCAGCGTCGCGCAAGTTGATGCCAACACGTCACGTCCCGACGATAGAGACAAGTTGGCCGCCGTGTTCTAAAGCGAGCATGGAGTTGGTGAAACGAATGCGCTCGCTATGGGTTCCGACACTCGTTGGGCCGCCAAAGGAGGTAACAACATATGGCTGAAGCACGGCAAAACGCATCAATCCAACCCCAACACAGAACCTCACTCGCCCAGACAACCTGGGAGGAGCTCCGGGAGCCCGGGTCCTACGTTGAAGAGGGAAGCGGTAA
>DASZMN010000119.1:0-11088 GCA_035551835.1 Acidimicrobiales bacterium | reverse complement strand
CTGCAGATGCTGCCGTACCAGCGCCCCTTCCCCGAGGTGGCGGTGGCCGCGCAGGTCTCGCCGGCCGGCCCCCGGGCCGCCGGGCGCTTCGGCTGCAGCCTGTTGTCCATCGGGGCGACGTCGGCCGGCGGCTTCGACGTGCTCGGCACCCACTGGAGCGTGATGGAGGAGCGCGCGGCCGAGTTCTCGACCACCGTGGACCGCAACAAGTGGCGGCTGGTCGGGCCGATGCACATCGCCGACACCAAGGAGCAGGCCATCGCCGACGTGGCCTTCGGCCTCGAGGAGTGGGTCGACTATTTCCAGCGGGTGGCGGCGCTGCCGCTGGCCCCCAACACCGAGAACTTCGAGTCGCTCGTCGACGCGCTGAACGCCTCGGGCTTCGCCGTCATCGGCACGCCAGACGACGCCATCGCGCAGGTCGAACGGCTCCAGGTGCAGTCGGGCGGCTTCGGCACCTTCCTGCTGATGGGCCACGAGTGGGCCGACACCGCCGCCACCCGCCACTCCTACGAGCTCATGGCCCGCTACGTGGCGCCACGCTTCCAGGACTCGGCGCACTCGCTGACCTCGAGCCGTGATTGGGCGGCCGAGAACCGGCCGGAATTCATCGGCGCGGCGGGCAACGCCGTCATGTCCGCCATCCAAAAGCACCACGAGGAGAAGGCCGAGAAGGCGGCGGGCCGGGCCGCCGAGGGCGATGCCGAGAAGGTGACTCCTCGTGGCTGAGGTCACCCACGAACAGGTCGAGGCCAACGGGATCGAGCTCCACGTGGCCACTGCCGGCCCGGCCGACGGCCCGCCGGTGGTGCTGTGCCACGGCTTCCCCGAGCTCTGGTACTCGTGGCGCCACCAGCTCGGGGCGCTCGGCGACGCCGGGTATCGCGCCTTCGCCCCCGACCTGCGCGGCTACGGCGCCAGCGCGGCGCCGTCGCAGGTGGCCGACTACGGATCGGACAAGCTGACGGCGGACCTGTGCGGGCTGCTCGGCCACTACGGCTACGAGAAGGCGGCGTTCTCCGGCCACGACTGGGGTGCCATGGTCGTGTGGGAGATGGGGCGCCTGCACCCCGAGCGGGTCTCGTCGATCTACAACATGAGCGTCCCGTACTCGCACGCATCCGGGCCGCCGACCGAGATCTTCCGGCACATCTTCGGTGACAAGTTCTTCTACATGCTCTACTTCCAAGAGGTCGGGCCGCCCGAGGCAGAGTTCGACGCCGACCCGCGCCGCTTCGTGCGCACCATGCTGTATTCGGCCGGGGGCGAAGGCATGGCGAACGCGACGGCGTTGCTGGGCGACGCCCCCGCTGAGAAGACCAAGTTCCTCGACATCCTCACTCCGGCACCCGATGTGCTGCCGTCGTGGCTCACCGAGCACGACGTCGACGTCTACACCGAGGGCCTCAGCCGGAGCGGTTTGTTCGGCCCGCTCAGCTTCTACCGCAACCTCGACGCGAACTGGGGGCGCTCGAAGGACCTGCCGGCCTCGCTCTACACCATGCCGACCGGATTCCTGACCGGGTCCCTCGATCCGGTTGTCTTCATGCAGCCGGGCTCCATCGAGGCGATGGCCGCGGCGCTGCCCGACTTCCGCGGCGGCACCGTGGTCGACGGCGCCGGCCACTGGATCCAACAGGAGCGCCCCGACGACACGAACGCCGCGCTGCTGTCGTTCCTCGACGCCACCGGGTGACCGTGGGAGCCGGCGCGGGGGCGCACGGGCGGACGTGACCCGGTTGGTGCCCCTGCCGTCCCAGCCCCACGACCTGCCCTGGCCGAACGAGGGGTGGCCCGAGGGCGAGCTGCCCGCCGGGGTCGACCTGCGCCCCCTCCTCGGCGAGGCCTTCGACGACGCCGGCCCCATCGCCACGACCTACGCCGTCGTGGTCGTGCACCACGGCCGCCTCGTGCTCGAGCGCTATCACGGCGCGCTCGAGCACTTCGACCGTCCGCCCGAACCGGTCACGGCCCACACCCCGCTGCTCAGTTGGTCGATGGCCAAGTCCGTCCTGCACGCCGTCGTCGGCCTCCTCGTCGGCGCCGGGCGGCTCGAGCTCGATGCCCCGGCGCCGGTGCTGGCATGGGCGGACCCGGCCGACCCGCGGCACGCCATCACGCTGCGTCACCTGCTGGCCATGCGCGACGGGCTCGACTTCGTCGAGGACTACGTCGACGACCGGGTCTCGGACACAATCCACATGCTCTTCGGCGACCGCCAGTCCGACGTGGCGGACTTCGCGGCCGACCGGCCCCTGGCCGCGCCGCCCGGAACCCGGTTCAACTACTCGTCGGGGACCTCCAACATCGTCTCGGGCGTCGTCGCCCGCACGGTCGGCCCGGGCGAGGACTACGCGCGGTTCCTCCACGGCCGCTTGTTCTCGCCGCTCGGCATGCGCAGCGCCGACCCCGAGTTCGACGAGGCGGGCACGTGGGTCGCTTCGTCGTACCTGCGCGCCACGGCGCGCGACTGGGCCCGCTTCGGGCTGTTCTACCTGCGCGACGGCGTGTGGGACGGCGTGCGGGTGCTCCCCGCCGGGTGGGTGGACTACGGCCGCACCATGGTCTCGGCCGACGAGGACGGCGAGCCCCACGGCGCGCACTGGTGGGGCCTGCCGGGCGACAACCCGCTCGGCACCTTCCGCGCCTCGGGCTACGAGGGCCAGTCGATCTCCATCTGCCCGGCCCTCGACCTCGTCGTGGTGCGACTCGGCAAGACCGCGCTCGAGCGCGAGGACGACCTCATCCCCTGGCGCATCGCCATGGTCGAGGCCTTCGCCGCGGCGCGCTGACCCGCCGCTCCGCCCGGACGGCCCGGTTCAGGAGGCGACCGGCGTCGCGATCAGGACGGGGATCGGACGCGTCGTCTTCTCCTGGTACTCGGCGTAGGGCGGGTAGGCCTTGACGGCGCGCTCCCACCAGTCCTGCTTCTCGGGGCCGGTCACCTCGCGCACGGTGACCGCGAACGGCTCGGACCCGTCCTGAATCACCACCTCATCGGGGTGCGCGACCAGGTTGTGGTACCACTCGGGATGCTCGGGGGCGCCGCCCTTGGACGCGACGAGCGCGTACTCGCCGCCCTTCTCGACGCGCATGAGGCCGAGCTTCCGGACCTTGGCGCTCTTGGCGCCCCGGGTGGTCAGCACGATGATGGGCATGCCCGTGTCGAGCAGCGTGTTGGCCCGCTGGCCCCCGGAGGCCTCGTACTCGGCCACCTGGTTGCGCACCCACTCGGACGGGCTGGGAACGTACTCACCTTCCAATGTCGTCATAGCGGCGAGCGTATTGGCCCGCCGCTACTGTCCGTGCGTGCCCAGAGAACCCATGGCGACCGCCGACGTCGAGGCCCTCCACACCGGCATCTCCAACTGGGGGCGGTGGGGCGAGGACGACCAGCTCGGCGCGCTCAACCTGATCACCCCCGAGGTCACCGCCTTCGCCGCGGCCACCGTGCGGAGCGGCCGGACCGTCTCGTGCGCCCGGCCGCTCAACACCGAGGCGGCGGTCGACAACCCCGCCCCCGTCGCCCACCACATGATCGGCACCGCCACCGAAGGCTGGGGGGCGGACTACTTCGCCATCGCGTCACACGGGTTCGCCACCAGCCACCTCGACGCGCTGTGCCACGTGTTCCACGACGGCAAGCTCTACAACGGCTACGACACCGGGACCGTCACCGCACACGGCGCCACCCGGCTCGGCATCCACCACCTGCGCGACGGGATCGTCACCCGCGGCGTGCTGCTCGATATTCCCGCCGGGCGCGGCGTCGATGCACTCGAACCCGGCGAGCCGATCTTCCCCGAGGACCTCGAGGCCGCCGAGGAGCGGGCCGGCCTGCGCGTGCGGGCGGGCGACGCGCTGCTCGTGCGGACGGGCCGCTGGGCCTGGCGCGCCGCGCACGGCCCGTGGGAGCTCGCCAGCCGGGCCGCCGGCCTCGATGCCGCCTGCCTGTCCTGGCTCCGCGAGCGCGACGTGGCCACGCTGGGATCCGACGGCGTGTCCGACGTGCTGCCCTCGCGGGTCACCGGCGTCGGGATGCCCATCCACGAGATCGCGATCGTCGCCCTCGGCCTGCACCTGATGGACAACCTCGACCTCGACGCACTCTCGGCCGCGTGCGCCGAGGAACAGCGCTGGGAGTGCCTCTTCGTCGTGGCGCCCCTCGTGTTGCGGCGCGGCACCGCGTCGCCCGTCAACCCGCTCGCCGTCTTCTGATCCGGCCGCAGGGCGGGCGGCCGCCCCGGACCGCCGGGCTCAGTTCGGCGTGCCCCCGACCGTCGGATCGAAGAGGGCCGACGACGACCCCGAACCGAGGTAGATGGCGTCGCCGTAGGCGATCACCTTGCCGTCGGATGCGACGAGCCAGTACCCGGCGCCGTCGGGCGTCACCATGATGCCCGTGATCGTCAAGCCCAAGCTGTTCGCCGCGCCGTAGAACACGGCATCGCCGAACGCCACGATCGAACCATTGGATTGGACGAGCCAGTAGCCGGCGCCGTCGCGGGTCGCCGCGATGGCGACGATCGGCTTCGGCGGCTTGGCATCGGCACCGTAGAAGACGGCGTCACCGAACGCGGCCACGCTGCCGGTCGACGTGGCGAGCCAGTACCCGTGCCCGTCGGGGGTCGGGGCCAGCCCCACGACCTTGCCGCTCCCGGCCGGCAGCGAACCGTAGAAACCGGCGTCGCCGAACGCGTCGACCTTTCCGGTGGACAGGGCAACCCAGTAGCCGTGCCCGTCGGGGGTCGGCGCGAGGCCCGCCACCTTGGCGCCCCCCGTGACGACCGGCTTGCCGTAGAAGACCGCATCACCGAACGAGTCGATCGTGCCGTTGGAAAAGGACAGCCAATACCCCGCCGCGTCGGCGGTCGCAGCCAGGCCGACCGTCTGGGGACCGAACAGTGACCCGGGGGCCGAACCGTAGAAGTGCGCTGCCCCGAACGCATCGACCTTGCCCTCTCGCGTGACGGTCCAGTAGCCCTGCGGGCCGCCGGCCCCGGCGGGCCCCGCCAGGACGGATCCCCCCGCCAGCACGCCCACCACCGCAGCCAGGCCGATCGTGCCCAGGGCCAGCGCCCGTCGTACCCACCCAACCTTGTGCATCGCCGCGATGACCACGCCACTCTCCTCTGTCCGCCTGTGCTGCACTCTATGGAAAGGGCGCCCAAATCACAATCCCCATTGCGGGACACGAGCGCGGTGCACGGTGACGACCGAAACGGCTCGGGATCGCGGCTGGGACGGCGCCCAGCTCAACTTGCGGCGCCGCCCTTCGATCCGAGGAACGGGGCGCTCGGGAACGCGAAGACGTCCCCGTCCCGGGCGTCGAGTCAGTAACGCCCGGGGCGTGTAGCCGTTGAGCAAGGCGAACTCGTTGGAGGCTCGAACGCAACGACTGCGTCGCCTTCCTTCACCGTCTGGGTCTCAGGCGCCCTCGTAGGGAAATCCGAGATCGGGCGCGGTGAGGACGGCCTGGAACGCGAGGCCCTCCGCCGCTGCCATCGCTTCGACCGTGCCGCCCCGGTCGACCAGCGCGACCAGGAGCACGACCTCGCCTCCGGCCCCTTGCACCGCGTGCGCGGCCTCGAGCAGCGAGGTTCCCCGCGTCACCGTGTCCTCGGTGACCACCACCTTGTCCCCGGGATCGAGGGCGCCGGCGATGCGCCCGCCCGCCCCGTGGTCCTTCGCTTCCTTGCGCACGCTGAACGCCTTGAGCGCCCGCCCCCTGGTGGCGGCCACCCCAGCGGTCACGAAGGCGACGGGATCGGCGCCCATGGTGAGGCCCCCGATCGCCGTGGCCTCGGGAGGGACAACCGACAGCACGGCGTCCGCAACCAACAACATCGCCTCGGGCCGGCAGACGGTCTGCTTGGAGTCGATGAACCAGCTGCTCCTGCGGCCCGACTTGAGCGTGAAGTCCCCCGTCTTCACCGAATGTTCGAGCAAGTGCGCGCGCAGCTCGGGGTAGGCGCCATCCCCAGTCACAGAATGCGCACGCCCGACCCGGCGACGACCTCGCCGATGACGGCACCCGGCCGTTCCGCCGCCGCCAGGGCCGACAGCACCCCGTCGGCATGGTCGGGGTCCACCACCAGCGCCATGCCGACGCCCCGGTTGAAGACCCGATCCATCTCGTCGTCGTCGACCGCGCCAAGTCGGCGGATCTCTTCGAAGATCGGCGGCTCCGCCCACGCCGCACGCCGCAACACGGCCCCGATCCGATCGGGCAGGACGCGCGGCAGGTTGCCGACGATCCCGCCGCCGGTGATGTGCGCGCACGCGTGCAACGCCGTCCCCGTCGCCGCGCGGGCGGCCAGCACGGCCGGCGCGTAGACGACCGACGGGCGCAACAGCTCGTCGGCGACGGTGACGTCCGCACCCTCCCAGGCCGGGTCGCCGAGGTCGAGCCCGGCGCGCTCGAACAGCACGTGGCGGGCCAGGGTGTAGCCGTTGGAGCGCAGGCCCGGCGACGACAGGCCGATGACTGCGTCGCCCACCCGGACGTGCTCGGGTCCGAGCTGAGTCCCGTCGTCTACCACCCCGACCGCGAACCCGGCGAGGTCGAGCTCGTCGGGCGCCATGACGCCCGGATGCTCGGCCGTTTCCCCGCCGATCAGCTCGCAGCCGGCCTGACGGCACCCTTCGTGCACGCCCGCCACCACCGTCGCGATGCGCTCGGGGTCGACCTTGCCGGTGGCGATGTAGTCCAGCATGAAGAGCGGCTCGGCTCCGACGCACACCAGGTCGTCGACGCACATGGCCACCAGGTCGATGCCGACGGTCTCGTAGCGCCCGGTGATCCGGGCCACCTCCAGCTTGGTGCCCACGCCGTCGGTCGACGCCACCAACACCGGCTTGGCGAAACGGGCGACATCGAGCGGAAACTGGCCGCCGAAACCGCCGATGCCGGCCACCATGGACTGCAGGCGCTCGACCGCGGCGTCTCCGGCGGCGATGTCCACGCCGGCGGCCGCGTAGGTGGCGCCGCCCTCGCCCACGACGCTCAGACCCCGGGCAGCGCGGCTTGGTGCGCCCTCGGCGCCTGCTCGGACCGCCCGATGGCGACGGGCGTGGCCCAGGCCGGGACCGGCGTCGGATACTCACCGGTGAAGCAGGCGTCGCAGAAGCCAGCGTCGGCGCCGATGGCCGCCTTCAGGTTCTCGATGCTGATGTAGGCGAGGGAGTCGGCGCCCAGGATCGAGGCCATCTCGTCGACCGTGTGATCGGTGGCCAACAGCTCTTCGGGCGACGGGGTGTCGATCCCGTAGAAGCAGGGCCAGCGCCAGGGCGGAGAGGAGATGCGCAGGTGGACCTCCGCCGCGCCCGCTTCGCGCAGCATCTTGATGACCGAGCGCTGCGTCGTGCCGCGCACGATCGAGTCGTCCACGACGACGAGGCGCTTCCCGGCGATGGCGTCGCGCAGCGGGTTGAGCTTGCGCCGCACGGCGTCGGCCCGCTCCTTTTGGTCGGGTGCGATGAAGGAGCGACCGATGTAGCGGTTCTTGACGAGCCCCTGGCCGTAGGGGATCCCGCTGGCGCGGGCGAAGCCCTCCGCCGCCGGCACCCCCGACTCCGGCACGCCCATCACCATGTCCGCGTCCGCGGGTGCCTGCAGTGCGAGGACCTCGCCCATGCGGCACCGGGTCTCGTGCACCTCGCGGCCGTAGAGGCGGCTATCGGGGCGGGCGATGTAGGCGAACTCGAAGATGCACAGCCGCGGCTCGACCTCACGCAGCCAGGGGATCTCCATGCTGTGGGGACCGTCCTCATCGATCACCACCATCTCGCCCGGCGCCACCTCGCGCACGAACTCGGCGCCGATCACGCTCAGCGCCGGCGTCTCCGAGGCGAGCACCCATCCCTCGGGGGCGGCCGCGGGGCCGAGCCTTCCGAGGCACAGGGGCCGGAAGCCGTAGGGGTCGCGCACTCCGAAGAGCCGCTCCGAACTCATGAGGACGAACGAGAAGGCGCCTTCGAGGATGGGCAGCACCGCGTCCAGCGCGGTCACCAGGTTCTCGGTCTCGGGGAACGAGCGCGCGAGCAACTCCGCCACGACGTCGCTGTCGGTGGCGATCGAACCGGGGAGCATGCCGACCTTCTCGGCCAACGCGGCCGTGTTGGTCAGGTTGCCGTTGTGGCCGAGGGCGAAACCGGCGCGGCCCACGGGGCGATACACCGGCTGCGCGCCAGCCCAGTCCGACGACCCGTGCGTCGAGTAGCGCGTGTGCCCGACGGCCAGGTGCCCGTCCAACCCGGACAGGGTCCGCTCGTCGAACACCGTCGCCACGAGGCCCATGTCCTTGACGACGGTGATGGTGTCACCGTCGCTGACGGCCATGCCGGCCGACTCCTGGCCCCGGTGTTGCAGGGCGAAGAGGCCGTCAAAGGTGAGGTTCGCCACCCGCCTGCCCGGCGCGTAGACCCCGAAGACACCGCACGCTTCCTTCACGTGCCGTCCATTCTCGCACAGCCCTGTGCGGTCACGATTCGCCCAAGGCCCTGGTGAGGTTCCCTTCGAACGCCGTCCGGACCGCCGCCAGCGGCAGATCGACCTGGTCGCCGAGCGCGACGCGGTCTCCTTGGGCCCGCCCGAGCACGGAGGCGGCGACGCCGGCCGACGCGGCCAGAGCCGTGAGCTCGGCCGGACGCGAGGTGGCGACCAGGAAACGGGACGGCAGCTCGGTGAAGAGCTCGGCCGGACCGCCGGCCACCTCGAGCGCACAGCCCACCGACGACTGGGCCGCCATCTCGGCCGCCGCCACCGCCAGGCCCCCGCCCGACACGTCGTGCACCGCGTGGACGAGGTCCGCTCCGGCGCCCGCCACCTGGGCCGCGACCAGGGTGGTCACGAACGCGCAGATGGCGCGGTGCGCGGCGAAGTCGACGGGAGGCAACGAGCCGGCGCGGTGGTCGCGACACTCGGTGGCCCAACGTGTCCCCTCGAGTGGGAAGGAGCCGTCCGGGGCCGAGCGGGCTCCGAGCACGACGACCGCATCGCCGTCTCTCCACGCCGCGCCGGGGGGCGACGCCCGCAACTCGTCGACCAGGCCCAGCACACCGAGAACGGGCGTCGGGTCGATGTCGGCTCCTCCGCTCTCGTTGTAGAGGCTCACGTTGCCGCCGATCACCGGCAGCGAGAGGGCGCGGCATGCGTCCGCCATGCCGTCGATGCACTCCGAGAGCTGCCACATCACTTCGGGATGTTCGGGATTGCCGAAGTTGAGGCAGTTGACCACGGCGGCGGGCGTCGCACCGACGCAGGCCAGGTTGGCGACCGCCTCTGCGAGCACGAGCGCCGTGCCGTGCCGCGGGTCGAGCGCACACGCCCGGGGATTGGAGTCGGTCGTGACCGCCACCCCGCGCACCGACGGCGGCAGGCCCGGTCCCGCCAGGCGCAGCAACGCGGCGTCCGCACCGGGACCGGCCACGGTGTTGAGGAAGAGTTGATGGTCGTATTGGCGATAGACCCAGCGGGCCGAGCGCAGCAACGTGAGCAGATCGGCGGCGCCGTCGGTCGGCGGTGGTGCAGGTGGCGCAGCGGTGGGCGCCGACGGGGCCCGGCGCGGCCGGTCGTAGAGGGGCGCGTCGTCGGAGAGAGAGGCGGCCGGCACGTCCGCGAGGATCGGGCCGTCGAGGCCGTCGCGGATGCGCAGGCGCCCGCCGCCGGCGGGGTCCGGCTCCATGACCGTGCCGATGACCGTCGCCCGCACCTCCCACTTGGCGCAGATGGCGGACACCGCCGGCCACGCCTCCGGCGTCACGATGGCGAGCATGCGCTCCTGGCTCTCGCTCGTCATCACCTCCCACGGCTCCATGCCGTCCTCGCGCCGGGGGACGGCCGTCACGTCGACGTCCATGCCGACCCCGCCGCGTCCTGCGGTCTCGCTCGTCGCGCAGGCGAGGCCGGCACCACCCAGGTCCTGGATGCCGACCACGAGCTTGGTGTCGAGCAGCTCGAGGCACGCTTCGATGAGCCGCTTCTCCTCGAACGGGTCGCCCACCTGGACGCTGGGACGCTTGGTGTCGTCGGCCGCGCCCGCCTCGTCGCCGCTGAACCCCGCCGAGGCGAGCACGCTCACCCCGCCGATCCCGTCGCGGCCCGTGCTCGAGCCGAGCAGCACGGCCAGGTTCCCGGGACCCGACGCGATGCCGAGGACGAGGCGGTCGTTCGGCAGCGCGCCGAGGCACAGCACGTTCACGAGCGGGTTCTGCGCGTAACAGGGATCGAAGGTGAGCTCGCCCCCGACCGTGGGAACGCCCACGGAGTTCCCGTAGCCCGAGATGCCCGCGACCACCCCTTCGACCAACCAGCGCTGGCGGGCGTCGTCGGGCGGCCCGAAGAACAAGGGATCCATCACGGCGAGCGGGCGGGCACCCATGGTGAAGATGTCGCGCAAGATCCCGCCGACCCCGGTGGCCGCGCCCTGGTACGGCTCGATGGCCGACGGATGGTTGTGGCTCTCGATCCGGATGGCGACCGCGATGCCGTCTCCGGCGTCGATGACGCCCGCATTCTCACCCGGGCCGACGAGCACCCGGGGGCCCTCGGTGGGCAGACGCCGCAGGTGCAGACGTGACGACTTGTAGGAACAGTGCTCGCTCCACATCACGGCGTAGAGGGCGAGCTCGAGGTGGTTCGGGGGTCGGCCGAGGATCTTGCCGACCGCCTCGAACTCGTCGTCGGTCAGGCCGAGCGCCCGATGCAGCGACGCCTCCCCGGGGGCGTGCTCGGGCGCCGTCGCCTCGGCCGAGGAACTCATGATGCCCTCAACGATAGAGGCCGCAACGAGAGGTTCCGGCACTGCACAGGGGGTCAGCCGGGTCGATCGGCCCGCACGACGACCAGGTCGCGCTCGGACCACGTCGTCGTGGCCTCGAACCCGGCGTCGGCCAGCCAGACCAGCTGGTCCGACCGGGTCGAGGGCCGGTCGTAGTCGTCGCTCACCGGGGTCACCGCCTTGGCCGGCCCGTCGAGGTGGTGGACGGCCAGCGCGGACACGACCAGATCGAAGGGCCCGGGGGGCAGCGGGTCGCTGAGGTCGGCGGCCACGAGGTCGACCTTCAGGGCGGCGAGGCGAGTGGCGG
>DASZMN010000118.1:0-20638 GCA_035551835.1 Acidimicrobiales bacterium | reverse complement strand
CCCAAGGACCCCAAGGAGCTGCTCGAGGTCAAGGGCATCCGCGAGACGCAGCAGTACCTGGTCGAAGAGGTGCAGAAGGTGTACCGCGACCAGGGTGTGTCGATCCACGACAAGCACATCGAGCTGATCGTGCGCCAGATGCTGCGCCGCGTGCTGGTCGCCGAGCCGGGCGACGCCCCGTTCCTGCCGGGCGAGCGCGTCGACAACCAGATCTACGCCGAGGTCAACCGGACCTTGGTCGAGGACGGCAAGACGGCCGCCGAGGGACGCCCCGAGCTGATGGGCATCACCAAGGCGTCGCTGGCCACCGAGAGCTGGCTCTCGGCCGCCTCCTTCCAGGAGACGACCCGGGTGCTGACCGAGGCGGCCATCGAGGGCCGCAGCGACCAGCTGTTCGGCCTCAAGGAGAACATCATCATCGGCAAGCTCATCCCGGCGGGTTCGGGCATGCAGCACTACCGGAACATCCACCTGGAGATGCCCGACGCCGAGGCGATGCCCTTCTGGGCGATGGGCGCCGGCGAGTCCGACACCGAGGACCTGGCCAACTGGCTGCGCGACATGGGCGAGGGGGTCAGCGAGGACCCGTTCGATTCGTCGATCGACGCCAGCTGGCTCGGGGCCACCCCCACGGCCGAGGACGCCTACGGCAACCCCATCGTCGACACCGGCGCCGCTGCTGCCCCGGCCCCCGATGCGGGGTCCAACGGGACGTCGTCGGAGGAGCCGCCGGCCGATGGCGTGGCGGAGGCCGGAGCTGGGGCAGGGGCCTAGGGCCACCCTCGTCACCGCGTCGCCGGCCTGGGCGGACGTCTCCGAGCCGGGCAGGACGCCCCGTTTAGTGTTTTGCAGCTGGGGACGTAGGGTCGGAGCGCCGCGAGACGTTCCCGAGAGGTACCTGGAGGGAGCGTCGAGTGGCAACAGCACGGGCAGTCACTGACCCCGACGATGTGGACGGCGGTCCGCACTCGGGGTACCGGTTGACGCACCTGCGCGCCCTCGAGGCCCAGTCGATCCACATCATGCGAGAGGTGGCGGCCGAGTTCGAGCGGCCGGTGCTGCTGTTCTCGGGCGGCAAGGACTCGATCGTGATGCTGCACGTGGCGCGCAAGGCCTTCTGGCCGGCCCCCATCCCGTTCCCGGTCCTGCACATCGACACCGGGCGCAACTTCACCGAGGTGCTCGAGTTCCGCGACCGCTACGTGGAGGCCATGGGCGTGAAGCTCCTCGTCGCCTACGTCCAGGACGACATCGACGCCGGGCGGACGGTCGAGGACACGGCGCCGCGGGCCACGCGCAACCGCCTGCAGACCGCCACCTTGCTCCGGGCCATCCGAGAGGGGCGGCACGACGCCGTCTTCGGCGGAGCGCGGCGGGACGAGGAGAAGGCGCGGGCCAAGGAGCGCATCTTCAGCTTCCGCGACGAGTACGGCCAGTGGGACCCGAAGAACCAGCGCCCCGAGCTGTGGAACCTCTACAACGCCCGCCACCACAAGGGCGAGCACATCCGCGTCTTCCCGCTCTCGAACTGGACCGAGCTCGACGTGTGGAACTACATCGGTCACGAGCACGTCGACACCCCGCCGATCTACCTGGCCCATCGGCGCCAGGTGGTCCAGCGTGACGGCATGCTGATGGCGGTGGGCCCCCATCTCCCGCTCGAGGTGGGCGAGACGCCCTACGAGGAGACGGTGCGCTTCCGCACCGTGGGCGACGCCGACTGCACCGGGTGCGTCGAGTCGAGCGCGGTGAGCATCGACCTGGTGATCGACGAGGTCGCGGCCACCCGGCTCACCGAGCGGGGCGCGACGAGGGCCGACGACCGGATCTCCGAGGCCGGCATGGAGGACCGCAAGCGCGAGGGGTACTTCTGATGGAGCTTCTCCGCCTGGCGACGGCCGGCTCGGTCGACGATGGCAAGTCGACCCTGATCGGCCGGTTGCTCTACGACGCCAAGGGCATCTTCGAAGACCAGCTGGAGTCGATCCGCCGCACGAGCGAGCAGCGGGGCAACCCCGAGACCGACCTGGCGTTGCTCACCGACGGCCTGCGGGCCGAACGCGAGCAGGGCATCACGATCGACGTGGCCTACCGCTACTTTGCGACGCCGAAGCGCAAGTTCATCATCGCCGATACGCCCGGGCACACCGAGTACACCCGCAACATGGTGACCGGTGCCTCGACGGCGCACGTCTCGCTGATCCTCATCGACGCCCGCAAGGGGGTGATTGAGCAGACGCGCCGCCACGCCTTTCTCTCCTCGATGCTGGGCGTGCCGCACATGGTCGTCTGCGTCAACAAGATGGACCTGATCGACTGGGACCGCGAGCAGTACGAGCGGATCGAGTCGGACTTCATGGAGTTCGCCGCCCGGCTGAACGTCCACGACATCGCGTTCATCCCGATCTCCGCCCTGAAGGGCGACAACGTGGTGCAGCGCTCCGAGTCCATGTGGTGGTACGACGGATCGCCCCTGCTCAACCACCTCGAATCCGTCTACATCGGCAGCGACGAGAACTTCATCGACCCGCGCTTCCCGGTGCAATACGTGATCCGGAGCCAGACACCGGACAACCCGGACTTCCGCGGTTACGCCGGGACGGTGGCGAGCGGCGTGCTGCGCCCCGGCGACGAGGTGCTGGTGCTGCCGACGGGGACGACCTCGCGGATCGAGTCGATCGTCACCGCCGACGGCGAGGTGCGAGAGGCCTTCCCCCCGATGGCGGTCGTCGTCACCCTGACCGACGACATCGCAGTGTCGCGGGGTGACGTGCTGTGCCGGCCGAACAACCGGCCCACCAACACGCACGACATCGAAGCCACGATCTGCTGGATGGACGAGCGCACGCCGCTCGCGGTCGGGCGGAGCTACCTGATCAAGCAGAGCACGCGGACGGTACGGGCAACGCTGGAGTCGCTGCAGTACCGGCTCGACGTGAACGGCCTCCGCCGCGACGACAGCGCGACGACGCTCGAGCTGAACGAGATCGGGCGCGTGTCTTTCCACTGCACCGAGCCGCTGCCGGTGGACGACTACAGCACGAACCGCACGACGGGCAGCTTCATCGTCATCGACCCGCAGACCAACGTCACGGCGGGCGCCGGCGTCATCCGGGTCCTCGCGACGACGCACGCCAGCCCGAACGTGGTGCGGCATCGCGGGCGCCTGACCAGGGCGGACCGCTACAGCGCGCTGGGCGCCCAAGGGGCGACGGTGCTGTTCACGGGCTTGTCGGGGGCGGGCAAGTCGACGGTGGCCGCCGGGGTCGAGGAGGCGTACGTGCAGAGCGGGCTCCACGCCTTCCTGCTCGACGGCGACAACATGCGGCACGGCATCAACGGCGACCTCGGCTTCTCCGACGACGACCGCAAGGAAAACGTGCGCCGGGCCGGCGAGGTGGCGCGCATGTTCGCCGAGTCCGGCTCGCTGGCGCTCATCGCACTGATCTGCCCGTTCGAGGAGGACCGCCGCCTCATCCGAATGCTGCACGACGACGTGGGCCTGCCGTTCCTCGAGATCTTCCTGGCCACATCGCTCGAGGAGTGCGAGCGGCGCGACCCGAAGGGGCTGTACGCGCGGGCCCGGGCCGGCGAGCTGCCGGGCTTCACCGGCATCGACTCGGACTACGAGCCGCCGCTCAGCCCCGACCTGGTGCTTGCGCCCGGCACGGGGAGCGTCTCCGAGCAGGTGTCGCGGGTGCTCGAGCTCCTCGGGCGCACGCTGCACTAGCGGGTGGCGCAGCAGAACCGCCGCCAACGCCGGCTCGACCAGAGCAAGCAGGACCGGGCCCGGCGAACCCAGGGCGCGCGGCGTGGCGGTGGTGGTGGCGGCCGGCGCGGGGACCGCCGGCGGCGAAGGCTGGCCTGGGTCCTGGCGGCCGTGTTGATCGTGGTGGTGGCGGGGATCGCGGTGCCGCTCCTGCTGGCCTCGTCGAACGCGCCGACGAACCAGAGCCCGCAGACGCGGGCGCAGGCCGGGCTCTCGTCGCACACGATCCTGAAGCTCCCCGCGGTCTCCGCGCTGGCCGAGCAGGGGACCGCCGCGTGGGTCACCGACGACCTGCGCAACGTGCTGGTGCGCTTTGACCCGGCGACGGGCCAGGCAGCGCGCACGGTGCACCTGCCGGGCCGGCCGGTCGCCATGGTGCTGGCCGCGGGGCACGTGTGGGTCGCCGACGCAGTCGACAACCAGGTGGTGGAGGTGGATCCGACCACGCTGCTCATCCAACGCAGCGTCCCGGTCCCGGCCGAGCCGACCGGCATGGCGGTGCTCGGCGGTGACGTGTGGGTGACGTCGTTGGAGGCGCACGAGCTGACGCCGGTCGACCTGCACACCGGCACCGCGGGGACGCCCATCGACGTGCTGGCCGGGGCCGTGCGCGTCGCGGCGGGCTACGGCTCGCTGTGGGTGACGGGCACGACCGACCTGCTGACCCGGGTCACGCCCCCGGCCGGCTCGGCGGGGCCGCAGCAGAAAACGGTGACGGTGGGGCAGGGACCGATCGGCGTGGCGACCGGTCAGGGCTCGGTGTGGGTGGCCAACGCGGCGGGCGGGTCGGTGGCCGAGGTATCGGCGTCGGGCCTGTTCGTGACACAGACGCTGCGCGTCGGCGGCGACCCGCTCACGGTGGCCGTGTCGGGCGGTTCCGTGTATGTCGGCGACGGGACGGGGGAGACGGTGCGGACTGTGTCGCCGTCGCCGGGGTCGAAGGCGTTGGGCGTCGGGACGGATCCGCGGGTGCTGATGCCGGTGGGCGCCGGGGTGTGGGTGGGCGGTTCGAACCCGGGGCGGGTGCTGGCGGTGGGGCCGGCGTAGTCGCGGGGTCGGGGCGCCGGGGCTACTCCTGGACGAGCTCGATGAGCGTCCCGAACGACGTCTTCGGGTGCACGAACGCCACGGTCGTCCCGCGGGAGCCGGGCCGGGGCGCCTCGTCGATGACGCGCCCGCCGGCGTCCTTCACCGACTGGAGCGCGACCGCGCAGTCGTCGACCCGGTAGCCGATGTGATGGAGCCCCTCGCCCTTGGTGGCGAGATACTTCGCCACCGGCGAGTCGTCTCGCGTCGGCGTGAGCAACTGGACGTACGAGTCGGCGACCTTGAGCAGGGCTTCTTCGACGCCGTCGGACTCGACCTTCTCGCGGTGGTCGACGGTGGCGCCGAACACCTCGGCGTACCACGCGACGGCGGCGTCGAGGTCGTTGACCGCGATGGCCACGTGGTCGATCTCGGTCAACAGGTCCTTCACGCCCCGTGCCTCCGGAACAGCGTGATGCGGTCCTCGCCGACCTTGGCCCTGAAGGCGGGGTCGTCGATGCCCAGACCCTCGCCCGGCGCGAGGCAGAGCACGCCGATCTTGCCCTCGTGCAGGTTGTGGTGGACCTGGTAGGCCGCTTGGCCCACTTCCTCGAGCGGGTAGACGGCGGAGAGCGGCGGCAGCACCTTGCCGTCGCGGATCAGCTGGTTGGCGTCCCACGCCTCTCGGTAGTTGGCGAAGTGGGAACCCTTGATCGTCTTGAGCTTCATCCAGAGATGGCGGTTGTCGTACTCGATCATGTAGCCCGACGTCGCCGCGCAGGTGACGATCGTGCCGGCCCGCTTGCAGGCGAACACCGACGCGCCCATGGTCTGGCGGCCGGGGTGCTCGAAGACGATCTCCGGCTCGCCCCCCACGAGCCCGCGGATGTCCTTGCCGAAGCGGCGCCACTCGGACTCGTCCTGGGTGTGCTCGTCGGACCAGAACTTGTAGCTGGCCGTCTTGCGGTCGATGACCGCCTCGACGCCAAGGTCGTTGAGCAGCTTCACCTTCTCGGGTGACGACACCACGCCGATCGGGGTGCCGCCGCCGTTGAGCACGTGCTGGACCGCGTAGCTGCCCAGTCCGCCGCTCGCGCCCCACACCAACACCTTGTCGCCTTGGGTCATGCGGGCCCCGTTCGGCGACACCAGCATGCGGTACGCGGTCGAGTTGCACAGCGCGTTGATGGCCGCCTCCTCCCAGCTCAGGTGCGCCGCCTTCGGCATGAGCTGGTTGGCCTTGACGAGCGTGATGTCGGCCAGGCCGCCGAAGTTCGTCTCGAAGCCCCAGATGCGCTGGTTGGACGCGAGCATGGAGTCGTCGTGGGCCGAGGGGTCCTGGTCGTCGACGTAGTTGCAGTGCACGGTGACCTTGTCGCCCACCTTCCAGTTGCGCACCTGGGAACCGGTCCGCAGGACCACGCCGGAGGCGTCGGAACCCACCACCGCGTAGTCGAGGGCGTGGCGGGCACCCCAGGGCCCCTCCTTGCCCAGGCGGTCGAGGAAGCCGAAGGTTGGGAGAGGCTCGAAGATGGACGTCCACACGGTGTTGAAGTTGATGGATGAGGCCATCACGGCCACGTAGGCCTCGTCCGGCGCCAATTCGGGGAGCGGAACGTCCTCGACGTGGAGTGAGCGGCGGGGGTCCTTCGCCGAGGACTCCATGCCGGCGAACATGTCAACTTCGCTGCGCTTGACCAGGGCCGCCCGGTACCGATCGGGCATCGGGAGTTTGGCCAGCTCATCGGCGGACGCGCCGGCCACCACTGCAGTGAGGATCTCGCTCATGTGACCCGACGATAGTTGGCCGGTACCATGGAGTTTCCGGCCGGTAACCAGACCGGCGAGCAACTCGGAGGTGCAGGAATGGCTGAGGCCGTCATCGTCGCAGGGGCGCGGACCCCGATCGGGAAGCTGTCGGGCGCGCTCGCCGGCTTCACGGCCATGGATCTCGGGGGCTTTGCCATCGCCGAGGCGATGAAGCGGGCCGGGGTGGCCCCTGACCAGGTCGACTACGTCCTCATGGGCCAGGTCATCCTGGCCGGCCAGGGCCAGATCACCGCGCGCCAGGCGGCCGTGAAGGCGGGCATCCCGATGAGCGTCCCGGCCAACACCATCAACAAGGTGTGCCTGTCGGGCCTCAACACGATCTACCTGGCCGACCAGATGATCCGTGCCGGCGACGCCGACATCGTCGTGGCCGGCGGGATGGAGTCGATGACCAAGGCCCCGCACCTGCTGCCCGGGGCGCGGGCCGGATTCCGCCTCGGCGACGCCACGCTGGTCGACTCCATGATGTACGACGGTCTGACCGACGCCTTCGACCAGATCGCCATGGGCCTCTCCACCGAGCAGCACAACCAGAACACGGCGAAGATCACCCGCGAGCGCCAGGACGCCTTCGCCGCGGCGAGCCACGAGAAGGCCGCCGCCGCGGCAAAGGACGGGCGTCTCGCCGACGAGATCGTCCCGGTCGAAGTCCCCCAGCGCAAGGGCGACCCGCTCCTGTTCGACACGGACGAGGGCGTCCGACCGGGGACCACCGCCGAGTCGCTCGGCGCCCTGCGGCCGGCCTTCGATAAGAACGGCACCATCACGGCCGGCAACTCGTCGCAGATCTCCGACGGCGGCTGCGCCGTGATCGTGATGTCGGCGGACAAGGCCAAGGAGCTCGGGGTCACCCCGCTCGGCCAGCTGGTCGGCTACGGCATGGTCGCCGGGCCCGACAACTCGCTGCTCACCCAGCCCTCGCGGGCCATTCTGAAGGCGGCCGAGAAGGCGGGCACCGGGCTCGACGCCGTCGACCTGTTCGAGATCAACGAGGCCTTCGCCGCCGTCGGCCTGGCCTCGGTCGACGACCTCGGGATCGACGAGAGCAAGGTCAACGTCAACGGTGGCGCCATCGCGCTGGGCCACCCCGTCGGCATGTCGGGGGCCCGGGTCGCGCTCAGCGCGCTGCTCGAACTGCGCCGTCGCGGCGCGTCGACGGCCGCCGTGGCGCTCTGCGGTGGTGGCGGGCAGGGCGACGCCGCCATCCTGCGCAGCCTTGGGTAGCCTTACACGGGGGTAGCGAGCCGGGGAGGTGGCGTCACCTCGGCTGGCTGGTCCTGTTCGTCCATGCCCTGGCGCAGCGCGAGGAGGTGGTGACGGTTCGGCTGCCGTTCAGCGGCCGGGCGTGCCACGAGTTGCGCCGGGCCCGTCGCCAGGCGCGCCTTGTTCGGATGGGCCGCCGTCGGGACGTTGCTCGGCGCTCTCTTCGTGCTGGTGCTCCAGACCTTCACGGCGCGCGCGGCGTCCGCCGCGCTGGCGGCGATCGGGATCGGACCGCTGGCGAGCTGGTTCAGCGAAACGCGGCGCGTCCGGCGCGCCGGCGTCGGCGTCCAACTCGACGGTTCGCGGCGCTGGGTCTTGCTGTCGAGGGTGCACGACGAGTTCGCGCGGTCGGTCGACGTGCCGCCCGGCCCGATCCCGGAGCGCCGGGCCTCGCGTCAGCCTGCGTAGGGGGGCGCCATCAACGCGACCAACTTGGCCGTCGCCGCCTCCACGTCGGCCCAGCGCGCCACCTTGAAGGAGTAGACGCCGAGCGCGCAGGTGGGGAACCCGGTTCGCACCGCCAGCGACAGGCCCTTCTTGTCGCGCGGCGCGAGCAGGCCCTGCGAGAGCGAGTGCGCCGTCGGGTTGTGGGCGACCACCATCGCCGCGTCGACGTCGTCGTCGAGCGCCTGCAGGTGGGCCAGCACTTCCTCGGGATCCGCCCCGTAGAGGTCGTCGTCGAAGCGGCGCTCGGGCGGCTCGGCCACCTTGGCCAGCACCAGCTCGGCCGTCGCTCTGGTCCTGGCCGCCGGCGACACCAGCGCGACCTTCGGACGGGCGACGCCACGCAACGCCGGGCCCAAGGCCTCGGCCTTCCCGGCGAAGAGCAGCCCGAGTGCCGTGGCGTCACGCCGGCCCCGGGGCGCGAGCACACGGTCGAAGTCGGAGCCCCCCGGTGGGGGGTCGGCGACCGTCTTGGCGTGCCGGAGCAGCCACAGGGTGCGCGCCGCCTGCGCCTTCGGTGCCATCAGCCCAAGGCGAACGCTCGGTGGAGGCTGCGCACGGCCCGTTCGACGTCGCTCTCGGCCACGATGCACGAGGTCCTGATCGTCGAGGTCGAGATCATGTCGATGTTGATCCCTTCGTTCGCCAGCGTCTCGAACATGGTCGCTGCGATGCCGGGGTGCGACTTCATGCCCACGCCGATGAGCGAGACCCGCGCCACGTCCGCGGCCGAAGCCACGCCCGTCGCACCCAGCTTGTCCGCGTGGTCCTGCGCCGTGTCGACGGCCATCACCAGGTCGTCGTTGGGCACGGTGAACGAAATGTCGGTCGTCCCGTGGGCCGAGGTGTTCTGGACGATCATGTCGACGTTGATCGACTGGTCGGCCAGGGCGCGGAAGAGGCTGGCCGCCACCCCGGGCCGGTCGGGGACACCGCTCACGGTGACCTTGGCCTCCGACGTGTCGTGGGTCACGGCCGTGACGACGGCTTCCTCCATGTCTGCATCCTCCTCGACGACCCAGGTGCCGGGCTCCCAGGTGAAGCTGCTGCGCACGTGCAGCGGGACATTGTGGTTGCGGGCGAACTCGACGGCGCGCAGCATGAGCACGCGCCCGCCGGTTGCCGCCATCTCGAGCATCTCGTCGAACGAGACGCGGTTGATGCGGTGGGCCTCGGGGACGATGCGCGGGTCGGCCGTGAAGACGCCCGTCACGTCCGTGTAGATCTCGCAGGCGTCCGCGTCGAGCACCGCCGCCAGCGCAACGGCGGTGGTGTCGGACCCGCCGCGGCCGAGCGTGGTGATCTCGCGATCGGCCGAGACACCCTGGAACCCCGCCACCACCGGGACCTTGCCCGCCGCGAGCGCGTCGCGCAGGCGGTCACCTCTGACCTCCTTGATCTTGGCCCGGGTGTGGTCGCCGTCGGTGATGATCCCGACCTGGCTCCCGGTGAACGACTGGCCGTCCACCCCGAGGTCGGCCAGGGCCATGACCAGCAACGACATGGAGATGCGTTCGCCCGTGCTGACGAGCATGTCGTACTCGCGCGGTGGCTGCGTCGTGCTCACGGTGTTGGCCAGGTGGATCAGGTCGTCGGTCGTCTTGCCCATGGCGCTGACGACGGCGACGACGTCGGAGCCCTGCCGGCGTGTCCGCGCGATGTGATCGGCCACGGCCCGGATCCTGTCCGCGTCGCCCACGGAGGTCCCCCCGAATTTCTGAACGACCAGCGGCATCCGGACGAGGCTACCGACTGTGCACGGCCCCCATGGCCGTCGGCCCTGGCCGCGGGGCCGTCCGGGCCGTCCCCGATGCCTGCGCCACCGCGGCGCCGACCGGAGGCCACCCCAGGGATTGGGTAGGGTCTGCGCCCGTGCCCAGCGACAAGCGAGCCCGTCAGCGCGCGGCCCGGGAGGCCCGTCTGGCCGCCGAGGCCAAGGCCCAGAAGCGGCGCCGGCAGATCCGCAACGGGATCATCGTGGTGATCGTGGCCGGCGCCGTCATCGGCATCGTCTTCGCGGTGTCGGGCAACAACCCCAAGACGGTCGGGTCCCAGTCGAGCACGTCGACCACCCTGGTGACGCCGAAGGCCAAGGAGAACGCCACGCTCCAGAAGCAGGCGAACGAGGCGGCGGTGAAGGCCGGCTGCCCGACCAGCCCCACGACACCCGCCAACCACCAGACCTACACCACCGCCCCACCGATGACGATCGACACCTCGAAGAGCTACTCGGCCACCGTGGTGACCACGGCGGGCACCTTCGACATCGCCCTCAACGCCAAGGCCGCCCCGCAGACGGTGAACAACTTCGTCTTCCTGGCCGACAAGGGCTATTACCGCTGCAATTCCTTCTTCCGCGTGATCCCGCAGTTCATCAACCAGTCCGGCAACGCCACGCAGACCAACGCGGCGACTTCGGCGCTGTCCTACACGCTGCCGGCCGAGAACCTGCCTCCCGCCGGCACGGCGACCAGCCCGGCCTACCCGGCGGGCGCGGTGGCCATGGCCACCAGCTCCAAGGGGGTCAGCGGCAACCAGTTCTTCATCGTGGCGGGGGCCCAGGGCGAAAGCCTTTCCAGCACCTATCCTCTTTTCGGCCTGGTCACCTCGGGTATGAACGTCGTGCAGACCATCAACCAACAGGGGTCCGCGTCCGGCGTCCCGCCCGACGTGACCCAGCGCATCCTGTCCGTCACCATCCACGAATCCTGAGGTCGCCCCCCATGGCCACGCCCACCCCGCCCAACCCCGACGGCTCGAGCCCGCAGCAGCGGAAGTTCGACGAAGAGCCCCCGATGCTCATCGACACCGCCAAGCGGTACGTGGCCACCATGGTCACCTCGCACGGGACGATGGTCATCAACCTCGACCCGTTGGCCGCGCCCCGCACGGTCAACAGCTTCGTGTTCCTGGCGCGCTACCACTACTACGACGGCATCGTGTTCCACCGCATCATCCCGGGCTTCGTGCTCCAGGGCGGTGACCCGACCGGCAGCGGCTCGGGTGGCCCCGGCTACCGCTTCGCCGACGAGCTGCCACAGGCCGGCCGCTACAAGCCGGGCTCGCTGGCCATGGCCAACGCCGGGCCGGACACCAACGGCAGCCAGTTCTTCGTGATCAGCGGGCCCGACGGCGTCGGCCTGCCGCCCCTCTACTCGCTCTTCGGCGAGGTGGTCAGCGGTCTCGACGTCGTCGCCAAGGTCGACGCCATCGGCAGCCGCTCGGGCACGCCCAAAGAGCGCGTCGTGATCGAGAGCGTCACCGTCGAAGAGAAGGACTAGGCCCTCAGCCCGCCAGCGCGGCCAGGCCTTCGGTCTGGGCCCCGCCGACGAACACCACCGGCGTCCCGACCCCCTCGGCGCGCCACGCACCCGTCGGGTCGCGGACGAGCGCCGTGCGGGCCGGCAGCGCGACCACCGGCAGCGCGGCCGGGGCCATGGCCACGGTGCGCTCGAGCTTCTGGCCGTGCGCGTCGTCGTGCTCGTCGCCGAAGTGGGGGACGACGGTGAGGTTGTCGACCAGCCCGAGCCCGAGGGTGAGCGCGCCGCCGCGTGGGTCCGCCATCGGGTCGGTGAGCACCATGGCGCCCGCGCCCGCCCCCGCCACGACCGCCCCGCCCATCCAGGCGTGCCGCAGGGCGTCGAACACGGCGGACTTCTTCAACACGGCCCGCAGGTGGAGGGGGGAGCCGCCGGCCAGGTAGATGAAGCGGGCCCGGGCCAGGGTGGCGGCCATCCCGGGGTCCTCGGACGACGCCCGGTCGACCACCATCAGCCCCTCGACCTGGGCACCCAGGGGGGCGAACCACTGGGCGGCCCGCAGGACCACCCGCTCGGGGTGCTGATAGGCGGCCGCGGTGGGCAGCACCAGGACGTCGGTGCCGCCCGACGCCGCCAGCAGGGTGGCGTCGAAACTGCACCCCTCGGTCCATTCGTCGCCCCCCACCAGGGCCAGCGTGCCGGTCGAGTCCATGCGCCACTCTGGCACGCCGGACCGGGCCGGCCCGGCTTCGACTGCGGTGGTTACCGGCCAGTAGCGTGGGCGGCCATGTCGATCACACGGGTGGGAATCGTCGGTTCGGGAATCATGGGCTCGGGTATCGCCGAGGTGGCAGCGGCGTCCGGCCACGAGGTCGTGCTGCGCAGCCGCAGCCAGGCGGGCGCCGACGCCATGATGGCGGGCCTCGAGAAGTCGCGGGCCAAGCAGGTGGACAAGGGCAAGCGCTCCGAGGCCGAGGCGAAGGAGATCGCCGGGCGGGTCAGCGCCACGACGCACCTGGGCGAGTTGGTCGACATGGACCTCGTGGTGGAGTCGGTGGTCGAGGATCTCACGGTCAAGAAGGATCTCTTCGCCGAGCTCGACAGCATTTGCAAGCCGGCGACCATCTTGGCCACCAACACCTCGACCCTGCCCGTCGTCGAGATGGCGATGGCGACCGGTCGCCCCGAACTGGTGTGCGGCGTGCACTTCTTCAACCCGGCGCCGGCCATGGCCCTGGTCGAGGTGGTGCGGCCGATCACGGCGAGCGACGCCACGGTCAAAGCGGCGGTCGCGTTCGCCGAGAAATGCGGGAAGGACCCCGTCGAGGTCAAGGACCAGGCGGGCTTCATCGTCAATGCGCTGCTGTTCCCGTACCTCAACAACGCGGTGCGCCTGCTCGAGCAGGGCGTGGCCAACCGCGAGGGCATCGACGCCGCCATGAAGGGGGGGTGCGGCTTCCCGATGGGGCCTTTCGCGCTCCTCGACCTCGTGGGGCTCGACACGTCACTGGCGATCCTCGACGCGCTCTACGAGGAGTTCCGCGACCCCAACTACGCCGCGGTCCCCCTCCTGCGCCGCCTGGTCACCTCCGGCCAGCTCGGGCGCAAGACCAAGAAGGGCTTCTACGACTACAACCGCTAGTGACCGGCGGGAGCGAAGGACGGGCACAATGGTTGGTGCCCCGCACCGTCTGGAGGTGAGTTGATGGGAACCGAGCGCAAGCGGGACGCGCCCTGGGTGATCCGCACCTACTCGGGCCACTCGACGGCGCGCGCGTCCAACGAGTTGTACCGCAACAACCTGACCCAGGGTCAGACCGGCCTGTCCATCGCCTTCGACCTCCCGACCCAGACCGGGTACGACCCTGACGCACCCGAAGCGGCCGGTGAGGTGGGCAAGGTCGGCGTGCCGGTGGCGCACCTCGGGCACATGGGGGAATTGCTCGACCAGATCCCGGTGGCGGACATGAACACGTCCATGACGATCAACGCCACCGCCGCCTGGCTGCTCGGCCTCTACGTCGCCCACGCCCAGGACGTCGGCGTCGACCCCGGCCGGCTGGCCGGCACGACGCAGAACGACATCGTGAAGGAGTACCTCAGCCGGGGGACCTACATCTACCCGCCCGGACCGAGCCTCCGGCTCACCGTCGACACGATCGCCTACACGGTGCGTCGGGCACCGAAGTGGAACCCCATCAACGTCTGCAGCTACCACCTGCAGGAAGCCGGGGCGACCCCGGTGCAGGAGGTGGCGTACGCGTTCGCGACGGCGATCGGCGTCCTCGACGGCGTGCTCGCCTCGGGCAAGATCGACGAGTCAGAGTTGCCGGCCGTCGTCGGGCGCATCAGCTTCTTTGTGAACTCGAGCGTCCGCTTCGTCGAGGAGACCTGCAAGATGCGCGCCTTCACGCGCATGTGGGACCGCATCTGCCGGGAGCGCTACGGCGTCGAGGATCCCAAGCTGCGGCGCTTCCGTTACGGCGTCCAGGTCAATTCCCTGGGCCTGACCGAGCAGCAGCCCGAGAACAACGTGCAGCGCATCGTCCTCGAGACCCTCGGGGTCACGCTGTCCAAGGACGCCCGCGCCCGCGCCATGCAGCTGCCGGCCTGGAACGAGGCGCTCGGGTTGCCGCGTCCGTGGGACCAGCAGTGGTCGCTGCGCATCCAGCAGGTGCTCGCCTTCGAGTCGGACCTGCTCGAGTACGACGACATCTTCGAGGGATCCAAGGTGATCGAGGCCAAGACGTCCGAGCTGGTCGAGGAGGCCACCGCCGAGCTCGACGACGTCCAGGCGCTGGGGGGCGCGTTCGAGGCCATCGACGAGCTGAAGCGCCGGCTGGTGCGGAGCCAGGCCGAACGCGTACGCCGCATCGAGACCGGCGAGCTCGAGGTGATCGGCGTCAACGCCTTCACCGAGACGGCGACTTCACCACTCCTGGGCGACGGCGAGATCGAGAACATCCTCCGGGTCGACCACCATGTCGAGGCCGAGCAGATCGCCGACGTCGAGCGCTGGCGCGCCCAGCGCGATGCCGCCAAGGTGCGGGCCGCGCTCGACGAACTGCTCCGGGTGGCCGAGGACGATGGCCCCGAGGGCAACATCATGGCGGCCACCATCGCCCTGGCGCACGCCGGCGGCACGACGGGGGAGTGGGCCGGCGCCCTGCGCGAGGTGTTCGGCGAATTCCGGGCGCCCACCGGCGTCGGCGGCGGGGTGGGTCGCCGCAGCGACCTGGAGCCGATCCGCGTGCGCACCCACCAGCTGGCCGAGCGCACCGGCGGGCCGCCGCGCCTCCTCGTGGCCAAGCCCGGGCTCGACGGGCACTCCAACGGCGCGGAGCAGATCGCCGTGGCGGCGCGCGACGCCGGGTTCGAAGTCATCTATCAAGGCATCCGGCTGACCCCCGCCGAGATCGTGGCGGCCGCGCTCGACGAGGACGTCGACATCGTGGGTCTGTCGATCCTGTCGGGCTCGCATCTCGAGCTGGTGCCCGACGTGCTCGATCGCCTACGCGCCGCCGGCAGCACCGCGGCCGTCGTGGTGGGTGGCATCATCCCGCCCGACGACGCCGAGCTCCTGATCGGCAAGGGCGTTGCGTCGGTTTACACGCCCAAGGACTACTCCTTCGACCACATCATGGAGGATCTGTTGGCGCTGGCCGAGCGCCAGCGCGCCGCCACTCCCGCGTGAGCCGCGCCATTTGGCGCCACGTCACCGGGACGGCACCGAGCGCGATGGCGCGCCGCCGGAGGCCTTCGGGGAGGTCGTAGTGGTTCAGCGCCGCCGAGCGCCGGTGCAACTGGTAGCCCCGTCGTGGGATCCCGAGCGCCTCCGCCATGGCGTGCAGCTCATCGGGATCGTCGGCCAAGAGGTGCGACCAGCGGTCGGCCCGCCCGCGCACGGTGGCGGGCTGGCGCCAGTCGTCGACGTAGACGGTCAGCGGCGGGCCCAGGGACGGTCGCGGCTGATCGGCACCGGCTTGTTCCACCAGCGCCCGCTGAAGCGCCAGGCCGCGTGCACCGGGTTCTGGGCGTCGGGCGCGGGCGGCCGCGGCCAGGCCAGCTGGACGGCCGACGCGATGGCGGCCAGCACCGCCGGGTCCGGCTCGGGCGCCGGGCGCAGGGCGAGGCGCGCCGGGTCGATGCTCGCGCTGCTCACAGCGGCACGTTGCCGTGCTTGCGCCGCGGCAGCTCCTCGCGCTTGGAGGCCAGGATGTCGAGGCTCCGGCAGATGACCGAGCGCGTGTCGGCCGGCGAGATCACGTCGTCGATGTAGCCGCGCTCGGCGGCGATGTACGGGTTGGCGTAGCGCTCGGTGTACTCGTCGATCAGCTCGGCGCGCCGCTGGGCGGGATCGGTCGCCTCGGCCAGCTCGCGTCGGTAGACGATGTCCACCGCGCCGTTGGGGCCCATGACGGCCAGCTCGGCCGAGGGCCAGGCGAAGGCCAGGTCGGCGCCGATCGACTTCGAGTTCATGACGACGTAGGCACCGCCGTAGGCCTTGCGCGTGATGATCTGGATGCGCGGCACGGTGGCCTCGCAGTAGGCGTAGAGCAGCTTCGCCCCGTGGCGGATGATGCCGCCGTACTCCTGGTCGGTCCCGGGGAGGAAGCCCGGTACGTCGACGAAGGTGAGCAGCGGGATGTTGAACGCATCGCACGTGCGCACGAAGCGCGACGCCTTCTCGGAGGAGTCGATGTCGAGCACGCCGGCCAGCACGGCCGGCTGGTTGCCCACGATGCCGACGACGCGCCCGTTCATCCGGGCGTACCCGCACGTGATCGACATGGCCCAGTGGCGGTGCACCTCGAAGTACTCGCCGTCGTCGACGACCGCGGCGATGATCTTCTTCATGTCGTAGGGCTGGTTGGGCGACATGGGCAGGAAGTCGAGGAGCTCGGTGACCTCGCGGTCCGGTTCGTCGCCCGTCAGCTCGGTCGGCGGCTCCTCGAGGTTGTTGGACGGGAGGAACGACAGCAGGTGGCGTACGTCGTCGAGGCACGCCTTCTCGTCGGGCGAGACGAACGTCGCGACGCCCGACTTGGTGGCGTGGCTCATGGCGCCACCGAGCTCCTCGAGCGTGACGTCTTCGCCGGTCACCGTCTTCACCACGTCGGGGCCGGTGATGAACATGTGCGAGGTGCCCTGCACCATGAAGATGAAGTCGGTCATGGCCGGCGAGTACACGGCGCCGCCGGCGCACGGCCCGAGGATCACGCTGATCTGGGGGATGACGCCCGACGCGGCCACGTTGCGGTGGAAGATGCCGCCGTAGGAGTGCAGCGACACGACGCCCTCCTGGATGCGGGCGCCCGCCCCGTCGTTGAGGCCGATCATGGGGACGCCCGTGGAGGCAGCCAGGTCCATGACCTTGTGGATCTTCTCGGCGAAGACCTCGCCCAGCGCACCACCGAAGACCGTGAAGTCCTGGCTGAACAGGCAGACCCGCCGCCCGTCGATCGTCCCGAAGCCGGTGACGACGCCGTCGGTGTAGGGGCGGTTGTCCTCGAGCCCCATGCCGTGGGCCCGGTGCCGGGCCAGCATGTCGAGCTCCTGGAAGGACCCCTCGTCGAGCAGGTACTCGATCCGCTCGCGCGCGGTCAGCTTGCCCTTGGCGTGGTGGCGTTCCACCGCCCGGGGGCTGCCCGCGTGGAGGGCCTCGTTCTTGCGTTCGGCCAGCTCGGCCAGGCGCTCGGCCATGGAATGTTCCATGGGGTTGAGGGTACCGCTCAGGGGGTACGGCCCGAAATTGGCACCGTAAGACGCGGAATGAGAAGTCGTTCTATTTCGAAAGGGAAAATACCTGGTCCGACCAGGAAAAAGTTCTGGCTCTGTGGCCCGGATACCGGCCCGACCGCACGGGGGGGAGACGATGACGCTTCTGCAAGTGGCGGAAGCTGAGGTTCGATTTGGGGGGGTGCACGCGCTGCGCGGCGTCAACCTGTCCGTCGAACCCGGCATTGTCACCGGACTCATCGGCCCCAACGGCGCGGGGAAGACCACCCTTTTCAACACGATCTGCGGGCTCCAGAGCCTCAATGGGGGTTGCATCACCTTCGACGGGGCCGACTTGACCGGGCTCAAGCCCCACCAGCGGGCCCGCCTCGGCATCGCCCGCACGTTCCAACGGCTCGAGGTCTTCGGATCGTTGTCGGTCCGGGAGAACGTCCTGGCCGCCGCCGAGATCCGTCGCCGCTGGTCCCGGGACCGTTCCGACGCCGCCGCCAACGCCGACGGCGTGCTCGCCCTGGTCGGGCTCGGCCACCTGCTCGAGCGCCCGGCCGACACGCTGCCGACGGGCCAGGCCCGGCTGCTCGAGCTGGCCCGCGCCCTGGCCACCCGGCCGCGCCTGCTGCTGCTCGACGAGCCCTCGTCGGGCCTCGACGACACCGAGAGCGAAGAGCTGGGCGACCTGCTCTGCCAGCTGGCCGAGGCCGGCATGGCGGTCCTGCTGGTCGAGCACGACATGGGTCTCGTCATGCGCATCTGCACCCAGATCAACGTCCTCGACTTCGGCGCGGTGTTGACGGTGGGCGGGCCGGCCGAGGTGCGAGCGGACGAGCGGGTGCGGGCGGCCTACCTGGGCGCGGCCGAGGATCCCGAAGAGGACGCGGGGGCCGGCGGCCAGGGATCGGTGGGCGCGCCGGTCCCGGTCACCGCGGGAACGCATGGCTGACGCGAAACCGCTCCCGGCGGTGCTCGAACTTCGGCGCGTGCACGCCGCCTACGGCCAGATCGAGGTGCTGCACGGCATCGACCTGGCCGTCTCGACCGGCTCGGTGCTGGCGCTGCTCGGGCCCAACGGCGCCGGCAAGTCCACGACGCTGCGCGTGGCCAGCGGCCAGATGGAGCCCACGAAGGGTTGCTTCCACGTCCTCGGCCGTCACGCCAACGGCACCAAGCCCGATGCGCTGGCCCGCGCCGGGCTGTGCACGCTGCCCGACGGGCGCGGCATCTTTCCCAACCTGACCGTCTCGGAGAACCTGCGCCTGATGACCTACGCCGCCCGGTCCCGCTCGCACGTGGAGGGGATGGCGTTCGGCCGCTTTCCGCGCCTAGCCGAGCGGCGCCACCAGCTCGCGGGCACGCTCTCGGGCGGCGAGCAGCAGATGCTGGCCATGGCGCGCACGCTCAGCGTCGAGCCCGCGGTCCTCCTGCTCGACGAGATCTCCATGGGCCTCGCCCCGATGATCGTGGCCGAGCTGTACGACCTCGTGAAGCAGATCGCCGACGAGGGCGTGGCGGTGATCCTGGCCGAGCAATTCGCGGCCACCGCGCTGGGCGTGGCCACCGACGTCGCCGTCGTCGTGCAGGGCCGCATCGTCGCCGCCGGCAAGCCCGACGAGCTCCCCGACGACCTCGCCGACGCGTACCTCGGGGGGGCGGCGGCATGATGTTCGCCCCGCGCGCCCCGCGCGCCCCGCGCGCCCCGCATCGTCAGCGCTCGCTGCGCCGCCTCGTCCTCCTGGCCGCCTCGTCGACCGTCCTCGTCACCGGTGGCTCGGGGCTGCTGGCCGTCGCCCTCTCCAACGGGCCGGCGGGCGCGGACAACTCGCTGGGCGGCTTCACGGTCACGGCGCTCGCCGAGTCCATCTCCGCCCAGTACGAGCAGCCCAACTTCCCCCTGCCCGCCACGCCGTCCCTCGAGTTCGACGAGGGCTACGCGGCGACGACGGACAACTTCGGCCCGACCGGCTCCGCGACCGCCTCCACCGTGTACCCGGGCCAGGTCGTGGCGAACGCAGGCTCGCAGCTCGCGCTCCTCGTCCCGGGCGTCCCCTTGCCGCCGGCGCCGACGTGGCCGCTGCAGGCGGTGAGCGACTACCCCCAGGCGCCGAACTCGGCCGCCACCGACGTGCCCGGCCTCAACATGGACGCCCAGAGCTCGACCAACGGCAACAACGCCACCGCGACCCTCGGGAACGACGCCGCCACCGCCGGCTCCAACGGCGGTGACGCGACCAAGCAGGCGCCGACCGGCACCGGCAATATCCTGGCCGGGACGTCGAGCCTCCTCGGCGTCGGCGGGCTGTCGGCCACCTCCTCGTCGGAGGCTCCGTCGACCAGCGCGACCGCCACGGCCACCGCCACCGTCGGGGGCATCTCCATGCTCGGTGGCTTCATCTCCATCGGCAGCATCACGTCGACCGCAACGGCGACCTCGGACGGCACGACGGGCAAGGTCACCGGCTCGACCCAGGTGCAGAACGTCTCGATCGCCGGCGAACAGATCTCCATCACCGCCAACGGCATCCAGGCCCTCAACCAAAAGTCCCTCGGTGCACTGCCCATCTCCGCGCTCAACACGCTGCTCAAGGAGCTCGGCATCACGATCGCCGTCACCAACGCCACCGACAAGGTGAGCGGCGCCTCGGCCAGCCGGGAGCTCGACGGCCTGGAGATCTCCGTCAACCTCGACATGCTGGACGCCGCGGCCAACAAGTTCGCCTCGCTGCTACCGGCCAAAATCATCTCCCAGCTCCCCGTGGCCATCCCGAACGAGCAGCTGATCACGCTGTACCTCGGCCGGGTGCAGGTGAACTCGACCGGCTCGCCGAACTTCGCAGCCAACTCGGGGGGCACCGGTGCCGGCTCGTCCTCGCCCTCGACCGGGGCGTCGAGCACCGGGAGCTCAGGAAGCGGCTTCACGGGCAACACGGGCCTCGGCACCAGCGGCACCTTCGCCGGCAACACCGGCAGCGGCGGCGGGTCGTCGCCCACGGGCACCACCGGGTCCGGCTCCTCGCCGAGCGCGTCCCCCCAGACGTCCACCGTGGGCGCAACCTTCAAGGGGATCGGCGCCGCGCTGATCCTGCTCGGCCTGCTGGCCGCGGCGGCCTTGGCCTATCTGTACAAACGCGCCGACGACCTCACCGACGCCCTCGGCACCACGTGCTCGGAGGGGGACCCGCTCATGGAGCGCTTCACCGTCACGCCCGACGAACTGAATGACTTCGGAGGTTTCGGCTGATGCCCATCTTTGGAAGGAAGTCCGAGCAACCGGACCCGGGCGAGGTGACCCGGGTCACCGCCGGCCCGGACA
>DASZMN010000117.1:0-20698 GCA_035551835.1 Acidimicrobiales bacterium | reverse complement strand
CGCGGCCCGGCGGCCGTTGCCCTGGCCGCCGCCGTTGCCCTGGCCGCCGCCGTTGCCCTGGCCGCCGCCGTTGCCCTGGCCGCTCCCGTTCCCGATGCCCCCGGCCTGGGCGGCCTGCGCGGCCTGGGCGGCCTGGCCGGCTTGGGCCGCGATCGCCTCGGCCGGCGACAGCAGCGTGGTCTGGGCCGGCACCTGCGCGCCCCGCTCGGCTGCCAGCGCGGCGGCCAAGGACGCCGTCTCGGCCACGGGGTCGTCGGCGGCGACGTACACCGCCTTGTCCAGGTCCGGCTCCTCCGACGCGGCGGGCTGCACTGCTTCGACATGGAGGATGTAGCGCAGGTAGTCGTTGTCGATGAGCTCGAGCAGCTGGCCGAACATGTTGTAGCCCTCTTGCTGCCACGCGTTGAGGGGGTCGGCCTGGACGGTCCAGCGCAGGTGGATGCCGTCCTTGAGGTTGTCCATCTCGGCCAGGTGGTCGCGCCAGCGGGCGTCCATGATCTGGAGGTAGACGTCGCGCTCGATCTGGCGCATCGTCTCGGCGCCGCCGGGCATCGCCTCGCCGTGCTGCTCGTAGAACTCGAGCGCCTCCTCGACGATCGACTCGACGAGGTCCTCGGTCGTGGCGGCCTGGGTCAAGTCCTCGACGGTGAACTTCGTCGGGTAGTACTGCACGATGCCGTCGACGAGGCCCTTGAGGTCCCAGTCCTCCTCGAACTCGGTCGGGCAGTGTTCGGCGACGAGCTTCTCGGCCGCGCCGGCGAGGAGGTCCTCGGTGTGCTCCTCGAGGTCGTCGCCGTCGATGATCTGCAGGCGGCGCTCGTAGATGACCTTGCGCTGCTGGTCCATGACCTCGTCGTACTTGAGGGCGTCCTTGCGCATCTCGGCGTTGCGGGCCTCGACGGTGTTCTGCGCCCGCTCGATCGCCTTGGCCACCGTCTTGGACTCGATCGGCACCTCTTCGGGCAGCGTCCGCCCCATCACCCACGACATGGCGCCGGTGGCGAAGAGCCGCAGCAGCTCGTCGTCCAACGAGAGGTAGAAGCGCGACTCGCCGGGGTCGCCCTGGCGGCCGGAGCGGCCACGGAGCTGGTTGTCGATGCGCCGGCTCTCGTGGCGCTCGGAGCCGAGCACGTAGAGGCCGCCGAGCTTGCGCACCTCCTCGCCCTCGGCGCGGCATCGAGCCTCGACGTCCTTTTGTCGCTCGTCGAGGAGCGCGAGGCCCTCTTCGGTATCGAGGTCGACGCCGTCGGCCGCCAGCTCGTGCTGGGCCAGCAGCTCCGCGTTGCCGCCCAAGATGATGTCGACGCCGCGGCCGGCCATGTTCGTCGCCACGGTGATGGCGCCGCGCCGTCCCGCCTGCGCCACGACCTCGGCCTCGCGGAAGTGCTGCTTCGCGTTGAGGACGTTGTGCGTGATGCCGCGCTTCTCCAAAAGGCGGGCCAGCAGCTCGGACTTGGACACCGACGCCGTGCCGATGAGCATGGGCTGGCCCAGCTCGTGGCGCTCGACGATGTCGTCGACCACCGCGTTGAACTTGGCCTCCTCGGTCTTGAAGACGAGGTCGGGCTCGTCGGCGCGGACCATCTCGCGGTTGGTGGGGATCGGCACCACCGGCAGCCCGTAGGTGCCGGCGAACTCGCCGGCCTCGGTCTCGGCCGTGCCGGTCATGCCGGCGAGCTTCTCGTACATGCGGAAGTAGTTCTGCAGCGTCACGGTGGCCCAGGTGTGGTTCTCCTCCTTGATCGCCACCCGCTCCTTGGCCTCCACGGCCTGGTGCAGCCCGTCGGACCAGCGCCGCCCCTCGAGGGCGCGGCCGGTGAACTCGTCGATGATCTTCACCTCGCCGCCCGCCACGAGATAGTCCTTGTCCCGCTTGTAGAGGTCCTTGGCCGTGAGCGCCTTCGTCATCTGGTGCACGTAGTTGACGGAGACGTCGTCGTAGATGTTGTCGACCCCGACGGCCTGCTCCACCTTCTCGATGCCGGCCTCGAGCGGCACGACCGTCTTCTTCTCCTCGTCGACCTCGTAGTCGACGTCGCGGGTCAGCGTCCGGGCGATGGAGGCGAACTGGTAGTAGAGCTGCGCCGCCTCGTCGGCCGGGCCGCTGATGATGAGCGGCGTGCGGGCCTCGTCGATGAGGATGGAGTCGACCTCGTCGACGATGGCGAAGACGTGGCCGCGCTGGGCCATGTGCTCGCGGGACCGGGCCATGTTGTCGCGCAGGTAGTCGAAGCCGAACTCGGAGTTGGTGCCGTAGGTGATGTCCGCCGCGTAGGCGGCCTGCTTCGTCGTCGGGTCGTCGATGCTCGAGGCGATGAGGCCGACCGAGAGGCCGAGGAACTTGTGGACCCGGCCCATCCACTCGGCGTCACGGGAGGCCAGATACTCGTTCACCGTCACGATGTGCACCCCGCGCCCGTCGAGGGCGTTGAGGTAAGTGGGCAGCGTGGAGACGAGGGTCTTGCCCTCGCCGGTCTTCATCTCGGCGATCCAGCCGAAGTGCAGCGCCATGCCGCCCATGAGCTGCACGTCGAAGTGGCGCTGGCCGAGGACGCGCCAGGCCGACTCGCGCACCGTGGCGTAGGCCTCGATCAGCAGGTCGTCGAGCGACTCGCCGCGCTCGAGTCGCTCCTTGAACTCGACCGTTTTGTGCGCCAGGGCGTCGTCGGAGAGCGCCTGCATCTCGGGCTCGAGCGCGCCGATGTCGGGCACCAATTCGGCGAGGCGCCGCACCTTCTTGCCTTCACCCGCCTTGAGGACCTTCGTGAACACGCTCATAGCGGCACGATCCTACCGGTGCGGGACCCGGCCATTCCGCCGGGTGGTGTCGGGGCTGCGTGCGGCTGACCTGGTCTTTGACCCCACACTCGCCTGCCGCGAGGGTGACGCGCCGGCACCGGCGGCTCGACGCCCGGTCACGAGGACCGCCCGCCTTGCCCAACGGCACCGTGATGGCGCGCATCGCCTCGTCTCCGCCCGCCCCCGAGGATCGGGAACGCGGCGGGCAGGGCTTACCTCTAAGCCGCACCATGCTCAGCGACCACAAGTCGCCTTACGTGGGTCGTTTCGCCTGCGGCTGGCTTCGACTTTCAACCACAGACCCGCACGCAGCCCGCCGCGATGCTACGACACCGGGGGCCTGGCGGCGCCGCCCCGTCGTCCCGCCGGGCCCGGGACCGGGCGCCGGGCCGATGCGGCCCGTCCTACTGGCCGGGGACCGACGAGCCGGCGGAGCCCGAGCCCGAGTTGCCCGTGCTCGCGCTGCCCGGCGTGGCGCCCTCGAGCACGGTGACGCTCGAGATCTTCCACACCCCGTTGACCTTCTGGAGGTCGGCGGTGAGGCGGACCACGTCGGACTGCACCGACGTCAGCTTGTTGTTGGCGTAGGTCTGGTCGATCACGGCGTAGATCGACGCCGTCCCCGCCGGGTCGCCCTCCTGCTGGACGGCGAGGTAGCGGACGTTGCCGCGCGACGAGGCCAGCGCCGTCTCGAGCGCCTTGCGGATGTTCGAGTTGAAGAACTGGTTGGCCTGGGACGAGAACGAGCCGGTGGCCATGTTGGTGATGGCGGTGAAGTCCGAGTCGACCGTCTTGGGCGTGAAGTTGAAGAAGTCCGTCAGGAACGTCCTCGAGGCGCTCAGCACGGCCGGGTCCTGGACCTGGCCCGAGCTCTTCGTGAAGTAGAGGATGCCGAAGGCGAGCGTGCCGGCCAGGCCGAGCGCCGCGACGCCGGCCACGATGCCGAAGGCCTTGCGGCTCGGGCCGGGCGGGGGCCCGCCGGGACGACGCTTGGTGGGCGGGGGCGGTGGGCTCTCCGAAGGAGCCTCGGCCCGGGCGTCGCCCTCGTTCTCGTTCTCGTTCTCGACGTCGTCGACGGGCACCGCGCCCACGACCTTCACACCGCGTTCCACGAATGGCTCCTCACGTGCATCTCCTCCGAAATCCTCCCATGCCGGCCCCGCCCGGCGGCCGCACCCGGCGGCGGTGGCGAGCGCGACGCTCCTCTTCCTTGCGTTGAATTACGTCTGAATCGGGCCCAAGCGGGCCGGGGTTAGGCGCGCCGCCTCGTGCGCCGGCGCGAAGGGCGGGCGCCCCAGGCCAGGAACAGCACCGGGACGATCAGGCCGCCCAGTGCGAGCAACAGGCCGGCGCTGCTGCGGGGGACCCGGTACGAGGCGCTGCTGACCGGGACCGTGGGGCCGCTGCCGAGCTCGACGTTGGACGCCTGGGCGGCCGGCTTGATCAGGTGGCCGCCGGCCGCCGGGCTGAACCCGGCCTGGGTGGCCGGGCCGACGCCGGGGCCGAAGACGGTGTTGCACCCGGCGCCGGGCAGGACGTCGGGGATCGGATTGGCCGTCGAGTAGGTCGAACCCTGCTCGGCGAGGACCGGCGGCAGCAGCAGGCGCGTGCGCAGGAAGACCTGGTTCTGGTCGGGCGGGCTGTTCTTCGTCGTGGGCTTGGCCAGGCCGGCCACCGCGATGTGGTCGACCGCGCCGAAGAAGTACGTGTTGTAGGCGAGGCCCTGCGACAGGTTGGACAGGTTGGCCGGCTGGGCCAGGTTGGTCAGGATGTCGGCCGTGTCGTGCAGGACGCAGCCGAGGTTGGCCGACTGCGACGTGACGAGGTTGTTGATCTGCGCGAAGGCCGACGAGCCGTTGCCCAGCAGGTTGTGCAGCCCGGTCTTCCCCTGCTCGGCCAGCACCTGGACGAGGGCGGCCGTGTTGGCCAGGTCCTGGCGCAGCGCGGGCGCGACGGCGGTGACCGTATCGAGCGCCGGGGGCGCGTTGGCGAGCAGCTCGGTGAACTGCTGCTGGTAGGCGACGAACTCCTTGGAGAACGTCGTGCCCGCATCGATGAGCGTGCGCAGGTTGCCGGCCTGGCCCTGGAGCGCGGTGGCCAGCTCGCCGATCAGCTTGTTCAGGTCGTTGGCCGGGATCGCCTGCAGCAGCTTGGTGGCCGTCGCCACCACGGCGCCGACGTCGGCGGGCACCTGGTTGGGCTGGGCGGGCACGTTGGCGCCGCTCTGGAGGTTCGGCGCGTTGCCGTCGTGCGTCGGCACCAGGTTGACCACCTGCTCGCCCAGGTCGTTGGCGATCTGCACCGACGCCTGCACGTCGTTGGGCACGCTCGTGCCGGGGTTGATGGTCATGGTGACCCTGGTGGCGTTCTTGGTCAGCGCCGTGGAGCTGACCGTGCCCACCGGCACGCCGTTCAGCTCGACCTCGAAGCCCGCGTAGAGGCCCGACGCGTTGGGGAACTCCGTCGTGAGGGTGGTCGAGCTCTGGAGCGGGTTGCCCAACAGGTTGACCACCCCGTAGGCGACGAGCGCGAAGCTCACGGCGAAGAACACGATCAAGTTGATGATGAGACGGCGGGTGATCACTTGCTCGCGCCTCCCGACGTCGGCGGCGTGTTGGGCGCGCAGGAGAAGGCGGGCTGCGAGTTGTTCTGGCCCAGGCCCGGGATGCCGCAGACGATGATGTTCTCGTAGAGCTGCACGTAGCCGTTGCGCACCGCCTGGGGGAGGGCGTTGTCGGCCACCGGGATCTCCGAGAGGAGGCCGGCCAGGTCCGACTGGTGCTGGGCCAGCTGGTTGCTGACCGCCGCCAGCGTCTGCAGCTGGGTCACGATCTGGGGGTAGTAGGTCTCGAGGATGCTGCGGCCCTGGGTCGACAGGTTGTCGAGCGACTGCAGCAGGGTCTCGAACTGGTTGGAGTTCTGCGCCAGGATCTGGGCCGTCTTGGTGAGGTTGTCGAGCGCCGTCGCGGTGGCGCCGCTGGACGGGGCGAGCGTCGAGGACAGGGAGTTGAGGCCGTTCACGGCGGCGGTGATCTCGCTCGTGTGCTGCGAGTAGGTCGTGGTGACCGCGGTGAGGTCGGTGAGGAACGCCTTGAGCGACGCCGCCTGGCCGGTGAAGCCCTCCCCGCCGGCCGCGATGATCTGCTCGAGCTCGGTGGTCGAGATGGCGCCGAAGACCTCCGCGCCCGCCTGGACGAACTGCTCGACGTCGGCGGCGGTCGACGTCTTGTGGATGACGGCCCCGTCGGCCAGCTGCGGCGCGCTGGCCGCCCCCGGGCCGATCTGGCTCTTGGGCACGTTCAGCTGGACGAACTGGTCGCCGAGGATCGTCGTGCGCGCGATGTCCGCGGTGACGTCGGCGGGGATGCGCACGTCGTTGTCGAAGGTGAGCGTGACCTTGGCCCTGTCGCCGTCGAGCGCGATGGAGCTGACCGAACCGACGGGCACGTCGGCCAGCTGCACCTGCGCCCCGTTGGCCAGGTCGCCGACGTCGCCGAAGAGCGCGGTCGCCGTCCGCTGGGACGGGCCGCCGCCCGAGCAGCCGGTCAGCGTCACGCCGGCCACGAGCGCCAGCAGGGCGGGCACGACGAGCAGGCGACGGGTGCGGGTGCGGGTGCGGGTCCGGGTCGCGGCGCGCATCAGAACCAGCTCGCGACGTCGTGCGCCCACTGCGACAGCAGGCCGGGCTGGCCGTGGTGGGTGTGGCGGGACCGACCCTGGTCCTGCGGCAGCGGCGGCAGGAGCTCGGCGGCCGGCGCGGTCAGGGTCGGCGCGGCGGTGAGCGACGCCGTCGGGTTGGTGGCCGCAGTGGCCGGCCGCGCGCTCGCCTGGGTCGCGCCCTGCGTCGCCGTGACCGACTGGCTCAACAGGCCGCCCAGGCCGCCGCTCGAGGACTTCGACTTGGTCGAGCCCGAGCCCGACGAGCTCGGCTTGCACCCGAGGAGCACCGTGAGCAGCCCGCAGGGCTGGGTCGTGGTCGTGGTGGTCGGCGGCACGGTCGTGGTGGTGGTCGACGTGCCGTGCGACGTGCTGGGCGCCGCGGGCGGCGCGGTGGTCGAGGTGCCGCCCGCGCCCTGCGTCGCGTTCTCGATCTGCTGGAGCCCCTTTTGCAGCAGGGACTGTGCCGTGGCGGCGCTGCTCTGCCCGGTGAGGGTGTTGATGAGCGTGGGGATCTCGTTGATCAGCGGGTCGAAGAAGCTCGACGACGGGTCGCCGCACAGGTTGAGCGTGGCGAGCACGCTCGACGAGAGCCCGCTCGAGTGGTTGGCCGCGAGGCGGCGGCAGATGCCGGCCAGCCGGTCGCGCAACAGGCCGGCCAGGTAGGCGCCGGTGACGCCCGGCGACAGGTCGAGGTTGAGGTTCAGCCAGTTGTAATTGCTGTCGTAGGCGCGTTGGGCACCGTGGAACAGGTTGTTGCCGTTCAGGAGGATCTCGTCGACGTTGGCCAGGTTGCGATCGAGCGTCCGCCCGACCGTGGTCACCGTGCCGACGTCGGCCTCGAGCGGCGTGATGTTCGGCACCAACAGGGTGACCAGGCTGGAACTGGCGTCGGACAGCTGGGTGATGGCGTCGTTCAGCTGGCCCGAGTGCTGGGCGACCGTCGTCGACACCGTGTCGTACTGCTGGATCAGCTGCTCGATCTGCGCGGTGTCGGTGTCGAGCGTGCCGGTCAGCTGGCCCAGGGTGCCGTTGAGCTGGCCGAGGTCGTTGCCCTTCTCGGCGAGCAGCTGCACGGTCCCGGCGGCCGACGCGATCAGCTTGTTGAGGTTCTGGCCCTGGCCATCGAGGTCGGTGGCCAGGTTCGAGACCAGGCTGCCCACGGCATGCGGGTTCAGCGCCTTCAGCGTGCGCTGCAATTCCTTGAGCACCTCGTCGGTCGACACGGGCACGGCGGTGTGGTCCTGGCCGATCGTGGCGTTGGCCGGCAGGGAGGGCCCGCCCGTGTAACCGGGGTTCAGGTCGACGTCGGGGGAACCGAGCAGCTGGGGTGCGACGAGCGAGGCGAAGGCGGACGTCGGGATCTTGGTCCCCTGGTCCACCGCCAGGGTGACGTGCACCTTGTCGCCGACGTTCACCACGTTGGTCACGCTGCCGACCTTCACGCCGAGCACGTCGACCGCCGCGCCGGCGAAGAGGCCCGGCGCGCTCGTGTACACGACGTTGACCGGGTAGGTCGGCGTGCCCTTGGTGACCTCGACCCCGATGACCACGCCGGCCACGATGACGACGGCGGCCACGGCGAAGCGGAACACCTTGGAGGTGAGGACGCCGCGGATCACTTCTTCCCCCCACTCAGCAGCGGGCTGAGGAGCTGGGACAGGCCGCCGAGGCCCGAGTTGGGCCCGGTGGCGCCGGTCGACGACGACGCCGACGACCCCGACCCCGACCCCGACTTGGCCGTGCTCGTCGAGGTGGTCGACGACGACCCCGGCGTCGAGGAGCCGGCGCTGGGCGAGGTGTTCGAGCCCTCGCCGGGCAGCGGCCCCGTCTGGTTGTCGCACGACGCCGGGTCGGGACCGAGCACCTGGTTCAGCACCTGGTCGAGCGTGCCGCAGGGGCCGATGATGCCGAAGGCCTGAGTCAGGGAGGCGGGGTTCACGAAGATGTTGCCCCACGGCACCGGGGTCGAGCCGCTGTAGGCGATCGACTGGAAGCCCTTGAGCGCGCTGCCGAGGTAGCTGACGCCCTCGGCCAGATCCTGTTGGTGCTGGCCGACCACGTTCAGGTCGGCGTGCAGGCTGCCCAACAACGAGTTCAGCGCGGGCGAGTCCTGGCTGACGAGGCTGTTGGTCTGGCTCGCCATGGAGTCGACGTTGTTGATCAGGTTGGACAGATCCTGGTCGTGCGCCGCCAGTCCGGTCGAGACCGTGTTGAGGTTGTTCACCACCGAGAGGAGCTGCTGGTCCCGGCCGGCCAGCGTCGAGGAGAGCGTGTTGGCCGAGTCGATCAATTGGGACACCTGGCCGCTGCGCTGGTCGACCGTCGTGGTCAGCGCGCCGAGACCCGAGATGATCTGGGCCACCTGCTGCTGCTTGTTCTGGGTGATGTTGGCGAGCGAGGTCACCAGGTTGTTGAGCGCCTGCGCGTTCGTCTTGGACAGCAAGGAATGCGCGGTGTTCTGCAATTGGTAGAACTCGGTCGGCACCGACGTGTCGGTGATGGTCGCTCCCGATTTGAGCGGGTCGTTCCAGCCGCTGACCGGCTTGAGCGTCACGTCGACGACGCCGAGCAGCGTCTCCACCTCGACGGCGGCCGTGGTGACGTGGGGCAGCTGGACCCCGTTGTTCACCGACAGCTGGGCGTCGACCGCGTTGCCGTGCACCTTGACCGAGCTGACCGTCCCGACGTTGACGCCGGCCACCATCACGGTCGTCCCGTTCGAGATGCCCGCCGCGTTGGGGAACTGGGCGTTGACGGTGTAGCCCGAGGAGAACACGCTGCGGTTCAACAGCAGGATGGCGAGGACCGCCGCCGCCATGATGATCACGGCGGTGAGGCCGAGGACCTTTGGGTTGCGCTCGGTGAAGGCCTTCACTTGCTCGCTCCCGCGGTCGTCGGTGTGGTGGTCGCGCCGGCGCCGCTGACCGCCTGGAGGTCCTGACCGAGGCTCGACGCCGCGATGGAGCCGGAGCCGGAGCCGCTCGACTTGGACGTCGACGTGGCGCCCTTGGACGTCGTGGGCGCGTTGGGGTTCGGGAGCCCGGGCGTCGTCAGGTTCTGGAGCGGCGAGGGGAGCGGCGCGCTGCCGAAGGGCCCCGAGCCCGGCGGCGGGTTGCTCGGTTGGTAGTAAGGGCAGACCGACTGGCCGGCCAGGCAGGTGTAGATGGTCTCGACGGCGAACCACTGCCCCCACTGGGAGATCTGGATGTAGGGCGCCAGGCCGGCCCCGAGCGTCCCGAGGCTGTTGGACAGGTTCTGCTGGTTGTTCTGGACGTCGGCGGCCACCGCCTGCAGGTTGTCGATGGTGCTGGTGATGGTGTTGTGGTTGTTGCCGATCAGGCTGGCCAGGTCGGTCGCCACCTGCGACAGGTTGCCGACGACGCTGTCGAGGAGGGTGTTCTTCGACGCCAGGGCGGACGACACCGTCTGCAGGTTGGACACGAGGGAGTCGATGTCGCCCGAGCGCGAGGCGAGGGCGGTGAGCACCTGGTCCAGGTTGCCGATGATGGAGCCGACCTGGGTGTCGAGCGCCTGCACGGTCGTGGAGACCGCGGCGCCGCTGTTGAGCAACTGGTTGATCTCGGCCGTGTCGCCCTCGAGCGCACCCGAGACGTTCTCGACGAAGGCGTTGGCCTCGGTCGGGTTGATCGAGGCCAGCACGGGGCCGAGTGAGTTCAAGAATGTGTCGATGCTGGCGTCGGTCACGTCGTGATTCATCGGGATGGTGGACCCCGGTGCCAGGACCGCGCCCGTCTTGCCCGGGTAGAGCTCGATCTCCTTCTGCCCGATGACGTTGTGCCAGCGCATCCCCACGTCGGTCGAGCGGCGCAGCGTCACGGTGTTGTTGATGCTCATGGAGATGACGGCGTGCCCGTGCTGCACGCCGATGCTGCCCACCTGGCCCACCTGGACACCGGCGATGTTGACGGTGTCGCCGCCGGCCAGGCCGGTGACGTCGCTCAGCTCCGCGTTGAGCGTGTGCCGGCTGCTGAAGAGCGAGATGTTGCCGATCTTCACGGCCAGGCCCACCAGCAGCACGAGGCAGACGGCGGCGAAGATCCCGAACTTGAACGCCGAGGCCGGAAAGTGGCGCCAGAACCTCACGACGACCCCCCGAGGAGCTGCTTGAGGATCCCGCCCAGGGTGGTCGGCTTGGAGCTGTCGGGCTGGCCGATGATGCCGTAGACCTGGTTGGCCGCGGCGCTGCCCGCGTTGTTCGCCGCCGAGGTGGTCGACGACCCGGCCGACGGCGTCGCGGCCGGCGGCGGGGCGGCGTTGGCGCTCGACTGCAACGCGTTGAACGTGGACAGCTCCGAGGAGCAGTTGAAGGCGGAGCCCGCCCCGGCCAGCGCCTGCTGCAGCGGCTCGAGGTACGACATCCCGCCCGTCGGGGGGGCGATCAGGTTGCAGACCAGGCTGTTGACGTCGCTGAAGAGGATGAAGGTGTTGAAGTAGGCGTAGGTGCTCCCGTCGGGCAGCTTGTTCAGGCCCGAGGCGCCCTCGGCGATCTTCTGGAAGTAGTGGTAGGCGCCGTTGACGACCTGTCCGATCGTGTCCTGCTGGGCCAGGAGGACGCGCGACACGTTGTCCCCTGACTGCAGGATCGTCGCGATGTCGGGGTGATACGTCGACAGCAACGCGGCCAGCCGGTTGGAGAACGGGATGAGCGTGTTGATCAGGTTCTCGTAGTCGGCTTCCTCGGCATTGAACCCCGGCAGTCCGGCGTTGATCTGCGCGTTCAGGTTGTTGAGGTCGCCGGCCGCGGGGGCGAGCGCCTGGCTGAACTTGGCGAAGGAGTCGAGCGCCACGATCTGGGCGTTCAGTGTCTTGTCGAGCAGGCCGGCCAGCTGGGTGCCGGCGTCGATGCCCGCCGCGATCTTGCGGCCCTCACCCTGCGAGGCCTGGGCCAGTTCGCCGAGCACCGTCGACAGCTGGTTCGCGTTGATCTGGTTCAGCAGCGGGGTGGCCGCCGCGAAGAGGTCGCCCAGCTCGTCGCTGCTCGTCGCGTGGGCGAACGTGGCCCCCGCGGTCAGGTAGGGGCCGACGTCGGAGTTCGAGTGCGGCGAGGAGATCGACACCTGCTCGGCGCCGAACAGGTTGACCGGCTCGATCGTGGCGGTGGACGACGAGGGCACCTTGAACGACGGGTCCATCAGCAGCGTCACCTGCGCCTGGTTCTCGTACAGGTCGATCGTCGAGACCCGCCCGACCTGGACGCCGCGGAAGACGACGGCCGAGCCAGGGTGGAGGCCCTCGCCGGCGCTGGGGAACGTCCCGCTCAGCTTGTAGTCGCCCGCGAAGTCCCCGTTGGCCATCCGCACCAGCTCGACGGTCCCGAAGACCAGCGCGAACAGGACGACCACGCTGACGAGGACGTTGAACAGCCGTCTCATCCGACCAGCCTCGCCGTGGCGTTGACCCCGCCGAAGAGGATGAGCGACATGAAGAGGTTGACGACGACGACCAGGATGATGGAGAGCCGGATGGCGCGCCCCGCCGCCACGCCGACGCCGGCCGGGCCGCCCGACGCGTTGTAGCCGTAGTAGCAGTGCACGAACGTGACCAGGATGGCGAAGACCATCGCCTTGAGGAAGGAATAGAAGATGTCGAGCGGCGGCAGGTAGAGCCGGAAGTAGTGGGTGTAGGTGCCCGCCGAGAGGCCGAAGAAGCGGGTCACCACGAGCTCGGACGCCAGGTAGCTGGCGAAGAGCGCCGCCAGGTACAGCGGGACCATGGTGATCAGCGCGGCCCAGACCCGGGTGGCGACGAGGTAGACGACGCTGTTGACGCCCATGACCTCGAGGGCGTCGATCTCGTCGCTGATGCGCATGGCGCCCAACTGAGCCGTGAAGCCGGCCCCGACCTGCGCGGCGAGGGCGACGCCCGCCACCAGCGGCGTGATCTCGCGCGTGTTGGCCAGGGCGGTGATGACGCCGGTGAATGCCTCGGCCCCGATCTGCTGGAGGCCGTTGAATCCCTCCAGCCCCACCTCGGTCCCGGTGAAGAACGCGATGGACACGACGACGAAGAACATGCCCCCGCCGACGACGAGCGCGCCGGACCCGAGAGAGATGTCCGACATCAAGACGAGGATCTCCTTGGGATAACGGAGCGCCCCGGGCAGCGCACGCAGGGTGCGCACGTAGAACCTCATCTGCGCAGCGAAGTCGTCGAAGATGCCGAGGACCGAGTCGCCGAACCCGAGCGCCCGGTCGCCCACTGCCTTGCCCGCCGATGCGAGGACCGGCTCGTGCCGCTCGGGCTGGTCGGGCTGGGGCTGGGGCCGGGCGGGGGTGTCGATCGCCATCAGATGCCCTTTTGCGGGATGAAGTTGAAGTAGAAGACGGTCAAGAGGAAGTTGACGAAGAACGAGAGGATGAAGGTGACGACGACGGCCTGGTTGACGGCGTCACCCACCCCCTTCGGCCCGCTCTTGCAATAGAGGCCCTTGTAACAGGCGACCATGGCCGCGATGAAGCCGAAGATCGCCGCCTTGAACAGCGCAATGGCGAGGTCGGCGATCTGGCTGAGCTCGCCGAAGGTGGCGAAGAAGCTGCTGGAGGTGATGTGGATGGAGTGTGTGCCGAACCACCAGCCGCCGGCGATGCCCGCCACGCTGACTACGGCGTCGAGCAGGACGGCGACGACGGTGGCGGCCAGGAGCCGCGGCAGCACCAGGCGGTGCAACGGGTTGACGCCCATGACCTCCATGGCGCTGATTTCGTCGCGGATGCGCCGCGAGCCCAGATCGGCGCACATGGCCGACCCGCCGGCGCCGGCGATCAGTAGCGCCGTGGCGACGGGAGCCTGCTCGCGCACCACGGCGAGCACCATCGCCGCGCCGAGCTGTGACTGCGCGCCGATCTGCTGGAGGAGCGAGCCGACCTCGAGCGCGATGACCATGCCGAAGGGGATCGACAGCAGGATCAGGGGCAGGGTGGTGACCCGGGCCAGGAACCAGCACTGGTCGAAGAACTCGCTGACGGGCACGCCCTTGAGCGGCGCCTGGCGCAGCGCCTCGAACGCGGTGGCGAACATGTTGCCCGTCTCGCGGACGGCGGTGGCGACCTTGCCGTCATCGGTCAGCGGCCGGCTCGGCCGGGTCAGCACGGCGGCCGCCGTGGGCCGGCCGCTCGGGGTGCCGAGGCGGCGCGCCATCTCCTCGCGGCTGAGAGGCTGGGTGGTGCTGGTGGCCGGATCGGGCGTGAGGTCGGTCATGTCACGCGGTTCGGACAACGTCTCCCCCCTTCCGAGGTGTTCCAAGGACGCTGCCCGGCCCGGCGCCCGTTCCCCATCCACTTACCCTGCAGTAGGAAAAACGGCCGTACGTGCCCGACCTTGCGGACGGCGTGCCTGGCCCGTGCCCACTTCTCAGCTGTCTCACAGATATTCCGGCGGCCCGGCCGAGGCGACCAGGCACCACCGTCCTCCCCTTTGCGCAACGGCTCGACAATTCCTTCCTGTCCCCAAACGTGTGTTGGTCTTGATTCCCCAACAAGCGCAGGTCGAAGCTTCCAACCCCTATTTATGAATTGTTGCTCGCGGGCTTTCAAAAACCAGTCAAATGCAGCCATAATGTGACCAACCTCCTAGCAAGAGGTCCGAGGAGGGGGAGGGACGGGAACATTGGCGCTCCGCCAGGATGAGCTGACAACGCTTTGCGACGATGTCGACCTGGACCGCGACCGCGCGCTCGTCGAGCGGTGCCAGGCCGGGGACTCCGCCGCGTTCGGCAACCTCTATGCGCGCTACTACGAGCGGCTCCTCCGCTTCTGCCTCCGCCGTCTGAACGACCGCCACGAGGCCGAGGACGCGGCGCAAGAGGCGTTCGCCCGGGCCTGGAAGGCGCTGCCGCGCTTTGCCGGTGAGCGCCGCTTCTACCCGTGGCTCACGGTCATTGCCGGGAACATCTGCACCGACATGCTCCGCCGTCGCTCGCGCAGCACCCCGACCGACGACATGGAGCTCACCGCCCAGCACCCCGTCGGCGTCGTCGGCGCGGACACCTCCGAAGAACTTGTCCTCGCGGCGGCCGACGGCGAGCTCGTCCACCGCGCGCTCGACCGCCTGTCCACCCGCCACCGCCACGTGCTCGCCATGCGCGAGGGATCGGGCTGGACCTACCCGCAGATCGCCGACCACGAAGGCGTGGAGATCGGCACGATCGAGACGCTGCTGTGGCGGGCGCGCCAGGCCCTCAAGCGCGAGTTCGCCGTCGTGTCCGACTCGAAGGAGGCGTTGGCCGGCTTCCTCGTCGCCACGGGCATCCTCGTCCGCCGCACGATCTTCCGCGCCGCGCACCGCAGCGCGAGCCTGACCTCGCAGAGCGGCGGCGGCACGGGCGGTGGCCTGCGCAACGCGGTCGCCGGCGTCGCCGTCACCGGGGCTGCGGTCGCGGCCGCCTTCATCGCACCGCACGCGCTGTCCAACTCGCCATCGGCGCCGCCCCCCGCGGCCGGCGCCTCGATCGCCGACCCGATGTACTCGCTCGGCGTGCCGGTCCCGCCGGCCACCACGACGCCGGCCGCGTCGAGCACTTCGGGAACGCCCGCCGCGTCGAGCGATGCGGGCGGCTCGGGCTCCTCGGATGGCACCGGCTCCGGTGGATCGGGCACCGGCGGAGGCACCGCCGGCGGCTCCCCCTCCAACTCGACGTCGATCCTCGGCGGCCTGGGGGCGGGCACCTCGGGCGTGACCAGCGGGCTGAACCAGACCACCAGCGGCCTCAACAACACCGTCAACAACGTGACCAACGGCCTGAACACCACGCTGAACGGCCTCACGAACGGGCTGAACACCACGCTCAACGGGCTGAGCACCGGCCTGCAGAACACGACGCAAGGCCTCAGCACCACGCTCAACAACACGCTCAACGGGGTCAGCGGCCTGCTGAGCGGCGCCGCCGGGGCCACGGGGGCTGGTGGCACCTCGAACACCCCGACGTCCACGACGACCACCGCACCGGGCGGGCTGCTCGGCGGGCTGGGTGACGTCGTGTCCGGCCTGCTCGGCGGCAACTAAACCTTCGCCCCCTTCGCCCACTCGCCCGGCGTGGGCGCAAGCCCCGGCCTGGGCATAGGTTCTCCTGGTATGGATACCCAGCAACAGGTCGCCGTCCCGCCCGTCGACGAGGCGCGGACGAACGCCGACGGGACCCCCTGGATCGCCCCGGGCCAGCCGATCATCTCCCTGCGAGGGGTCACCAAGTCCTTCGGCTCGCACACCGTCCTCGAGGACATCACGTTCGACGTCCCCAAGGGCCGGATCACGGCGATCCTCGGTCCGTCCGGTACCGGCAAGTCGGTGCTCCTCAAGAACATCCTGGGACTGCTCCGCCCCGAGCGCGGCGAGATCTGGGTCGACGGCGACCAGATCGTCGGACTGCGCGAGAAGCGCCTCTACGAGGTGCGCAAGAAGTTCGGCGTCCTCTTCCAGGACGGTGCGCTGTTCGGCTCCATGAGCCTCTACGACAACATCGCCTTCCCGCTGCGCGAGCACACGCGCAAGAACGAGGCGGAGATCCGCGAGCTCGTCTACCGCAACGCCGAGCTCGTCGGCCTCATGGACCACCTCAAGAAGCTGCCCGGCGAGGTGTCCGGTGGCATGAAGAAGCGCGCCGGCCTGGCGCGGGCGATGGTGACCGAGCCCGAGATCGTGCTCTTCGACGAGCCGGACTCGGGTCTCGACCCCGTGCGGGTGGCGTACCTCGACGAGCTCGTGGTGACCGCGCAGAAGGAGACGGGCGCGACGTTCTTCATCATCACGCACAACATCCAGTCGGTGATGCGCACCGCGGACTACATGGGCGTGCTGTTCCGCTCCAACCTCGTCAAGTTCTCCAGCAAGGCCGACATGGTGGCCACCGACAACCCGATCATCCAGCAGTTCCTGGCCGGGGCCCCCGAGGGCCCGATCGGCATGGACGAGATGGCCGACGCCGGCGGCGACACCAGCCGCTACATCGAGGGCGACACCGCCGCCCTGCAGTTCGGCCCGCTCCCCCGTCCCGGCGAGGTGGCGCTCGAGGCCCACGCACCCTCGGACCAACCCGACTCCTGAGCCGGGTGCCTCCGAACGGGGTGCTCGCTCGACCCCTTCCCCCGACCGGTACGGGCCCATGATCGTTCGGGATGCCGGTTGTCGAGTGTATTGGCGTCGGGGTTCCAAGTAGGGGCGAATCTTCACCCTTAAGGTTCCAGCCGTGAACCTTTACGGTGCAGAACAACAACCGACCCACAACAGCACCCCAAAGGTACCCTGAGGGGACGCGCCGGATTCTGCCCGTCGGGGGCACGGCCGGCTTCGTCGCACAGCGTCGAACGAGAAACGCCACCGGCCTCGGGTCTTGCGTCCCGGAAACCAGCGGCGATCTCGATCGGACTGTGCCGCGCCGCTGCGCCCAGCGCGGCACCGGCAATGTTCAGCCGCTGCGGCTCAGTCGCCGACGGCGGCCCCGCACACGGTCTCGACCAACAGGCGGCTCACCACGTAGGGGTCGATGTTGGCGTTGGGCCGGCGGTCCTCGATCCAGCCCTTCTTGTCACGCGCGGTCTGCCACGGGATCCGGATGGACGCCCCCCGGTCCGACGTGCCGTAGGTGAACTGGGAGTAGTGCGCGGTCTCGTGCGCACCGGTCAGCCGGGTCTCGATGCCGATGCCGTAGTTGGCGACGTGCTCCTCCACGTTCTTCCCGAGCGCCTCGCAGCCGGCGATGATCGCGTCCCAGCCGCCGTCCTCGCGCATTGCCTTGGTGGAGAAGTTGGTGTGCGCGCCGGCGCCGTTCCAGTCACCGAGCACGGGCTTGGGCTCGAGCGTGGCGTAGACGCCGAACTCCTCGGCGATGCGGAAGAGCAGCCAGCGCGCCGTCCACAGCTGGTCGGCGATGAGCGGCGGCGGCAAGACGCCGATCTGGAACTCCCACTGCCCCATCATCACTTCGGCGTTGGTGCCCTCGATGCCCAGGCCCGCGTCCATGCACGCCTGGGTGTGGCGCTCGACGATCTGGCGCCCCGGCATCTTGTCGCCACCGACGCCGCAGTAGTACGGGCCCTGTGGCGCGGGGAAGCCGGCCTCGGGCCAACCGAGCGGGCGGCCGTACTGGAAGAAGGTGTACTCCTGCTCGATCCCGAACCACGGCTCGAAGCTGGCGTATTTCTCCGCCGCCGCGGCACACGCCCGGCGCGTGTTCGTCGGGTGCGGCGTCATGTCGGTCAACAGGACCTCGCACATCACGAGCTTGTTGTCGCCGCCGCGCAGCGGGTCCGCGCACACGAAGACCGGCTGCAGCACGCAGTCGGAGTCGCTGCCCTCGGCCTGGTTGGTGCTCGACCCGTCGAAGCCCCAGATCGGGGGCTCCTTGCCGTCGGCGACGATCTTGGTCTTGCTCCGGAGCAGCGGGCTCGGCTCGGTCCCGTCGATCCAGATGTACTCGGCCTGGTAGCTCATGAACTCTCCTGTGCTCCCCTTCTCTTCCTTCTTCTTGTGCTGCTTGTTGTGCTGCCCGCCCCGCCCGGACGAGTGGCGCCTGGGTGGGGGCCGGCTTCAGTCTCGCCGGACCCTATTTCCTCGCCGTATCGGTTCTGTGAACCCACGATGAAATCGTCCTACGCCGCCCCGCCACCCCATGGTGGCTTGAATTCGTCCATCCGCACCATTCCGGCCATCACCTTGAGCATCACGGTGCGGAAGCGGTCCCGCTCCCCCTCCGGGTCAGCCGCCCGCGCCATGGCCAGGACGCCGGCCGTCACCGCCCCGAAGAGCACGTGGGCCAGCATGTCGAGGTCCTCGACCACCAGGACGCCCGCCTGGGCCGCCCGGTCCAACTGGGTGCGGATGACCTCGATCTCGTAGCGCTCGCCGCAGGCCCACCAGTCCTCGAACCCCAGGGCGGCGGGGCCCTCTACGAAGCAGAGCCGCTGGTAAACGGGGTCTGCGATCGTCTCGAGGAAGGCGTCGAACGCGGCGACCATCGCCGTCCAGGGATCGGCCGCCGCGGTGGCCGCCTGCGTCACGGTGCGGGCGCTGACCTCCTCCTGTCGGTCGAGGACGGCCATGAAGAGGTCCCGCTTGGACGCAAAGTGGTGGTAGATGGCGCCCTTGGTGACCCGGGCGCGCCGGGCCACCGCGTCGAGCGAGGTGGCGGCGAACCCGCTCTCCAGGAAGCACGCCGCCGCGCTCTCGAGGAGCGCCTCGTAGGTGGCCTCGGCGTACTCCTCGCGGCGGGTGCGTGCCGGCTCCATGGCGCGCATCGTACTGTTCCTCCTCGTCCCCGACCTGGTCACGGGCGTTCCTTGACAGATCGAGACACTCTCAGAATACTACATACCGTGAGTAGGTACCGGCGGTACGGCGGCAGCACCGCCCCGGAGGGTGACCACGTCCACCCCGTCTCCCTCGCCGAGCGTGGTCTGCGCCGGCTGGCTCGCGGCGTCGTGGCCCACCGCATCGCCATCTTGGTGGCGACGGGCCTGTTCGTCGTCCTCGCCGCCGCCTTCGGGGGCAACGTGTCGTCCCGGCTGTCCCAGGGCGGCTTCGACGCGCCGTCCGAACAGTCGGTCCAGGCCGCCGACGTGCTCGCCTCGAAGTTCCACAGCGGATCGGACAATTTCATCCTCCTCGTCCACGCGCGGCGCGGGACGGTCGACGGCGCCTCGGTCGCGGCGGCGGGCCGCGCGCTGACCCGCCTCCTCGCGGCGCAGCCGCACATGGCGAACGTGCAGTCGTACTGGAGCCTCGACGCCATTCCGGTGCTCCGCACGGACAACCGGACGAGCGCGCTGATCATGGGCCGCATCGTCGGCGACCAGGACCAGATCACCCGGCGCGAGCCCGCCATCGCCGCCGCGGTGGCGCGCCCCTCGGGCCCGATCGAGGTCCGGGTGGGCGGGTTCGCCGCCGCCTTCCACGAGGTGAACAGCGTGGTGGAACACGACCTGCTCCGCGCCGAGGCGTTCGCCGTGCCGTTGACGCTGCTTTTGCTCCTCTTCGTCTTCGGCTCGCTGGTGGCGGCCGCCATGCCGCTCACCATCGGCGCCGTCGCCGTGATTGGGACCCTGCTCTCGCTGCGCGTGCTCGACGGGATCACCCCTGTGTCGGTCTTCGCCGTGAACCTGACGACCGTCCTCGGCCTCGGGCTCGCCATCGACTACAGCCTCTTCGTCGTCAGTCGCTTCCGCGAGGAGCTCGCGGCCGGCCGCGACGTGCCCGCGGCGCTCGAGGAAACCCTGGCGCACGCCGGCCGGACAGTCGCCGGCAGCGCGCTGACGGTGGCGGCTGCGATCAGCGCCCTGCTCGTCTTCCCTCTCATGTTCCTGCGCTCCTTCGCCTACGCCGGGATCACCGTCGCCCTGCTGGCGGGAGCGGCGGCGCTCGTCGTCCTGCCCGCCGCCCTCGCGCTCATCGGGCACCGCGTCAACGCGCTGCCGGTGTGGCGCCGGTCCGTGCGCCCGCCCGCCGACGGGTTCTGGTCGAGAATGGCCCGAGGTGTCATGCGTCGCCCGGTCGTCGTCATCGTCTGCGCCAGCGCCGTCCTGCTCGTGGTCGCGTCGCCCTTCCTCCACCTGCGACTGGGCTACCTCGACGACCGGGTGCTCTCGCCGTCGAACCAGATCCGCCAGGTCGACGACACGCTGCGCGCCGACTTCGGCCAGGGCCAGACCGACGCACTGATCGTGGTCGCACCACGTACCGGCGCCACGGGCCTCCGCGCGCAGGCCGCGTATGCGGCCACGCTCTCCGAGCTCCCCGACGTCGAGCGGGTCGATGCCGCGTCGGGCGTCTACTTCCACGGCGTGCGGCTGCCGGCGCCGGCCCCCTACTTGGCGCAGTTCACCGGGCACGACGGCACGTGGTATTCGGTCGTCCCGCACGGCAACGCCCTGTCCGCCGCGGGCACCCGGCTGGTGCAGGCCATCCGCCACGATCCGGCGCCGTTCCCCGTCCTCGTGGGTGGGCTCCCCGCCGGCCTCGCCGACTCGACGGCCGTCATCAACCACTACCTTCCGCTGGCGCTGCTCCTGGTGGCCGGCGCGACGTTCCTGCTGTTGCTCTTCCTCTTCCGCAGCCTCTTCATCCCGTTCAAGGCGCTGGTGCTGAACGCGCTCAGCCTGGGAGCCATGTTCGGGGCCATGGTCTGGATCTTCGAGGACGGCCACCTCTCGGGGCCGCTCGGTTTCACCCCGACCGGCGCGTTGGTCGACACCATGCCCATCCTCATGTTCTGCGTGGCCTTCGGTCTCTC
>DASZMN010000116.1:0-44325 GCA_035551835.1 Acidimicrobiales bacterium | reverse complement strand
AAGCGACTCGATGATGAGCGCGTTGACGCTCGTGCCCTTGACGCGCGCGACCGCTTCGGCCGCGTCGGCCAAGTCCTCAGGAAGGCGCACGGTGGTCTGCTTTGGCATGACATCATGATATCACGATATCAATAGCCCCGTTCGCTGGAGACACGCTTTTCGAGAACTCGAGGGCGAGGTGCTTGCACGCGCGAGCAGCGCGACCGCCCACGAGTGCTCAGTGGCCGAGCGTCTCAGTAGGTAAGGCGTTAGCCCCCGCTTTTGGGTACGCCATCTCACGCATTTGCCGTACTCACGAGCCGCTGACTTGGGCCGGCCCGTCCCGGCCCGAGCGACCCGGCCCGCCGCTTTCCGCGTTGTCCATGCCTCCCAGGCTCGGGCGGCCCCCATTGATTAGTTAGCGAAACTAACTAGTAGACTGGTGGCATGCCCGCCCGCGCCGACCAGTCGACCCTGATCGAAGAGGACCTCGCCGGCCGGCTCCGCCGCGCCGTCAACCGGCTCCAGCGCCGGCTGCGCCAGGAGTCACTCGGGGGCCTGTCACCGGCCCAGGCGTCGGCCTTGGGCTCGGTGAGCCGGCACGGCCAGCCGACGTTCGGGGAGCTCGCCGCGATCGAGCAGGTGCAGCCGCCCACCGTCACCCGCATCGTCGCCGGCCTGACCGAGGCGGGCATGGTGACCCGGGTCGCCGATCCCGAGGACCGGCGCAGTGCCCGGGTGCGCATCACACCGGCTGGGGAGCGCGCGCTCGATCGGATGCGCACCCGCAAGAACGCGTTCTTGCTCCGCCGTCTGGACCAGCTGAGCGCCGACGAGCAACGGCACGCGGCCGAACTCGTCGCACTGCTCGAGCACATACTGGAGGAGCCGTGAGGCGCCGGGTCCGCGAAGCGGGCCGCCGGACGTTCCGCGCCATCTCGGTGCGCAACTACCGGCTCTACTTCACCGGTCAGGTCATCTCGGTCTCGGGCACCTGGATGCAGACGGTCGCCCAGGCCTACCTGATCCTTTTCGTGCTGCACGGCACCGGCCTCGACGTCGCCATCGCGACCAGCCTGCAGTTCGTGCCGTTGCTGCTGTTCGGCCCGTTCGGCGGCCTCATTGCGGACCGCCTGGACAAGCGCAAGGTCCTCTACGCCACCCAGGGCAGCGCCGGGGTCTTGGCGTTGATCTTCGGCCTTCTCGTGGCCACTCACGCTGCGACCCTGCTCGAGGTGTACCTGCTGGCCGCGGGACTCGGCGTCGTCAACCTGTTCGACAACCCCTCCCGTCAGACCTTCGTCTCGGAGATGGTGGGGCTGGACCTGTTGCCGAACGCGGTGAGCCTCAACAGCGTCCTCATGAACTCGGCCCGGGTGATCGGTCCGGCCATCGGGGGCGTGCTCATCCTCACGGTTGGCGTCGAAACGTGCTTCTTCCTCAACGCGGCGTCCTATGCCGCCGTGATCGTCGCCCTCGCCATGATGCGGGCCGCCGAGCTGTACCGGCGCCCCGGCGTCGGTCGGGCCAAGGGCCAGGTACGGGACGGGTTGCGCTACGTCTGGTCTACCCCCGACCTCAAGGTCCCGCTGCTCTCCATGGCCGTCGTCGGTATCTTCGCGTTCAACTTCACCGTGACGTTGCCGCTCCTGGCGAAGTTCACGTTCCACGGCGGCGCCGGCCTCTACAGCCTGTTTCTCGCCGCCATGGGCGCGGGGGCGGTGCTCGGGGGTCTCGCCACCGCGTTCCGCAGCCGGCCATCGACGCGGCTCCTGGCCGTCATCGGCCTGGTGTTTGGATGCGCCATCCTCGGCGTCGCGTTCTCACCGACCCAGGACACCGCGCTCGTGCTCCTCGTCCCGATGGGCGCAGCGAGCATCGCGTTCGTCGCCACCAACAACGCCACCCTGCAGCTCCGGGCCGACGCCGCCATGCGCGGCCGCGTGATGTCGCTCAACGCCATTGCGTTCTTGGGCAGCACGCCGATCGGCGCCCCGCTCCTCGGCTATCTGAGCGACAGCACGAACCCGCGGGTCGCGCTCGCGGTGGGTGGGGTGGCCACGCTGTTGGCGGCGGTGCCGCTCTTCGCGCTCGGCGCCCGCCAGCGGCTCCAGGCCGGCGCGGGCGAGCTGGAGCCGTCGACGTCAGCGATCGGGTCCGTCGTGCGGCACTCGGCATTCCACGACGGTGCCCTCTCCGTAGTTGGAGCGGATGGTGAAGGTGCCGCCGAGCAGGCGCGCCCGCTGCGTCAGGTTGCGCAGGCCCCGGCCACTCCACGGCCCGGAGGGGTCGAAGCCGACGCCGTCGTCGCAGACGCGCAGTAGGAACGAGCCATCGGACGCCTCTACCACGATGTCGACCTGGGACGCGTGGGCGTGGCGCGCCACGTTGGAGAGCACCTCGCGAAAGATAGCCAGGATCTGGCGTCGCAACTCGCCGTCGATCTCGTCGAGTTCACCGCCGAATTGGACGTTGGGCGTGAGCATCAGCGCGGCGCGCTCGTCCGCCAGGATCTCCCACAGGTCGGCCCGAAGCCCAAGCTTGACGTCGCCTTCGGGTGCGATCCCGTCAACGGCGCTTCGCAGGTCGTGAATACAGCCGTCCAGCTCTTCCACGATGCGGGCGAGGTCGGAGCCGACCCCGGTGCCCGCTGTCTTCGGCCCCAGCGCCCGCACCGCCATCGCCGTCGCGAAGATCCGCTGGAGCACACCGTCGTGGAGGTCGCGGCCGATCCGGGCCCGGTCGTCGAGCACTTCGGCGGCGACCTGCGTGGTCCGTCTCGCTGACTGCTTCTCGGCTCGCTCGCTCAGATCACGGGCGAAGCTCATATAGGCATCGGAATGCGTGCCCGACTCCGCCCCTCCTGCAGCGGGGAGCGCCTGGGTACGCACCTCGACGGGGATGCGGCTGCCGTCGGCGCCGCGTAACTCCAGGCGGTGCACCAGTGAGCTGCCCGGGTCGTCTCGCAACCGCGCCAGGGGACGCCGGAGTTCGTCGTCGACGAACCCGGGGGCGATCAAGTCGACCCCCATCCCCACCATGTCGTCGTGGCGATACCCCAGCCTTTGCGCCAACCCGTGGTTGGCGTAGATGACGCGAAGGCTGGCCGCGTCGACGACCCAGATGCCGTCATGCGTCCGCTCGATGATGTCGTTGGCCGACATCCCCGCGGAGGCATCGGCCGTATCCACAGCCCGCACCACTGCGACGGCGCGGCGGGCCCCTTCGGTGTGTAGCGCGCGAATGACGACCTCGACCGGGACGCCACTCCCGTCCTGTCGGCGTCCGATCGCCCGGGCCGCCTGGTTGGTCGAGCGCGACCACGCGCTCGGACCGTCGGAGAGTGGGGATCGTGTCGATGGCCAGAGGGGGAGCAAGAGGTGGACCGGACGTCCGACGAGCTCCGCGCGCGGGTAGCCGAACAGGGTTTCGACCTTCCGGTTGACCGAGAGGATGCGGTTGGCGTCGTCGACGGAGAGGATGCCGTCCGGTGCGGCATCGAGGATCCCCCCTGGAGCCTCGTCGACGAGCCCGAGCACCAGCCAATCACTGTCCGCCTCGGGCAGGTGCGACTGCTCCCGCCCGATCTCGTCCCGCCCTGGCTCCAGCGCCACGTCGGGTAGTACCTCCACCGGGTGGGCAACCCACTTTTGGAAGGCGGACGCCCGCCCCCTCGAGGCTCGTCACCGGCAGACCGATCGAACCGGTGCCACGAACCCTCAACTCCCGTTCCTATCTTGAGCGGGCCCCGGCCGGCCGACCAGCCCCGAAGAGGGCCTCTGACCCCCCCTGAGAGGGGGACCCTCTCCCAGGGCGGGCCCGGGCGGGAGCTGCACCGACATGGCCCGGCCCGCGCCTCGCTCCTCGCCGGAGGTCGGGAGTTACGTCTCGGATTCGATCAAGCCTTTTTCCCGGGCCACCGCCAGCAGCTCCAGCTGGGTGTGCACATTGAGTTTGCGGTACAAGCCCTTCACGTAGCCGCGTGCCGTGTTGACCGTGATGCCCAGGCGGTGCGCCGCGCTCTGGAGGTCGACTCCTTGAGCCAGGAGCCCCAGGATGTCGTACTCGCGGCGAGTCAGGTAGGCGGAGGTCGAGCGGCTCCGTGCGGCCAGGCCGGCCAGGGCGGGTGCGCAGAGGACCTCAACCGTCTTGTGATCCATGGTGAATGCGTGGTCGGGTAGTGACGGGATTGCGTCGACAACCTCGGTGAGGCGGTTGGATTTGAGCAGTAAGGCCGACGCGCCCGCCTGGGCGGCGGCATGAACGAGGGGAGCAGTCGGCACCTGTCCGGTCAGGACGAGCACGCGGGTCTGCGGGCGGCTCTTGCGCAGCGAGGTGGTGGCCGCGATGCCGTCCGGACCCTCGAGCCCGACGTCCATCACGACGACGTCGGGATCGCTGTCCGCCGCCATGCGGTGCGCCTCGTCGGCATCATTGGCGATCGCGACGCAGCGCATCCGCCCCGAGGCGTTGATCGCCATGGCGAGAGCCTCGGCGAAAACTGCGTGGTCGTCGACGACCATGACCCTGATCGCGCCGGCGCCCGCGCCGCCGGGGTCGTCGGTCACCGTGCTCAGTACTGCCATGCGTCACACCCTTGTGCGCTGCCCCTTAGCATCGTATGTCAGACTATTCCCAACACACTGGGGTTGATTCCTCTCCTTTTTTGGTGCTGCGCAAACCCCGCGAAAGGGGGCAACTGGCCGTGACGGTTGAGGGCGTGGCCCGTGACCGCGGCGGGCGGCCCACCTTGGGCGACGGATTCGACGTCGTGCTGCTGGCCGCCTCTGCCGGCGGCCTCACCGCACTGAGTCGCGTTCTGGGCGACTTGGGGGATAATTTCCCTGTGCCCGTGGTCATCGTGCAGCATCTCGACCCCCGTCATCGCAGCCTGATGGCGGACATCCTGCGCAATCGGACGCCCCTCCAGGTCGTGGAGGCAACCCAGGGCGCCAAGCTCGAGCCGGGCACGGCCTACGTGGCGCCGCCGGACGAACACCTCCTCGTCGCCTCCGACGGCACACTGAATCTCTCCCACTCCGAGCTGGTGCATTTCGTCCGACCCTCAGCCGACCTGCTCTTCGAGTCGGGGGCCGGCGCGTATCCGGGGCGGGCCATCGGTGTGGTGCTGACCGGCACAGGGAGCGACGCCAACATGGGCGTGCGGGCCATCTCGCAGACCGGTGGCACCGTCCTGGCGCAGAACCCGGCCACGGCCGAGTTCAGCGGGATGCCGCAGGCCGCCATCGACACCGGCACCGTCGATTTCGTGCTCGACCTCGGAGAGATCGGCCCGGCGCTCGTCTCCCTCGTCGAGGGCGAGCCCCCGGCGTGAGCACCGAGAGTCCCCAGTCGCTGCCGGCCGACCCGAGCGACCAAGGGCTCGAGGAACTTCTCGCCTTCGTCCGCGACGCCCGCGCTTTCGACTTCACCGGGTACAAGCGTTCGACCATCAACCGTCGCGTCCATCGCCGCATGCAGGACCTGGGGGTCGGCTCGATTGCCGAATACAAGGACCTGCTCGAAGCCGATGTCGATGAGTTCGCCGCCCTCTTCAATACGATCCTCATCAACCTCACCGGGTTCTTCCGCGACACCGCTGCGTGGCAGTACCTCGAAGCGGCCGTGCTGCCCGAGATCGTGGCGCGCCATGACGCGGGGCAGCCGATCCGCGTGTGGAGCGCAGGCTGCGCGTCCGGCGAGGAGCCCTACAGCCTCGCCATGGCGCTGGCCAACCTGCTGGGTCTTGCCGAGGCCGCGCGCCGCGTCAAGATCTACGCGACGGACGTCGACCTCGACGCCCTCGACTCGGCGCGGGCGGCGGTGTACACGGACAAGGTGCTCGAGGACGTCCCCGAGGAGTATCGCCAGACCTACTTCCAACCTGACCCGCAGAACAGGGGGTCGGCCGTCGTCCCCGCCCTAAGGCGGACGGTCGTCTTCGGACGGCACGACCTGACCAGCGATCCACCCATCTCGCGCGTTGACCTCGTCGTCTGCCGCAACACCCTCATGTACCTGAACGCGGAGACCAAGGCTGCAGTGGTCCCCCGGCTCCACTTCGCCCTGGGCAACGGCGGCTACTTGTTCCTGGGGCGCGCCGAGATGGTCCTCGGGATCGACGGGGGCCGATTCAGGCCCGTGAACCTCAAGCACCGGATCTTCGTCGCCGTGTCGCAGGCGCCGCAGACGCCGTTCGGCGACGGCGCTGGCTTCGCCGCTTCGGGGTACCCCGAACGCCGCCCGTACGACTTGCAGGCGCCCGTTCCGGTGCCAGAGATGCTCGACGCGGCCGCGCTGTCTGACCATGAGTTAGGGACAGTGCTCATCGCCGAGCTGCACGTTGACACCGAGCTGGTCGTGACCGCGGCGAACGACGCGGCACATCACCTGCTTGCGATCGACGTGCAGGACCTCGGCCGACCACTCCGCGAGCTCCCGCTGGCGCTGCAGCCGGCCGATCTGGTGACCCCGACCCGCCAGGCCATAGCCGATGGCTCGTCGCGCGGCCTTGGTGTTGTGGGCTATGCGACGGCCACGGGCGACACTGTGGACGCTGAGGTGCGGATCCTGCCGACATTGGACCAGCACCAGCAGGTTGTCGGGGCCAGCATCACCTTCGATGACATCCGCGCGACGCAGCGCCTGCGTGAGGCCTATCGCCAGGTCCACGAAGAACTCGAGACGGCCTACGAAGAGCTCCAGTCGACCAACGAGGAGCTGGTCACCAGCAACGAGGAGCTGCAGTCGAGCTACGAAGAGCTCGAGACCAGTAACGAGGAGCTCCAGTCGACCAATGAGGAGCTCGAAACGACCAACGAAGAGCTTCGGTCCTCCAACGACGAGCTCGAGTCGACCAACATCGATCTCAAGACGACCACCGAAGCCGTGGAAACGCTGAACGAAACGCTCGTGGGCTCCAACCGCGACCTCCAGCGCTACAGCGCCCTGCACCGCCAGGTCATGGACAATTTCCCCGCCGCCATCGTCGTGCTCAATTCGCGACTCCTCGTGACGGAGTGGAACAACGCGGCCTCGACCATGTGGGGCCTGAGTGAGGACGAGGTAGTGGGCGAGTCCTTCTTCGGGCTGGAGCTCGGCCTGCCTCTCGAGGCGCTGCAGGCGCCGGTACGCGCCTGCCGGGCGGAGGGGGCCCAACCGGTGTCTCTCGATCTGGCGGCAGTCGATCAATCCGGCGGCAACTTCATGTGCTGGGTCAGGGTCTTGCCGATCGGCGCCGGTCGCGAGCTCTCGGCCATGCTCGTCATGGAAGCCCACGAGGATGGACCGGCGTGACGGCGGATCGGGACCTCAGACGCGTGGTCGAGGTGAACGACCGGGTCGATCGTGTCAGCGGGGGCATCGCGGCGCTCTCGGGGCGTGTGCTCGAGCTCGCGGCAGAACGCTCCGACCCGGCGCTGGTTGAACTGATCGGTGAGCTCACGACCGCCGTGCAGGCGCTTGGAGAGCGCACCGAGGAGGTCAGCACACTCAGCGAGGCGCTCCAGCAGACCCAAGAGCAGCTGGACGCCCAGGCGATCCGCTATCACGAGCTGTTCGATCTCGCTCCCGACGGATACCTCGTCACCGACTCAAACGGCGTAATCGTCGAATCCAACCGGGCGGCGAGCGGGCTGCTCGGGTCCCCCGCGCGCTTCCTCTACCGCAAGCCCGTGATCGTGTTCGTCGACGCAGGGGAACGGCGGCCGGTCCTCGACCACCTCCACGACGCGCTGACGGTGAGCGCGAACCGCGTCGTGAGCTTCGAGGCGGGCTTCACCCCGCCGAACGGACGGCCGTTCCCGGCGTCGGTGCACCTGACGGCCAGCCGATCGTACGGGACCGATGCCGTGCACGTGCGGTGGCTGATCCGCGACGTGAGCACGCGTGTTGCGGCGGAGCGGGCTCTCGTGGCGAGCGAAGCCCGCTACCGTCTTATCGCCGACAGTTCGTCTGATGTCGTGCTCACGACCGAAGGTTCGGGCGCCATCGACTACGCGTCGCCGTCCACCTTGGTCGTGCTGTCCCGCAATCCGCACGACCTCGTGGGTCGGCACTTCGAGGAGGTCGTCCATCCCCACGACCGGAAGCTCGTGCGCCGGTTGCAAGACGCCGTGGCCTTGGAGCGCCACGCGGTGGCGGGCATCTGCCGCGTCCGCAGTGGCGAGGACCGATTCTTGGCCATGGAGGCCGCGGTGTCGCCGCTGGTCGAGACGGGCAGCTCCGTGGCCGGTCTTCGCTACGCCCTGCGCGACGTGAGCGACCGCGAGGCCTCGCGCCGCGCCATGCAGGACGCCCTCTCACTGGAGCGTCGGGCTGCCGCCGCGTTGCGCGAAGCGGACGCCACCAAGGATGCCCTGATCCTCGCTGCCTCGCACGATCTCAACACCCCGGTCGCCGCGGTCGCCGCCTTGGCCGAGATGCTTCAGGGACACCCGGGGCTCCCCCCAGACCAGATCGCCCACATCGCCGGCGGCCTGGTCACGACGAGTGGGCAGCTGCGCGGCATCCTGTCCAATCTGCTCGATGCGGAACGACTCGGTGGTGGCCACGTCGTGGTCAAGAGCGAGCCCACCGACCTCAACGAGATCGTGGCCGCGCGTGCACGGGACCTCGGAATGGACGACGGGTGCCTCGTCCAACCGACCGAGACGGTGATCGCGGACCTCGATGCGGGGCTCACGGCACGCATCGTCGACAACCTCTTGAGCAACGCGCTCCGCCATTCGCCGCCTGGTTCGTTGGTGCAGGTCGACATCGCCGTCGGTCCCGGTGATGTCGTGCTCACGGTGGCCGATGGGGGTCCGGGCGTGCCCGACGATCGGAAGGAGAGGGTTTTCCGGGCCTTCGAGCGCGGCCGGGGCGGCACGTCCGGGCTGGGCCTCGGGCTCTTCATCGTGGCCCGCTTTGCCGAGATCCAGGGAGGCCGAGCCTGGGTCGAGGACACCCCGGGTGGCGGCGCGACCTTCCGGGTGTCGTTCCCGCGCGAGCCGGGCGGACCAGAGAAGTCCTGAAGCGCCCGTCGCTCCGGACGCGCCGTCAGGCCGGCTTCGGCTCCTTCGGCAGGCCCAGGGCTCGTTCGCCCACGATGTTGCGCTGGATCTCCGCCGACCCGCCCCAGATCGTCTCCGAACGCGAGAAGAAGAACGAGGACTGCACGTTGCTCACCGGATAGCCCGCCTTGGCGTGGCGGGCGCCGGGCAGGACGGTGCCCTCGGCCTCGTTGCCCCCGAGGACCTGGCCCTGCAGGCCCAGGATGTCGATCGCCAGGTCCATCGTGGCCTGGTGCGCTTCGGACCAGAACATCTTGTTGCAGGCACCGAGCTTCGCCGTCGTGTGCGTGCCGTTGAGCGCGTCGGTCAGGGTGCGCCATCCGTTGATCTGCATGATCTTGATGTTCGACCACGACCTGGCCAGGCGCTGCCGGATCAGGGGGTCTCCGTCCTTACCCCGGTCGCGCGCCGCTTGGAGGATCTCGTCGAACTCCTTTTGGAAGCGTCGGTGTCCCGTCGTGGCCGAGGTCCCGCGCTCGAACCCGAGCGTCGTCATGGCGACCTTCCAGCCGTCGTTGACGCCCCCGATGACGTTGTCTTTGGGGCAGCGCACGTTGGTGAAGAAGACCTCGTTGAACTCGGCCGAGCCATCGACCTGCTCGATCGGCCGCACTTCGACGCCCGGCTGCTTCATCGGAACGAGCAGGTACGAGATGCCGGCGTGTTTGGGTGCGTCGGGGTCGGTCCGTGCCAACAGGAAGATGTAGTCGGCGTACTGCGCCTGGGTCGTCCAAACCTTCTGCCCGTTGATCACCCATTCGTCGCCGTCGAGCTCCGCCCTGGTCTTGAGACCGGCCAGGTCGGATCCCGCGTCCGGCTCGCTGAACCCCTGGCACCAGGCGATTTCGCCCTTCAAGATGCCGGGGATGAATTGCTGCTTCTGTTCCTCGGTGCCCCACTGCAGGATCGTCGGTCCGACGAGGGTGTCGCCGAAGAAGTCGCCCCGTAGGGGCGCCCCGACGCGGGCGAACTCCTCGTTGAGCACGACCTGCTGGAGGAGGCTCAGCCCCTTGCCCCCGTATTCGGCGGGCCAGCTGGCGCAGATCCAGCCACCGCCGAACAGCTTGGCCGTCCACTCCTCGTTGAACTGCTTGCGCGCCTCGGGCGTCATGGAGAAGCCCGGCTCCCCCCAGCCCTCGGGGAGGTTCTCCTTCAGCCATCTCGCGATCTCGGCCCGGAATTCCTCTGCCTCGGGCGGGTATGCGAGGTCCATACCCGTCACGGTACCCGTCCGCGCCGGGGCGCTCCTGCGGCGCCCGGCCCCCCTCGGCTCGACGCTCGTCTGGGCTGCGTCCGCCGCCCTGCGGGCCGCCATCGCCCGGCCCACAGGCGCCGTCGGCGTTGGCCACCTTCGTCGCTGCCGTCTCCACAGAGCTCACGGGCCGCAACCGGTTTGGTATCCGTTGACCAGGTGATCTGCCCCGCGTGGTCCGCGCCGGGGCGGCGCGCCGTTTGCACAGGGCCGGGGCGTTCGGGGAGGCTAGGGCGACATGTCGGGACGAGTCGGGATATCCATTGCCTAAGACTCCCCGCCAGAAGTGGATCGAGACCAAGGAATCCTGGGAGCGGTCGCGCCACATCGTGGTGCCCACCCCGGTGCCCGCCGCCCCACCTGCTCCCGGGGGCCTCCGCGTCGCCTACCTGACCTACCGGGGCAATCCGCGGTGTGGTGGCCAGGGCGTCTACTCCCGTCACTTGACCCGCGAGCTGGTCGCCCTCGGGCACTCCGTCGAGGTCTTCTCCGGCCCGCCCTGGCCCGAGCTCGACCCCGGCGTCGGCTTCACTCCGGTCCCGGGCCTCGACCTCTACCGTGATCCGGACCCCTTTCGTGTCCCGCACCCCCGGGAGTTCTCCTCGCGGGAGGACGGGATCGAGTTCGCCGTCATGTGCACGGCCGGGTTCGGTGAGCCACGGGCCTTCGCGCGCCGGGCCCGCCAGCTCCTGGCGCAGCGCCGCGGCGACTTCGACGTCGTGCACGACAACCAGTGCCTCGGCACCGGCATGCTCGGGATGGTCGAGGACGGTTGGCCCCTGTTGACCACCCTCCACCATCCCATCACGGTCGATCGCCAGCTCGCGCTGTCGCACACGACCAACCCGTGGCAACGCGTCACGACGCGGCGCTGGTTCGGCTTCCTCGGCATGCAAGTGCGCGTGGCGCGGGCGTTGCCCGCCGTGGTGACGGTCTCGCAGAACTCGCGCCATGACATCGCCGCCCAGATGGATGTGGCACCCGAGCGCATGACGGTGGTGCCGGTCGGTGTGGACCACACGGTGTTCCGTCCACGCGAGGACGTGACGCCGCAGCCGGGCCGCATCATGGTCACCTCGAGCAGCGACGTTCCCATGAAGGGCCTCGTGCCCTTGCTCGAGGCGGTGGCCAAGCTGCGCACCGAGCGCGACGTCGAGCTCACCGTCATCGGCCGACCCACCGAGGGTGGGCGGGTCGACCGGGCGATCGCCCGCCTCGGCTTGTCCGACGCGGTGCGGTGCGTCAGTGGCATCAGCGACGACGAACTGGCCTGCCTGTACGGGGAGGCCGAAGTCGCCGTGGTGCCCTCCCTCTACGAGGGCTTCTCGCTGCCGGCCATCGAGGCCATGTCCTGCGGGGTGGCCGTCGTGACGACCACCGGCGGTGCGCTGCCCGAGGTCGTGGGCAACGACGGCGAGACGGGCCTGCTCGTGCCGCCCGACGACCCGGGTGCGCTGGCCGGGGCCATCGCCCGGCTGCTCGACGACCCGGCCCTGCGGGCGCGGCTGGGCGCGGCCGGACGTGCGCGCGTGGTGCGCCGCTTTACCTGGCAGGTGACCGCGTCGGGCACGGCCGACTGTTACCAGGCGATCCTCGAGGGACGCCCCCTGCCGGGGGCGCCCGCGGCGGCGAGCCAGGTGGCCGACCCGTGCTGACCGTCGACTACGACCGCCTCGGGGTCGGACCGGGTGATCTGGTGCTTGACCTCGGTTGCGGCTTCGGGCGGCACGCGTTCGAGGCGGCCCGGCGCGGCGCCTCGGTGGTGGCGCTCGATGCCGGCCCGGACGAAGTGGCCCAAGTGCGCGCCACGCTCGGCGCCATGGTGGACGCCGGGGAGCTGGTCCGGGACCATCCCGCGACGGCCGTGCAGGGCGACGCGCTCGCCCTGCCCTTTGCCGACGGGACGTTCGACCGGGTCATCGCCTCCGAGGTGCTCGAGCACATCCCCGACGACGTGGCCGCCATGAGCGAGCTGGCCCGCGTGCTCAAGCCCGGCGGCGCCATGGCCGTGACGGTGCCGCGCTGCATGCCCGAAGCGGTCAATTGGGCCCTCTCCGATGAATACCACGACACGCCGGGCGGGCATGTGCGCATCTATCGGCGCTCCACGCTGGAGCGCCGTCTCGCCTCGACGGGCCTCGTGCCGTCGGGACACCACCACGCGCACGGCCTGCATTCGCCCTATTGGTGGCTGCGCTGCCTCGTGGGCCCGTCGAACGACTCACACCCGGCCGTGGCCGCATACCACCAGGTGCTGGTGTGGGACATCGTCAAAGCTCCGCTCGTGACGCGCGCGGCTGACCGGGTTCTCAGTCCTCTCATCGGCAAGAGCCTGGTCCTCTACCTGAAGAAGCCCGCCGTGTCCGTGGCCGGATTGCCGGACGCACGCCCCAACCTCCCGCGCGGCGTGCCCGGGCGGCGCGGGCCCACGACACCGAAGCGAGGAGTCGCGGCATGACGACCGAGGAGGTCCGCTCGGCCCAGTCCACCATCCCTGAGGTGCCCGGGATCCTCACCAGCTCCGACGTCCTCGCCACGGCGCACGCCATCGCCGAGGTGCAGCGCCATGACGGCATGATCCCGTGGTTCGAGGATGGCCACTGCGATCCGTGGAACCACGTGGAAGCGGCGATGGCGCTGTCGGTCTGCGGCCTGGTCGACGAGGCGATGGCCGCCTACCGCTGGCTCGTCGAGCGCCAGCTACCCGACGGCAGCTGGTTCAACTACTACCGGCGCGACGCCGTGAAGGACGCCCGGCTCGACACCAACGTGTGTGCCTACCTGGCCGCCGGGGCATGGCACCACCACCTGATCACGGGCGACGTCGAGTTCCTCGGGGAGCTGTGGCCCGCCATCGAGGGCGGGATCGACTGGATTCTGCGCTGGCAGCAACCCGACGGCTCGGTGCTGTGGTCGCTCGACTCGACCGGTCGACCCGAGGGGTACGCGCTGCTCACCGGCTCGTCGTCGATCTACCACTCGCTGCGGTGCGCGGTGGCGGTCGCCGAGTGCCTCGCCAAGGACCGACCCGACTGGGAACTGGCGGCGGGGCGCCTCGGGCACGCCGTGGCGCACCACCCGGGCGCCTTCGCGCCGAAGGTGGAATTCGCCATGGACTGGTACTACCCCATGCTGTCGGGGGCGCTCGAGGGAGAAGCAGGTCGGCGCCGCCTCGCCGAGAGCTGGTCCAGCTTCGTGATGGAAGGCCTCGGTGTGCGCTGTGTGTCGACCGGGGACTGGGTGACCGCGGCGGAGACGGCGGAATGTGTGCTCACCCTCAACGCCCTCGGCCTCGAGCACCACGCACGAGAGCTGTTCACGGCGGGGCAGAACCTGCGGCTGCCCGACGGCTCGTACTGGACGGGGATGGTCTACCCCGAAGAAGAGACGTTCCCGAAGCACGAGCGCACCACGTACACCTTTGCCGCCATGGTCCTCGCCGCCGACGCCTTGTCCGACACGACGCCGGCCGCCGGCCTCTTCCGCGGTGAATGCCTGCCGGCCCCGCTCGACCTGGCCGAGCCGCACTGCGGCGACGCCGCCGAGGGCTGCACGGTCTTGGAGTTCTCCGAGCCTGCCGCACGACTGACCGGACCGTCGAGCGGGCCCTGATCGGGTGGTTCAGCGGGGCGACGGCGCAACGCGGCGCAGGACGCGCAGGCTGCCGCAGGCGGCATCCTCGACGAACTCGCCCGATTCGAGCGCGGTGCAAAAGAGTTCGTAGGGCGGGCGCCCTCCGTCCGCCGGGTCGGGGAACACGTCGTGGATGGCCAGCCACCCACCGACCGCGACGTGCGGGGCCCAACCCCGGAAGTCGGCCCGGGCGGGCTCTTCGCCGTGCCCTCCGTCGATGAAGCAGAACGCCAGCGGGCGATCCCAGCGCGTGGCGATCGTGGGGGAGTCGCCCACGATGCCGACCACGGCGCCCTCCAGGCCTGCCAACGTGATCGTGCGGCGCCAGTGCAGCAGGGTGTCGATGTGCCCCGCTTCCGGATCCACGAGGTCGGCCTCGTGATGCTCCCAGCCGGGCTGGTTCTCCTCTGAACCACGGTGATGGTCGACCGAGAGGAGGACGGCGCCGGTCGCCTCCGCCGCCGCCCCGAGGTAGACGGTCGATTTGCCGCACCAGGCGCCGATCTCGACGAAGGTCGCCGGCTTTGCGGCCGGGACGTCGGCCTGCCCGGCCCGGTGCGCCGCCTCGAACAGCGCCCGGCCTTCGTCGTCGGGCATGAAGCCCCGGGTCGCCCGGGCCGTCTCGAGGAGCGCAGCCACACGCGCGGGGGCCGACGCGCCGCTAACGGGCACCGTGTCCTCGCTCACCGTGGGCCGGTGCCGGCCAACAGAGTGTCGGCCAAACCCGCGCGCTCTCGGGTCGCGAAGGCGACGTTCACCCCGAGGCGTTCGATCGATTGCGCCACCCGCCGCGGGCCCGAGGCCAACGGATGGTCGACCAGGAAGGCCACGGCAGACTCGGCAAAGGCGGCGTCGGCACACAGCGCGGGCAGCGATTCGACGATGCGCACCGGTGCGTTCTTGGGGAAGCGCGCGATGATCTCGTCCCAGCGCTCGGTGATCCGGGTCCAGACGGCCTGGCAGCCCACCGGGTTGGCCAGGAGCGCGCCGAGCACCACGAACCCGTTCTGGCTCCGCACCTCGGTCATGGCCAGGTCGAACGTCCGCAGGCACAATTCGACGTCGGGGAAGATCGACAGCGCGCCAAGCGAGCGCATCTCCTCTTGTGGCGTCGTGGCCGACCGGTAGCGCGCCAGCACCGCCTCGTAGTCATCCGGGCGCAGCAGTTGCGCGACCGCGGCCACGGTGGCCGTCTCGATATCGGGTGGAATCGGCGTGGTGCCGCCGGCCATGGGGGACGCGTCGAAGCGGCGTGCGGCCTCCGCACGTACCCCCTCGTCGTCGCCGACGGTGCCGAGGAGGTTGATGGCCAGGGCCCGCAGCATGGGGGTGCGCTCGCCCTCGCCCGGGTTCGCCTCGAAACCGAGGCGGCGGTGCAGGGGACCGACGAGCGCGTCCACGGCCCGGTGCAGCGCAGGACGGTCGTCGGGGGCGGCAATGCGATTGCACAGGACCAGCCCCGCTCCGACGGGGGCCCAGGGTGCCGGATCCGGCTCGAGCCCGAGTCTCGCGGCGACCTGGAGGAACTCTTCGAGCTGCGTGTGACCGGCCAGCGTCGTGGCCCAGGTGTCGCCCAACAGGTCGGCCCGCTCGAGCGCCGTGAGGTCGGCGAGGTGCCCGGCCAGGGCGAGGCGACGCTCGGTCCCGTAGCCGACGCGGAACACCCCCCACCCGCCCGCATTGACGACGACGAGTCCCTGTCCGACCTCGGGCACCGGCGCCGGATCCGGCCCGAGGACGAGCCGGCGGACGGGGGCGCCCGGCCTGCCGTCAGCGGGCAAGGCACGCAGCGCCACCGGGACGTTCCACCGCGAACCGATGGCGGACTGGGTGCCAGGAGGCACCGGCCCGTAGGCGAACGGCTGCTGGCGCAGCGCATCGCCGTCGAGCGTCACGAGGGGGTGGCCGCCTTGGAGGATGAACGTGTCCATCACGTCACGGACCGGCGCGCCGCTGGCATCCTCGAGCGCGTCCCACAGATCGCTGGTCATCGTGTTCGCGTACGCGTGCGCCTTGAGATATGTCCGCACCCCGTCTCGGAAGACCTCCGGCCCGATGTGCTGCTCGAGCATGCGCAGGACGGAGCAGCCCTTCTCGTAGGTCAGAAGGTCGAACATCCCTTCGGCCTCCTTGGGCGGGCCGACGGGGTATTCGATCGGGCGCGTGGAGTGCACCCCGTCGATGGCCAGCGCCGCCTCGCGCGACGGGGCGAAGCCGACCCAGCGGTCCCAGGCCGGCCGGAACGCATCGACGCACAACATCTCCATGAACGTCGCGAAGGCCTCGTTGAGCCAGATGCCTTCCCACCAACCCATGGTCACCAGGTCGCCGAACCACATGTGGGCCAGCTCGTGCGAGATCACGTCCGCGACCCGCTCGAGCTCGGCCCGGGCCGCCTCAGCCGGGTTGATCAGCAGCGCCGTATCGCGGAAGGTGATGCAGCCCAGGTTCTCCATGGCCCCGGCGGCAAAGTCGGGGATGGCGACCAGGTCGACCTTCTCGCCCGGATAGGGAATGTTGAAGTAGTCGGTGAAGAAACGCAGCGCGAACGCGCCCACCTCGAGGGCGTATTCGCCCAGGGCGCGCTTGCCCGGGGTGCACACGACCCGGAGCGGAACGCCATCGACGTCGACGGTCTCGGTGGTCTCGAGCCTGCCGACCACGAATGCCACCAGGTAGGTGGACATCTTCATGGTGGGCGAGAAGCGAACCCGCCGCTTCGAGCCGACCGGCTCGACCGCCACGACCGGCGAGTTGGAGATGGCGTCGAGGTCGGGGTCGACGATCAGCGAAACGTCGAAGACGGCCTTGCGATCCGGCTCGTCGAAGCAGGGAAAGCAGCGCCGGGCGTCGACGGACTCGAATTGGGTCGTGGCGATGGTCTGGGTTTCGCCGTCCGGCCCGGTGTAGGTGGACCGGTAGAACCCCCGCAGCTTGTCGTTCAGCGTCCCGGTGAAGCGGCAGCTCAGCGTGCACGGACCCGGAGGCAGCTCGCCCGGGGCTCGGAAGATGACCCATTCGAGCTCGTCGTCGAAGCTCACCGTGCAGGCGGCGAGGGAGCCGTCGGACGCCAGGACCTCGACGTCGCTCACGGCGAGCTCAGCGGCGTTGAGCACGATCTCTTGGACCGGCTCGTGGATCACCGCGTCGATCGCGACGGTCCCCGAGAAGGTGGCGGACGCGATGTCGGGTTCGATTTCGATGCGGTACACCTCGGGTTCGACGGTGCGGGGCAGGCGAAACGCCGCGTCGCCCGATCCTCCCGAGGACGTCGCCGTGGGTGGGTGCATCCGGGGAAGGCTACCCGCCGTGCTCCGAGTAGGTTCTCGCTCCGTGCCAGGACCACAGACGACGCCCGACTCCGACGCCACTCCATCCCCCGTGCGAGATGACGGGGCCGCGCACGATCTCGACGTCGTGGCCATCGGGTCGCCGCTGCTCGACGTGATCGAATTGGCGCACGGTGAGCAGCTGGTGCAATCGGGACTGGCCAAGGGGTCGATGACGCTGATCGACCTGGAGAAGGCCAACGAGGTCCAGGCGCTGATGAGGGCGCCGCGCTACGTGTCGGGCGGGTCCGTGGCCAACACCACGGCGGGAGTCACCGAATTGGGTGGCACCGCCGGTTTCGTCGGCACTGTCGCCGACGACGAAATCGGCCGGACCTATGCCGAGAACCTCCGCGCCGCCGGCGTCGAGTTCGAGCCCCATTACAGCGAAACGGCGGCCGGCGACGGCCTGGGCACGGGCCGCTGCATCGTGCTGATCACCGAGGATGCCGACCGCACGATGGGCACCTATCTCGGCGCGGCGTCGACCATGACGCCCGCCGGCGTGCCCGAATCGTTCGTCGCACGGGCCTCCATCGTGCTGCTCGAGGGCTACCTCTGGGACGTCCCGGCGGCCAAGGAGGCGATGCGGCATGCGGCCGCGACCGCGCACGCGGTTGACGGCTCCGTCGCACTGTCGCTCTCGGATCCCTTTTGCGTCAGCCGGCATCAGCGCGAGTTTCTCGAGCTGCTGCTCGATGACGTCGACATCCTGCTCGGCAACGAGGAAGAGGTGACGATGCTCTTCGGGTCCGACTCGGTCGACCACGCGCTCGAGGCGGCCGAGGAGACGGGACTGCTGGTGGTCATGACCCGCGGTGCGCAGGGCGCGGTGGTCCTGACGGCCAAGGGCCCCGTCGAGGTGCCGGCGGCGGCGGTCGAGCGCGTCGTCGACACGACCGGCGCCGGAGACCTGTTCGCCGCCGGCTTCCTGTTCGGCCTGACCCACGGCATGGGACCGGTGGAGAGCACGCGTCTCGGCGGGCTGTGCGCCGCCGAAGTGATCTCCCACACCGGCGCCCGTCCCGAGGCCGACCTCAAGGCGCTCGCCAAGGGCGCCGGTCTCCTGACCGGGTAGCGGCCACGTGAGCCTGTCGATCGGCATCGTGGGGTTGCCCAACGTGGGCAAGTCGACGCTCTTCAACGCCCTGACCCGGAACGACGTCTTGGCGGCGAACTACCCCTTCGCCACCATTGAGCCCAACGTCGGGGTGGTCGCGGTGCCCGACCCACGCCTGGAGCGTCTGGCCGCGCTCTACGACGGCGCGCCGGTGGTGCCCGCGACGGTGACGTTCGTGGACATTGCGGGACTGGTGCGCGGTGCGTCCCGGGGCGAAGGCCTGGGCAACCAATTCCTCGCCGCGATCCGCGAGACGGACGCCATCTGCCAGGTGGTGCGGGCCTTCCACGACGACGACGTCGTCCATGTGGACGCGCGGGTGGATCCGGTCGGCGACATCGAGACCGTGAACACCGAGCTGCTCCTCGCCGATCTCCAGACCGTCGAGAACCGGCTCCCTCGCCTGGAGAAGGAGGCGCGCGCCGCGCCGTCGCTCAAACCGATGGCGGAGGCCGTGGGGGTAGCCCAGCGAATCTTGGGTGAGGGGCGAACGATCTCGAGCGCCGCGGCGTCGGGCGAGGTGGACGTCGCCCTGCTGAGTGACCTGCACCTCCTGACGGCTAAGCCCTTCATCTACGTGTTCAACGTCGACGAGGGTGCGTTGGGGGATCCCGCGGTGTCCGAGGACCTGGCCGCCCGCGTGCGCCCAGCCCCGGCCGTCGTCCTGTGCGCCCAGATCGAGGCCGAGGTGGCCGGGCTCGACCCCGAGGACGCCAAAGAGCTGTTGCGCAGCTACGGCCAGGAAGAGTCCGGCCTGGAGCAGCTGGTGCACGTGGGCTTCGCCACCCTGGGACTCCAGACGTTCCTCACCGCGGGGCCCAAAGAGGCGCGGGCGTGGACCGTCCACGCCGGCGACACCGCACCCAAGGCCGCCGGCGTCATCCACACGGACTTCGAACGCGGGTTCATCAAGGCAGAGGTGATCAGCTTCGAAGACATGATGGCCGCCGGCTCGGTCGCCGCGGCCCGCACCGCCGGCAAGGCGCGCATGGAAGGCAAGGACTACGTGATGCGCGACGGCGACGTGGTGGAGTTCCGCTTCAACACCTGATTCAACACCTGAGCGTCTCCGCTCAGCCGTTCTCGTTCGGGCTCTGGACCGAGAAGGACGTCGTGATCTGCTTGCCCTGGGCGCTGATGACGTACCAGAGCCCGCCGTCCTGGTCGATGGCCTGACCCGTGACCATGCCGGGCGTCACGTCGAGGTTGTAGGTGTAGAGCGGGTGCCCGCCGTACGAGACCTGAGTCGACCCATCAGGTCGCTTGAGGGTGCCCACCAACGAGGGGTCGACGCCCCGCCCCACGCGTACCGGCCCGTCGACCACCAGTGGTGGCCACTGGAAGACGCAACCGTCATTGAGGCAGGCGCTGCGGGTCGGTGTGTCGGGGGCGAAGTCGTACAGCGTGCTGCCGTTGCCCGTGGCGAGGATCCGCCCGGCCGGGGACTTCTGCAGCGTGAGCGTGAGCGCCGCATTGGTCGTCGGCGGTGCGGACAGCGTGGTGACGCCGCCGTTGCCGCAGGCGGCGAACGTCAGGGCGGAAAGGGTGAGGGCTGCGGGAATGACGAGGGCGGGACGGCGCAGTGAGCCCTGCCTCACTGGCCCGCGGCGGGCACGTTCGTGCCGAGGACCCAGCTGATCGCCCCCAGCGCGTCCGCGGTCGTCCAGTTGGTGGGGAGGGGGTGGGCCAGGTCGTGGAGCCCGCCGACGTTGAGCAACGCCTTGAGCTTGGGCGACAGCCCCGGAATGTTCGGCGCGCTGGCGTCGACGAAGCGCTCCCGACCCGAGCCGTCGACGAGGAAGTAGCCGTCGGTGTGGTCCACGTCGTAGGTGAGGGGGTGGCCGGTCAACCAGTCGATCTTGGCCGGCTGCTCCTCCGACACGATCTGGTAGGCCACGCCGAAGGGCTTCCAGAACGCGGCGATCTGCGCCGGCGTGCCCGTCCAGAGGTCCCAGTCGGCCCCGAATTCCTTCTGGTACGCGGCGAGGCGCGCCACGCTGTCGCGACCCGGATCGACCGTCGCCTCCACGAACGCCACGCGATCGGACAGCCCGGCGGCGCGCACATCGTGCTGCAGGCTGGTGAACGCCGCGGTGATGAGCGGGCACTCGTCCTGGCAGAGCGACAGGAACGGCGCGAGCACGACGACCTTGCCGTGCAGCGACGCCAGGGTGACGGGCTGGCCGTGCTGGTTGGTGAGCGCCACGCCCTGGGGCGTGGGGCGGTTGAACACGAGTCCCTCGCCGGCCGGCGGCGCCGCGGGCGCGGCCGAGCCGCAGGCGACCGCCAGGATGCCGAGGGCGAGGAGTACGAAGGCGAGGGCGCGGCGGGGCGACGGACGGCTCAGTCGTCGTCCTCCCCGGGAGGCAGAAAGGTGAAGGGCAGGTCGGCCATGGTGATGAGCGTCGAGGCGATCCAGCGGGTGAGGCCGTCGAAGATCGGCGCGATGGTCGCGGGCTCCTCGAGCTGGTGCTCGCTGAAGCGGACCGAGCCCTCGTAGGTGGCCTCGGCCGCCCAGCGTGTGCCGCCCGGTCCGCCGTCGCCGGCGGCGTCGGTGTCGGTGCGGACTTGCTCGATCGTGGTCGCCGTGCGGATCATGTCCATGGGGTCGCCGAGGGGGCCGGTCAGGGGCAGCGCCGCCATCACCTTCTCGGTGTCGGGCGCCTCGGCCATCCGCTGGACCCGCAGCGCCACCTCGACGACGACCTCGGGCATCTCGTCGGGGGGCTCGCCGATCGACCAGCTGCGGTACGAGGTCTGGCTCCACGTCGGCCAGTCGACCGAGACGTCGGCGCGCACGCGCGGCGGTTGCTCCTCGCCCGGCAGGCTGTAGGAGGTCTCCCAGGACACGTCGCCCAGGAAGACGTCGACCTGGAAGCGCTCCTCGACCGCCTGGCGCTGGAGCAGCGCGCGGTCGAAGGCGGCGCGCATGGTGCTGATGACGTCGACGAGCAGGTGGTCGAGCACGACGGTCGAGGATAGGCGGCGTGGCGCAGTGGTCCAGCTCGCCCCCCGACCGGCCGCGCCGACCGGACAGGCCGGCTGTTACGGTCGGCGCGGTGAGCGAGGGGTCGGGGTGGCAGGAGCGCCGGGTGATCGCCTACGCGCACCAGGGAGGGGCGTGGGAGTCACCGTCGTCGACGGTGCATGCGATTGAGCACGCGCTGGCGGCAGGGGCGACGGCGATCGAGCTCGACGTCCACGCCACCTCCGACGGCGAGCTCGTGGTGTGCCACGACGCCACGGTCGACCGCACCACCGAAGGGAGTGGCACGATCGCGTCCTTCACCTTGGCCGAGTTGCGCGAGATGGACTTCTCGTACTGGTGGATCCCCGGCGCCGACGTGACACCGGGCCGGCCGGCCGAGGCGTACCCCTTCCGCGGGCGGGCGCCGGGGGACCCGGCGTTCGGCATCGCCACGCTGCGTGAGGTTCTCGAGCGCTTTCCCGGCGTGGTGCTGAACCTGGACATCAAGCAGACGGCGCCGGTGGTCGCGGCGTACGAGGAGACGCTGGCGCGCCTGCTGGCCGAGTACGAGCGGACCGACGACGTGATCGTGGCGTCGTTCCTCGACCCGGCGACCGACGCCTTCGCTGGCTTCGCGCCGGGCGTGGCGACCTCGGCGGGAACGATGGCAACGGCGGAGGCCTGGCGAGCGGTGCAGGCGGGCGAGCCGTTGCCCGACATCGCGGCGGTCGCCTATCAGGTCCCCGAACGGCAGGGGGACCTGGTGGTGGTGGACGGGCGGTTCGTGGCGGCCGCGCATGCGGCCGGCAAGGCGGTCCACGTGTGGACCGTCAACGACATCGAGTCGATGGAGCGACTGCTCGATCTGGGGGTCGACGGGATCATCTCGGACGTGCCGACCGCGTTGTGCGGGCTGCTGGCCGCGCGCGGTGTGGCGTGGACTGGACGCTGAGGCGCCTGGCGGTCGGTGGGCAGCGGGCAGGTCGCCCGGCGGCCCGGCGGCCCGGCTCTGACTCAGCCGCGCCCGCAGTTCGGCTTCTTGCCGTGATTCGCCTTCTTCTTCGTCCGGAGCTTGCGCTTGACGGTTCGTTTTGACATAAGCGCGACAGCCTAGCCGGACTACCGGGGTTGTTCCGGTAGCCTCCGGGTCCGTGCGGTCCGGTTGGCTCCTCCGTGACGGCGACGTGGTGTGCGCGTTGGAGATGGCGGAGTCGGCCGCGGAGCGCCGCCATGGCCTGCGCGGGCGGGTCGGGTGTGACGGCGCCCTGCATCTCGACGGCACCCGCACCGTGCACACCGTCGGGGTCGGATTCCCACTCGACGTCGCGTTCCTCTCGGCGGACCTCACCGTCCTGCGGGTGGCGCGCCTCAAGCCGTGGCGCGTGGCGCTGGGCGGGCCCGCCGCCCGCAGCGTCGTGGAGGCCGAGGCGGGCTCGCTCGAGCGTTGGGGTGTCCGCGTCGGCGACCAGCTCGAGGTGCGCGAGGCCGAGTGAGCGGCGCAGGGCGCCCGGCGCGGCCGGCGGTGAGCCCGGCCGGGCGTGGCGAGCTGGTCCTCGTGGCCACGCCGATCGGGAATCTCGGGGACCTCTCGCCCCGGGCGCAGGCCGTGTTGGCGGCGGCCGACCTGATCTGCTGTGAGGACACGCGCCGCACCCGTGCGCTGCTCTCCGCGTGCGGGATCCGCGCCGGGAACCGTCTGCTCTCCCTGCACGGTCACAACGAGCGCGAGCGGCTGGGGCGCGTGGCCGCGTGCGTGGGGGCAGGTGGGACGGTGGCCGTGGTCAGCGACGCCGGGACCCCGGGCATCTCGGACCCCGGCGCGTGGCTCGCCGCACAGCTGGCCGCCACCGGCGAGACGGTGACCACGGTCCCCGGCGCCTCCTCGGTGATCGGCGCGCTGGTGGTGAGCGGGCTGCCCACCGAGCGCTTCGGTGTGGAGGGATTCCTGCCCCGCAAGGGCAGCGAGCGCCGGCGGCGCATCGCTGCGCTGATGGCCGACGAGCGGACCGGCGTCGTGTTGGAGGCGCCGGGCCGCCTGGCGGGCACGCTGGCCGACCTGGCCGCCCTGGACTCCGAGCGGCCGGTGGCCGTTGTCCGCGAGCTGACGAAGGTGCACGAGCAGGTCTGGCGTGGCCCGGCGGCCAGGGCGGCCGAGACGTTCGCGTCGGATCCGGCGCGCGGTGAGGTCGTGATCGTCGTTGGTGGTGCTCCACCCGGCGGGCCACCCGAAGAGCGCGAGGTGGAGGCGGCCGTTGGCGCGGTGCTCGCCGCCGAGCCCGAAGCGGGGCCGCGGCAGGTGGCCGCGCGTGTCGCCGCGACCCTCGGGATCCCGAAACGACGCGCCTACGAGGCGACGCTGCGCGTCCGCGCCGGTGGCGACGCCGCTCCCTGACGTCCGGCTGCGCCCGGGCGCGCCCGGGCGCGCCGGTACGCTACCGGCGGTGCCGCCCTATTACCTGACCACCCCCATCTACTACGTCAACGACGCGCCGCACGTGGGCACGGCGTACACGACGGTGAATGCCGATGCGCTCGCGCGCTGGCACCGTCTGCTCGGGGACGACGTGTGGTTCATGACCGGTACGGACGAGCACGGGGCAAAGATTGTCGAAGCCGCCGAGGCCAACGACATGACGCCCAAGGAGTGGACGGACCGCACCTCGGAGCGCTTTGTCGAGGCCTGGCGGGCGCTGGACATCTCGTATGACGACTTCATCCGCACGACGGAGCCCCGGCACTACCAGGTGGTGCAGGCGTTCCTGCAGCGGATCCACGACAACGGGTTCATCACGATGGGTGCCTACTCGGGCCTGTACTGCGTGTCCTGCGAGGACTACTACACCGAAGAGCAGCTCATCGACGGCAAGTGCCCCGTGCACGGCCGCCCGGTGATCGAGATGCAAGAGGACAACTACTTCTTCAGGCTGAGCGAGTTCGAGCAACGTCTCCTCGACTACTACGACGCGCATCCCGACTTCGTCCGTCCTGTCTCCAAGCGGAACGAGGCCCTCGGGTTCATCCGAGGGGGCCTGCGCGACGTCTCCATCACGCGCACCTCGTTCTCGTGGGGCGTGCCGGTGCCTTGGGACAGCGGGCACGTGTTCTATGTGTGGTACGACGCGCTCATCAACTACCTCACGGTCGCCGGCTTCGGTGCGGACGAGGACACGTTCAAGGCCCGCTGGGGCGCGGCCCACCACCTGATTGGCAAGGACATCTTGAAGTTCCACTGCGTGTGGTGGCCGGCCATGTGCATGGCGGCGGGCATCGAGCCGCCGGCGGAGATCTTCGTGCACGGCTACCTGCTCATGGGTGGGCAAAAGTTGGGCAAGACGATGATCGCGACCGGTGTGGCCGGTTCGGGCGCGGACGCCAAGGCGCTCAACATCACCGACGTCTCGCCTCTCGCGCTGGCGGAGGACTTCGGCGTCGACCCGTTGCGGTACCACCTGTTGCGTGACGTCGCACTCGGTGGAGACGGCGATTTCTCGTACGAGGGCATCGTGGCGCGCTACAACGCGGACCTGGCCAACAATCTCGGCAACCTGGTCTCCCGGGTCACGACCGTCGTGCACTCGAAATGCGAGGGCATCGGCCCCGCTCCCAGCGCGTCGAGCCCCCTGGCGTCAGTGACGGCGGCGGTCCTCGACACGGTGACGAGCGCGTGGGCGCGCTGGGCTCCGCAGGAGGCGCTGGAGGAGACGTGGCGGCTGATCGGCTCGGCCAACGCGGAGCTCGAGGCGGCCGAGCCGTGGAAGATGGACCCCGGACCGGCCGTCGAAGCCGTCCTCGGCGACGCGCTCGAGGTGCTGCGCATCGTGGCGATCCTGGTCGCGCCGGCCATGCCGTCGACCGCGGCCGAGGTGTGGCGTCGCATCGGATTGTCGGGCGACCCGGGTGCGACCAAGCTCCCCGGGGCGGCGTCGTGGGGCGGCTACCCGGGCGGTGTCGCCGTCGTCAAGGGCGATCCGCTCTTCCCGCGGCGCAAGGCCTGACGTGTTGGGCTGGTTCGACTCGCACTGCCATGTCCAGGAGGAATACCTGGTCGGAGCCGCATCGGAGGCGCCGGGCCCGGCCGACGCCGGGCCGGTGCTGGCCCGGGCTGCGGGGGCGGGGGTCGACCGACTGATCTGCATCGGGACGGGGGCGGCGACCTCGCAGCAGGCGCTCGAGCTGGCACGCACGACCGAGCGACGAGGGGCGGCGCCGCGGGCCTGGGCCTCGATCGGCCTCCACCCGCACGAGGCGAGGGAGGGCGTCGACGAGGTGGCGGCGCTCCTGGATCGCGCGGTGCACGCGAGCGACGGTGCGGTCGTCGCGGTGGGCGAGTGCGGACTGGACTACCACTACGAGCACTCGCCGCGCGACGCGCAGCGCGGCGCGTTCGCCGCCCAGATCGCACTCGCGCACGCGCACGCTCTCGCGCTGGTCATCCACGCGCGTGACGCATGGGACGATCTGTTCGACGTCCTCGAGACCGAAGGCTTACCCGAGCGCACGGTGCTGCACTGCTTCACCGGCGGGCCGGACGAGGTCGACCGCTGCTTGCGCGCCGGCATGTTCGTGTCATTCAGCGGCATCATCACGTTCAAGAACGCGACCGACGTGCGCGCGGCCGCGGCGCGCTGTCCGCTCGAGCGGTTGCTCGTGGAGACCGACAGCCCCTTCCTCGCGCCCGTGCCGCATCGCGGCCGCACGAACGAGCCGTCGTACGTGCCGTTGGTCGGCGAGGCCGTTGCGGCGGTGAAGGGGTGCACCGTCGACGAGGTGAGAGAGCGCACCGCTCTGTCCACAGCAATGGTGTTTTCCACAGGCAGCTAATTCTCCTGGTTCTGTGCGTAATACGAGAACCTTCTGACCAGGAATTTTCACCTTGAATTTGGCCCAAAAGGGCATCTGACCTGGGAGTTCACCGAAATATCACGCGCCATACGTTCGTGACCTGGGGAAATAAGCGCCAAAAAGTTTCTTCGGGTTTTTCGGTTTGCACAGCTCACGATTGGTTATCTAACTTTCTCAAAACCCCTCGCCACCCGTGTGTCGGCGCGGGTGCACTGTGTCCCCGGAGAAGGGTGGAGCCCTGCGGAACCAGAGCACTGGAGGGAGGCGCCTCGGCGTGGCCGCAGTTATTTGCGGTGCGCTCTTCGGCGCGCCTCTCCTGCTGTTACATAGCAATGCGGCGCATGCGTCGCGGTCTGAGGCCGCGGCGCGTGGCGTGCATCCGACAGACAAGACCGTGGTGTACCCGGCGTCGCATCTCGACACCGTCGATCTGCCGTCGCACCTCGTCGCCTATCACGCGTCGAGTTCGACGACCACGACGGCGCCACCGGTGACGACCACAACGGTCGCGCCCGTGACGCGCACCACGTTGGCGGCACCCGTGACGACCACCACGTTGCCCCCGACGACCACAACGACCGCGCCGCCCGTCGCGGCGAACAGCGAGGTGGGCGACGCGACATGGTACGCCGCCGCGCCGTCCGGCATGTGCGCGAGCCCGACATTGCCCTTCGGCACCGTGTTGACCGTCGTGAACAACGCGACGGGTGCGTCGACCGTCTGCACGGTCGACGACCGCGAGAGTGCGGGCTACCCGCGGGTGGTCGACCTCTCGCCCGAGGGCTTCTCACAGATCGCCGACCTGAGCCAGGGAGTGGTAGCAGTCACAATCTCCTGGTGACCCATTCCGGCGCCGACATCGCCCAGTTGCTGTCGGCGCACGGGCTGCGGCCCAGCCGCGCCCTCGGCCAGAATTTCGTCGCCGATCCCAACACGGTGCGCCGGATCGCCCGCCTGGCCGGGCTGTCGTCCGGTGATCGGGTCCTCGAGATCGGCGCCGGGCTCGGCTCGCTGACCCTGGCCCTCGCCGAGACCGGGGCCCGGGTCGTGGCGGTGGAGACCGATCGCCTCCTCGTCCCGGTGCTGCGCTCGGTGGTCGAACCGGCCGGCGTGGAGGTGGTGGAAGGTGACGCCCTGACCCTCGACGTCGCCTCGCTCCTGGCCCAACGCGGGGCCGGTCCGTGGAGCCTGGTGGCCAACCTGCCGTACAACGTGGCCACGCCGCTGGTGCTGCGGACGCTGACCCAGGTGTCGTCGGTCACCCGGCTGCTCGTCATGGTGCAGCGCGAGGTGGGTGAGCGAATGGCCGCCGCCGCGGGCGAATCAGGCTACGGCGCCGTCTCGGTCCGCGTCGCGTACTTCGCGCGGGCCGAGGTGGTCGGGCGCGTCCCGGCGTCCGTGTTCATCCCGCGACCGCGGGTGGAATCGGTCCTGGTGCGGCTGGTGCGCCATCGGGCTCCGGCGGTGGACCCCGCGCTGGTCTCCTACGAACGACTCGACACGGTGGTCCGGGCCGGGTTCAACCAACGCCGCAAGATGCTGCGTCGTGCCCTGGCGGGCGTCGTCGACCCCGACGCGTTCGTGCGGGCCGGGGTCCGGCCGGAGGCGAGAGCCGAGGAACTCGACGTCGCGGCGTGGGGGAGGCTGGCGGCGTGTTGAAGGTGCGCGCGCCCGCCAAGCTCACCGTCTCGCTGCGGGTGAGCGGTGTCCGCGCCGACGGCTACCACGAGCTCGAGGCGGAGATGGTGTCGCTGAGCCTGGCCGACGAGCTCGTGATTGAGGAGGGCGGCCGCGGCCTGGTGGTCGAGGCCGAGCCGTGGATACGGGCCGGCGGGCTGCCCCCGCCCGACGACAATCTCATCGGCCGGGCGCTGGCGGCCTGTGGTCGCCGTGCCGCCGTGACGCTGGCGAAGCGCATTCCCGTGGGGGCCGGCCTGGGCGGCGGGTCGGCCGACGCGGCGGCGATCCTGCGTTGGGCCGGTGTCACGGATCCCGCCCTGGCGGCCGGCCTCGGGGCGGACGTCCCATTCTGCGTCGTCGGGGGCCGGGCGCGGGTCGGCGGGGTGGGCGAGCGGGTCAGCGCGCTCGGTTACGTGCGGACGGACTATCTGCTGTTGCTGCCGCCGTTCGGCGTGGACACCGCCGCCGTGTACCGGGCCTGGGACGACGAGCCGAACCATGACGGGCCCAATGAGCTGGCGGCGGCCGCAGTGGTGACCGAGCCACGGTTGGCGGCGTGGCGCGACGCGCTCGGTGACCTCGCGGGCCGTGCGCCCTGCCTCGCCGGGAGCGGCTCGACCTGGTTCGTGGAGGGGGGGCCGGACGAGGCCGGCACCGAGGACGCGCCGGAGCTGCGACTCAGGGGTGAGGCGGCCCGTCTGGTGCGCGTGCACACCGTCCCGGCGGGGTGGGAGGGGGACTGATCCGGCCGAGCGGTGTTACTTGCCCGCCCGGCGCTGCCAGCGGGTCGCCTTCAGCATCTTCTTGTGCTTCTTCTTGCGCATCCGCTTGCGGCGCTTTTTGATCAGTGATCCCATGTCGTGCGGCAGGCTAGCGGTCCCGGTGCCCGACTGCCAGGTCGCGCGGCAACCGGGCGGGTCCGAGGAGGCACCGGTGGGGTTCGAGATCGTGCGGCTGGACCACGTGCAGCTGGCCATGCCAGCCGGCCGCGAGGCGCAGGCCGAGGCCTTCTACTCGGGGGTGCTTGGTCTGGCGCGCGTCCCGAAGCCCGCACCGCTGGCCGCTCGTGGTGGCTGTTGGTTCCGCCACGGCGACGTGGCGGTGCATCTCGGGGTGGAGGAGCACTTCCGGCCGGCCCGCAAGGCCCATCCGGCCTTCGTCGTCTCCGACCTGGCCGCGTTGCAGGTTGCGTGTGCGGCCGCCGGCGTCGCCGTGCGGCCCAACCCCGAGGCCGAGCCGGGCCGGGGCGCGTACGTGGACGACCCGTTCGGGAACCGGATCGAGTTCGTCGCGGGCTGAGGGATGGAGAGGGAGGGCCGGCAGGGACGGTGCGGATCCGTCCCTGCCGGCGAGACCGGTGGCCGAGTGGCGGAAACTCGTTCCACCGGCGGGTACTTCCCAGTGTGCGGTCGGGACCTTGGGCCCGCATGGGGATCCCATAAGAAGGATCGAAGAAATGGCGGAGGCCCGCCTACCCGGGTTGGGCGTCCTCGGGCCCGGGCACGGTGGGCAGCCGGAGCGACATGCGGGCACCGCCCGCCGGATCGTTCTCCGCCAGGACCGTGCCACCTTCGGCCTTGGCGACCTGCGCCACGATGGCCAGGCCGAGGCCTGACCCGGGGAGGCCGCGGGCTTCGGGGGAGCGGTAGAAGCGGTCGAAGATGTGCGGCAGGTCGGCGTCGGCGATCCCCGGGCCGCGGTCGTGCACGACGACGGTACCGTCACGGCACTCCACGGACACCGTCTGTCCCGGTGGGCTCCACTTGCGAGCGTTGTCGAGCAGGTTGCCCACGGCGCGCCCGAGTCGGTCGGCGTGGCCCTCGACCCAGCAGGGCTCGGCGCGGAGGTCGAACGTCACGTCCTGGGCGCGGCCATGGGTGGTTTGCAGGCTCACCGCGTCGCGCACCAACAGGTCGAGGCGCAACGGCTCGCGCGGCGCCGGCTGCTGGTCGCCGCGGGCCAGCTCGGCGAGGTCGCCCACCAAGTCGGTGAGCTCCTGGAGCTGCACCAAGACGTCGTCAACGAGGACGGAACGGTCTTCGGCGCTCAGCTCGTCGACCCGGCGGATCACCTCGAGGTTCGTCCGCAGGCTGGTGAGCGGGGTCCGCAGCTCGTGCGACGCGTCGAGCACCAGCTGGCTCTGGGCGCGCCGCGAGGACTCGAGGGCTTCGAGCAAGCGGTTGAAGGTGCGCCGAAGCCGGCCGAGCTCGTCGGACCCTCCCGGTGAGAGGCGACGCGACATGTCCGTCGTCTCGGCCACGTCCTCGACGGTGTCGGTCAGCGAATTCAACGGGACGAGTGCCGTGCGCGCCACGAGCCAACCCAGCACGACCGCCAGGAGGACACCGATCAGCGCGACGACGCCGAGCAGGAGGGCGAGCGTCTTGAGCTCCGAGTTGGCGTTGAACAGGGTGGCGATCTGCAGCGCGCCACCGTTGGGGAGGACACCCGAGTCCACGGGGGTGTCGTTGGGCAGGTGCTCGACGAGCTCGCGCATCTGGTTCCCCTCCACCGTCACGGTCGTGAAGAAGGCCGGCGCCAGGTTCACCGCGACGAGGCGCACCTGACCGGTCACCGGGAGCCCGCCGCCGGAGACGACCGCGCCGCTGGAGTTGATCACCTGGCCCAACGTGGCCGTGGTGGACCCGATCTGCTGTCCGGCGAGCAGCTTCTGCGCCGCGGTGGTGAGCGAGTTGTCGGCCGCCTGGAGGAGCGTGTTGCGGGCGACGAGGAAGGCGCCGCTCGATGCCGCGAGCACGGCGGCCACGACGGCGACGGTGGTGGCCAGTACGAGGCGGGTGCGAAAGGTCACGCGTCCCGCAGCACGTAGCCGACCCCGCGCACGGTCTGGATGCAGCGGGGCTCGCCCCCTTCCTCGAGCTTGCGACGCAGGTACCCCACGTAGACGGCGAGCGAGTTGGTCCCCGAATCGAAGTCGAAACCCCACACCCGATTGAGCAGCACCTCGCGCGTGAGGACCTGGCGCGGGTGGCGCAAGAACATCTCGAGGAGATCGAACTCGATCCTCGTCAGGGAGAAGGCCCGCTCGCCTCGTTGGCCCTCGCGGGTCGAGAGGTTCAAGGTCAGGTCGCCAACGCGCAACAACCCTCCCTCGCCCTCGAAGCGGCGGCGCAGCAAGGCGCGCAGACGGGCGAGGAGCTCGGCCAGCGCGAAGGGCTTGACCAGATAGTCGTCGGCGCCGGCGTCGAGACCCTGGACCCGGTCATCGACAGCGTCGCGTGCGGTGAGCATCAGTACCGGGGTGTCGTCGCCGGCGGATCGCATGCGCCGGCATACGGTCAGTCCGTCGAGGTCGGGCAGGCCGAGATCGAGGATGAGGGCCTCGGGCGGCGTCTGGGCCAGCTCCTCGAGCGCCTCGCCGCCCGAGGGGACCGTCACCACCTCGTAGCCCTCGAGGCGCAGGGCGCGGTCGATCGAACGGCGGACGGCGAGGTCGTCGTCCACCACCAGGATGCGCACGAGGCGAGGTTACGCCGCCGACCTCGTGGCCCAGCGGACGCGCCCACGCACACCCGCCGCCGCCACGAGGCCTAACCTCTCGCGGGCGCTTCTCCCATTCCGGGGTAGTTCAATCGGCAGAACGTCGGCCTTTGGAGCCGGATGTTGGAGGTTCGAGCCCTCCCCCCGGAACACGACACGTCCCCCGGCGGTCAATGACCGGCGGCGCGGTCCCGTTCGGCCAGGCGGGCCAGGTAGTCGTTGTAGGCCGCCAGCTCGGCCTCGTCCGCCGGTGGGGCGGGCGCCGCTGCGGGCGCATGGCCGTTCTCTGCCGTCACCGCAACGGGTTCGGGGTTCTCGTGCAGGATGCGCCACCACATGTAGACCGCGTAGGCGGCGAAGAGGGGCCACTCGAAGACGTAGGCCCAACTCAGGCTGTTGCCCCCCACGGCACGGGTGATCTGCCAGATGCACAGCGCCATGAAGCCGGGCACCACGATGAGGATCACCGCGTGCAGCTTGAGGGCGCGCCGCGACAGCCACACGCTCTTGTCCATCATCCCTCCGGGTAGAAGAAGTCGGACAGGATGGCGGCCAGCTCGAGGGGCCGGTCTCCCTGGACGCTGTGGCCCGCACCCTCGACTCCCACCACCTGGGCCCCGGGTTGGCGGCGCAGGAGTTCGGCCACGTCGTTGTCGTCGACCACCGACCAGGCGAGCCCGCGCACGAGGAGCACGGGCACGGTGAGCCCGGAGACCGCGTCCCACAGGTCGCCGAATTCGGGGTGCGCCCGGGACGGATCGGTGCGGAAGCGGGCGTAGCGCCAGACCCAGCTGCCGTCCTCGCGTTGGACCGCATTGTGCAGGATGCCCCGTCGCAGCGAGGACTCGGAGCGGCCCGGGTTGTGTTCGATCGTGCGAGCCAGCAGGTCGTCGAAGCTCTCGAAGCTGGTCGGGCCGTTGATGAAGTTCGTGATCGGCGCTGCCTTCTCGGCGTTGACCCCCGGGGTGACGTCGACGAGGACCAGCGCACCAACGAGTCCGGGGGCGTGCGCGGCCAGCGCAAGGGAGGAAATGCCGCCCAGCGACATGCCGACGACGCCGCGGGCGGCGGGCGCGAGCTCGGCGACGACGGTGGCCAGGTCCCGCCCGTTGCTGTTGGCCGAGATGGAGCCCTCCGGACCGCCATCGGAGTGGCCGTGTCCGGGGAGGTCCACCGCGAGGAGCGGCCTGCCGAGGGCGAGCGCCACGGTGTCCCACGTGTGCGCGTTCTGGGCCCCGCCGTGGACGAGCACCAGCTCGGGGCCCCCGGTCTCGGCGCCCCACAGGAGGCTCGAGACGCGTCGGCCGGGCGACACCTCGACGTCCACCCGCCGCACGTCGGGAGGGCCGTCGAAGGGAAGGCCGTATTCGGCCGCGTTCTCGTGGAACAGCCCGAACTCGTCGTAAGGGATCAGCTCGGGCACCCCGGCAGTTTCCCATACGCACGCCGGACGGCCCGGCGGGCTAAGAATGCGGTCGATGCCCGAAGCGCGCCGCCTGTCCGCCGTCGTCCTGGCCGCCGGCGAAGGCACACGCATGCGTTCCGAGCGGCCCAAACCGCTGCACCTGCTGTGTGGCCGGCCGATGATCCTGCACGTCCTCGACGCCATGGCCGAGATCCACGTTCGGCGGGTCGTGGTCGTCGTCGGCCACCGCGGCGAGTGGGTCACCAAGACGTTGGTGCAGCACGCGCCGTCGACGATGGAGATCGAATTCGTCGAACAACTCACCCGCTCGGGCACCGGCGATGCGCTGGCCGTCGGGCTGACCGGCCTTCCCGACGACGACGACGAAGGGGAGGACGTGGTCGTGCTCCCCGGTGACACGCCGCTCCTGCGGCCGCAGACGTTGGCCGCGCTCGTGCGGGCGCACCGGACGGAGGACGCAGGCGCCACGCTGCTCACCGCGGTGGTCGAGAGCCCATCGGGCTACGGCCGGGTCGTGCACGGCAAGGATGGCGATGTGGCCCGCGTCGTCGAGGAAGCCGACGCCACCGACGAGGAGCGGGAGATCGACGAGGTCAACACGTCGATCTACTGCTTCCGGCGCAGCATCCTGGCGCCGACGCTGCGCCGGCTCAGCCCGGCGAACGCGCAGGGCGAGTACTACCTGACCGATGCCGTCGCGGTGCTGAGCAGTGCCGGCTACACGGTGCGGTCGCTGGTCCTGCCCGACTCGATGGAGGCCGCGGGGGTCAACGACCGGGCCCAGCTGGCGGTCGCCGAGGCGGAGTTGCGCGACCGCATCAACGAGCGCTGGATGCGGCGCGGGGTCACGATGTGGGATCCCGAACGGACCTACGTGGACGCCGACACCGAGCTGGAGGCGGACGTGTCGCTGTTGCCCGGCGTGATCCTGCGCGGCACGTGCCGGGTAGGCGCCGGCTCCGAGATCGGTCCCAACAGCCTGCTCACCGAGACCATCGTGGGCAAGGGTGCCGTGGTCGAGGCCAGCAAGTGCGTCCGGGCGACCATCGGCGACGGCGCGCGGGTTGGTCCCTACAGCGTCCTCGAGGCCGGCGCCGAAGTGGCGGCCGGCGCGGTGGTGCCGCCCCACTCGGTCCTCCGGGGGCCGGAGGGCTGACGGGGCGATAGCGTCTGCCCCGTGGAGCTGATCCCCCGTAGACGACTCGAGCTGGTCTCCGGCCGAGCCCACCCGTCACTGGCCCGGGACATCGCGGGCCACCTGGGCGTCGAGCTCGGGCAGGCCAACCTGCGCGAGTTCGCGAACGGGGAGATCTACTGCAAGTACGACATCTCCATCCGCGGCTGCGACGTCTTCATCATCCAGACGCACGCCAGCCCGGTCAACGATTCACTCATGGAGCAGCTGATCATGATCGACGCGGCCAAGCGTGCGTCGGCGAAGCGCATCACGGCGGTCTGTCCCTACTACGGCTACTCTCGCCAGGACCGCAAGTCCACCGGCCGCGAGCCCATCACCGCCAAGCTGGTTGCCGACATGCTGTCGGCGGCCGGCGCCGACCGGGTCGTCTCGGTCGACCTGCACTCCGGCCAGATCCAGGGCTTCTTCGACACGCCCTTCGACCACCTGGTCGCGGCGCCGGTCCTCGAGGCCTACATGAAGGAGCACTTCGGCGACGACGTGGTCGTGGTGGCGCCTGACGCCGGTCGGGTGAAGGTGGCCGAGCGCTACAGCCAGCATCTCGGATGCGACCTGGCCCTGATCCACAAGACGCGGCCGCGGGGGACCTACAACGAGGTGCAGGCCCGCCACGTCATCGGCGACGTCGAGGGCCGCCACTGCGTGCTCATCGACGACATGATCGACACCGCCGGGACGATCTGCGCCGCGGCCGAGCTCCTCGCTGAATCGGGGGCGTCGGAGATCTGCGCCATGGCGACCCACGGCGTGCTCTCGGACCCGGCGGTCGACCGCTTGAAGGTGGCGCCGATCTCACGGGTGGTCGTGACCGACACGCTGCCCGTGGCCGAGGACCGCTCCTTCGACAAGCTCGAGGTGCTCTCGGTGGCCAAGATCATCGCCGACGCCATCGACGCCGTATTCGAGGACACCTCGGTCTCCGAGCTCTTCGGAGGCGACAACCTGGTCTAGGGCATTCGCCCTGCTCGGCCGCCCGCCCTGGTGGCCGGGCCGGCCCCTCGGCGACTACGCTGGTGGGCCGTTCGCCGGGCTGCCCACGCGCACCTGCGCCCGCCACTCTCGCCGTACCCGAGGAGATCCGTCATGGCCGAAGTCGTACTCGCCGCCGAGGTTGACCGCCCCCTGGGCTCACGCGCCGTCCGCCGCTTGCGGCGCGAGGGCAAGATCCCCGGCGTCATCTACGGGCACGGGACCGACCCGCTGCCGGTTGCCGTGGTGGCCCGCGATTTGCGTGTCGCGCTCAACACCGAGGCCGGCGCCAACCAGCTGCTCTCGCTCGACACCGGTTCGGGGACCTATCTGACCATCGCACGTGACATGCAGCGCCACCCCGTCGCGCAGACCGTCACTCACGTCGACTTCATCATCGTGCGGCGCGACGAGGTCATCGGCGCCGACGTGCCGATTGTGCTGGTGGGCGAAGCCCTCGAGGTCCATCACGGCGACGGGCTCGTCGAGCAGCAGATGTTCACCCTGAGCATCAACGCCCTGCCGAGCGACATCCCGACCTCGATCGAGGCCGACATCACCGAGCTGACCATCGGCGGTCAGCTCCGCGTGTCCGACCTGCCGCTCCCGGCCAGCGTGAGCACCGACGTCGATCCCGAAACAGCGGTCGTGATCGGCCAGCCCCCGCGTGTCGTGGTGGAGGAAGAGGTCGCCGCCGAGGGCGAGGCGGTGGAGGGTGCGGCCGCAGAGGGAGCCGGCGAGACCGCCGGCGAGGCGCAGGCATCGGATTCCGCGGCCGAAGAGGGCTAGGCCCTGCGTCGCCCCTTTGCCCGGCCCGAGCGCCGGGGCACCCCGGCTGACCTGCTGGTCGTCGGGTTGGGCAACCCCGGAACCGAATACGCCGGGAGCCTGCACAACGCCGGGTCCGATGCGGTCGAGCTCCTCGCCGAGCGGCACGGCGTGTCCCTGCGGGCGGAGAAGGGGGTGCAGGCGCGGGCGGCCATGGCCATCGTCGGCGGCCGGCGCGTGGTCCTGGCCGTACCGACGACGTACATGAACGACTCGGGTGTGGCCGTCCGTGCGCTGGCGCGACGGTTCGGCATCGGGGACCCCGCCGCGATCGTCGTCGTGCACGACGAGCTGGACCTGCCTCCCGGGACGGTGCGCCTCAAGTCGGGGGGCGGCCTGGCCGGGCACAACGGCTTGCGCTCCATCTCCTCGCATGTGCACTCACAGGACTTCGTCCGGGTGCGCATCGGGGTGGGCAAACCCCCGAGCGCGGCCCAGGGAGCATCGCACGTGCTCCGCCGCCCGCCGCGGTCGGTCCGCGAGCTCCTCGACACGGCGGTGCAGACGGCCGCCGACGCCATCGAACGGATCGTCACGGACGGCCTCGATGCGGCCATGCAGTGGCTGCATTCGCAATCGGAGTAAGCGATGTCGACCGCACCTCCGCTCGCAGCGTCCCCGGTCGCCGGGAGCCTGGCCGGCATCCCGCGCCTGTTGCGGGCCGACCCGGTGCTGGGCGCCCTGCTGGGCGCAGCCGACGCGACCGTCGCCGTGCCCGAGGCGGCGCAGGGGGTCGTGGCCGCCGCGCTGGCGGCCTTCACCCAACGGACACCGCTGCTCGTGGTCACGCCCACCGGGCTCGACGCCCAGCGACTCGCCGACGACCTGGGGTGTCTGCTCGAGCCCGACATCGGCCCGGCGGCCAGGGACGCCGACGGATTTGGCGCGCTCGTCGAGGCGGTGTCCCTCCTACCGGCCTGGGAGACCCTGCCCTTCGAGCGGGTCAGTCCCGAGATCGAGACCATGGGTCGCCGGCTGGCCGTGCTCCACGCGTTGACCCGGGGGGCCGAGGACGCCGGGTCGCCCTCGCCCCGGGTCATCGTGAGCCCGGTGCGGGCGCTCCTCCAGCGTCTCGCCCCCCTGGAGGCCGCGGCGCCGGTCGTGCTCGCGCGCGGCCAACAGATCGAGTCGGAGGTCCTGCTCCGCGAGCTGGTGTCCCGGGGCTACCGGCGCGAGCACCAAGTCGAGCACCGCGGCGAGTTCGCCGTGCGCGGCGGCATCGTCGACATCTTCCCGTCCACCGCCGACGCGCCCGTCCGCATTGACCTCTGGGGCGACGAGGTCGACCGGCTGACCACCTTCGCGGTGAGCGATCAGCGCTCCTCACGCGACATCGGAAGCGTCACCCTCTTCGGGTGCCGCGAACTGGCCGCCACGGATGCCATGCGCGCCGCGGCCGGTGCGCTCATGGCGCGGCGCCCGTGGGGCACCTCCACCTGGGAGCGCCTCGAGCGCGGGGACCAATTCGACGGCATGGAGTCGTGGCTGCCCTTCCTCGACGGCGAGGCGCGGGTGCTGCCGGACCTCCTGGCTCCGGGGGCGCAGGTGGTGCTCGTCGAACCACGACGCATCCGGGACCGGGCGGTGCAGCTGCTCGACGAGGAGGCCGCCCTGGCCGAGACGCTTGCGGCCACCTGGGGCGCCAAGGAAGGTGACGAGGACCCGTTCCCCCGCCTTCACGTGCCGTTCGAGCGACTTCTCCGAGACTGTGACGCCGGCGTCGTGTCGCTCCCGCCGGTGCCCGAGGGACCGTCGACCGCGGCGCTGCGGGTCGGGCGCTTCGACCCGGTGGCGGGTGACCCGGAGCGGCTCGCCGGCGGGGTGTCCCGGCTCGTGGGCGAGGGGTACTCGGTGACGCTGTGCGCCGCTACCGTCCCGGGGGCGGCGCGCCTCGCGGCCACGCTGGCCACCCACGGCGTGCACGCGCCGATGCTCGACGTCGCCAGCGCGGCGCCGGGTGCCGTCGTCGTCGCGGCACCCGTCACGAGCGGATTCGTCCTCCCGGATGCGAAGGTGGCGTTGCTCTCCGAGACAGACGTCACCGGCCGCCGGATGCCCCACCGGCGCGCCCGACCGCGGGCGCGAGCCGCGGACGGCTTCTTCGACGACCTCGAGGCCGGCAGCTTCGTCGTGCACCGCCAGCACGGCGTCGCCCGCTTCGGGGGGGTGACCACCCGGGCCATGGGTGGCACGACACGTGATTACCTGATCCTGCAGTACCGAGGCTCGGATCGCCTCTACCTCCCGGTCGAGCAGATCGAGGCCATCACGCCGTATTCGGGGGGAGAGTCGCCGACGCTCTCGAAGATGGGAGGCGCGGACTGGCAGCGCACGCGCGCGAAGGCGCGCGCGGCCGCCGGGGAGGTGGCGGCCGAATTGGTCGAGCTCTACCGGCGGCGCCTGGCGGTCGAGGGCCACGCCTTCGGCCAGGACACACCGTGGCAGACAGAGATGGAGTCGTCGTTCGGCTACGTGGAGACCGAGGATCAGCTGAAGGCCATCGCGGACGTCAAGGCGGACATGGAGGAGCCGCAACCGATGGATCGGTTGGTCTGCGGTGACGTCGGGTTCGGCAAGACCGAGGTCGCCGTGCGGGCGGTCTTCAAGGCCGTGCAGGACGGCGCCCAGGCGGCCGTGCTCGTCCCGACGACGTTGCTGGCGAGCCAGCACGCACAGACCTTCGCCGATCGCTACGCGCCATACCCGGTGCGGGTCGAGTTGCTCAGCCGATTCCTGTCTCCAGCCCAGCAGCGCGAGGTCGTGCGGGAGCTGGCCGCGGGTACCGTCGACGTCGTCGTCGGCACACATCGCCTGCTGGCCCAGGACGTGCGGTTCAAACAGCTGGGCGTGCTGGTGGTGGACGAGGAGCAGCGTTTCGGAGTCACGCACAAAGAGGCCGTGAAGCGAATGGCTGAGGGCGTGGACGTGCTGACGTTGACCGCCAGCCCGATCCCGCGCACCCTCGAAATGGCACTCACCGGCATCCGGGACCTGTCGATGGTCAACACGCCGCCGGCCGACCGCCGTCCGATCCTCACGTACGTGGGCGAGCACGACACCGCCGCGATCAGTGAGGCGCTGCGGCGCGAGCTCCTGCGCGAGGGCCAGGTCTTCTACGTGCACAACAGGGTGTCCGACATCGACCGCGTGGCTCGCGAGCTGCGCGACCTGGTGCCCGAGGCGCGGGTTGCGGTGGCCCACGGGCAGATGGATGAGGGGAGCCTCGAGACGGTGGTGCTCGACTTCTGGGAGCAACGCTACGACGTCCTGGTCTGCACGACGATCATCGAGTCCGGCATCGACATGCCCTCGGTCAACACGCTGATCGTCGACCGCGCCGACTTGCTGGGCCTTGGGCAGCTCCACCAGATCCGGGGCCGGGTCGGTCGGGGTGGCCAGCGGGCCTACGCCTACCTTTTCCATCCGGCCGACCGCGTGCTCTCCGAGCAGGCCTACGAGAGGCTGCGGACGATCGGGGAGCACACGGAACTCGGTTCGGGGTTCAAGATCGCCATGCGCGACCTCGAGATCCGCGGCGCAGGCAATTTGTTGGGCTCGGACCAGTCGGGGCACATCGCCGCGGTGGGCTACGACCTCTATGTGCAGCTGGTGGCCGAGGCCGTGGCCGAGGCGCGGGGGGAGGCGCGGCCCGAGCCGCCGTCGGTCTCGATCGACGTCCCTGGGGACGCGCATCTACCCAAGGACTACGTCGAGGCCGAGGACGCCCGTCTGGAGGCGTACCGCCGGCTGGCCGCAGCCGCCTCCCTCGGCGACGTCGAGGACATCGGCGCCGAGTGGCTCGACCGCTACGGTCCGCTACCTCCGGCGGCCGAGGGACTGCTCGCCATGAGCCGCCTGCGGGCGGCGGCACTCGCACGTGGCATCGGCGAGGTGGCGATGAGCTCGGTCCGGCCGGGAGGCACCCGTCGCCCGGTGGTGCGCCTGGCGCCGATCACCTTGCCGGCCAGTGCGCAGGTCCGGCTGCGTCGCCTCGTGCCGGGCGCCACGTACCGCGACGACCTCGCCCAACTGCTGATGCCCATCGCCGACGGTGCGCCGGCGGCCGAGAGCGTGCGGCGGGTGATCGAAGAGCTCGTGCCGCTCGCGCCGGGCGATTCCAACCCCGACGGGGGCACCTTGTAGCATGCGCGGCGCGTGAAGTGGCTCCTCGTCCTCCTCATCCTTGTCGGCGGCGGCGGCGTCGCCGCGGCGTCGCTGGCGGTGCCCACGAACGCGGCCGTCGTCAACGGCAGCACGATCAGCCAGGCGACGCTGAACTCTGACATCTCGGCCATCGCCGGGAGCCCCGACTACCAGTGCTACCTGACCTCGGAGGACTACCTGTCGTCCAACGGGAACGAGGAGCTGCCCCCGATCACCGGTGCGGGCCAAGGTCAAAACGTCGGGGACAACCCGACCGCCAACAACGCGTTCGTCGCCACCTACCTGGACACCGAAATCGGGCACGAACTGGTACTCGGGCTCGCGGCCACTCGCAACGTCACCGTGACGCCGGAACAGCTGAGCGAGGCGCGGGCGAGCCTGATCAGCCAGATCGACAGCGTGATGACCCAGGTCTCCCAGACGGCACAGGGTCAGAACCGGCGGTTCACCTGCGGCACACCGGGCCCACTGACCGGCCAGGTGGTGTTGGCCTCGCTGCCCGAGTCGTTCGTCGACGCGCAGGTGCAGTTCGTCGCGACCGCGAGCGCCCTCCAGGAGGACCTGGCCGGGGTCGGCTCGAGCCAAGGCCAGCTCCAGAGCTACTACGAGCAGCATCGCTCGCAGTTCGACACCGTCTGCTTCAACGCCGCGGAGTTCTCCGGTGAGGCGGCGGCCAAGCAGGCGCAGGCGGCCATCGACTTCGGGTCGCCCTTCGCCCAGGTGGCCAGCTCGGCCACCCAGAGCGGGACGATCCCGTGCACCGAGCTGGTCGCCGTGGCCGGCGAGCTTGGCGCGAAGCTCTCGTCGCTGCAGGGCGTCGCCGTCGGCAAGGCATCGCCACCGATCAGCGTGAACGGGAGCTACATCGTGCTCGAGCTGTCCAAGCGGACACCGACGCCCTACGCCACGGCCAAGCCCGTCGTGTCCCAGGCCGTCCAGGAGGTGGGCGCTCGGGCGACCCAGGCCGCGATCACCACCGCGCAGCGCCGGGCCTCGGTGCACGTCGACCCGCGCTACGGCACCTGGGTCCCGACGACCGCGTCCGTCTCCACGCCGTTCGCCCCGGCGACGTCCGATGTCCTCAACGCGCCGGCCAACGAGGCGACGCCCCCGGTCTCGAAGAGCCCCTTCAGCGGCTGAGCGTGGCGGAGCGCCCCCACGTCGTCGTGGTGGGCCTTGGGCCCGCCGGCGGCGACCTCATCGGAGTGGGCACCGCGGAGCTCCTGCGCACCTCGCGCCGCGTATGGTTGCGCACGACCCGGCACCCGTCGGCCTTGCTGTTCGAAGGGGCTCGGAGCTGCGACGACCTCTACGAAACGGCGGGCACGTTCGACGAGGTCTACCTCGCCATCGCCGAGCGGCTGGTGTCCGAGGCCGAGGCGGCGCTGCCCGAACCGGTCGTCTACGCCGTGCCGGGCTCCCCCCTGGTCGCCGAGCGCACGGTCGCGGCGTTGCGCGCCGACACGAGGGTGGAGGTGTCGATCGTGCCCGCCCTCTCCTTTCTTGACGTGGCGTGGGCCGCGCTCGGCATCGATCCCCTGGCAGCGGGTGTCCGGCTGATCGACGCGACGGAGTTCGCCGCGACCGCAGCCTCCGAGCGCGGGCCGTTCCTGGTCGCCCAATGCTGGTCGCGCCACCTGCTCTCGGAGGTCAAGCTGGCGGTCGCCGAGGTTGCTCCGGCCAGCCTGCCTCGACCCGTGCTGCTGCACCACCTCGGCCTCGACGACGAGGTGGTGGCGACGGTGGACTGGTGGGAGCTCGACCGGACCATCGAACCCGACCATCTCACCTCGCTCTACGTGCCCCGGTTGCCCTACGAGGCGGGCACTGCCGCCGGCGAGCAGGTGGCGCGCCTGGTCGCCCTGATGGACACGTTGCGCGAGGAGTGCCCGTGGGACCGCGCGCAGGACCATGCCTCGCTCATGCCGCACCTGGTCGAGGAGAGCTACGAAGCGCTCGATGCCCTCTCCGCGTTGGCTGCCGCCCCCGATGTCGACGCCGGCTATGCCCACCTCGAAGAGGAACTGGGGGACCTGTTGTTCCAGATCGTGTTCCACGCTCGTTTGGCCGACGAGGGCGGCCATTTCGACCTGGCCGGGGTGGCGCGGACGGTGCACGAGAAGCTGGTCCATCGGCACCCCCACGTCTTCGCCGACGCCGACGCCGACGACGCGCTCCAGGTCGAGGTGAACTGGGAGGAGATCAAAAAGAGCGAGAAGGGACGCGTCAGCGTCACCGACGGCATCCCGGCCGCCCTGCCGGCCCTGGTGTTCACGGCCAAGCTGGCCCGCAAGGCGCGAGCCGTCGGGCTGGAGCCCTCCGGCCCCGAGCAGGCGAACAACGCGGCGTCCGAGCTCGCCGCGTTGGTGCAACTGGCCGAGCGCGCGATGCCGCACCCCGACGACCCGCTGGCTCGCGACGCACGCGACGTCGAGCGGCGGGTGGGCGAGCTGCTCTTTGCCGTGGTGAACCTCGCGCAACGTGTGGGAATCGACGCGGAGCAGGCGCTACGGGAACGCGCCCTCGTGCTGCGCGCGGACATCCGGCGCGGCGAGGGCGTCCCCAAGGAGCTTGGAGGCAACCGCTAGTCTGGTGCACCGGCGTCCCACCAGGGCGGATGCCGAAGGAGTGACGTCGTGAGCACCATTGAGCACGTGATCGGGCGCGAGGTCCTCGACTCCCGCGGCAACCCGACCGTCGAGGCCGAGGTGCTCCTTGACACGGGTGCGCGTGGCCGGGCGATCGCTCCCTCGGGGGCCTCCACCGGCATCCGCGAGGCCGTCGAGCTGCGCGACGGCGGGGATCGCTTCGGCGGCAAGGGGGTGCTGCACGCGGTCGGGCACGTCAACGGCGAGATCGCCGCCACCGTGGCCGGACTCGACGCGTTGGACCAGCGAGGCGTGGACCGCGCGCTCATCGACCTGGACGGAACCCCGGACAAGGGGAGGCTGGGGGCGAACGCGCTCTTGGCCGTGTCGCTGGCCAATGCCAAGGCGGTCGCCGACGATCTCGAGCTCCCGCTCTACCGGTCGATCGGCGGCTCGAACGCCCACGCCCTGCCGGTCCCGATGCTGAACGTGCTGAACGGGGGCGCGCACGCCAGGAACTCCATCGACTTCCAGGAGTTCATGTTGATGCCGGTGGGCGCCGCCTCGTTCGGTGAGGCGCTCCGCTGGGGCGTGGAGACCTATCACACCTTGCGTTCGATCCTGGCCGACCGGGGCCTGTCCACCGCGGTGGGAGACGAGGGCGGTTTCGCCCCCGACCTCCCGAAGAACGAGGACGCCGTGCAGCTGCTGATGGAGGCGATCGAGCTGGCCGGCCGGGTGCCCGGCGAGGAGATCGCGTTGGCGCTCGACCCCGCGACGAGCGAGCTCTGGCACGACGGCGCGTACGTCCTGGCGGGAGAGGGGCGGAAGCTGTCGCCGGCCGAACTCGTGGACTATTGGGTCGACCTCGTCGACCGCTATCCGGTCGTGTCGATCGAGGACGGCATGGCGGAGGAGGACTGGGAGGGCTGGTCCGCGCACACCAAGTCTTTGGGTGGGCGGATCCAGCTGGTCGGCGACGACATCTTCGTGACCAATGCCGAGATCCTCGAGCGCGGCATCCGTGAGGGCGTGGCGAACGCCATCTTGATCAAGCTCAATCAGATCGGCACGCTCACCGAGACCCTCGACACGGTCGCCCTGGCCAACCGGTCGTCGTACCGTCCCGTGATCTCGCACCGTTCCGGGGAGACGGAGGACACGACCATCGCCGACCTGGCCGTCGCGGCCAACGCGGGACAGATCAAGGCGGGCGCACCCGCCCGCTCGGACCGCGTCGCCAAGTACAACCAGTTGCTGCGGATCGAGGAGGACCTGGGTGAATCGGCCACCTTCGCGGGCCGGGCCGCGCTGGCGGGAGAGGGGACCGGGCGTGGCGCCGCCTAGCCAGGGACGCGGCGGTGCACGCCGGGCGCGGGCCGGCCAGGTTGCCGCGGGCACCGGTCGGTCCCGCCTCATCTTCGTCGGCGCACTGGTCGTGTCCGCGGTCGTGCTCTTCGCCTGGTTCCCAGCCAGTTCGCTGCTCAATCAACGCTCCGACCTGTCGAGCGCCCAGGGTCAACTGGCCGCACTCCACAAGCAGGACGCGGCGCTGGCGCAGGAGAAGAAGAACCTCAGCGACGCCGGAGAGATCGGGCGCATCGCCCGTCAGCAGTACCAGCTCGTCGACCCCGGCCAGCAGGCGTACGAGGTGCTCCCGCCATCGGGCGCCGCCGCAGCCGGCACGCCCTACGCGGGTGACCCGGGCTCGGCCAGCCCGGCGACGCCGTCGGCCACGCCCGAACTGCCGCCGGGTGGTGTGACGACGACGACGACGCCCGCGGCGGGCCACCCG
>DASZMN010000115.1:0-15095 GCA_035551835.1 Acidimicrobiales bacterium | reverse complement strand
CACCCTGTTCGGCGCGGGCGCGGTTACCACCTTGCTCGGGTTCGCGCTCGGCCGCTTCGCCAGCCGGCGGCTGCTGCGTCCCTTGGCCGACGTCTCCGAGGCGGCGGGCGCCATCGCCGGCGGCGAGCTGGACACGCGCCTCGACATCGGGGCGGCGGACCCCGACCTCGTCGGGTTGACCGCGTCGTTCAACGCCATGGTCGACCAGCTCCAGGAGCGGATCGAGCGCGAGGCCCGCTTCAACTCCGACGTGAGCCACGAGCTGCGGTCGCCCCTGACCACGCTGGGGGCGGCCGTCGGGGTGCTGGAGACCGACCGCGACCGCCTCCCGGCACGCTCGCAGCGCGCCCTGCAATTGCTGAGCGACGACCTGCGGCGCTTCCAGCGCATGGTGAGCGACCTGCTCGAGATGTCACGGGTCGACGCCGGCTCGACCGACCTCTTCATGGAGGAGGTGAACGTCTCCGAGCTGGTGCAGCGCTCGGTCGAGACCGGGATCGGGCACATGGACGCCCGCCGCCACGGCACGCCCGACGTCCGCGTCGATCCCGCCGTCGAGCGATGGCGGGTGGGCGTCGACAAGCGCCGCTTCGAACGGGTCATGGTGAATTTGATGGAGAACGCGGACCACTACGGCGGTGGCGTGACGACGGTCGCGGTGGGGCCTGGGGCGCCGGCCGCAGCGGGGTCCGGGTTGGGGTCGGGGTCCGGGTCGGGGTCGGGGTCCGGGTCGGGGTCGGGGTCGGCTGATTTGGCCGGTCAGGTAGAGGTCACGGTCGACGACGCCGGGCCGGGCATCGACCAGGCCGAGCGGACCAAGGTGTTCGAGCGCTTCTACCGCGGCTCGGCCTCGGGCCGGCGCGGCACCGGGACGGGCACCGGTCTCGGGCTCGCCTTGGTCGCCGAGCACATGCGCGTCATGCACGGTGATGTGAGGATCGAGTCGTCGCCCGACGGCGGGGCGCGCTTCGTGCTGTCGTTGCCGGTGCTCGCGCACGGCGACGGCGACGGCGACGGGGACGGGGACGGGGAGGACGCGCACGACGGGCCAGGGGACGAGCGGGCGAACGGGCCAGGGGTGAAGTCGTGACCGCGGCGACGACGCGTCAGGCCCGGCGGGGACGTCTGGCCGCGCTTGCCCTGGTGTCGCTCGGACTGTTCGCCGCGGGCTGCGCCATCCCGACGCAGGGATCACCGAGCTCCATCGCGGCGTCGAGGGTGCCGTTCCATCTGCTCGACCCGCACCCGCCACCCACCACGACGACGACGCAGCCGAAGCCATCGTCCTACGTCGGCGTGAAGGTGTTCTTCCTCAATGGGAACGCGAACGACGCGCTGACACCGGCCGACCGGCTGGTCGGCGCCCAGAGTCCGCTCACGGCAATCATCACCGCACTGGTGGCGGGGCCGGGGATCGGTGACTCGGCGGCCGGGCTCACGACGGCCATCCCGAGTGACGTCGTCGTGTTGTCCGCGGCCACGACGGCGACCAACGTCGTGACCGTGAACTTCAGCGCGGCGTTCGGTCAGATCACCGGCACGGCGACCGAGCAGGCGGTGGCACAGGTGGTGGCGACAGTGGTCAACGAGGTCGGATTGGCGACCGGCGTCATCTTCGAGATCGCCGGCCAGCGCATCCAGGTGCCCGTCGCCAACGGCTCGCAGGTCGCGGGGCCGGTCTACCTCTGGCAGTTCCTCAACGGCGCCGCCTGACCGGCGCAGCCTGACCTGCGCCGCCTACGGCGAGAGGTGGGAGGTCGGGAGGACAGAGGAGTCAGGGGCGCCCCACGAGAAAACGGGAGTGACTCAGCCCGCGTTCTCGACGTCGGACCGCCACCGCACCCGCGGCGCGCCGGACCAGAGGTGCTCGAGGTCGTAGTAGTCCCGCGTCTCCTGCAGGAACACGTGCACGATGAAGTCGCCGTAGTCCATCAGCACCCAAGTAGCGTCCTGGAGGCCCTCGACGCGGACGGGGGCGAAACCGTGCGCCTCCTTGACGCCGCGCTCGATCTCCTCGACGAGGGTGCGCACGTGGCGCGTGTTCAGCGCGCTCGTGATGACGAAGGCGTCGACGACGCCGAACAGCTCCCCCATCCCGAGGACGACCGTCTCGCGTCCGAGCTTGGCGTCAGCCGACTCCGCGGCGGTTGCTGCGGCCGGCGGAAGCTGGACCCCGACGTCCAACCCTTGCCTCAATGGAGCACGTCCAGGATTCCGACCGTGAGCCCGAACGCTGCCACCATTGCGGAGCACGCGGCAATGGCCCATCGTTGTCGGGAGCGCCGGGCCAGCTTCAGCTCCGCCCGTCGATCGCTCCGCCGCTGGGCATGGGCCGACGGCTCGCCCACGTGAGGACTTTCGGACAGCTCCGTCCACCCGGCCGGCATGGCGCTCATCTCTGCACAGCGTACATACCGCGACGGCGGATGCAACGGATTACCGCCGGCGGCACCAACCCGTCGACCGGCTCCCGGGCGGCCAGGAGGTCACGGACCTCCGAGCTCGAGACCGCGACGTGCGGCCCGTCGACCCGGACGGACCGCCAGCCGGGTGGGACGGCGGGGTCCTCGCCGGTCGGCCGCGACACCACGACCAGGGTGACCAGGTTCCGGAGGTCCTCGGCCCGGTGCCACGTGCCCAGCTCGGGGACGAGGTCGGCCCCGACGACCAAGAAGAGCTCCACCGGGCGGTCGCCGCTCCGGGCCCGGACCTCCTCGACCGTGTCCACCGAATAACTGGGGCCGCCACGGTCGATTTCGAGCCGGCTGGCCACCGCGCCCGGGATCTCCTCGGCCAGCGCCCGGGTCATGGCGTAGCGGTCCTCGGCCGGCGAGATGGCCCGCTGGCCCGACTTCTGCCACGGGTCGTTGGCCACGACGAGCAGCAGCCGATCGAGCTCGAGGCGCTCCATCACGGCCCGTCCCGCCGCCACGTGGCCGATGTGCGGTGGGTCGAACGTCCCGCCGAGTATCCCGACCCGCTCGGGTTGCTCAGGTCCCGGCAAGCTCGGCGATCACCGGCGCGAGCGCGTCCATCTCGGCCTCGTGCACCACGATGTAGCTGAACCCGAGCTTCTCGCGCCGCTCGCGCAGTGTCTCTGCGATCTCCGAGACCGAGCCGATCAGGGCGAGCGGCGCTGCGCGCAACTGGTCGGGCGTCAGGTCGAAGATCCGGGCGAGCGATTCGACGACTTCGTTGGCGTTCGGCACGACCTGCACCGCCGCCGTCCAACATTGGAGCTCGAGATCGCCGGCGCGCGCACCCGCCGCCTCGCGCGCCCAGCGCACGCGCTCGACGTACTTGTCGACGACCGCCTCGGCCGCGACCTCGGGCCCGATGTACCCGGCGGCGAGGCTGGGCACGATGCTGACGATGTCCGCGTACTGCCCGGCCAGCGTGAGAATCCGCCGGCCCCCGCCGCCGATGACGAGGGGCGGGCCACCCGCGGTGACCGGCGCCGGGGTCCCCTTGGCGTCGGTGACCCGGTAGTGCTCCCCCGAGAAGGTGGCCGTGCCCTTGTCCCAGAGGCCACGGATGATCTCGAGGCTCTCGGCCAGCCGCGCCACCCGGACCGAGGCTCGGTCCATGAGGATGCCGGACTGGTCGTAGTCGGCCGTCAACCATCCGGCCCCCATGCCGAATTCGAACCGGCCGCTCGTCGCCACGTCCAGCGTGGCCGCCTCCTTGGCCACCAGGACCGGGTGCCGGAAGTCGTTGTCGAGCACCAAGGTGCCCACGCGCAACGTGGTCGTGGCCTCGGCTGCGACGGTGCAGGCGATCATCGGCGCCCACTGGTCGTCGAGGTGGTCGGGAACGTACAGCGTCGAGTAGCCGAGGTCCTCGACCTTGCGCGCCAGATCACGCCAGGCAGCGGGGGATGGGGCACCGGAGGCCTGGAGGGCAAAGCGGAAGGCGGCCATGAGGCCGGATCCTACGGCGTTAACCTGTTGCGGTGACGAGCAGCCCCGAGTCCGACTCCTGGAGCGCCGCGTCCTGGCGAAAGTTTCCGGCCGCCCAACAGCCCGACTGGCCCGACGCGGACGCGTTGAAGAAGGCGGAGGCGCGGTTGTCCGCGCTCCCCCCGCTCGTCTTCGCCGGTGAGGCGCGTCATCTCACCCGCGAGCTGGCCGAGGTCGCCAACGGGCGGGCGTTTCTCCTCCAGGCGGGAGACTGCGCCGAGTCGTTCGCCGACTTCACAGCCGACTCCATCCGCGACAAGCTCAAGATCATCCTTCAGATGGCGGTCGCGCTCACCTACGCGGCGGGCGTGCCGGTGGTCAAGGTCGGCCGGATCGCCGGCCAGTTCGCCAAGCCACGCTCGGCCGAGACCGAGACGGTGGGCGATCTCCAATTGCAGTCGTTCCGCGGCCACATGGTCAACGACGACGCGTTCGAGGCCGATGCGCGCCGGCCCGACCCCGAGCGTCTCGTCGCGGCCTACCAACAGTCGGTGTCGACGCTCAACTTGCTGCGCGCGTTCACCAAGGGCGGCTTTGCCGACCTGTCGCAGGTGCACCTGTGGAACCAGCAGTTCGTCGCGTCGTCAACGGAGGGACAGCGTTACGAGCGGATCGCGTCGGAGATCGATCGCGCGCTGCGCTTCATGGCGGCGTGCGGCATCGACCTGGCGGCCGAGGAAGGCCTGCACGAGGTCGACTTCTTCACGAGCCACGAGGCGCTCATCCTCCCTTACGAGGAGTGCCTCACCCGCGTCGACTCGCTCACGGGCGACTGGTACGACTGCTCGGCGCACATGGTCTGGCTGGGCGATCGCACGCGCCGGCTGGACGGCGCCCACGTCGAGTTCTTGCGGGGCATCTGCAACCCGGTCGGCTGCAAGGTCGGCCCGAGCTGCACGCCCGAGGAATTGGTGGGCCTGTGCGAGGTGCTGAACCCTGATCGCGTGGCGGGCCAGCTCACCCTGATCACCCGGCTCGGCGCCGACAGGGTCGACGACCTGCTGCCCCCGTTGGTCCGCGCGGTCGAGGCGGAGGGCCACCCCGTGGTCTGGGTCTGCGACCCCATGCACGGGAACACCTTCACCAGCGCCGGCGGCCGCAAGACGCGGCGCTTCGACGACATCATCTCCGAGCTGCGCTCTTTCTTCGCCGTCCACCGCGACGAGGGCACCTGGCCCGGCGGGGTGCACGTGGAGCTGACCGGCGACGACGTCACCGAGTGCCTGGGCGGGGCCGAGGAGATCCTCGAAGGTGACCTCGGAGCTCGCTACACCACGACCTGTGACCCGCGCCTCAACGGTCGCCAGTCCCTCGATCTCGCCTTCCGCGTGGCAGAGTTCCTCAGAAGTTGATCCGCCGCCTTGCCCTTGCGGTCGTGACGGCCGCCCTTCCGGTGCTCGCCGTCGTGGCGTCCGCCGTCCTTCCGTCCGCGGTGCCGCCGGCCGGTGCGAGCAATACGGTGCCGGCCTACTGGCTGGTCGCCAGCGACGGCGGCATCTTCGCCTTCGGCGGCGCGCCGTTCTACGGGTCGACCGGAGCCATGGCGCTGACCAGGCCGGTGGTCGGGATCGCATCGACCCCGGGCGGTGGTGGGTACTGGGAGGTCGCCTCCGACGGCGGGATCTTCGCCTACGGAAACGCACCGTTCGAAGGCAGCACGGGCAACATCGCGCTGAACCGGCCCGTGGTGGGGATGGCGTCGACGCGCGATGGCGGCGGGTACTGGCTGGTCGCCTCCGACGGCGGGATCTTCTCCTTCGGCGACGCGCAGTTCTACGGCAGCACGGGCAACATGCACCTCAACCAGCCGGTCGTGGCGATGGCGGCCACGCCCGACGGCGGTGGGTACTGGCTGGTCGCCGCCGACGGCGGCATCTTCGCCTTCGGCGACGCGCAGTTCTACGGCAGCACCGGGAGCATGGTGCTCAACAAGCCGATCGTCGGGATGATCGCCGACACCCACGGCGCCGGCTATTTCCTGGTCGCCTCCGACGGCGGCATCTTCAGCTTCGGGACCGCGCCCTTCTTCGGTTCGCTGGGCGGCGTCCCGCTCCGGCATCCGATCGTGGGGGCGGCCGTCACGCCGGGCGACGACGGGTACTGGTTCACCGATTCGACCGGACTGGTGTCGAATTTCGGTTCGGCGAACTATTACGGCTCCGCACCGTCGCCGCTGAGCCGGCCGGTCGTCGGGATGGCCGAGGCGCCGGGGAACGGTGATTTCGTGGGTGGTACCTACCCGCCGGGCGCCTACGGCTACGACATCAGCAAGTACCAGTGCTCCAACTTCCCCACGGGGGACCACGCGATCGGCATCGTCCAGGTGGACGGGAGCTCGTTGGGCAACACCAACCCGTGCCTGGCCCAAGAAGCGGCGTGGGCCGGCGGCGGTCTGAACCTCTACACGTACCTGACCTACTTCACCTCGGGCACGAACGAGCCGGGGTGCAACGGGGACCCCTCCTGCAACGCCGGCTACCAGGCCGGCATCGGCGCATTTACCGACGCCCAGAACGCGGGCGCCGGCTCGACCTCCATTCCGTGGTGGCTCGACGTCGAGACGGCGGACGCCAACTGGTCCGGCAACCTGGCCGAGAACGCGCAGTTCGTCGCCGGCGCGCTCATCGCGCTGCACGAGAGCGAAGGCATCCCCGAAGTCGGCATCTACGCCAGCCCGGGCCTGTGGAACGGCATCGTGGGCAACTACCAGCCCGACGTCCCCTACTGGATGGCCGACTATCTGTCGTCGCCCAGCGGCCCCGGCTCGTGCGCCGACTACCCGAACTGGGCCGCCAAGGAACGACTCCCGACGGGGCCGCTCCAGATCGTGCAGTACAACAGCGCGCAGTTCGACGAGGACTACGCCTGCTGAGGCACGGCGGTGGGCCGATGCTCACCCCGCCGGCTTCTCCCAGACCGACACGTGCTTCGGGCTCTCGCTCGTGAACGGCTGACGCCCCCAGTCCGCCCAGCGCTCGCGCAGCCGCAGGCCGGCGAGGCGCGCCATGAGGTCGAGCTCGGCGGGCCACACCATGCGCCACGGCATGGAGAACGTCCTGGGTCCTTCTTCGCCGAGCCAGACGTGGTGGCTCACGCCGAGCTGGTTCGCCACGTCGAGCTCGTCGAAGCCAATCCTCGTCGGCGTGAACAGGAACACCTGCGTGGTCTCCCCCGGCGGAAGGCGGCGGAGCTGGGGCACCATGACCTCGATCACGAAGCAACCGCCGGGTTCGAGGTGCGCCGCCGCGTTGAGGAAGCAGTCCACCTGCTCGTCCTGGGTGGTCAGGTTCCCGATGGTGTTGTACACCAGGTAGACGAGCCGGAACGACCCGTCGACCCTCGTCGAGGTCATGTCGCCGATCCGCACGTCGATGGCGGCGGCGCCCGGCTTCGCCGCCAATTGCGCCGCCATGTCGGACGAATACTCGATCCCCGCCACCGGGACGCCGCGCCGGCTCAGCGGGAGGCCGATGCGACCGGTGCCGATGGCGAACTCCAGCGCCCGCCCCTCCCCCGCCAGACCGGCCAGGAAGTCGACAGTGCCGCCGATCACCGCCGGGTCGAAGACGCCCGTCGTGTCGGCGTCGTAGTTCTCGGCGATCTGCCCGGCGAAGTAGTCCTCACGCATCGTGCTCACTGTGGCAGGTCTCCGCCGCCGACGCGCCCGGAGGGTCTATGCCCGCAGCGCCGTGCGACCCGGCTCCGGCGCTGCCGCGGCGCTGCCGCGACTCGCCTAATCCGTCTTCACCACCAGCACGGCGCAGTGCGCCCCGTGCGCGACGGAGTTGGGGACGCTGCCGAGATACCGCCGGGCCCCGCGCATCCCCTTGCTCCCCACCACGATGAGGTCCGCACCCACATCGACCGCCGTCGACAAGATGACGTCGTCGGCGTTGCCCTGTGCCGCATGCGCCTCGGCCGCCAGCCCCTCGCCGTGCTTGGTGAGCGCCTCCTCGCCGACCTTCTGGGCGGACTCGTCGAGCAGGGCCGCGCCGACGCCGCTGTCGACGAGCGGTGCGCCGCTGGCCGACGCCGACGCCGAGGTCGTCCGCGACGGCCGCACCGCCGTGACGATGTGCAGCTCCGAACCCCAGGAGCGGGCGATCTCTGCCGCGGTCTCGACCGCACGATCCGCGGTGTCGGAGCCGTCCGTGCCGACCACGAGCACTTTGTACATGGGAGATCCCCTTTGTGCGCCGGAACGATCAGCGTAGCGGGGAGGCCCCCGGCGCGCCGGAGCCGATCAGCCGGCGCGCGCCCCGTACGCGGCCTCCCAGAAGTCGACGAAGAGCGGTGGCGGCTCGGGTGACGCCAGGGCGCGCTGCGTGAACAAGATGCCGGTCAGCCCGCGCGCGCGGTCGCTCGTCCACACCGTGCCGGTGCCGCCGTTCCAGCCGTAGCCCCAGGGCATCGGGGGCTGCCCGGCCGCCCCTGCCGGCGCCTGTGCCGGGGCGACCATGCCGTAGCCCCATCCGTCGGACGCGCCGAGAAACGGCAGCGTCGCCGCCCGCTGGTCGGCTCGCAGGTGGTCCCGCGTCATGTCGGCCACCGAGCCGGGAGAGAGCACCTGGCCCCCGGCGTGGCGGCCGCCGGCCTCCAGCATGGAGACGAAGGCCCAGAAGTCGTCCAGGGTGGAGACGAGCATGCCGGCGATGTTGCACAGCGCCGGCGGCGTGCTCCACCAGCCCGAACGCGGCTCGTCGAACAGGTCGAGCGCAGAGGAGTGCGGGCTCGGCATGTAGGCCGTCGTGAAGCGGTCCTGGTTTTCGGGCGGGACGAAGAACGAGGTGTCCACCATGCCCAGCGGCTCGAACAGCCGCTCGCGGAGGAACGCCTCGAGTGGCTTCCCGCTCGCCCGCTCGATCAGGAGGCCGAGCACATGGGCGCCCGTGTTGTAGCGCCACGTGGTACCGGGCTGTTCCATCAGCGGCAGCGTGGCGAAGCGGGCGAGCCACTCGTCGGCGCCGAACGACGGGGGCGGCCACGGCGGGCCGAGCGTCATCAAGCCGAGCTCGGCCTCGGCGCTCTGGATCGGATAGGTGTCGGGCGGCGCCATGATCAACCCGAACCCCAGCCGGAACGTCAACAGGTCCTCCAGGGTGATGGCCCGATCTGCCGGCACCGTGTCGTCCAGCGGCGACTCGAGGGTGCGCAGCACGCGCCGATCCGCCAACTCGGGCAGAAACGTGTCCACCGGGTCCGAGACCGACAGCACGCCGTCGTCCACCAGTGCCATCGCCCCCGCCGCGCCGATCGGCTTGCTCAACGACGCGATGCGAAAGATGTCGTCGCGGCGCAACCGCCCCGCCTCGCCGATGGCACGTGCGCCGAGCACCTCGGTGTGCACGTCGTCCCCGCACGCCACGAGCGCGGCCAGCCCGGGGACGGCGCCGCTCTCGACGTGCGCGGACAGCCGGTCGCGCAGGCGGGTCAGGCCGGCGGCGTCGAGGCCGCGCCGGGCGGCCGTCATGCGACCAGAGCGAGGGGAACGGAACGGAACGACATGCCCCGGACGCTACCGGTAGCGTCCGTTCCGTGGTGGCCCTCGACGACGCGGCGCGCATGGCGGAGGCGCTGCCCGAGGTGACCGAGGGGACGCGCCACGGACAGCGGACGTGGTTCGTGGCGGGCAAGGCCTTCGCGTGGGAACGCCGGTTCTCCAAGGCGGACGTCACCCGCTTCGGCGACGCCGCACCGCCGGCGGGCCCGATCCTCGCCCTGTGCACCGCCGACCTCGGCGACAAGGAGGCCGTGCTCGCCGCGGGCGCCCAGGGCTTCTTCACCATCCCCCATTTCGACGGCTACGCCGCCGTCCTGGTCCAGCTCAAGGTCGCCACGAAGAAGCCGTTGCGCGAGGCGATCGAGGACGCCTGGCTCGCCTGTGCCCCCGAACACCTGAGCCACGCCTACCTGTCGGGCGGCCGCCGCTAGCCCCCCGGGCCCGGTCCGGCGGTCGGACGGGGGTCGCCGCACCAGAGTCCGAATGACGAAGCGGGTACCTCGCGCGCGACTGCCTAGGCCGGAAAGGTGGGGCGACTTCCGGGTACCTACGCGCGGATGCTTCGCATTGCGCGGGGCAACGCGCAGCAAACCGCCATAGGCACACAGAGGTGAGGCTCGGCTCGCACCGTAGGCAGGCACAAAGGGACATTCGGCGCTGCCGGGGCCAGCCGGCGGTGGTCGGGTCGGGTCAGGCGCGAGGGATGCCGGCGGCGTCGTTGTAGCGCAGCAGCACCCAGCGGTCCTCGGCGGGGACCCAGGCCCACTCGGTCATCGACGCGTGCACGGTGTGCAGCCAGCCCCGGCGGTAGACGTCGCGGGGCACCTCGAGGAACGAGATCATGGTGGCCTCGACGACCCCGGCGTGGACGGCGGCAACCACCATCTCGCCGGGGTGACGCCGGGCCAGGGCGCGCACCGCGTCGGAGGCCCGGACGATGAAGCCCGACCAGCTCTCGCCGCCCGGGGCGATCGGCGCGTCGGGGTCGCGGTCCCAGTCGGGCACGCCGAGCTTCTCGACCAACTCGTCCCACGACATGCCGTCGCTCTCCCCGGGGTGCAGCTCGTTGAGGTCGCGCTCGGCCACGACGGGCCCGAGCGCGGCGGGACCGGCGCCGACGACCGGGCGCAGCCGCTCCGCCGTCTCGACGGCGCGGGGAAGGACGGACGAGTACAGCGTGGTCGCATCTCGCAGCTCGCCCGACTCGTAGAGGCGGTCGGCCAGCGCCGCCACCTGGCGCCGGCCCAGCGCCGTCAGACCCGTGCAGCCCTTGATCCCGCCGACGACCCGGCTGATGTTGCACTCGGCCTCGCCGTGGCGGACGAGCACGATGCGCGTCGAGCCGGGCACCGGCGGGAACACGCGCAGCACGCCGGTGGCGGCGGCCGGATCGCGCCCGGCGGCCGGATCGCGCCCGACGGCCGGATCGCCCGCGCTCACGCCAGGTTGCCGACGAAATGTTCGAGCTGGCGCAGCGTGCGGCACTCGACGACGTCGTCGCAGTGGGCGGCGTATTCGCCGACGATGGAGTCGCCCGAGCCCCAGTAGTCGCGCGGCTCGGGGTTGAGCCAGTAGACGCGGCGCGCCCGCGCCTGGAGGTCCTCGACGACCCACGACCCTGAGGCGTGGTAGTTGTTACGCGCGTCGCCCAGGATCATGACGGACGAGCGCGACGTCACCTGGTCGCCCCAGCGCCGCTCGAACTCGGTGAACGCGTGGCCGTAGTCGGAGTGGCCGTCCACCCAGATGACGTCCGCCTCGGTGTTGATGCGCGCCACCGCCTCGGCCGGGTCGATCACGCCCTCGAAGAAGCGGGTCACCTCGTCGATCCCGTCGACGAACACGAAGGATCGCACCTTGGAGAACTGCGACGAAATGGCGTACACGAGGTGCAGCGTGAAGCGGGCGAAGCTGGCCACCGAGCCCGAAATGTCTGCGATCACGAAGATCTCGGGCTTGGCGGGCCGCGGGTGCCGGAAACGCGGCTCGATCGGCACGCCGCCGGTCGAGAGCGAGCGCCGCATCGTGGCGCGGAAGTCGAGCGGCCCCTTGCGGCCGTGGCGGCGCTTGCGGGCCAGGCGCACGGCGAGCTTGCGAGACAACGGCTGCAGGGTGCGGTGCAGCATGGCCAACTCGTCGCGCGTCGCGTGCATCACGTCGATGTCCTCGGGCAAGGGCTTGCGCACCGAGCGGGCCAACGCCTCGGCGCCCCGGTCCTCGACCAGGCGCCGGCGGATCTCGGTCTCGACGGCCCGGCGGAACTTGTCGATGCGCGCCTTGTACTCGTCCGCCGCCAGGCGCTCCTCGAGGTCAGTGAGCGCCCCACCGGCCGCGCCGGCCTGGGCGCCTCGCATGAGCCGCTCCAAGACGGCGTCGAGGTCGAGGTTCCGCAGCGTCCGGTACAGGTAGTAGGTCCCACCCACCGGCCGCCCCGGCTCCATGCCGGCGTAGCGGTCGACGGCGTTGCGGGCCACGACGTTCATCATGGCGGCGTCGGCCGACATGAGGGACTTGAACAACAGCTCGGCCAGCTCCTCGGGCGTCATCCCTTCGCCGCCTCCGCCGCCCTTCCAGCCGCGGCCCTGGCCCGGCATGCGCCCGCCCTCGCCCCCCGACTGCTCGCTCTCGGTGTCGCCCTCACCCTCGCCGAGCTCGTCGCCCGCGGCTCCCTCGCCGGCGCCGCCGGGCCGCACCGCGAAGAACACCTCGAACGCGGTCTCGAAGGCGCGCCAGTGCGCGGCCGACTTCACCAGCGTGGCCGCCAGCGCGTACTTGAGCCCGTCGCGGTCCTCGAGGGGGATGTGCTTGACGGCCTCGGCCGCATCGAGGTGCTCGGTCAGCGAGACGGGCAGGCCGGAGCGCCGCAGCTCGGCGACGAAACCGGAGAGGAGGTCGAGCACGGCGGGGGGGCTCAGCTGGACGAGGACGACGCCGAGAGGAGCTCCTTGGTGGCCCGCTCGATGTCGGCCTGGTACTTCAACAGGATGTGCAGCGTGTCCTTGGCCTCGGCGGCGTCGATTGTCTGCACGCCGAGGAGCACGAGCGTGCGGGCCCAGTCGAGCGTCTCGGACACCGAGGGTGCCTTGCGCAGTTCGACGGTGCGCAGCGAACGCACGATGCGCGCCACCTGGTCGGCCAGCTCCTCGCTGATGCCGGGCACCTTCGCCCGCACGATGTCGCGCTCGCGCTCGAGGTCGGGGTAGTCGATGTGGAGGAAGAGACAGCGCCGCTTGAGCGCCTCGGACAGCTCGCGTGTGTTGTTCGAGGTGAGGAACACCATGGGCAGCTGGGTGGCCCGCACGGTGCCGAGCTCGGGGATCGACACCTGGTACTCGGACAGGATCTCGAGCAGCAGCGCCTCGGTCTCGAGCTCGACGCGGTCCACCTCGTCGACCAGCAACACGACCGGCTCGGTGGCCCGGATCGCCTCGAGCAGCGGGCGCGTCAGCAAGAAGTCCTCCGAAAAGATGTCCTCCTCGAGCTCCGACCAGCTCGGCCCCTCGGTCTCGCTCTTCCCGTGCTCGCCGGCCTGGATCCGCAGCAGCTGCTTGCGGTAGTTCCACTCGTAGAGCGCCTTGGACTCGTCGAGCCCCTCGTAGCACTGGAGCCGGATCAGCCGCGCCCCGGTGAGCTCGGCCACCGACTTCGCCAGCTGCGTCTTGCCGGTGCCCGCCGGCCCTTCGACGAGGACCGGCTTGCCCAGCCGGTCGGCCAGGTAGACGACGCCACTGATGGAGTCGTCGGCCAGGTAACCGACCTCGGCCAGCCCGGCCCGCACCGTGTCGAGAGACTCGAACCGGGGCGGACCGCCCTCGGGCAAGCCCAAGGCGCCGTTCGTCATTTCGCTCACGCGCGCACCTGCCCGTCGCCTCGCACGACCCACTTCAACGTCGTCAACTCCTTCACTCCCATGGGGCCACGCGCGTGCAGCTTCTGGGTGGAGATGCCCACCTCCGCGCCGAGCCCGAGCTCTTCACCGTCGACGAACCTCGTCGACGCGTTCACCAACACCGCCGCCCCGTCCACCTCGGCCACGAACCGGTCCGCCGTCGCCACGTCCGAGGTCACGATCGCCTCCGAATGACCCGAGCTGTAGCGAGCGATGTGGGCGATGGCGTCGCCGACGTCGTCCACCATCCCGATGGCGACAACCGGCGCCAGGAACTCGGTCTCGAAGTCCTCGTCGAGGGCGGGCACGGTGTCCGCGTCCGGCATGTGGGCGCGGCTGCGCTCGTCGGCCCGGATCTCGACGCCGGCCGCGGTGAAGGACCGGGCCAGCCGCGGCAGGAATTCGGCCGCGACGCCCTGGTGCACGAGGATCGTCTCGACGGCGTTGCAGACGCCGAAGCGGTGCGTCTTGGCGTTCACGGCGAGGTCGTGCGCCATGCCCAGGTCGGCCGCGCCGTCGATGTAGATGTGGCAGTTGCCGTCGCCGTCGAGGACGTAGGGGACGGTGGCGTGCTCGACCAGCGACGCGATCAACGCCGGCCCGCCGCGGGGGATGAGGCAGTCGACGTACCCGCGCAGCCGCATGAAGGCGACCGCGATCTCGTGCGAGGTCTCCTCGACCAGGGCGACGGCGTCTTCGGGCAGCCCGGCCTTGACGGCCGCCCGCCGCAGCAGCGCCACGATGGCCCGGTTCGACTCGATGGCCGACGACGAGCCGCGCAGGAAGGCGGCGTTGCCGGCCTTGAGGCACAGCCCCGCGGCGTCGCTCGTGACGTTCGGGCGGTTCTCGTAGATCACGCCGACGACGCCCAGCGGCACCCGCACCCGGGTCACGCGCAGGCCGTTCGGGCGCACCCAGCCCTCGGTCACCTCGCCGACCGGGTCGGGCAGGCCGGCCACGGTGCGCATCCCGCCGGCCATGGCCCGCACCCGCGCCTCGGTCAGGCGCAGCCGGTCACGGGCCGCCTCGACCATGCCGGACGCCTCGGCCCGCTCCAGGTCGGCCGCGTTGGCCTCCACGAGCGCGGCCCACTCCTCGTCGAGGAGGTCCGCGGCCAGGCGCAGTGCGTCGTCGCGCGTCGAGCTCGTCGAGCGGGCGACGACCCGGGCGGCGGCCTGGACGCGGCCCGCGAGCTGCTCCAACGCGGGCGGGATCACCGGGTCAGGTTACAAGGACCAGGTCGTCACGATGGACGACGACCTGGCTGCGCCGGCCCATCCACTCCTCCGCCGTGGCCGCCGGCACCCGGACCAGGCCCTTGGCGAACACCTCGCCGTCGGGCCCTGCGATCTCGACGGCGTCTTCGGGCCGGAACGTGCCGGTGCAGCCGACCACCCCCGCGGCCAGGAGCGAGCGCCCGCGTCCGGTCAGGGCGGACCGCGCCCCCTCGTCCACGGTGAGGCTGCCCGCGGCGCCCAGGGCGAACGCGATCCACAGCTTGCGCGCGCCCAGGCGGCTCTCCCGGGCCCGGAACACCGTCCCCACCCCGGCCTCACCCGCGAGGGCCGCGCCGAGCACGCCGGCCCGGCCGGCGTCGGAGATCACGGTGCGCACGCCCGACCAGGTGGCGATCTTGGCCGCGGCCAGCTTCGAGGCCATGCCGCCGCTGCCCATGGCGCTGCCCGCCCCGCCGGCCAGGCGCTCGAGCTGCTGGTCGATCTCGACCACCTCCTCGATGAGCGAGGCC
>DASZMN010000114.1:0-12137 GCA_035551835.1 Acidimicrobiales bacterium | reverse complement strand
TTCACCGGCGGCTTCGCCCTGGCGATGATGGTCGACGACTTCGTGCTGGCGCCGGTGCTCAGCCAGCCGTCGCTGCCGTTCCCGCTCTCGAAGAAGCGCAAGGCGGACATCGGGATCTCCGACGCCGACCTCGCCCGCGTGAAGGAGCGCACCGAGGCGGGCACCTGCCTGCTCGGACTCCGCTTCACCAACGACCCGTTCTGCTTTCCCGAGCGCTTCGAGACGCTGCGCCGCGAACTGGGCGACAAGTTCATCGCCGTCGAGATCGACTCGGCACCCGGTAATCCCTACGGCCACCCCAAACAGGCGCACTCGGTGGTGACCGAGCACCTCGTCGACCAGGAGGGCACGCCGACCCGCGCCGCGCTGGACCAGACGCTGACGTTCTTCCGCGAGAAGCTCGGGGTGGGCAGCGGACCCGGGCCGCGGCCTGAGGGCATGGGGGACTGACCCGGGAGGGGCCCGGCCGGGTCAGCGCGCCGCGGCCAGGATCTCCTCGCACACCCGCTCGCCCGAGCGCACCGCGCCGTCCATGGCGCCGAACGACGTGGTGGCCGTCTCGGTCCCGGCCCAGTGGATGCGCCCGACGGGTTCGCGCAGCAGCCGCCCGAACTGGGTCAGGACGCCCGGCGCGAAGTGGGCGCACGAGCAACCACGCGTCCAGCGCTCCTCGGACCAGTTGAGCTCCATGACCTCGAGCGGCTTCGCCGCCTTCGGCCCCAACCTGGTCGTCAACATCTTCAGCAGGACCGAACGCCGCTCGCTCTCGGGCAGGGCCCACAGCGCCCGCGCCCGGGGACCGGCCGAGTAGGTCGCGATCACACCGTGGCCGTGCCCCGGCTGCGTCGTGTCGAGCGTCACCTCAATCAGGTCGTCGGTCGCCACCGTCGCCCCCGACGCGCCCTCGGCGCGCCAGAACGGCTCGTCGTAGATCGCCACCGTCTTGACCTCGGTGCCCGCCGGCATCTTGTGGAGCAACAGCGCATGGTCGCCCGGGAGCGCCGGCTCGACGCGGATCCCGGCCGCCAGCGCCCGCGGCAACGCGAGCACGACGCGCCGGGCCGTCACGGTGGCCGGGTCGGAGACGACCGAGACCCGGTCGCCCTCCTGCGTCACCGCGGTGACCGGCGCGCCCAACACCACGGCGTCGCCCAGGTCGCGCGCCATCACGTCGGGGATCTGGCCGACGCCACCCTCGAACTGCGAGTCCTGATAGCCGCCTGCGATGTTCATCAGCGACTCGACGCCGCCGGCCGAGCTCACCAACAGCAGCCAGCTGAGCATTGAGACCTCGGACAGGTCACACGTGAAGCAGGCGCGCACCGTGGCCTCCATGAGGTCGCGGGCCATCCTGGTCGGCACCCGGCCCGGCGTGAGCCAGCTGCGCACCGACTGGGCGTCCCACCGAGCGGCGCGGGGTGCGTCCCAGGGGGCGGCGGGGGAGACCTTCTTGGCCATGGAGCTGGTGCGGGCGATCGCCTGGCCGGCGCTGAGGAGGGCGACCGGACTGATCCTGGGGATGTCGCCTCTGTACCGCCGGACCTTCCCGCCCGTCGCCAGCACGTTGTCGCCCTCGACGAACGTCTTGAAGGTGGCGACGCCGGTCTCCTTGGCCAGCCCCCGCAGGTAATCGTGGTTGGGCCCGATGAAGCAGCCGCCCATGTCGACGGGGATGCCCCCGGCCGACTCCTGGGTCCAGACCCGGCCGCCGACTCGGTCCCGCGCCTCGAGCACGACCACCGACTGGCCCGCTTGCGACAACCGCCTCGCCGCCGTCAGCCCGGCCAGCCCTGCGCCCACCACGCAGACGTCTGCTTCCAGGGTCGTGTCCGGCATTTCGCCACCTCCCATCCGGAAAGACGCTAACATGCGTGCTGCCCGCATGTAAATCACAATAGAGGGGCGGCCTTCGGGTTCGGATGTACGCGCTTTCTGTTCGCATTTCCGCGAGAAATGCGAAGCAAAACGCCGTAGTCACCTGCACCCGACGCTCCCGAGGCGCCGTAGACGCCAGCACGCAAGGCCAGGGGCCTGGACAAAGGACGACCATGACGACCACGACACCCCAGGTCACCGACACTCCCCGGACCCGCCGCACCCAGCCCGACCGCTCCGCCACAACCAGGACCGCCCTCATCAAGGCAGCCAGGGAGCTGTTCGCCGACCAGGGCTTCGCCGCGACGACACGGGACCAGGTCGCCCAGCGCGCCGGCGTCACCCGGGGGGCGCTCTACCACCACTTCGAGTCCAAGACCGCCGTCTTCGCGGCCCTCGTGGCCGAGCTCGAGGACGATCTCGTCGAGCGCGTGCTGGCCGCGGCCGCCGAGGGTGAGGGCGTGCGGGCGCAGCTCCACCTCGGCTGCCGGGCCTACATGGATGCCTGCGCCGAACCCACGATCGCCCGCATCCTGGTCGACGCCCCGGCGGTGCTCGGCGCCGCCGCCTGCCGCCAGCTCGATGCCGAGGCCTGCCTGCCCCTCCTCGAAGACGGTTTCGCTCGTGCGGAGGCGGAGGGCGTCGAGGTGCCGGGGGATCCGGAGGTAGCCGCCGCCCTGCTCCTGGGCTTCCTCAACGAGGCGGCCGGACTCATCGCCGCCGCACCCTTCAACCGGGCTCGCCGCGCCGCAGTGACCGCCACCGTCGACATTTTCTTGACGAAGCTCTTCGGCTGACGGCCGCTGCTCAGGCTTCAGGAACGGCTGCGGTAGAGGCGTTCCCAATCAGTGTCGTCGGCGAGGCCGCTCACGTCGCCGAGTAGCGCCAGGTCAAGCTCGTCTGCGGTGGGCGGGACCTCGATACGCAGCGACGTCGGCCCAGAGGCGCGCAGCCCTGATGAGTTGCTCATTCACCGAGACGATGGGATCGGCGACGGCATCCGTCGCCGTAAATGGAAATCTCAGGCGCGCACCTACGCTCCGGCCTTGCCTTTACGACCCATTCGATATAGGCCTCGGCCGAATCCACCAGCCAGTCCATCGTCGAAGGCTACTTCTTGAGGCCAGCTTTCTTTAGTGCTTCAGCGATACGTTCACTGATCGGTGGCTGCTCCCAATACTCGGGATCCTCGGCCTTCGCTGCCAAATTTTCCAGCCATTCGCTTGCTTCTGGCGAACGGCTAGGAGTCGGTCGTGGAAGGTATGGAGGCTCCGCCTTGTGGTCGGACTCAGTCGCCATTCGACTCCTCGAAGCTCAAGGGTGCGAGGCTCAAGCGGGCGGGATCCTTGGACGCTGGCACGCAAGCGTGTCGTCGGAGCCGCTGCCGCTTCGTCACTGTCAGGTGGACCTTCGCTGTTGGGGGTGCCGATGACCGACCTGGGTCGGTAAACCCGAGTCGGCTCGTAAAAACCGTAACAGGCGGTACCACGCCGTACTACACCCGTAGCTCGTTCTCGGCCCCTTCCACCTGGGCAAATCCATTGTTTCGGTCAAACCATTTGCCCGGTCCTCTCCAAATTGAGGCTGAGGTCCATCGAGTGACCACCACCCCATCGAGGCCCATTGAGCCGAACCCCGCCCGGTGGAAGGATGACGGAACCAGAAACCAGACAGGGGTGGGGCAAGCCCTCAACGCGAACGGGCGAACCAAAACCCAGAACACCCGAGCACAGCCGAAGGAGCACCATGTCCGACTTCGTCATGACCATCGCCGGGGAGCCGGCCGCGACCGAAGCCACCTTCGGCGTCAAGAACCCCGCTACGGGCGAGGTGTTCGCCCAGGCGCCCGAATGCTCGCGCCAGCAATTGGACGCCGCCTTCGACGCCGCCGCCAAGGCCGGCCGCGACTGGAAGGCCGACGAGGCCCAGCGGCGCGCCGTCCTCAATCTGGCCGCCGAGAGGCTCATGGGCCTGGCCGGCGAGCTCGGCCCGGTGCTCACCGCCGAGCAGGGCAAGCCGCTGAACGACGCCGCCGGCGAGGTCATCGGCTCGGGGATCTGGTGCCAGTACTACGCCAACCTCGAGACCCCGCCCCAGGTGATCCAGGACGACGAGCACGCGTACGTCGAGCTGGCCCGCCGCCCGCTCGGCGTGGTCGCCGCCATCACCCCGTGGAACTACCCGCTGCTGCTGTCGTTCTGGAAGATCGCGCCCGCGCTGCTCGCCGGCAACACGCTCGTCCTCAAGCCCTCGCCGTTCACCCCGCTCAGCACGCTGAAGATGGGCGAGCTCCTGCGCGACGTGTTCCCGCCCGGAGTCGTCAATATCGTCAGCGGCAGCGACGAGCTGGGCGCCTTAATGACCTCACACCCCGTGCCGCGCAAGATCAGCTTCACCGGCTCGGTCGAGACGGGCAAGAAGGTCGCCATGGCGGCGGCCCCCGATCTCAAGCGGGTCACGCTCGAGCTGGGCGGCAACGACCCGGCCATCGTGCTCGATGACGCCGACCCCGCCACGGTCGCCGCCGCCATCTTCGCCGGCGCGTTCATGAACAACGGCCAGGTGTGCTCGGCCGTCAAGCGCGTCTACGTCCCCGAGGCCCTCTACGACGACGTCGTCGAGGGGCTGGCCGCCGCCGCCCGCGACATCAAGGTCGGCGCCGGCACCGAAGAGGACGTGAAGCTCGGCCCGATCAACAACGAGCCGCAGTACGAGCGGGTCAAGGAGCTGGTGGCCGATGCGCTCTCCCACGGTGCCACCGCCGTCACGGGCGGCAAGGCCATGGACCGTCCCGGCTACTTCTTCGAGCCGACGATCCTCGCCGGCCTCTCCGACGGGACCCGCATCGTCGACGAGGAGCAGTTCGGCCCGGCCCTGCCGGTGATCCCCTACCGCAACCTGGGCGACGCCGTCGACCGGGCCAATGCGACGCACTTCGGCCTGTCGGGCTCCGTCTGGGGCACCGACGCGGAGCGGGCGGCCGAGGTGGCCGCGCAGCTCGAGTGCGGCACGGCCTGGGTGAACACGCACCTCGCCCTCGCCCCCAACCAGCCCTTCGGTGGCTTCAAGTGGAGCGGCATCGGCGTGGAGAACGGGCCGTGGGGCCTGGCCGGGTTCACCGAGTTCCAGGTGGTGCACCGCCCCAAGGCGCCGTCAGCCTGACCCAGACCCACTTTCCAACGGATTCGCAAAGGGGCATCCCGGGCTGATTGTCAGAAGGGGCATCCCGGGGCGTCGCCCGCCCGGCACCGCCAAGCGAGCAACGCAAGTCCGGTGCCGGGCGGTGACGACCCGCCCCGACGACGAGGAGTGGTGTCTGAAGAGTCAGCTCGTCGTGGTTGTGGTGCTGGCGCCCGCGGCGCGTGGGCCGCTCCGGCCGCCCGCCCCCGGCCGCAGCACCTGCAAAATCTGCACCACGTCCGCACGCCCCTTCTTGATCGCGGCGTCCGCCGTCTGCTCGTCGGTCCGGGCGGGCGACAGCAGCTCGTGGTTCCCGTTCCACTCCGTCGGCGTGTAACCGAGCACGGTCGAGGCCAGCCCGTTGGTGGCGGCGACCGCCGCGCCGATCTGCGCGTTCAGGTCGGCGATGAGTGGCTGCAGCTGGGCCTGGGTGCTGGCGTTCTCGTGGGCCTGCGCCTTCGTGGCGTCCGCCGTCAGCCGGGGCAGCACGGTGGTCGTGGCGCGGTCGGCGTCGCCGGCGATGCGCCCCGCGGGCAGCACCAGGAGGTAGACGCGGTAGCCGCTGAAGACCGTGCCGAAGTCCTGGCGCGCCTGCGGCAGCGTCGTGTCCCCCTGGATCTTGGTGTTCAGCGCCTGCAGCGGTGCGATGTCCGCGCCGAGATACGACACCAGCGTCGCCTGGCCGGAGCCGAGGCCCGTGGCGGCGTTGACCTTGGCGATGGCCGTGTGCAGCGCGTTGACCCGCCGGGTGATGTCGCTCGACGCCTTGGCCTGGATCCCCGGCAGCGTGGCGGGCACGGCGCCCGCACCGCTGTTGGCGCCCGCAGAGGTCGTGGCCGCCGCGCCGGCGACGCCGCCCGCCATACCGGCGGCCAGACCGAGTCCCGTGGCCGAGGCGACCGCGACGGCACCGAGGCGGACGAGTCGGGTGCGCACGTGCGACATGGCTGCTCCTCTCCTCATTGCTCCTGCAGACGCCGCCGCGGCGCCCGCACGGACCATCGTCTGGTCGCTGCATCAGAAGTCTGTGCGCCAAAGGTGATGGTTCTGTAAGGGACCACGCCGTGCGCCCGATTTCGGCAGCGGGAGGTGCGAGGCTTGGGGGCGTGAGCACGGAGAACGGGACGGTCGTCGTCGTCGAGGACGACCCGCACATCGCTGACCTGGTCGACCTGTACCTGCGGCGCGAGGGTTACCGCGTCCTGCTGGCCGCCGACGGCGAGAAGGGGCTCCAGCTGTGCGCCCAGGAGGACCCCTGGATCGTCATCCTCGACGTCGGGCTGCCCGGTGCGCGCGACGGCTTCGACGTCTGCCGCCAGATCCGCGCCCGCGGCGCGGTGCCGGTCCTGTTCCTCACCGCCCGCGACGACGAGGTCGACCGCATCCTCGGCCTCGAGCTCGGGGCCGACGACTATCTCGCCAAGCCGTTCTCGCCCCGCGAGCTGGTGGCGCGGGTGCGCGCCATCCTGCGCCGCACCCGCGAGGGGCCCCCGCCCCAGGAGGTCGTGAGCATCGGGACGGTCGAGGTCGACCTGCGCCGTCGCGAGGCCCGCAACGGCGGCGAGGTCGTCGCGCTGACCGCGCGCGAGTTCGACCTCCTCGCCTTCCTGGCCAACAACGCCGGGCTGGCCCTCTCGCGCCAGCAGCTCCTCGACGGCGTCTGGGGCGCCGACTGGTACGGCGACGAGCGCACCGTCGACGTCCACGTGGCGCAGCTGCGCAAGAAGTTCGGACAGGACCTCCCGCTCGCCACGGTGTGGGGAGTCGGGTACCGGTTCGGATGAACGGGATGAAGATGACGATGCGCCGCCGCCTCATGCTCGCCATGGTCGGCCTCGTCGCCGTCGTGCTCGTGATCGCCGGCGCCGGCAGCCTGCTCCTCACACGCAACGCGGCGCGCAACCAGGCGCAACAGCAGCTGGTGACCGAGGCCAACTCCCTGACGTCGTCCAAGCTCGGTTCGCAGTCCCTCAGGGAGCTCAACATCGTGAAGGCCACCCTCAAGCTCGAGAACGCCGACGTCATTCGCATCGACCGCCTCGGCGCCATCGTCACCGCCCTGCCGGCCGACGTCAGCCAGAACGACATCGACGTCGCCGCCGTCCTGGCGGGACAGACCACCTCGGGTCGCGTCGGCAACCTGGTCTACGCGGTGGCGCCGGTCACCCTGTCCCAGCAGGAGCGCACCCGCCTCGGGCGCGCCGACCGGGTGCCGTTCGAGGGCACCTTCGCCGTCCTCCTCACGCGCGACCTGGGCGGCCTCGGGCCGAGTTGGGGCTACTTCATCATCGCCGGCGGCGCGGCCCTGCTGGTCGCCGCGCTGGTGGCGTGGCAGATGAGCCGGCGCATGGCGCGCCCGCTGATCGACGCCATGCAGGTGACGGGGCGCATCGCGTCGGGCGAGCTGGAGAGCCGCGTCCCCGTCCGCAAGCGCGACTACCCCGAGTTCGCTTCGCTGGCCGGCTCTGTCAACGACATGGCGCAGAGCCTCGAGGACAGCCGGGCCCGGGAGCGTCACCTGCTCCTCGCCGTCTCGCACGACCTGCGTACCCCGCTCACCTCCATCCGCGGGTTTGCCGAGGCGATCAAGGACGGGGCGATCGACGACAGCGGGCGTGCGGCCGACGTCATCATCGCCGAGTCGCGCCGGCTCGAGCGCCTCGTCGGCGACCTGCTCGATCTGACCAAGCTCGAGGCGCACCGGCTCTCCATCTCCATGCGCCCGACCGACGCGGCCGAGGTGGTGACGACGACCGCGGAGGGTTTCCGGCCCGCGGCGGCCAAGGCCGGGCTCGACATCGTGCTGCACGTCGCGGGACAGCCGGGCGGGTCCGACGACGACCCGACGGCCGTCCCCGCCGGCCTCGCCGTCCCACCGCCCTCGACGTCGCTCCCACCGGTGGCGGCCGATCCGGATCGACTGGCCCAGCTGGTGGCCAACCTCATCGAGAACGCGTGCACGTTCGCCCGGTCCCGCGTCAGCGTCGGCCTGGCCGAGGCCGGTCCCGCCGGCGGGTGCGTCATCTCGGTCGACGACGACGGCCCCGGCATCGCGCCGGGCGACCTCGAGCGTGTCTTCGAGCGCTTCTACCAAGCCGACCGCGGCCGCAACCGGCTCATGGGCTCGGGGCTCGGGCTGACCATCGTCGCCGAGCTCGCGACCGCCATGGGCGGCCACGTGCGGGCCGTGTCGCCCCTCGGCCCCACCGGTGGCTCGCGTTTCGAGGTGTGGCTGGGCCGCTGGCCGGCCCCGACGGCCGTGCCCGCGCCACCCCCGATTTCGGTCACACCGAGGGCCTGAGTCCACGAGCAAAAGGCGCTGTTCCCGGCGCCGATCGACGTGTACGGTGCGACAAGGATGGACGTGCCGGAAGCCATCAAGAACGCGTCCGTCTTCGCGGACCTGCCGAAGAGGGACGTCAAGCACCTCGTCGCCGCCGTGACGGAGCGGACGATCCCCGCGGGCACCGTGGTCATCGAGCAGGGGGAGCCCGGCGTCGGCTTTTTCGTCATCGGGAGTGGCTCCGCCACCGTGAAGGTCCGCGGCAAGACCATCCGGACCCTGGGCCCCGGCGACCACTTCGGTGAGGTGGCGCTGATCGACCGCGGCGCGCGCATGGCCGAGGTCACCGCGGCGGCCGACATGGAGTGCGTGGTGCTGCCGGCCTGGCAGTTCCGGGCCTTCGTACACGACCACCCGGAGGTGGCGTGGGCATTGATGCAGTCCCTCGTCAAGCGGGTCATCCGCGACGCGGAGGCTGACGAGGACAGCTGAAACCGGCGCGTGAACCTGCGCTACTCCGACCGCAGCAACACGGCGGTCGGAGTCCGGGCCGCGATCCGGGCCGGTGCCAGCGCGACGAGGTTGGCAAAGACGACCGCGCCCAGCCCGACCGCCACGAGAGCGAACACCGGGACATGGGGCAACGGGACCGCATTGATGCCCTCTGCAAACAGCGTCCACAGCCATCGTCCGAGAGCGAGGCCGACGGGGAGGCCCACGACCACGCCGAGGACGGCCGCCGTCGTCGACTGCCACCCCACGGTGGAGGCCAGTTGGCGCCGCGTGAAGCCGAGGGCCTTGAGCAACGCGAACTCGCGGCGGCGTGACCGCACCGAGGCCGTGAGCGTGAGTCCCAGGGCGCCGATCGCGGCCAGCGCGAGCACGGCGGCCAGGAGGGCCGGGGTGCCCTGGGCGCTGCCGTAGGTGGCGACCTCGGCGGGGCGCAGCGCGGCGACCACGCCGCCCACCGGTCCGTCGCCGTCGCTTGGCGCGTTCAGCCGCCGGGTGATCGCGTTGAGCGACGCCAGCGCGCGGGCCGAGCCAACCCCGGGCCGCATCGAGATGAGCTCCGCCATGGGCCCGACCACCGGGCTGCCCTGTTGGTTCAGGTCGTTCGCCGAGAACAGTGACCACGCGACGACGGCGCCGGTGCCCATGCCCATTTTCGGCTGGCCCGAGCCGCCAATGGTCGGCAGGGTCGCGGTGCCGACGATGCGCAGACGGTACGAGTGCCCGGTGTCGGTCCCGAACACGACCGTCTGGCCGACGTGCTTGTGCAGCGCCGCGAGCGTCGCCGGGCCTACGACGATCTGTCCCGCCGACGAGAGGCTCTGGCCCGACAGCTGCGACGGCACGACCGAAGCTCCGGGGCGCATCGCGAGCATGCCCATGTGCTGCCCGTCCAGCGACCCGAGTTCGAAGTAGACGCCGGCAAAGTGCGCGACATCTGTGTCGTGCGCGAGCAGTGCGGTGGTCATCGTCCCCGGCAGGTCCTCGGCGCCCGAAAAGCCGGACAGGAGTGCGTAGTCCCAGTTCCATCCGTACTGTGCCGGTTGCGACACCAACGAGTTGAGACTCGACCCGAACACGATGGTCGCGACGAGGAGGACCACCGCGAGGACTGTCCCTACGAGCGCCGAGCGCACCGGAGCCGACCGGCGAGACGCCGTCGCGCCGAGGGCGGCCTCGAGGCCCAGGCGCGCGTTGGGTGGAAGAGCGGCCGCGGCCGCGGTCCGGCTCATCCGTGCGCCCCTTTCACCCCGAAGCGCGCCTCGTAAGGCGACGCGGTGCGGGGCCGAGCGGTAGGCGACCAACAGCGCACACCCGCCGAGGCCCACCACCAGGACCAGGAATCCCAGGGCGAAGACGGTCCAGTCGAAGGACACTCCCTTGTCGGGATACACCGCGCGAACGGGTCCGATGGGAGCCAGCGGGGAGAGCGCCACGGCGACGGCGACCGCGAGCACCGCCCCGGCTACCAGCGCCACAAGGACGCCGCCAAGCGCGTCCGCCGTCGTCATGGCCGGTCCGGCCCCGAGTGCGCGCAACACAGCCCGGTCACCGCCTTCACGCCGGATGAGCCGGCTGAGCACCTGCCCGCCGATCATGAGGGCCGCTAACGCGGCGACGACACCGAAGACGCCGAAGGCGATGGCCTCGGGTCGGATCGCGCGTTCGGCCGTCGCCACGGTCGGGGCGGCGGTCTGGGACCCGCCGGCGTTTCGGAGGTGCGGCAGCATGCGATTGAGGTCGGCCTCGACCGCCCCGGCGTGGCGCATGCCTCCGTCGAGGGTCAGCGAAAGGTAGCTGTAGTAGGCGCAGCATCCTTCCAGGCGACGAGTGAGCGCCGGGGACACCACCCCGAATTGGTCGCCGAGCGCTTGGTCGTCACTCTGGACGACCTGTGCGTCGTTTTCGACGATCCCCACCAGTTTCAACGTGATGAGCAGGTTCGGCTTGTCTGTCGGGTATCCCGCGAAGGTGGGCGAATTGCTTTGGGAATCAGTGAAGAAAGCGAGACGCACGGTCGAACCAAGATGCAGGTTCGATCCCCTGGCTGCGCCAGCCGACAGCATGAACTCGTCGAGACGCGACGGATCCAACAAGCGGCCCTGCAGTACCGTGACGCGGTCCGAGGTGACGTACTCGCCGCCAGGGCTCCCTTCGATCGCGGGAAACGCCTCGCCCGGGACCGATTGCCCGCCGAGACCGGAGAGCACCTGCAGGTTGCCGTCGAAACCCACGACCGGCGTCGCCCGCGTCACATACGGCAGGCGCGCAATCTCGTGGTTGACCCGTTGGGAGAAGCCGATGCCCGTGGCCGGCGCGAACTCGACGAACGTCTGGACGTCCGCCGGGTTCGTGCTCGCCTCGTAGACCGGGAAGGACGACTGGGTGCGCCGTGCCCCGGCGATGGCGGCCATGGAGATGCCCCCCACAAGTCCGATAAGGACAAGCAGCGACAGATAGCCCGTCCAACGCCGGGCGAACGTTGCGCGGAATCGATAGACGCTCTCGCCGAGGAGCGACCCGATCACCCGTGCGCCTCCGCCCCCAACGCGCAACGCAGACGGACCTCTCTGACGGATGGGCCGGTCATGTCTCGATTGTCGCCCGGAACCCCCGTGTTCCCAAGGTGGCTACCCCCTTGTGGACCGCTGGTAGTAGCACCCGACCTCGGCAGAGCCGGCGCCGCACCGGTCCACCACCGCATCAATGCACAGAAACTTGTGTATCTGTGCAATCATGCGTCATACTGAACCTGAGATGGCTCCAACGGCCAAAGCTGCCAAACCTGCCAAACCTCCCGAGACCGCCGAGTCGGCCCAGATCCACGAGCTCCCGGTCCTCACCGACCGCCTCCCGCTCCCTCCCGACCCCGCGCTCAACCCGGTCCTCGACGCCGCCACCGAGTGCCTGGCGCGACACGGGATCTCCAAGACCACGCTGAGCGACATCGCTCGCGAGATGGGCGTCGCCCCCAGCACCGTGTACCGCAAGGTCGGCTCGGTCGACAACGTCACCATGCTGGTCTTCGCCCGCGAGGCGCAGCGCTTCCTCGAGCGCATCCCCGCCACCCTCGCCAGCGACAACGCCGGCGACACCGGCCCGACCGCCATCACCCGCCTGATGGCCGACGCCGTCAACACGCTGGCCGCGCACCCGGTGGCCGCCAAGGTCTTGCGCGACGAGGGCGACTGGATGGGCCGCATGGTCACCCGCCAGCTCGACCACCTCTTGGCCCAGGGCGTCGAGGTCGCGGCGCCCCTGCTCGCCGCCGCCATGGCGGCCGGCCTCA
>DASZMN010000113.1:0-20447 GCA_035551835.1 Acidimicrobiales bacterium | reverse complement strand
CCTCACAAGCCCGGCGGGAGCCGAGGCCGACGCGCGCCAGGACCTTCTGGAGGCGTTCGCCCTCGTGCTCGGGCGCAGGCTCAGGTGTCGTCAGAGGGTGCCTCGACGCCGAGGCCCAGCGCCGACTGCAGGTCGCGCTCGAGGTCGCCCGCCACCTCGGGACCGGGCAGGAAGTCCTCCACCGCCGGCAGCTGGTCCAGCGAGTCGAGCCCGAGGCGCTCGAGGAAGAGGTCCGTGGTGCCGAAGAGCGCCGGCTGGCCCGGGCCTTCCGCATGTCCCACCACTTCGATGTAGCCGCGCTGCTCGAGCAGGCGCGTCACACCGTCGACGTTCACGCCGCGCAGGGCCGAGATCTGGCCGCGCGACACGGGCTGACGGTAGGCGACGATGGCCAGGGTCTCGAGCGCGGCGGTGGACAGCCGGTGCGAGACCTCCCGGTTGGCGAAACGCTCGACGTAGGGCGCGAGGTCGGGATGCGTCTGCAGGCGCGCCCCGCCCGCGATGCGGGCCAGCACGAAGCCCCGTCGCTCCTGCTCGTAGCCCTGGGCGAGCTCGACGAGCGCCTGCTCGACCGAATCGACCGGCTCCTCCAACAGCTCGGCCAGCAGCTGGGGCGGCAGCGGCTCGACCGCCACCAACAAGATGGCTTCGATCGTGCGGCCCAGTTCAGCGCGTTCCACCAGTGCCACTCCTCATCCCTCGTAGGCGTCGATCTCGTACCCGCCGAGCTCGGCCAGGCCGCGGCCGCTCGTCGCGTCGGCAAGCTCGTCGGTGGGGAACCAGGCGATCTGGAGATCGCCAAAGGTCGTCCCCTGCCCGAGGCTGACCCGGCCCATCTTGCACAGCTCGAGCAAGGCGAGGAACCGGACGATGACCTCAATCCGGGTGCGGCACTCCCGCACGAGCTCACGGAACGAGGTGGCCCGCTGCGGCTCGGACACCGTGAGGAGCTCCGACACCGCCTCGGACACCGAGAGCGTGTCCACCGTCACGTGCGACAGGTCGACCCGAGGAACCGGGCGTTCGGCCGAGCCGCGCAGGTACGCCTGCGCCAGGTCCTCGGGCGTGATGCCGGCCAGGAGATCTGGCGCATGGACCGTGAACCCGTCGTCCAGACCCACCTCCCGGGGCACCGAGCGGGCGGCCTGCTCGGTCAGCGCAACGAAGACGTCGGCGGCAGCGGCGTAGGCGCGGCACTCGAGCAGCCGGGACAGCAACAGGTCGCGCTCCTCCCAGCCGACCAGGTCCTCGTCGTCGTCGACCGACTCGGGCCCGGGCAGCAGCCGCTGCGACTTCAGCTCGATGAGGATGGAGGCCACCAGCAGGAACTCCGAGAGCTGGTTGAAGTCGATCTGGCCGCGCTCTTGGGTCAATACCTGCACGAAGCCGTCGATGACCGGCAGCAGGGGGATGTCGAGGACGTCGAGCTCGTGCGACGACACCAGGTGGAGGAGGAGGTCGATCGGGCCCTCGAAGACCGGAGTGGAGACTGCGTAGGCCACTCGCCGACGTTACCGAACCGGGCGCGGGGTCCGGCGCACCCCCGGTGGACCCCTACCATGGCGCCGATGAACAGGGTTCTTTCGGGCATCGCGCCGTCGGGCGGCTTCACCTTGGGGAACTACCTCGGGGCCCTGCGCCACTGGGTGTCGTTCCAGGACGACCACGACGCCTTCTATTGCGTGGTCGACCTCCACGCGCTGACCACCGAGATCGACCCGGCCGTGCTGCGCGCCAACACCCTCGACGCCGCCCTGAACTTCCTGGCCGTCGGCCTCGACCCCGATCGCTCGTCCCTTTTCGTGCAGAGCCATGTGCCCGAGCACACCCGCCTCACCTGGCTCCTCGAATGTACGACGGCCATGGGCGAGTTGCGTCGTATGACCCAGTTCAAGGACAAGTCCACGGCGCAGGAGGCGTCGCGGGTCGGCCTCTTCACCTACCCCTGCCTCATGGCGGCGGACATCCTCCTCTACGACGCCAACTTGGTGCCGGTGGGCGACGACCAGCGCCAGCACCTGGAGCTGGCCCGGGAGCTGTCCCACCGCTTCAACCACCGCTACGGCGAGACGTTCGTCGTCCCGGAGGCCGCGATCCCCGCGACCGCCGCTCGGGTGATGGACCTCCAGCACCCCGAGCGCAAGATGTCCAAGTCGGCCGACTCGCCGCTCGGCACGATCGGCCTCCTCGACTCCGACGACGACATCACGCGCAAGGTGCGCAAGGCCGTCACCGACACCGATGGCGAGGTGCGCTTCGATCGCGAGAAGAAGCCCGGCCTGGCCAACCTGCTCGAGATCCTCGGCGCGGCCACCGGGCGCTCGCCCGAAGCGGTGGCGGAGGACTACACACGCTACGGCGATCTCAAGAACGACGCCGCCGGGGCGCTGTGCGAGCTCCTCCGCCCGATCCGCGAGCGCCGCCAAGCCCTCGGGGGCGACCCGGCCTACGTCGACGCGGTGCTGGCGCGCGGGGCGGCCCACGCGCACGAGGTGGCGGCGATCACGTACGCACGGGCTGCGGACGCGATGGGGCTGTTGCCGCCGGTTACGGGCTGACGGCGACGGGCGTCACGCCAGGCGGTTCAGACGCCGAGGACGCTCTGCCACCAGTTGTAGAGCTCGTCGAAGAACCACGTGATGGGTCCCGTGTGCCCGTTCTGGTTGAGGAAGAAATTGAGCACGACCAATCCGAGCAGGATCGGCATCGTGTACTGCCGGTACCGCAGGTAGGTCGGCCAGTAACGCGCCGGCAGCACCCGCTCGAAGAGCACCGACCCGTCCAGCGGCGGAATGGGGACGAGGTTGAACGCGCAGAGCCCCACGTTGAGGAGACTGGCGAAGAACACGATCTGTGCGACCGTCGACCACTGCGCCGTCGAGGTGGCGTTCACGGGCAGGCCCGAGCGGACGAAGTGGACGAACACCAGGCCGAAGATGGCCGCCAACGCGGCGTTGGTCGCCGGCCCGACCAAAGAGACGAGCACGCCCTGGTTGCGCGGGCTGCGCAACCGTCCCACGTTGACCGGCACCGGCTTGGCCCACCCGAAGAATCCCGCTCCACTCAGCGACAGCAGTGCGGGGACCAGGAGCGTGCCCACCGGATCGACGTGCGGGACCGGGTTGAGCGTGAGGCGCCCGGCGCGCTTGGCCGTGTCGTCGCCGAACGCGTTGGCCACGACGCCGTGCGACACCTCGTGGAGAATGATCGACGGGACGATGACGCAGAAGATGATGATCTCCTGCGAGGTGATGTTGTGGTGGGCGACGAGCGCGATGAGCAACACCGCGCCCGCGAGGATCCACAGCGTGGATTTCGTTCGTTGATCCATCGGTCGCCTCCGCGGGGAGGCTCCGGGAGAGCGCACCTAGTGTTTGGCGGCGTCGACGATGCAGAGGCGGGCCGCCGGCATCGCTTCGAGGCGGGCGGCACCGATCGGCTTGCCGCACACCTCGCAGAGCCCGTAGGTCCCTTCCTCCAGGCGCCGCAGGGCGGCCTCGACGTCGTCGAGCGTCTCGCGCAGCTCCGTCGCCAGCCGCTCCGCCTCGCCCCGTTCCGCGGTCACCTGGCTGGAGTCCGCGAAGTTCGAGTCGTAGCTGAGGCCGCTGCCCTGGTCGGCGTAGCCCAATTCCTTCAACTGGGCCTGCAGTCCGGCCCGCTCGGTGCGCAGGAGCTCGGCGTAGTCGACGTCGGCGGTCTCGGCCGTCGGGGCCTCGTTCGGCATGGGATCATGCTACGCGGTCCCTCCCCCCCTTGGTTCCCGCCCGGGGGTGGGCTCCCTCGTAGGCGCGCCGGAGGTGTTCGGGCGACACCTTGGTGTAGCGCTGGGTCGTGGCGATGGAGGCGTGGCCCAAAAGCTCCTGGACGACGCGCACGTCGGCTCCCCGGCCCAGCATGTGGGTCGCACAGGAGTGGCGCAGCACGTGGGGGCTCACCTTGGCCTCCAGGCCGACCCGGGCGGCGTACTTCTTGACCACCCCGAAGGCTCCCACCCGGGTGAGGCGTCCCCCGCGGGCGTTGAGGAAGACCGCCTCGGCGTCGCTGCGGCGGCGCCACTTCTTGGGCTCGAAGAGGCGTCGCCCCTCCCCCGACAACCAGTCGGCCAGCGCGAGCCGGGCCAGCTGCCCGAGCGGAACGACGCGCTCCTTGTCCCCCTTGCCGAGGACGCGGATGAGCGGGAGCCCGCCGGTCTCGAGCGCATCGCGCACGTCACCGAGGTTGAGCCCCACCACCTCGCTCACCCGGGCGCCCGTCCCGTAGAGCACCTCGAGGAGCGCGCGATCGCGCAGGACGGCCGGGCCGGTCCCGACGACCGCCCCGAGGAGCCGCTCGGTCTCCTCCTCGCTGAGCGCCTTGGGCAACAGGTCCGCGACCGAGACCGACGGCAGGTCCGCCGCCGGGTCGTCGGCGCGCCGCCCCTCCTCGACGAGGAAGCGGTAGAAGCCGCGGATGCTCGAGTGGGCCCGCGCCACCGAGGCGTTGCTGTGCGTCGACTGCAGCGCCGCCAGGTAGTCGGCCACCTGCGCCGCTGACGCGTCGTCGATGGTGTCCCCGCCGCCGCGGGCCGCCAGCCCGTCGCGGTAGGCCGCAAGGTCGCGCCGGTACGCCGCCAGGGTGCGCGGCGAGCGCCCCCGCTCCACCTCGAGCCACGAGAGGTACTCCTCCGCGTCCCGCGACAGCGGCGCGCTCAGGGGAGCCGTCCCGACGCGCGGAGCCGATCGCGCGCCATGAGAAGCCCGAGCACCGTCGTCTCGTCCTTCAGCGTCCCGGCCGCGATGAGGTCGTCGACGTCCGCCAGCGGGATCCGCTCGACGGTCATGTAGCCCTCCTCGATCCCGTCGGGCCGGCTCTCGACCGCGGTGAGCTCTGTGGCCAGGAAGATCGACGTGTGCTGGTCGCTGACGCCGGGCGTGTTCCACGTGCCGATCAGCCGCTCCCAGCGCGCCGCCTCGAGCCCGGCTTCCTCGGCGAGCTCCCGCCGCGCCGTCGCCTCCTCGGACTCGTCCTCCCTGTCGCGGGTGCCCGCCGGGATTTCGAGCACCATGTCGTCGACGGCGGCGCGGTACTGGCGCACCAGGGTCACCGTGCCGTCCTCGTGCACCGGGACCACCGTGACCGCGCCGGGATGGCGGATCACGAAGCGGTCGAACGGGTGGCCGTCGGGGTCGAGAAGGTGGAAGCGGTCCACCTTGAACAGCCACGCCCGCAGGAGCTCCTCTTCGGAGACGCGGCGGAAGCCCGGGCCCGGCACGGGACTAGGTGACGGCGTCGAGATCGAGCAGGTGCGGCTCGCGCCCGTCGGCCCGTTCGAGCGCCGCCGCCACAAGGTCGCGGAACAGCGGGTGGGCCCGGTCGGGCCGGCTCTTGAACTCGGGGTGCGCCTGGGTGGCCACCCAGTAGGGGTGGTCCTCCAGCTCGACGAACTCCACCAGGCGGCCGTCCGGCGAGATGCCGGCGCAGACGAGCCCGACCGCCTCGAGGCGCCCCCGGTAGCGGTTGTTGAACTCGAAGCGGTGCCGGTGGCGCTCGGTGACGCCCAGCGTGCCGTACGCCTTGGCGACCTTGGACTCGGGGAGCAGGACGGCCTGGTACGAACCGAGCCGCATGGTGCCGCCCTTGTCGGTCACCTCCGCCTGGTCGGGCATCAGGTCGATCACCGGGTGCGGCGACATGCTGTCGAACTCGCGCGAGTTGGCACCCTCGAGGCCGGCCAGTTCCCGGGCCACGGAGATCACCATCACGTGCAGGCCGAGGCAAAGGCCCAAGCAGGGGATGCCGTGGTCGCGTGTGTAGCCGGCCGCGGCGACCATGCCCTCGATGCCCCGCTCGCCGAAACCGCCGGGGATGACGATACCGTCGAGCCCGCGCAGTCGGTCGGTGGCGAGCAGATCGGGCACCAGCTCGGCGTCGATCCAGTCGAGCTCGACCTCGGTCCCGTGGTGGAAGCCCGCATGGCGCAAGGCCTCGACCACCGACATGTAGGCATCGGGCATGTTGACGTACTTGCCGACGATGCCGATCTTCACCCGCCGAGTCAGGCTCTCGACGCGGCGAACGAGCGTCTCCCACTCGGAGATGTCGATGTGGTGCGAGGACTGGTCGATGCCCAGGGTCCGGCAGACGTAGGCGTCGAGTCCCTGTTCGTGGAGGACGAGCGGGATCTCGTAGATGCTCGGCGCGTCCACCGCCGACACCACGGCGTCGATGGCCACGTCGCACTGCAACGAGATCTTCCGCTTCAGGGTCTCGGAGATCGGCTTGTCGCTGCGGCAGACGATGACGTCGGGCTGGATACCGCGGCTGCGCAACTCGGTGACCGAGTGCTGCGTCGGCTTCGTCTTCTGCTCTCCCGACACGAGGAACGGCACGAGGGTGAGGTGCACGTAGCAGACGTTGTCCCGGCCGATGTCCCGGCGGAACTGCCGGATGGCCTCGACGAAGGGCACGATCTCGATGTCGCCCACCGTGCCGCCGATCTCGACGATGACGATGTCGACGTCCTCGTCGGCGAGGCGGCGGATGCGGTCCTTGATCTCGTCGGTGACGTGCGGGATGACCTGCACCGTGCGCCCGAGGAAGTCACCACGGCGCTCCTTCGCAATAACGGAGCTGTAGATCCCGCCGGTCGTGGTGTTGGAGCGCTTGGACAGGCTCTCGTCGATGAAGCGCTCATAGTGCCCAAGGTCGAGGTCGGTCTCGCCGCCGTCCTCGGTCACGAAGACCTCGCCGTGCTCGCCCGGGTTCATCGTGCCCGGGTCGACGTTGATGTACGGGTCGAGCTTGCACATCGTCACCCGCAGGCCACGGCACTTGAGCAGACGGCCGAGCGAAGAGGCGGTGAGACCCTTCCCGAGCGAGCTCGAGACGCCGCCGGTGACGAAGATGAACTTGCTCACGCCGCCTTCGGGGCGCCGAGCGTCGCCTCGCGTAATCGGTGCACCGGACCAAGATAATCGAACGCCGCCGGACGTGGCGCGGACCCTGCCGCCACATGGTCAATCGTGCCAGAAACGAGCGCCTGCTCCGCGGTTCGCCTCTCTCGCCGGGTGTATGCGAATTCGATAATGCCGTTCAACGAATCGGATGCCCACCGAATTCGGAGACACCCAAAGGGGTTGGCAGGGACCAACCGCGAGGTGACGCCGGGGTCACGCCCGACCAGCGGGTCCAGCCACCGGTCGGCCGCTGTCCCCGCCGCCGCCCGAACCGGCGAGTTGGCAAAGAGGCCCCGGGGAGGCGCCGGCCCATCCCGCGTTTCCCCGTTCAGGTTCGTCCCGACGGCACCGGAGTGATCACGCGCCCCCGACCTCGAGGAGCTCGCGGGCATGCGCCCGAGCGGCGTCGCTCCCCGGGTGCCCCGACAGCATGCGGGACAGCTCGGTCACGCGCTCCTCGCCCGCCACCGTCGACGCGACCGTCACCGTCCGGCCCCCCGACTCGTGCTTGACGACGCTGATCTGGGCGTCGGCCCGCGAGGCGACCTGGGCCAGGTGCGTGACGACGAGCACCTGTCGCTGCGCCGCCACCTCGTGCAGCGCCTCGCCGAGCGCCAGCGCGGCCGCCCCGCCCACGCCGGCGTCGACTTCGTCGAAGACCATGGTCTGCGGGCCACCCAGCCCGACCAGACGGATCGCCAGCATCGCCCGCGCCAGCTCGCCACCGGAGGCGGCGCGGGCCAGCGGCTGCACCGGCTCGCCCACGTTGGCGCCGAGCAACAGCTCCACCGGCTCGCCGGCTCCGTCGGCGCCGAGCCGGACCTCGAGCCGCGCTCCCGCCATCGCCAGGTCCCCCAGGTGCTCCTCGACCCGGCGCCCGAAGTCGCCCGCCGCCTCGAGCCGCACCGTGCGCACGACCGTCTCGGCCTCGGCCAGTTCCTCGCCCAGCGCAGACAGCCGGTCGGCCAGCCGGGCCGCCTCGCCCTCGGCGTCCTCGAGGACGGCCAGCCGCGTCGCCGCCTCGCTCGCGTACGCCATCACCGCCGCCAGGTCCTCGCCGTACTTGCGGCGCAGCTCCCCCAGAAGGCGGCGCCGCTCCTGCACCTCCGCCAGGCGCTGCGGGTCGTCCTCCCAGCCCTCGGCCTGGTCGCGCAACGCGCGCGCCACGTCGGAGAGCTCGACCGCCGCGCCGGCGAGGCGCGCCCGGTGCTCCTCGAACGCCTCGCGCCCGCTCAGCGCCGAGACGGCGGCCCCCAGCGGCTCTATGGCGCCACCCTCCCCACCCGCCGGGTCGAGCAGCTCCGCCGCACCCGAGGCGGCCTCTCGGTAGGCGGCGGCGTCGGCCAGACCGTCCTCTTCGAGTCGGAGCCCGGCCTCCTCGTGGGGATCCTCCAGGTGCGCCGCCCCGATCTCGCCGACCTGGTAGCGCAGGACGTCGGCCTCCCGGGCCCGCTGTTGGACGTCGCCCCCGAGCGCCGCCAAGGCGTCGTCGAGGACGTGGCGCTCGTCGCGCAGCGCGCGCACCGCGCGCAGGTCGGTGCCCGCGAAGGTGTCGAGGACGTTGCGCTGGGCCGTCGCGGTGACGAGGGCGCGGTGCTCGTGCTGCCCGTGGACCTCGACCAGGTCCGACGCCGTCTCGGCCAGGGCGCTGACCGGAGCCATGCGGCCGTCGACCCAGGCCTTCGAGCGCCCCTCGGCCGGGACGGAGCGGGCGAGGATCACCTCCCGCTCGGGCCCGTCGGCCCCGTCGGCCCCGTCGGCCCCGGCGTCGCGGGCGACGACGAAGCGCGCCTCGACGAGTGCCTCGGCCGCACCCGCGCGCACCATGCCGGGGTTGGCCCGTCCGCCCAGGACGAGCTGCAGCGCCTCGACGACGAGCGTCTTGCCCGCTCCGGTCTCGCCGGTGAGCGCGGTCATGCCGGGACCGAAGGTGAGGGTCAGGTCCTCGATCACCCCCAGGTCGCGCACGCGCAGGTCGGTCAGCACGCCGGGTCGCCCGCCCGCCGTCTCAGGCCTCGCGGTCGGCCAGCAGCCGGAAGCGCAGGATGGTCCCGAAGGAGTGGGGCTCGTTGCGCACCACCCGCACGGAATGCGAGGCCACTCGGCAGCTGATGACCGCGCCCGGCTGCAGCCGTCCCACCTCCTGGCCGTCGATCACCAGGACGCCGGCGCGGTCCGGTGCCACCTCGACCGCCACCTCCTGGCCTTCGGCCAACACGAGGCTGCGGTCCAAGGAGAAGTGGGGCGCCACCGGCGTCACCACCAGCGCGCGCAGGGTCGGCGCGAGGATCGGTCCGCCCGCGGAGAGGTTGTACGCCGTCGAGCCAGTCGGCGTCGCGATGATCAAACCGTCGGCCGAGTACGTCAAGGCCTGCTCGCCGTCGATCGTCGTGGCCAGGCGGACGGTGTGGCCGAAGTCGATCTTCTCGATGACGACCTCGTTGAGGGCCAGCAGTGTCGACACGTCATCGCCAATCGAACGGTCCGAGATCTTGACCTCGAGCGCGCAACGGACCTCGATGGCCGCCTTCCCCTCGAGCACCTTCTTGAGCGCCTCGCGTACCTGGTCGGGCACGAGGTCGGGCAGGTACCCGAGCCGGCCAAAGTTGACGCCGAGGACGGGGACGTCGGCCGTCGCCGCGAGACGCACGACCCGCAGGAAGATGCCGTCGCCGCCGAGGCTCACCGCCACGTCCGTCCCGGCCAGGTCCACCGCGCCGAGGTCGACCTCCACGCCCGCTTCGGCCACCCGGTCGGGCCCGCTGAAGCGCAGGATGCGGGCGGTGTCGCCGCGCTCGGTCAGCCACTTGGCCGTGTCGACCGCCAACTCGAGCGCGTCGGCGCGCTTGGGGTGCACCAGGAAGGTGACGGTCGCCACGCGAAGGACCCGCTCAGCCGGCCGGTTCGGGGGCGGTAAGACGGCCCTCCGCCTCGGACACGGCGGCCGCCAACATGGGCGCACCCTCCCAGCCGGAGCCCCCGGGGCCGGGGTCACCGGCGCCCTTGCGGGCGTGCAGGAGGAATTCGACGTTGCCGGACGCGCCGGTCAAGGGGGAGGCCATCGCTCCCATGATGCCGGTTCCGGCGGAGACGAGCGCGGACGCCACGCCCTCGAGCGCCGCCAGCCAGAGCGCGGGGTCGCGCACCACGCCCTTGCCCCGTGAGACGGCGGCGCGACCCGCCTCGAACTGCGGCTTGACGAGCAGGACCAGGTCGGCCCCGGGTCCGGCCACCTCCCCGGCCAACGCCGGGACGACCGTCCGCAGCGAGATGAACGACAGGTCCGCCACCACCAGCGGGCACGGCTCGGCCGCCGGGTCGACCGCCCGCAGCGTGTCCAGCGTCAAGGACCGTACGTTGGTCCGCTCGAAGACGGTCACCCGCGGGTGGGCCCGCAGCGACGGGTCGAGCTGTCCGTGCCCCACGTCGACGGCGTAGACCCACGCCGCGCCGCGTTGGAGGAGGCAGTCGGTGAAGCCGCCGGTGGAGGCGCCGGCGTCGAGCGCGCGCAGGCCCTGCACCGCCACGTCGAAACGCTCGAGGGCCGCCTCGAGCTTGCGCCCGCCGCGGCTCACGAAGGGCGACGGGGGACCGACGACGACGATCGGCTCGTCGGGGGCGACGAGGCGGGCCGGCTTGTCGGCCGGAGCGCCCGAGACGAGGACCGTCCCCGCTGCGATGGCGGCGCGGGCGTCCTGGCGGGAGGGGGCGAGCTGCCGGCGCACGAGCTCGGTGTCGAGCCGGCGACGGGCGCCCCCTCTGGTCAGCGCGCCTTCTTGGCGGCGGTCGACTTCTTGGTCGCCTTGGTCGCCTTGGTCGCCTTGGTCGCCTTCTTGGCCGGCGCCTTCTTGGCGCCCGACTTCGCGGCCGGAGCCTTCTTCGCCGCGGCCTTGTTGGTGGACTTCGTGGCGCTCGCCCTGCGGGCGGGTCGGGTCGGCACCGCCTTCTTGGCTGCGGTCCGGGCACGGTCCGCCGTGTGCTCCGCCGACTTGCGGGCGGCGGTGGCGGTCTTGCCGGCCTGGGTGCGGGCCGCCTTGGCCGTCTTCTCGGCACGCTTGGTGGCCGACTTGGCCGTCTTCTCTGCGCGCTTGGTGGCATCCTTCGTGGCCTTGCGACCGGCCTCGGCCGACCGCTTCAGCACGTCGGCCACCTGGTTGGCCAGGTTCTCGATGCCCTTGGCGTCCACCCGGTTCAGCTGGGTCGCCACCTCGTGACGCACCATCTCGATGATCTGCTCACTGGTCTTGCGGCTTCGGTCCACCAAGTTGTCCACCCACTCTTGTGCCTGCCCACGCTGGATGTCGCCAGCATTCACCAACTCTCGCACGATCTCCTCCGCCCGGCCACGGGTCACCTGGCCGAATACCGAGCCCGCATCGAGGTATTTGCGTATCCGCTCATTGCTTGCCATTGCACAAGAGTATCTAAAGTGCTAGCTGAGAGCAAGCACTTTTTCACCAGGCGTTCGCGGTGGCGGTGACCAGCGCGAGGAGGTCCTTGGCCGTGGCGGCCGGCTCCGGGGGTGCCGCCGGGCCCGTGGCCGGAGGGTCACCCTCCCTGGTCACACCCGTAAACACGAGGGCAAAGAGGATGCCGAGTTGGGCCGCCAGGGCGCCGTCGGTGGAGGGCCGGTCCCCCACCATGACCCGAAGCTCGCCGGTCGGCACCTTGGCTGCGATCGCGTCCGCCGTCGGGCGGTGCGGCTTACCCGCCACCTCGGGCGTGGCTTCGGCCGCGGTCGCCACCGCGGCCAGCAGGGCCCCGGCCCCGGGCACCAGGCCGTCGGGCGTGGGGAAGGTCGGGTCCTCGTTCGTCCCGATCAGGCGCGCCCCCTCGCGCACGGCCCGGGCGGCCCGGTCGACGGCGTCGAAGGTGAAGGAGCGCGTCCAGCCCACGACCACCGCGTCGGCGGGCCCGTCCGGCACGACGGTGACCCCGCGGTCGCCCAGCGCCTCGATGATCCCGTCGTCGCCCACCACCAGCGCGGTCGTCCCCGGCTGCAGGAGCCCCGCCGCCACGTCGGCCGATCGCAGCAGGTCCGCGTCGGCCGCGGCGATGCCGCAATGTTCCAGGCGCCGGCGGAGCTCCGCCCGCGTCGGCGACGAGTTGTTCGTCGCGAACAGCACACGGACCCCGCTGCCGCGCAGGCGCGCCACCGCCTCGTCGACGCCGGCGATCGGGTGGCCGCTCAGCCAGACCACGCCGTCGAGGTCGAGGACCCAGGTGCCTCCAGGTGCCGGTGGCCACATGGGCGCCGAGGCTAACCGTCGGCTCCTGCGGCCCCGTCGTTGCTCTTGACGGCATGACGGCCGGCGGGGCACTGGCCCCGCCGGCCGGGACTCAAACCCCGGCGGTCTCGGCGCGGTCGGGGACGCGAGCAAAGCCGGATCGCCGGCGCCGGAGCCGGCGACGCCGCCGTCGCCCGAGGTGGAAGACCACCTGCGCCAACTCCCCTCCTTCTCGACCCCCGGGCCGGAGCGGCGACACCTCGCCGTCCCGGCACAAGCCGAGCCCGCTCGGGGCTCTTTTGCTACCGAAAACCGCGCGCGGCGGCACGACCTTGTGGGGGTCCGCCAACCGTTGGCGGAATGCCGTCCTTCCGTTACCGACCCGCAACATCGTTGCGATCCCTGCGGAGGTTGCGCTCCTGGTCGGCAGGGACACACCTGCTCTCCCGCAGGTCAGGGCGCCGTGGCGCCGCGTTTCAGCAAGCGGCGGAGCTCAGGTGTCGACCCACGACGGACGAAACGAGAGCGACCGCGCCACGTCGCGCTGGGTGACGAGGCCGATCACGCGGTTGCCTTCGGTCACCGGCAGGCGCGTGCGCTCGTGGTGGCACATGTAGGTGACCGCGTCCTCGATCGTGACGCCGACATCGAGCGCCAGCACCTCGCTGGACTCGGCCAGCTCCGCGAGGCGGACCTCCCTCGGGTCGCGGCCCTTGGCCACCACCTTGGTCACGATGTCGCGGTTGCTCACCGCGCCAGCGAGGCTGCCGTCGCTCATGCACAGCGGTACCGAGTCGTCGAGGTGCGACGCCAGGTAACCGGCGGCGTCGGCGGCCGTTTCCGTCGTCCGGAGGACCTCAATGTCCCCACTCATCACGTCGCGGACTGTCCTCATTGGACATCCTCCTTGCCGGCCTCGCGTTGGCGCGCGAAGCCCTACCCCACCCTCGCGCCGTCGCTCGACGACAACAATGGCCGGCACCGAAATCGTTCCCTGCCTGCCCCCTCGCGAAGCCTCTTGCCCGTTGCTCGTAGCGAACGTATGTTCGTAGCCTGATGGATCGGCGGTACGAGCTGGAGACGCTGCGGCGCTCGCTCGCCATGCTGCGCCCCGGTGCCCCCGCCCTCGACCGGGAGGGGGCCATGCGTCTTGTCCGCGAGCTCCAGGACCTCGAGCGGCAGCTCCGCACGCTGCGGCACGGTCTCCAACAACTCCTGACCGAGTCGGACTGAGCCCGCCGGACCCGATAATTCAGGCCAGCGCGATGAGGTTCGTCGGGTCGACCAGGATCTCCCCCACCGCAGCCAGGAAGCGCGCCGCCCCCTCGCCGTCGACGAGACGGTGGTCGAAGGCCAGGCTCAGCGTGACGACATCGCGCAGGGCGATATCCCCCTCGTGCTCCCAGGGCCGCCGCTGCACCGCGCCCAACGCGAGGATGGCCGCCTCGCCGGGGTTGAGCAGCGGGACGCCGGCGTCCACGCCGAACACGCCCACGTTGGTGATCGTGACCGTCCCCCCGCTGAGGTCGGCCGGCGTGGAGCGCGCCGCCCGGGCCTGCTCCGTCAGCGCGGCGAGCGCGGCGGCCAGGTCCACGAGCGTGAGGTCCTGGGCCTCCTTGACGTTGGGCACGACGAGCCCGCGGGGCCCGGCCACGGCGATGCCGAGGTTGACGTAGCGCTTCGTCACGATCTCGCTGGTGGCCTCGTCCCACGACGAGTTGAGGGACGCGTGGTCGCGCAGCGCCAGGACTACGGCCCGCGCCACGAGCGTCAGCATGGTCAGCTTCACGCTCTCGAAGCGGCGGTTGGCGCGCAGTCGTTCGAGGAGCTCCGAGCTCGCCGTGACGTCGACCGTGAGGAAGACACAGGCCTGCGGGGCGGTGGAGGCGCTGCGGACCATCGCCTCGGCCATGTGCTTTTGCACGCCGTGGACGGGCGCCCGTGTCTCGCGGTCGGGGTCGTCACGAGCTGCGGTCGTCGGCGCGGTCGTGGCGACGTGCGCGGCCAGATCCTCGCGGGTGATGATCCCGCCGGGCCCGTGCCCGGCGACGCCGTGCAGGTCGATGCCCTGTTGGCGCGCCATGAAACGGACCGGGGGCGCGGCGAGCGGGCGCGACCCCGAGGGGTGGGCCCCGCCGGCCGGCGGGGGTGGCGCGGCGGCGGCGGCGGCGGGGGCAGCGGCGGCCTGCCGGGGGTGGTCGTGCCGACCACGGCCGGCGCTTCGGCCCCGGCGCCGGCTCGGTGGGGGCACGGAGGGCCCGTAGCCGACGAGCACGGACACCTTCTCCGACGTGGCCTCCCCGTTCGCGGACGTGTCGGCCGCACCCGGGCCGGTCTCGATGGAGACGATCGGCGCGCCGACTTCGACGGTGCCACCGGGCTGGGCCGAGAGCGCGACCACCCTACCGGCGAAGGGGCTCGGCAACTCGACGACCGCCTTCTCCGTCTCGACCTCGACCAGGATCTGGTTGAGCTCGACCACGTCGCCCGGCGCAACGTGCCAGGCGACGATCTCCGCTGCGGTCAGGCCCTCCCCCAGGTCGGGGAGCAGGAACTGCCGGACGCCGGTCGCACCACTGCTCACGGCTGCAGGCACCGGTCGACCTCGTGGAGGATGCGGTCGGCGTCGGGCAGGAAGTGGCGCTCGAGCTTGGCGGCCGGATACGGCGTGGCGAAGCCGCCGACCCGGCGCACCGGCGACTCGAGCGAGTAGAAGCAACGCTCGGTGACGCGGGCCGCGATCTCGGCACCGAGGCCGCCGAAGACCGGAGCCTCGTGCACGACAACCAGCCGTCCGGTCTTGCGCACCGACGCCTCGAGCGTCTCGAAGTCGATCGGCGACAGCGAGCGCAGGTCGACGACCTCGAGAGAGATTCCCTCCTCCGCGCCGATTCCGGCGGCTTCGAGTGAGGTGGCCACCATGGGGCCATAGGCCGCGACGGTGACGTCGGTGCCCTCGGTGACGACGCGGGCGCGGTGGAGCGGCATCGCATCGAGCGCCGCGTGCTGCTCGACGACGCCCTTCTCCCAGTAGCGGCGCTTGGGCTCGAAGAAGATCACGGGGTCGTCCGATGCGATCGCCTGTTGGATCATGCGGTGCCCGTCGGCCGCGTTGGACGGCGACACGACGCGCAGGCCGGCCGTGTGGGCGAAGTAGGCCTCGGGCGACTCGGAGTGGTGCTCGACGGCGCCGATGCCGCCGCCGTAGGGGATGCGGATGGTGACCGGCATGGCGACGCGACCCTCGTTGCGGTAGCGGAACTTGGCCACCTGCGAGACGATCTGGTCGAAGGCCGGGTAGACGAAGCCGTCGAACTGGATCTCGCAGACGGGCCGGTAGCCGCGCAGGGCGAGCCCGACCGCGGTGCCCACGACGCCCGACTCCGCGAGGGGCGTGTCGATCACGCGGCGGACGCCGAACTCATCTTGCAGCCCCTCGGTGACGCGGAAGACGCCGCCGAGCTTGCCGATGTCCTCGCCCATCAGGATCACGTTGGGGTCGTGCGCCATCGCCTCGCGCAGGCCGGCGTTGAGCGCCTTGCCAAGCGTCATGGTCGTGGCGGTGCTCGTCGCGGCGCCCGTCGTGGGGGTGGCGTCGGTGGTGTTGGTGGTGTCCGTGGTCGGGTTGGTCGGGGAGGTCGGGGAGGTCGGGGGGGTCGGGGAGGTCGCGACGGCCACTACGAGACCTCCTCGTACTCGGCCAGGTAGGCCAGGTAGGCGTCCCGTTCGGCGTCGAGCAGGGTGTGCGGGCCGGAGTAGACGTGCTCGAACAGCGCCTCGGGCTCGGGGTTGGGCATGTCCAGCACGCCGAGGCGCAACGCCGTGGCCGCGTCGCCCGCGGCCGCCGTCACCTCCTGCTCGAACTCGTCGTCCGCGAGCCCCTCGTTGTGCAGGAGAGCACGGAGGCGGACGAGCGGGTCCTTGGTCCGCCATTCCTCTTCCTCGGTGTGCGAGCGGTAGCGCGTCGGGTCGTCCGACGTGGTGTGCGGCCCCATGCGGTACGTCACCGCCTCGATGAGCGTCGGGCCCTGCCCGGCGTAGGCCCTCGCGAGGGCGAGGCGCGTGGCGGCCAGCACGGCCAGCACGTCGTTGCCGTCCACCTGCAGGCCGGGCAGGCCGAAGCCCTCGCCGCGCTGGGCGATGGTGGTGTGCGACTGCAGGCGCACCGGCTCGGAGATCGCCCACTGGTTGTTCTGGCAGAAGAAGACGACGGGGACCGTGTAGCTGGCGGCAAAGCCGAGGGCTTCGGACACGTCGCCCTCGCTGGTGGCGCCGTCGCCGAAGTAGGCGAGGACGGCCGAACGGGCGTCGTCGAGCGTGACCCCCAGCGCGTAGCCGGTCGCATGGAGCGCCTGGGAGCCCACGATGATGGCGGGGGTGGCGAGGTTGTACGCCGCTGGGTCCCAGCCGGAGAGGCCGGTCCCGCGCCACATCCGCAGCATGGTGACCGGGTCGACGCCGCGGCAGTAGGCGACGCCGTGCTCGCGGTAGCTGGTGAACGCGAAGTCGTCGGGTCGCAGCGCCCGGGCCGAGCCGACCTGCGCGGCCTCCTGGCCGAGCAGCGGGGCCCACAGGCCGAGCTCGCCTTGGCGCTGGAGGGCCATCGCCTCGGCATCGAGCCGGCGGACGACCGCCATGTCCCGATAGAGGTTGCGCAGTTGGAGCGCATCGACGTCGGCCACCAGTTCCCAGTAGGGACAGCCGACGGTGCGCTGCCCGTCGACGGAGATCAGCTGGACGAGGCCGTCGTACCCCTCCCAGGCGGTGATCCGTTCAGTCGGAACCCGAAGCTGCGCCAGAGCCATGTGGACTCCCCTCCCGAGCGGTGTGAGCAACGTTCGATACAGCGAATGTCACCACATTCTGGGGCTGGGAAGCGGGATATCGAGTCAGATCGGAGGCTCGACACGGCTTTGGTGCGCCGATCGGTCGTTCCGCGCAATGTGTCCCCGGGGGCGCGCCGGATCCTCGGCGGATGGCGACGAAGTGGCTCGTGGATGCCCGCGGCGCGGGCGTAGGGCGGGGCGGTGGAGGCGGGGCGGTGGAGGCGGGGGGCGAGCGCGCTGCTCAGGACGCCTTGCGTCGCGCGGCGGGCGCCTTGGCCGTCTTCGACGCGGCCTTCTTCTTGGCCGGCGCCGCGCGTTGGGCGGAGGCTCGTTTTGCCGGCCCGCCGGCGCGGCCGCTCTTGGTGCCCGGCTTGGCCGCTGCCTTGATGCTGGCGTTCAGCGCCTCCATGAGGTCGACCACCTTGGCCGCGGGCTCGGCGGCCTCCTGGATGACGATCTCGTGGCCCTGGCGCTTCTCCTCGATCAGGGCCTCGACCTTCTCGCGGTGCGTGTCGTGGTAGCGCTCCGGGTCCCAGTCCGACTCCATCGACTGGATCAGCAGCTCAGCCATTGAGAGCTCGCGGTCGCTGACCTCCTCGACGTCGGGCATCTCAGGGAGCTGATTGCCGGGGCTGCGCACCTCGTCGGAGAAGTACATGGTGTGCATGGCCAGCGCGTCGTCCTCGGGCCGGATGGCGACGAGGTACTCCTTGTTGCGCATGACCATGGTGGCGATGCCGATGCGGTCCGAGTCCGCCATGGCCCGACGCAGCAGCGCGTACGCCTTGTCGGCGCCGGGGCCCTCGGGGGCGAGGTAGTAGCTGGACCGGAAGTAAACCGGGTCGATGTCGGCCTGGCTCACGAAGTCCGAGATGTCGATCTGGCGGGATTTCTTCGGCTCGGCGCTCTCGAGCTCCTCGTCAGTCAGGATGACGTACTCTCCGCCGCCCAGGTCGAAGCCGCGGGCGATGTCGTCGTTGGCCACCTCGTCGCCCGTCCGCTCGTTGACCTTCTTGTAGCGGATCCGGTCCGAGGTCCCCTCCTCGAACTGGTTGAAGTGGATGCTCTTGTCCGACGTCGCCGGGTACACCCCGACCGGGATGTTCACCAGGCCGAAGCTGAGGGCGCCCTTCCAGATGGTCCGTGGCACGCCTGACAAATTACCAGCCCAGGCCAGGTCCACCACCTTGTTACAACGATTCGCCACACTTTTGGGCATGGTCACCTGCGCTCCCGAGGGCTTCGGGCCGGCCCTGCTCCGCGGGCTGGCCGAGCTGGGCCCCATCGAGCCGTTCTCCGAAGACCTCTCCCTTGAGCTGGGCGTTTCGGTCTGGCTCCGCACGAGCGCGACTCCCCTGCTCGAGGCCCGGGGCCGGCTGCTGGGCCTCCGGGACCTGATCATCGAGGTCTGCGGGCTGGACGGGACCACCGAGCCGGTCCCTCTGGTGGGCCGCTCCGCCCGCAACGACGTCCTCAGCCTGGTCGGCTACGTCGGCGACCTCCTGCGACGGGCCGCCGCCGGGTCGGGCCGCACGGTTCCCGCCGTGGCGCGGCTGGTGATCGCCGCACTGCCCCCCGAGCGCGAGGAGGCCGCGCTCGGCGCCTGACGGGTCGCGGGCCCGAGTGGCCCGGCGCGCTCAGAAACCGAAGGCGGCGATGATCGGCCCGTTGAGCGGCGTCGCCGACATGCTCCCGAGGAAGGGCGCGTTGCCGTAGGAGAAGACATCGCCGTGCGCGGAGGCGACCCAGTAGCCGAGGCCGTCGGTGGTCGGGAAGATCGACGTGGCCGGGTTGAACCCGTTGACGTAGCCCACGGGAGCCCCGAGCGCCGGCGCGTCGCCGAAGCTCACCACCGCGCCGTTGGCGTAGAGGATCCAATACCCGTGCCCGTCCGGGGTGGCCACCGCGTTGACCACCGGCGACGGCTGGGGGGACGGCGAGCCGAAGAACGGGGCGTCGCCGAAGGCGTAGATGTCGCCCGTCGACGTCACCAACCAGTATCCGTTTCCTGAGTGGTCGGGCATCACCGCGACCGCCGAGCCGGCACACCCGCCGATGCCGGGACACGACCCGGCGAATCTGGCGTCACCGAAGGCGAAGACGCCGCCGTCGGACGCCACCATGAAGTAGCCGTTGCCGTCGCTCGACGGGACCATCCCGACGATCGGGGCGCCGAGGCTGTTCGGCAGTCCCGAGCCGGCCGGGTGGAGGCCGAGGGCGGGAATGGACCCGTAGAAGTTCGAGTCACCGAAGCTGAAGATGCCGCCGTCGCTCGCCACGAGCCAGTAGCCGCGCTTGTCGTGGGTGGGCGTGATGCCGACCACGGGCCGCTGGAGCGGCGTCGCACCCATCGAGCCGTAGAACTGCGCGCTGCCGAAGCTGAAGATGCCGCCGTCGGAGCCCACCAGCCAGTAGCCGCGCGGCCCGAAGGCGATGCTGAAGGTCTCGGGGCTGCCCGTTGCGCCGATGAAGTTGTGCCCCGACGAGACCTGCGGCGTGAGCGTGCAGGCGCCGGCGACGAGGAAGCTCACCGTCACCCCGTCGCTCCCGACGGTGCACGTCCCGGTCGTCTGCGAGACCACCGAGCGGCTGCCGTCTCCGCTGGTGGCGACGCTGGCCACGAAGCTGCCCTCCTCCGCCGCGCCCGACGGGAGGTTGGCGATGCCGGGCGGGCTCGGCGTCGCCTGGTTCACGGTCAGCCCCTGCGTGCTCGACGACGACGTGAAGTTGGTGTTTCCGCTGTAGGTGGCGGTGATCGTGTAGGCCCCCGCACCGAGCGCGGTCTGGCTGGTGCTGCAACTCGCCGCGGACGAGAGATCGATCGTGCAGAGCGTGGTGGAGGGCGTGGCGACGGTGATCACGCCGGTCGCGTCGCTGCCGGCGGACTGGGGGCTGACGGTGGCCGTGAAGGTGACGGTCGATTCGCTGCCAAAGGGGATCGTCGACGGCGACACGTTGAGCGAGGTGGTCGTCGAGACCTGGTCCACGGTCAGGTTCTTTGTGCTCGACGGCGAACCCACGAAGTTGGCGTCGCCGACGTAGTTGGCGGTCACGGCGTTGGCGGTGCCCGACGCCTCGAGCGGATCGTCCGTCGTCATGCACTGGGTGGCCGGCAGCGTGATCGAGCACAGCTGGGTCGACCCGGCCAGCACGTTGACGGTGCCCGTTGGCGTCCCAGCGAATGCCGGACTCACCGTCGCCGTGAAAATGAGGCTGTCTTCGTTCCCGTACGTGACGGTCGGCGAGGAGATGGTCAGGGTCGTGGTCGTCGACGCTTTGGCGACGGTGAGGGTCTGGGCCGGGCTCGACGTCGACCGGCTGAAGTTGGCGTCTCCGGGGTAGCTGGCTGACACCGTGTAGGCCGACCCCTGAACCGGCACCGCGCTCTCCGGCGGGGAGCAGGTGGTGGCCGGGAGGACGATGCTGCACAGTGGGTTGGTATCCGCCGTGACGACGAT
>DASZMN010000112.1:0-44280 GCA_035551835.1 Acidimicrobiales bacterium | reverse complement strand
GGGACACCGAAGGCCGACCACTCGTTGACGGCCAGCTCGTGGGACCGGCGGATCTCCTGGATCGGCGCGCCCGACTCCACCTCGGCGATCACCTTGTCGCCTGGGACGTCGACGCCGTCGAGGACCCCTGCCACCACTTCGGGGATACGCAGATCCAGGCCCTCGTCATGGCGGGCCGTGAACAGGGCGACGTGTGCGTCGAGAAAGCGATCCGGGTACTGGTCGCGCACCACCACGCCCGCAGCCAGCGCCATGAGGTCCTTCGCCTTGTCCGGCTGATCCCAGACGGGGGGTTCGCCCTCGGCCACGTGGACCTGGCTCAACGAGAAGGGCAGGAACTCGACCTCCCAGTCGGCCCCATCGGCCAGGGCGACGGCGATGTGCTCGTGGGCGTTACGGGCGAAGGGGCAGCGGTAGTCCCAATTGACGGCAAAAGGCTCCATGTCTTGTCCAACACGACCTCGTCGGCGCCCATTCCCCCGCTGCGCCAGCGGGCCCGCGCCGGGAGGCGGCGTCCGCGGGCTCCCGGCGTCACGAAGTTGACCAGCGGGCGGAGCCCCAGCCCGAGGATCGAGCCGATCGCTGCACCCCCGATGACATCGGTCGGGTGGTGGGCCCGCAGGTGGACCCGGCTGGCGGCGACGGCGGCCGCGAAGCCGACGTTCGCCGCCGTCTGGGCGTCGGAATTGGCCAGGACGAACGCCGTGCAGAACGCTGCGAGGGTGTGGCCGCTCGGGAAACTGCTGCTCGACGGCGTGCGCACCGTCGCCTCGAGGTGGTCGTCGGGCCGCTCCCTCTCCACCGCCGCCTTCACCACGCGGCTCACGATGAGCGAGGAGAACCCGGCCGACGCCAGTGCGACCACAGCCCGCCGACGATTGGGACCCCGGCGACGCGCCTTGAGCGCGGCGAGTACGACCCAGATGAGCCCGTAGTCCGCCAGATTGGACAGCAGCGCGGCCGCCCGGTCGACCTGCGGGTTCCCCCGCAACGGCTCGAAGGCGGCGTTCACCGCCTCGTCGATCGCGGTCATCTGCGACATGTCAGGCGGCGAAGGCGGGGCAGGAGGACTTGAAGTTGCAGTAGTCGCAGAGGGGGCCGACATTGGGGCGGAAATCCTCGGCATCACAGGCCCGCTCGATGGCCGACCACACCGCCACGGCCCGCTTGCGCTGCCCGCGGATCGTCTGATCGCTCGCCACGGCCGTTATGGCCACGGGCTGGCGCAGGTAGAGCAGCCTGACCTCGGCCGGGGCCTGGCCCAGCATGCTCTCGCACAGGAGGGCGTAGGTCTGGACCCCACCGAGGCTGCCGCGTTCGAACCGCTCGCTCGGCGCGCGGCCCGTCTTGTAATCCACGACGATCAGCCGGCCGTCGGGCAGGACGTCGAGCCGGTCGATGATCCCTCGCAGGCGCAAGCCGTCGAGCTCGGTCTCGACGCCCAGTTCGACGCCGACGGTCCGGGGCTCGTTCGGGTCCTCCAGGAGGAAGTAGTTCTCTACCAGGTGCCCTGCGTCATGGAGAAATTCGGCGGCGGCCGCCTCGTTCAGGCCGAGCCCCACGACCTCCTCGTCGTCCTGCAGGGCGTCCCAGGCGCGCTCGAGCTCGAGGGCGGCTGCGGCCGGGGTTCGTTGGCCGGCCGGGTGTCGCCAGAACAGGCGCTCCAGCGCGGCGTGCACGAGCGTCCCCTTGACCGCCGGGGCCGAAGGTGGCTCGGGCCGACGCTCGATCTGAGAGAAGCGGAAGGCCAGGGGGCAACTCGTGAACGAGCTGACCTTGGAAGGGGTCAGCGTCCTGGGTAGGTCGAGCGCCATTGCGTTCAGACTACGGCCGGGCTGCGACGGAGCTGGATGATCCCCGGACCGGGTAGAAAGAAGCGGCATGGCATCGTGCGCCCGTGGCTGACCTCCGCCGTTCCACGCGCTGGGCCGGGTTGCGTCCCGGCGACCCGGTGCAGGTCGAGGGCACGCGGCTGCGCGGCGCGTCGTGGGAGTTCGTCGCGCACGTGACCAATGGCGAGTCGGGCGAGGTCTGGGTCGAAGTGGTGGGCGGCCGCGCTGGGGATCGGGCCGTGCGCTCGTTCCGGCCCGACCAGCTCTACGCGCCCACCGCTCGCCCGGGCCACGATCTGCCCTTGGCCGATGCCCCGGGGCTCCCCTTCGAGTGATCCCCGTCCTTATCACTGAGCGGCTCGTCCTGCGCCCCTTCACCCTCGACGACCTCCCCGCACTCGCGCCGATCCACGCCGATCCGTCGTTCTGGTGGTACCCGCTGCGCGCCGGGATGTCCGAGGAAGAGACGAGGGAGTTTCTCGTCCGCGTCATTGGCCGCTACGAGTCGGATGGCTTCGGCGTCGAAGCGCTCGAGGACAGGGCCAGCGGCGAGCTGATCGGGTGGGCCGGGCTCGCGGTGCCGCACTTCCTGCCCGAAATTCTCCCCGCGGTCGAAGTCGGGTGGCGCCTGGCCGAGCCCTGCCGCGGCCGGGGCTTGGCCACCGAGGCGGGGGCGGCGGCGGTGCGCTGGGCTTTCGCCGAGGGCGGCTTGGACCGCATCGTGAGCATCTACGAGCCGGACAACGCGGCATCGGGCGGGGTGATGGAGCACCTCGGGTTCACGCTCGAGCGGACGACGTCGGGCACCCTCCGTGGCGAGAATGTCCGCGTCATGGAGCTGACGCGGCGGCAGTGGGAGGCACGCGACGGGCATGGGTGACATCGAGGAGCAGACCTCCGTCCGGCCGGTCGGCGAGGGCCGCTACACGGCAGACGTCCACCAGGACTGGGAGATCTGGGGCCCGTGCGGCGGCTACGTGGCCGCCATCGCACTACGCGCCGCGGGAGCGGAGAGCGGACTGGTCAGGCCGGCCAGCTTCTTCTGCCACTACCTGTCGGTTGCCGCGTTCGAGCCGGTCGACCTCGCGGTGACGACGTTGCGGTCCGGCCGCACGGTGCACGCGCAACGTGTCGAGATGACCCAGCACGGGAGGCCAGTGCTCGACGCCATGGTGTGGTCGGTGGGCGACATGGCCGGACTCGAACACGAGGACACGGTGCCACCGGACGTACCGGGTCCCGACGAGCTGCACAGTCGCGAGGAGCTGTGGCCGGACGCGCCCCGTTCGGACTATGCGTTCTGGAACAACTTCGACCAGCGGATGATCGAGCGGTCCGACACCTGGCCCCCGCCGGGCGCTCTCCCGCCGACTTGGCAGACCTGGGTTCGTGCCCGGTCCACGTCCACCCCGGCGTTCGATGACCCATGGGTCGACGGCGCGCGCTCATTGATCGTGCTGGACGTGGGGAGTTGGCCGGCGGGGGCGCGCCCGCACATGTACCTCGAACCGCCGTTCATCGCACCGAGCCTCGACCTCTACGCCGCCTTCCAGTATCCGGGCCGTGCCTCGGAGTGGGTGCTCATCGACGCCCACTCACCGGTTGCGCAGGGTGGGCTGTTGTCGTGGACCAGCCGCATCTGGTCGCACGACAGCCGGCTGATCGCCAACGGCGGCGGCCAGGCCGTGTTCCGGCACACCTGAGGCGGCCCGCTTGGCCCGACCTCCTCTCTTCAGGCTCCCCTTTTCCTTCAGGCCAAGCCGACCTCTCTTTATTGACGCATGCGCCGCGACCCACTCGCGACTGCCTACGCGCAGCCCCTTATGTTTATTCGCGCAGGACGCCTCGCACCCGCCCAATCAATAAGGAGGTACGCGTATGTACTCGCGACAGAGCCCCGGCTCTGCGCGCACGCACAGGTCAAAGTGCGACCGTTCTTCCGCATGAGAGGCAGCAAAGCAGGCAATCTGTGGTATCTCGACTGGAGTCTGGCCAAGCTGGGTCATTCTTTCCCGGCACCGCCACTTCGAGGGTGGGTGCGGACCATTCGCGAAGGGCTCGGCCTGAGCGGAGCGGAACTCGGGGTTCGCCTCGGCGTCAGCCAGCCGCGCATCAGCCAGATCGAACGGGCCGAATTGGACGGCACGTTGCAACTGGGCACGCTCGAACGGGTCGCCGCCGCGCTGCATTGTCAGCTGCGGTACGCGTTCATCCCCAACGAGCCGCTCGAAGGATTAGCGCAAGAGTTGACCCTGCTCAAAGAGTACGGATGGAGGGAGACAGGGGCCCCAGCGACCGCAGATACCGAGGGTCTGAATCGCCGGCCAATCGAGAGGGATCGTCAAGGTCCAAAGCCCGCCAGGGGCTACTCGACCGAGTAGCCGTCCATCCGGGCCAGGATGCGCAGCATGATCTCGTCGGCACCGGCGCCGATGGAGTCGAGGCGCGTGTCACGGAAGTAGCGCGACGTCCAGTTCTCGCCCATGTAGCCCATGCCGCCGTGGAATTGCACGGCCCAGTCCGCCACCTCGCGCTGGAGGCGGGAGCCGAGCAGCTTGCCGATCGTCGCGTAACGAGTGGCGTCTTCGCCGCGCAGAACGGCGTCCGCCGTGGTGCGTGCGTAGTGTTTCAGCACGTCGTGGCGCGCCGCCAGCTCGGCCAGTGTGAACTGCAAGTACTGGTTGGCCAGGAGCGGCGCGCCGAACGCATGGCGCTCGCGCGTGTACTCCTTGGTCCGCTCGAGCGCGAGTTCAATGGATCCCACCTGCTTGTAGAAGGTGGTCAAACGCTCGGCTTGGAACTGCACCATCTGTTGTTGGAAGCCCCGGCCGATCTCGCCGATGGTGTTGGCCACGGGCACCCGGGCGTCGGTGAAGGCGAGCTCGGCGGTGTCGCTCGACCACATGCCCAGTTTCTCGAGCTTGCGGGAGACGGCAACACCTGGGACGTCGGTCGGCACGACGATCAGCGACATGCCGCGCCCGCCGTCCACCTCGTCGGAGGTGCGCGCCAAGAGACAGAGCCAGTCGGCCTGCGCCCCGTTGGTGATGAACATCTTCGAGCCGTTGATGACCCACTCGTCGCCGTCACGCACGGCGCGGGTGCGGATGCCGGCGACATCGCTGCCGGCGTCGGGCTCGGTGACGGCGATGGACGTCACGACCTCGCCGCGGATGGCTGGCGCGAGGTAAAGCTCCTTGAGCTCGTGGTTGCCGTAGCGGTGCAACGCCGGCGTCGACATGGACATCTGCACGGCGATCGCCATCGGGATGGCGCCGCAGCTGATCCGGCCCATCTCCTCGGCGGCGATCATGGTGAAGGAGTGGTCGGCGCCCATGCCGCCGTAGGCCTCGTCGTACTCGAGGCCGAACAGGCCGACCGCAGCGAGCTTCGGGAAGAGGTCGTGGGCCGGGAACATCCGGGCCGCCTCCCACTCGTCCACGTGCGGCTCGATCTCCCGCTCGAAGAGGTCGCGAAGCGTCTTGCGAAACAACTGATGCTCGTCGGACTCGATCACCGGCGAACGATACCACCGGTACATTTCGGCAAATCGTGCGGACCCCCCTACACTTCGCAACCGTGACGGACTCGTTACTCCGGGTGCAGCAAGACGGCGGCGTGCGCACTCTGACGCTCGATTCGCCCGAGAATCGCAACGCACTCTCGACCAGCCTGCTCGACGAGCTCGACCGGGCGTTGCGTGACGCGACGCGTGACGCCGAGGTGCGCGCCATCGTCCTCACGGGAGCGGGCACCGTGTTCTGTTCGGGCGCCGACCTGTCCGAGCGGGGGAGCGGCGCCCCGAACCGCATGCCCGACATCCTCACGACGATCGTCGAGAGCGCGGTGCCGGTCATCGCTCGGGTCAACGGTCACGCCCGGGCCGGCGGTCTCGGCCTGATCGCAGCATCCGACCTGGCGGTCGCACCCGAATCGAGCACATTCGCCTTCACGGAAGTGCGGGTGGGGGTGGCGCCGGCGATGATCATGGTTCCGGCATTGCGGGTGATGGACCGTCGCTTTCTCGCCCGCATGACGCTGACCGGCGAGCGCTTCAGTGCCCACGCCGCGGCCGACGCGGGACTGTTGAACGCGGCGACGGCCGACGGCGACGCGCTCGACGAATGGGTGGACGAGCAGACCACCGCCATCTGCCACGGCGCTCCGGGGGCGCTCAAGGCTACCAAGGGCCTGTTGCGCAACCTGCCCGGCCTCGAATGGAACGACGCCCTGAGCGCGGCCGCGGCGTTGTCGGCCGACCTGTTCGCCGGCGCCGAGGCGGCCGAGGGCATGGACGCGTTCTTGGAGAAGCGGCGACCCTCGTGGGACACAACCGAGTGAGTACCACTCGGTGAGCGCACCGCTGCGAACGTTGCTGGCGACATCGGGCGCGGAGTTCCTCGCCAACGCGGACGCCATGCGCGCGTTGGTCGACGAGGTGGGAGTGAGGCACGACGAGGTCCTCGCCGGCGGCGGACCGCAGTACATCGAGCGGCATCGCTCCCGGGGCAAGATGATGGCCCGGGAGCGCCTCGAGGCGCTCGTCGACCCCGGCACCCCGGTGCTCGAGCTCAGCCCGCTCGCCGGCCTGCAGACGGGGGACCCGGTCGGCGGGGGTGTCGTGGTCGCGCTGGCCGAGGTGGCCCACACGCAGTGCCTCGTCATTGCGAACGACCCGACGGTGCGTGGCGGCACGACCAGCCCCACCACGATCCGCAAGCTCCTGCGGGCCATGGACGTGGCCGAGGAGAACCGCCTCCCGCTCGTGCTCCTCGTCGAGTCCGGAGGGGCGGACCTGCCCCGCCAGGCCGACATCTTCGTGCCGGGCGGCGAACAGTTCCGCCGCCTGGCGCAGCTCTCGGCGCAGGGGATCCCGACCGTCTGCGTCGTGTTCGGCTCGTCGACCGCGGGCGGCGCGTACCTGCCCGGCATGAGCGACTACACGGTCATGGTCGAGGGCCGCGCCCGCGTCTTCCTGGGCGGGCCCCCACTCGTGAAGATGGCCATCGGTGAGGACGCCGACGAGGAGGAGTTGGGCGGCGCGCTGATGCACGCCCGAACCTCGGGCCTGTGCGACTACCTCGCTCGCGACGAGGCGGCGGCGGTGCGGATCGCTCGCGGCATCGTCTCCCACCTCCACTGGCGGCGCCTCGGACCGGATCCCGACGGCCCGGCGGACGAGCCCCTCTACCCGGCGGAGGAGCTGCTGGGCACCGCGTCGGTGGACGTGCGGGTTCCCTTCGACACCCGCGAGATCCTTGCCCGCGTGGTCGACGGCTCGCGCTTTGAGGAGTTCAAGGAGTCCTACGGCACGCAGCTGATCTGCGGGTGGGCGTCCATCGGCGGCTACCCGATCGGGGTGGTGGCCAACAACGGCATCCTGTTCTCGCCCGAGGCGCAGAAGGGCGCCCAGTTCATCGCGCTGTGCAACCGGACCGACACGCCGATCCTCTTCGTGCAGAACATCACGGGGTTCATGGTGGGCACGCGCTACGAGCAGGGCGGGATCATCAAGGACGGCGCCAAGCTGATCAACGCGGTGTCCAACTCCACTGTCCCGCATCTCACCTTGATGGTCGGCGCCAGCTACGGCGCCGGCAATTATGCGATGGCGGGGCGGGCCTACGACCCGCGCTTCGTCTTCACCTGGCCGAACCACCGCATCGCCGTCATGGGCCCCAAGCAACTGGCCGGCGTGCTCTCCATCGTGCGACGCAATGCCGCCGCGGCGGCGGGGCGGCCCTTCGACGAGGAGGCCGACGAGGCGCTGCGCGAGGCGACGGAGAACCAGATCGAGGAGGAGTCGACTGCGCAGTACGCCACCGGCCGTCTCTGGGACGACGGGATCATCGACCCCCGGGACACGCGCACCGTGCTCGCCATCGCGCTGGCGGCGGTGCACTCGGCACCGGTGAAAGGGACGGCCGTCTTCGGGGTGGTGCGGCACTGATGCCGTCCGAACCGCTGCGACGGGTCCTCGTGGCCAACCGGGGCGAGATCGCCCGTCGCGTCGTCCGCGGCGCGCACGACGCGGGCTGCGAGGCCGTGGCGGTGTACGCGGCGGACGACGCGGCCAGCCCGCACGTCGGGGAGGCCGACGCCGCCGTGCTGCTGGTGGGCGCATCGCTGCGTGAGACCTACCTCGACCCCGACGCGCTGGTCCGCGCCGCCGCGGCCTCGGGGGCCGATGCCCTGCACCCGGGGTACGGGTTCCTCTCGGAGAACCCGGCGCTGCCCGAGGCGTGTGCGCGGGCCGGCCTCGTGTGGATCGGCCCGCCGCCCGAGGCGATGCGCGTGATGGGCCACAAGGCCCGGGCCAAAGAGGTCGTCGCCGCGGCCGGCGTGCCCGTGCTCCCGAGCGCGGTCGTGCCCGCCGGCGCGACGGGCGCGACGGACGCGGCGCTGGCGGACCTGGCGGCGGACGTGGGCTACCCGCTACTCGTGAAGGCGTCGGCCGGCGGGGGCGGACGGGGCATGCGCCTCGTCGAGTCGCCGGACGACCTCGGCGAGGCGGTGGCCGCGGCACAGCGCGAAGCGGCAGCGGCCTTCGGGTCCGACGAGGTCTTCGTGGAGCGGTACCTTTCCGACCCCCGGCACGTCGAGGTGCAGATCATCGGGGACACCGACGGCACCGTGCTGCATCTGTTCGATCGGGAGTGCTCGGTGCAGCGCCGGCATCAGAAGGTGGTCGAGGAGGCCCCCGCGGTCTGCGTGCCCGACGCGACGCGGCGCGTCATGTGGGAGGCCGCGGTGGCGGCGGCCCGGGCGGTGGGGTACGTCGGCGTGGGGACGGTCGAGTATCTCGTCGACGGGAGCGGCTTCTTCTTCCTCGAGATGAACACGCGCCTGCAGGTCGAGCACGGCGTGACCGAGCTCGTGACGGGACTGGACCTCGTGGGCCTGCAGCTCGCCGTCGCATCCGGGCGGCCGCTGCCCTTCGCGCAGGAGGACGTCACCACCGCGGGGCACGCGATCGAGGTGCGGCTGTGCGCGGAGCGCCCGCGCGACGGGTACCGGCCGACGCCGGGCACGGTGGCGCACGTGCGTTGGCCGGAAGGTCTGGGCGTGCGCGTCGATCGGGCCATCGAGTCGAACAGCGTCGTGAGCCCCGCCTACGACTCGCTCGTCGCCAAGCTGATGGCGCACGGTGACGACCGGACCGGCGCCATCGCCCGCCTGTCGCGCGCGCTGCGCACCCTCGAGCTCGACGGACTTGAGACCAACCGCGAGTTGCTCGGGGCCGTGCTCGGCGACGGGGCGTTCGGGCGCGGGGAGATCGACATCCACTATCTCGAGGGCCGGCCCGACTTGCGCGACGCACTCGTGCCCGACGAGGCGCGGTGGCGGCACGCCGCCGCGGTCGGGTTCGCCCTCCTGGAGCAGCGCGCCGCGCGCAGTCTCGTGCCGGTACCAGCCGCGGGCTGGCGCAACGTCGGCCGTGCGCTGCACGCGGACGAGCTGCGCGATGCGGCAGGCGAGATCGAGGTGCGGGTGCCCGCGCCCGACGGGTCGGCGGAGGTCCGGGCCGCCGGCGACGACGAATGGCGCCCCGTGGGCACGGCGACGACGCGGGAGGGGGTTGTCGACGTCACGACGGGGGACGGGTTGCGCCGTCGCTACCGGGTGCGGCTGGCGCCGGACGCCGCCTTCGTGAACGGGCCGGAGGGCCAATCGACGTTCGCCTTGCGCGCCGAGGACGACGCCGCCGAGCGCGGCGGCGTCGCCGGCGAGTGCCGGGCGCCGCTGCCCGGTGCCGTGACCAAGGTGTTGGTGAGCGTGGGCGACGTGGTCGCCGCGGGCGACGGCCTCGTGGTGCTCGCGGCGATGCAGATGGAGCACACGCTGCGGGCGCTCGGCGCCGGGACGGTGCAGGCGATCCACGGCGCGCCCGGCCAGCAGGTCGACGTCGGTGACCTGCTGGTGGAGCTGGAGCCGGCGCCGGCGTGAGCACAGCCGGCGTGAGCGCAGCCGGCGTGAGCACAGCCGGCGTGAGCGCAGCCGCAGACCGGGGTGTGCTGCACGTCGCCAACTGCAGCGGCTTCTTCGGCGACCGCCTCTCGGCCGCGCGCGAGATGGTCGAGGGCGGCCCCATCGACGTCCTCACGGGGGACTGGCTGGCCGAGCTGACCATGTACATCTTGCACAAGACGCGCCAAGGCAGCGGCGGGTACGCACGGACCTTCCTGCGCGAGCTCGAAGAGGTGCTCCCGACGTGTCTCGAGCGCGGGATCACGGTCGTGGCGAACGCGGGCGGCCTCGACCCCGAGGGCCTGGCGACGGCGGTGCGCGAGCTGGCCCGGCGCCAGGGGGTCGACGTCCGGGTGGCGTCGGTGTCGGGGGACGACATCACGGCGCGGCTCGCGGAGCTGCGCGCCGACGGGGAGCGTTTCGTCAACCTGGACACGGGGGAGCCGCTTGCCGACGATGCCCCGGTCGTGACGGCCAACGCGTATCTACGCGCCCGGCCGATCGCTGACGCCCTGGCCGCCGGGGCGCAGGTGGTGGTGACCGGGCGGGTGACCGACGCCGCGCTGGTCGTCGGGCCCGCGCTCCACGCGTTCGGCTGGGCCGACGGCGACCTCGACCCGATCGCGGGCGCCGTCGTGGCGGGCCACGTGATCGAGTGCGGTGCGCAGTGCTGCGGTGGCAACTACGCGTTCTTCGAGGAGATTCCGGGCCGCGAGCGGATCGGTTTCCCGATCGCCGAATTGCGGGCGGACGGGTCGTCGGTGATCACCAAGCACCCAGGCACCGGCGGCGCGGTGACGGTCGGCACGGTGACCGCGCAGCTGCTCTACGAGATCGGGAGCCCGCGCTATCTGAGCCCGGACGCGGTGGCGCGCTTCGACACCATCGAGCTCACGCAGGAGGGCGCCGACCGGGTGCGCGTCGCCGGCGTGCGCGGCGAGGCGCCACCTGCGACGCTCAAGGTCACGGCGAACCTCGACGCCGGCTGGCGCAACTCCATGACGCTTGCGCTCACCGGCGCGCGGCCGGTCGAAAAGGCGCGCTTCGCCGCGGACGCCGTGTGGGCGGGCATCCCGGGCGGCCGCGACGCCTTCGCAGAGACGGCCGAGGACCTGTCGGGCGACCTGAGCGGCGCCGGCATGGCGTATCTCCGCCTGGCCGTGCGCGGCGACGACGAGCAGGCCGTCGGGCGCGCCTTCTCGGCCGCCGTCGTAGAGACGAGCCTCTCGAGCTATCCCGGCACGTTCTTCACGTCTGCGCCGAGTGGCGCGCAGGGGGTGGCGCGCTACTGGCCGACGACGGTGGCCGCCTCGGCGGTGACCGCGCGCATCGAGTGCGAGGGCACCATGGTGCCGGCGACACCGGCGCGGGACCTGCCCGGCGCTCCGGTACCTCCGGTGCCTCCGGTGCCTCCCGCGCGTCGGGTGGTTCCGCCCGACCCGGTCTCCGACGCCGCCTCCGCGTCGGGTGGGAGCTCTGGCAGCGCGGCCGAAACGGCTCGGGTGACGTTGGGTCTGTTGATCGGTGCCCGCTCGGGCGACAAGGGCGGCGACGCCAACGTCGGCGTCTGGGCCGACGAGGACGACGTGGCCGAGTGGCTGCAGGCGGGCTTCACGACCGAGACCCTCCGGTCGTTGCTGCCCGAGCTGGCCGCGTTCGACGTGGACCGCTACCCACTCCCCAACCTGCGAGCCGTCAACTTCGTCGTGCACGGGATCCTGGGCTGGGGCGTGGCCTCGAACCTCCGGCTCGACACGCAGGCCAAGGGACTCGGCGAGCTGTTGCGGTCCCGGCCGATCGAGGTGCCGGCTTCGCTCGTCGCCTCCGGCAAGCCGGCGCAGCGCCTGGCCGCCGGCGCCGCCGGCACGCCGAGCGCCGATTGACCCAACGTCGCAGGCCGGCCGGGAGGCATCTGACAGGATGACCGGCATGGAGGTTGCCCGCCTGGTCGGACTGATCGCGGGCATCGTCATCGTCCTCGTGACGATGTGGAACGTCTTCACCGCCCTCGTGCTGCCCCGTGTCACCTCCTCGCGCACCATGCGCAACATCACCAGGGTGCTCGGGGGCGGGGCGCGCGTCGTCTCGCCGCGGCTGCCGACCTACGAGCTGCGCGACCGCGTGCTGTCCTTCGTCGGGCCGGCCTCGATGGTGGCGCTGTTCGCCCTCTGGCTGTTCCTCATCGTGTTCGGGTTCGCGGTGATCATCTGGGGGAACGCCGGGACCGACTTCGCGTCGGCCTTCGGGATCGCCGGCTCGTCGGTGTTCACCTTGGGGATCCTCTCGGCATCGGGTGCGGGCCCGCACGCGCTCGAGATCCTCGCCGCCGGCGTCGGCCTTCTCGTCCTCGCGCTCGAGATCGCCTACCTGCCGGCGTTGTACAACGCGTTCGCCGTCCGTGAGACGGAGGTGACCCTGCTCGAGGCGCGCGGCGGCGCGCCGGCATGGGGGCCCGAGATCCTGGCCCGTCACTACTGGCTCGACAACCTGGGCGAGCTGCCGCCGCTGTACGCCGAATGGGAGCGCTGGGCGGCGGCGGTCTCGGAGAGCCACACGAACTACCCGGGCCTCATCTGGTTCCGCTCGCCGGTCTCGCGGCGGAGCTGGCTGATCGCGCTAGTCGCGATGATGGACTCGGCCGCGCTTTACCACGCGGTCAGCCCGGACCAGGCGCCGCGCCAGGCGCGCCTCTGCCTGGCGATGGGGATCCGGTGCCTGCGCTCGATCGCGCGGGCCCTCCGGATTGAGTTCGACGCCGATCCCCTGCCGAACACGGGCACCCGCCTGACCCGCGAGGAATTCGACGAGGGCTACCGCCGCCTCGAGGAGGTGCAGTTCCCGATGGAGCGCGACGCAGACGAGACCTGGCGCAACTTCCAGGGCTGGCGGGTCAACTACGAGTCGATCGTCGACAAATTGACGCAGCTGGTCCTGCCTCCTCCGGCGCCCTGGTTCGTCCCTCGCCCCGAGCTCGGTGAGGCCACCTGGCCGCTCGTGCGCAACCGCACGCCCGAGCACCCGGAGGGGACGCTTCAGTTCGGCCGCAACAAGACCTTCAACACACCGTCGACACGGGAGTCGAACAACTCGTAGGCGTCGGACACCTGGCCGAGCTCCATGTGGTGGGTGAACGTGTCGGCGAGTTGCAGCCGGCCCGACTGCACCAGCGGGACGAGCGAGGGCCAGGTGCCCGGGATTGGCGCGAAGACCGCGCGCACGGTCAGGCTTTTGAGGAAGACCAGGCCCATCGGAAAAGGCAGCGCCTGCGAAAGGTTGACCCCGACGATCGACACCGTGCCGCCGCTCTTGGCGCACGACACGGCATCGAGCACGGTGGCGTCGGCGCCGACGGCCTCGATCACCGAGTCCGCCCCGCGGCCACCGGTCGCCTCCATCACCTGCGCCGCACCGGGTGCGATCCCGGCGTCGATCGGCTCCGCCCCGAGGCGCTCGGCCCGGGCCAGGCGCTCGGGCACCTGGTCGACGGCCAAGATGCGTGCCGGGCCGAACAGGGCCGCGCACTGCAGCGCCATGATGCCGACGGGCCCGAGGCCGATCACGGCCACCGTCGCGCCCGGGCTGATGGCGGCGCGTAGCGCGCCGACGTAGCCCGTCGGCAGGATGTCGGTGAGCAACACGGCGTCTTCGTCGGCGATGCCGTCCGGAATGCGCAACGAGAAGACGTCGGCGAACGGGACCGCCATCGCCTCGGCCTGACCGCCGGGCAGGTTCGGCACGGTGCCGAACGCAGCGGCCTTGTCGGCCAGGCACACGTTAGGCTGTCCGGCCAGGCACGGGCCGCAGACGCCGCACCCGATTACGCCCGAGACGAGCACGCGGTCACCGCGCGCCAGATTGCGCACCTGCGGGCCAGCATCGGCCACCGTGCCGATGACCTCGTGGCCGAGACGGATGCCGGTGCCGGTGGGCGCGTCGTGGAACAGGTGGAGGTCGGATCCGCAGATGGCGGTGCGCTCCACCGTCACGACGATGCCCTCGGGCCCCGGGAGCACCGGATCGGGGACGGTCTCGAGGGACACGTCGCGCGGTCCGTTCAGGACGGTGGCTCGCATGTCGGCACGCTACCGCGCAGGAGTAGAATGTCGCGGGTCAAAATCCGGAATCCCACTCGCTGCTCCAGGGCACACATGTCCACGCACTCCCACCCCTCCACCATCGATCTGCCCGACCTCGCGGACGCGGACATCGACGCGTTCTTCGCGTTCGAAGATCTGTGGGCCGTCATCGTGTGGAACGACGACGTGACCACGTTCCAGACCGTGATCCAGGCGTTCGTCGAGATCTTCGGGCACACGGTCGAGCGGGCGGACGAACTGGCGTGGAAGATCCACCGCACGGGCAAGGCCGTGGCGGCCGTGCGGCCCAAGGTCGAGGCCGAGGCCGCGGTGCATGCCTTGCACCTGCGCAAGATCCAGGCCACGATGGCCCGGGCCTGACCCAGGTCGCCGTCGTCGGATCAGAGGCTCAGGCCCTCGGCATCATTGCGGTACTTCGTTTTCGGCCCCGGCGGCAGGCGCGCCCATCGACCGCAGCCAGCTGATCACGTTCTCTTGCCGAGTGCCGAGACCGGTCGCGGCATCCAGGGCCGTACCTTCTGCGTAGTCGGGGACCCAGGCGAGGTCGGCTCCCGCATGGAGCAGGCGCTCGGCGGCACGGCGTTGCCCGGCTCCACACGCGTGCCAGAAGCCCTTAGAGATCTCTTCCCGGTCGATCCCGGGTACCAACAGGTTCTCCAAATCGTCGAGCGCACCGAGCGCAGCGGCGTGCCAGACCTTCTCGATGCGGGCGCCCCGCGCCGCCAAGAGGCGAGCTACGTGCCAGCACGCGTAGCCGACAGCGTTGTCCATGGGGGTGCCGATGGAGCCGCCGGGTGTTTCAAGATTGGCGCCGCGGTCAATGAGCGCGAGGGCGACATCGACGTCGTCGCTGCTCGCGGCGTAGTGCAGCGGCGTCTCGGGGTTGCCGGGACCGGTGGTGGTGGCGTCGGGTTCGGCGCCTGCGTCGATCAGCAGGTGCACCATGTCCGGCCCGTTGGCGAAGTACCCGGGCCAATCCGTGACGAAGTGGAGCACGGTGCCGCTTCCACCACGGGCAACGAAATGCGCCCTCGCGAGATCAGGGTTGTCCGAGGTGAGACGTCCGACCAGGCCGAGGTCGCCGGCCTGCACGGCGCTACGAAACGCAACCGCCGCCGTCGAGTCCCCCGCAATGGTGCCAGCCGCGGTCCCGTCGGTCATGACGACAATGATCCCAGACCGAGAGTGGAGTAGCGGCCGCGGAGTACGGGTAGGAGCGGGTCATGACTGGTTCGACGATGCAAGCCGTCCGCTTCGACCACTACGGGGAGATCGACGTCCTGAACGTGCTCGAGGTTCCCCGTCCTCACCCCGAGCCAGGTCGGGTGGTGGTCGATGTGGTGGCGGCGGCCATCAATCCAGGTGAGGCGGCGATCCGACGAGGGCTCCTCGATGCCCGGTGGCCGGCCGCGTTCCCTTCGGGGCAGGGCAGCGACCTTGCTGGCGTCGTGGCGGAAATCGGCGAGGGAGTAGACGGAGTCGCCGTCGGTGACGAGGTCATCGGTTGGAGCGACGAGCGCTCGAGCCAGGCAGAAGCGGTCAGTCTGCCCGCCGATCACGTCGCGCCGAAGCCCCCGAGAGTTCCTTGGGAGGCCGCGGGTTCGCTGTACGTCGCGGGCACGACCGCGTGGGTCACGCTGAAGTCCGTCGGCCTGAAGCACGGCGAGGTGGTCGCCATCTCCGCCGCCAGCGGCGGCGTGGGATCGATCGCCATCCAGTTGGCTCGCCATTTGGGGGCGACCGTCCTCGGGATCGCCGGAGCGGGGAACGCAAGCTGGTTGGAGTCGATGGGCATCACCCCTGTCACCTACGGGGAGGGCCTCGGGGAGCGCCTCCGCGCCGCGGCGGACAGCAGCATCGATGCCTTCATCGACTGCTTCGGGGGTGGCTACGTCGACCTCGCCGTCGACGAACTCGGGGTCAAGCCGGACCGAGTGGAGACCATCATCGACGGGGCAGCAGGAGCACGGCACGGCACGCATGTAGACGGGATGTCCACGGTGGACGACGTCGGTGGCGTCATCTCGGAACTGGCGTCGATGGTTGAGGAAGGACAGCTCACGATCCCGGTCGCCGCCACCTTCGCGCTGTCGGACGTGCGCCCGGCGTTCGAGCTGCTCGAGCAGCGCCACACCCGGGGAAAGATCGTCCTCGTCATGGGCGAGGTCCCGCCGGTGGCGAACTGAGGCGAACCCGTTGAGGGGCGAAATGTACAACTACAGGCCGAAGGCGGCCCGCACCTCCTCGACGACGGCCCGCATCCCGACGACCTCCGCCTGCAAGGCGTCAAGGTCGGCCCGCAGGGACGCGACCTCGTCGCGCAGTGAGACGGAGCCGCCCGGTCCGCCCGTCTCGGCGACGGCGGGACCGGAGTCGCCGACGGCGGCCGTCTCAGGTGCCTCGCCCGTGAGCAGCTGTGCCCAGCGCTCCTCTTTCTGACCCGGGCGGAGGGGGAGGCGACGCACCAGCGCGTCGGGGTCCGCGCCCAAGCGCCCGAGCTCTGCCTCCAGGTCTTCGAGATCGGAGAATTCCGCCATGCGCTCCGTCCGGGCCCGCAGCTCGCCGACCGTCTGCGGGCCCCGGAGCACCAGGACGGCGAGGAGGGACAGGCTGCGCGGATCAAGGCCGAACCGCTCGTCGAGAACCTGGCGGTATCGGGTGGCGGAGCGCCCTTGGGAGGGGTGGACGTAGCGCAGCAGGCCGGCTTCCTTCAGGGAGAACAGTGCCGGCTCGACCGTCGTCTCGTCGTAGGCCACGATCGGCTCACGGTTCGAGGTCTGGTTGCAGGCGAGGACCAAGGCGTTGAGCGTCAACGGGTAGTGCTGGGGCGTGGTCAGCTGCTTCTCTGCCAGGCTGCCCATCACCCTCGCCTCGACAGGACTCAGCTCCACGACATGGTCGAGCCTATTCGCGGCCCGCGGCACGAACTCGAACCGGCAACGTCGGCGCGGCTCCGCCGGTCGTTGTCATCAGAAGCTCGCGGCACAGGGTCGCCCGCCGGGCCCAAGCGTCCGGTCCGGTCCGGGACGAGCCGTGGCGATCCGACGGGGCTAACTTGACGCGGGTGGACGCACCTTCGAGCAAAGAAACAGTCAGCTACGAGACCGACATCAAGCCACTCTTCCGGGAGCACGACCGCGAATCCATGAAGAGAGCGTTTGATCTGTGGTCACTCGACGACGTCCGAGCGCACGCTGCCGCCATCCTCGAACGCGTTAAGAACGGCTCGATGCCGTGCGACGGCGCGTGGCCTCCCGAGCGGGTGCAACTCTTTCAGCGTTGGGTGGACAACGGCACGGCCCCGTGAGGTCGAGCGGAGGCTGCTCGGAACTGCCGCCCCCATTGGGCTGGGTCAGTCCCATTAGGGTCAACGACGACCAGGAGGGGAATTCATGACGACAGGCCAGGGAGACGGCGAAGAGGCCCATGAGTGGGGCGAGGCCGTCCCGGCGTCGTCGGGGAACCCCAAGCCGGGTGACATCATCACCGAGTCAGGCCTGGCCATTGCTCCCGAGCCCCTGGTGGGTCACGACGTGTCGACGCCCCTCGAAGAGGACGAGCCCGAGCACACGATTCCGCCGGGGCCCCTGTGGGCGATGAAGGAACGCCGGCACATCCAGTGGCACCTCCTCCCGGCCCACGAACGGCACCAACGGATCCGCGAGTGCCTCGAGGCCGACGACTACACCCTCTATTGCATCGATGACGGAGGCCACCACGCGATGATCGGCCGTCGCGTCGGCGAGGCACCGAGCGGTTGCGAGTACTCGCTGATCGGTCGGATCCCCCGCGAGCGGTACGAGGAGTTGCGTGACGAGGTCGTGCCGCTGGTCAACTGCTTCGACACGGCGACCGAGATACGTCTCTGCGGTGTCGTGGTCGAAGAGGCGGTTCGTTCTTCGAACGTCTTCGACGTCGCCAACTACGACAGCGCAGGCGACATCCCGGCGGAGTACCGGCCGGGCTCTGAGTTCCACCGCTTCGGCCAGGACCTCCAGATCACCGCGTATTGAGACGCTGAAGGCCGGGCCCGCCGGCCCGGCTGAAGCTACCCCGCCGCCAACCGGGCCGTCAGGCGCGCCTTCGCCTCGGGCCACTCCTCGGCCACGATCGAAAACCGCGCCGAGGTCCGCACGGTGTCGTCCGCCCCGGGCCGGTCGGCGCGCATGATGCCGTCGAGCTTCCCGCCGATGCGTTCGATCGCGGCGCGGGACCGGGCGTTGCGCACGTCGGTCTGCAGGGCCACCCGGTGCACCCCCCAGACCTCGAAGGCGTGCGTCATCATCAGAAGCTTGGCCTCCGTGTTCACCGGGGTCCGCTGCACCGAGGCGGCCAGGAAGGTGAACCCGATGTCGACGACGTCGGGCACGCCGGTCCGCTGGTGGGCGGCGCCGGGCGGCCACTGCCAGAAGGCGATCTCGCAAAACCGCGTCGAACCGACCACCCGGTCGGGCTCGCCGGCGGCCTGCCCGCGTCGCACGGTGGCAAAGGCGACGTGCGCCCCCGTGGCCGCCTTGGCCAGCGCACTTTGCACGTGGGCCGCCATGTGCTCGGCACCGTCGGGCACGTAGGTCCATTGGTAATTGGCCCGGTCCTCCGAGGCGGCTTCGACGAGGCCGGGCACGTGGGACGTCGTCAGCGGCTCGAGCCGGACGTAGGTGCCTTCTAGCGTGAAGGGTTCAAGCATGGACGGCCGGGAGCGGCACGTCCTCGCCCGGGTGCTGCCCCGACCCCGCCTGGCCACCGCCGGCCGCCGGGGCGCCGGGAATGACGAAGTCGCGTTGGCGCACGAGCACCAGCCCGGCGACCGCGCCGACGAACGCCACGATGGCGCCGATGACCATGAGGTGGTTGATCGTGGTCGAGAACCCCTGGTGGTACGCGGTCAAGAGGGCGTTGCGCGACCCGGCGAAGGGGATGTGCTGGGCCGCCTGCTGCACCTGGCCCGCCGACAGCGCACCGCGCAACTGCGAGCCACCGCGGTGCAGCACCGCGACGCCGGCAGCCGTCTTGTTCAGCGCGGTGGTGGTGTGGGCGATGATCTGGGTCTGGAACACCGCGCCGAGGACGGCGATCCCGGTGGCGATGCCGACCTGCCGGAACGTGTTGTTGGCGCCCGAGGCCATGCCGCTGTGCCGGGGCTGCACCACCGAGATCGACCCGCTGGCGAGCACCGGGTTGACCGTGCCGATGCCGATGCCGCACAGGACGAACCCCGGCAGCAAGACCGTCCAGGCCGAAGTCGGCGTGGTGTCCGACATCCACAAGAGCCCGCCCGCGATGAGCAGCATGCCGACCGCGAACAGGTAGCGCGACTGCACCCGCACCGTGAGGCGGCCCGCGAAAGGCGCGACCGCGAACGCCAGCAGGGTCAACGGGAGGAACTTGATGCCCGCCGGCAGAGGCCCGAAGCCGAGGTCGTCCTGGATGTACAGCGTCAGGTACAAGAACATGGCGAAGATCGACGCGGCGATCGCAAAGGCCACGATCGACACGCCCACGAAGGCCGGGATCTTGAAGAGGCCGAGGTCGAGCATCGGTTCGCGGGTGCGCGTCTCGTTCACGAAGAAGGCCACCATCAGCACGGCGGACGCCACCAGGAGCGCCACGATGGTCGTACTGCCCCAGCCGAGGTCGTTCCCCCGCACCAGTGCGAACACGAGCGCGAACAAGCTGCCCGAGAAGGTGACGAACCCGACCCAGTCGACACGGTGCGCCTGCTCATCCTTGGAGGGGGCGATCTGGGTGAACGTGATGAGGATGGCGATGACGCCGATCGGCACGTTGACGAAGAAGATCCAGCGCCAGCCCCAGCCGCTCGTGATCGCGCCGCCGAGCAGTGGGCCGATGGCGACGGCGCCCCCGATGACCGCGCCGTAGATGCCGAAGGCCGTGCCGCGGTCGCGGCCGACGAACGCGCCGGCGATCAGAGCGAGCGACGTCGCGAACATGATGGCGCCTCCGACGCCCTGCACGGCGCGGCACAGGTTGAGCATCAGCGGCGACGTCGACAGCCCGCACAGCAACGACGCCAGCGAGAAGATGGCGAGACCGGCCGCGAACACCTTGCGCCGTCCGTAGATGTCGCCGACGACGCCGGCGGTCAGGAGGAACGCTGCGAGCGTCAGCGAGTACGCGTCCACGACCCACTGCAGGTCCGTGAAGCTCGAGTTGAGCGAGCGCTGGATGTCCGGCAGCGCAACGTTCACCACCGTGATGTCGAGCAGCAACATGAACACCCCCGTGCAGACGGCGATGAGTGTCCACCATTTCCGATCGAGAGCGGCCATTGGCGGAGTGTATCGAGGCATTGTTCCTGCTCGTACAATGTGTCGTGATCGTCGGCTCGAACCTCACCATTGAGATCGGCGACCGCACCTTGGTCTCCGACGCCTCCTTCGTTGTGGGTGAGGGCGAGAAGGTCGGCCTGATCGGCCGCAACGGGACGGGCAAGTCGTCCTTCATCTCGGTCCTGGTCGGCGAGCCCGGCCCCCAGCTGCGCCACCACGGCAACGTCCGGCTGCTCGGCTCGTTCGGTTACCTCCCCCAGGCCCCGGTGCCGGGCGGGCTGGGCCTCGAGCCCACCGGGTTCTCCCACATCCTCTCTGCCCGCGGGCTGGACGTGCTCGACGACGCCCTGGGTTCGGCCCGCAAGGCGCTGGCCGACGACCCGACCGACGCCCACATCGAGCTGTTCGCCGATCTGCAGGACAAATTCCAGACCAGTGGCGGCTACGAGGCCGAGGCGGTGATGGCCCGGTTGGCCGACGGCCTCGGGCTCCGCCAGGAGCTGCTCTTCGAGGACGTCGACGAGCTCTCCGGGGGCCAGCGCCGCCGCGTCGACCTGGTGCGGGTCCTGTTCCAGGAGCCCGAGCTCATGATCCTCGACGAGCCGACGAACCACCTCGACCGCTCGGCCAAGCGTTGGCTGCTCGATGAGCTGGCCCGCTTCTCCGGCGCCCTGCTGGTCGTGAGCCACGACCTCAAGCTGTTGGACCACTCCATCACCAAGGTGCTGCACATCTCGAATCAGCGCCTCACCGAGTGGAAGGGCAACTACTCGAAGTTCCAGGCGCAGCACGAGGCGGATCAGACTCAGCGTGAGCGCGCCTCCGAGCTCGAACAGCGCGAGATCAAGCGGCTCAGCGCCCTCGCCGATTCCATGCGGGCCAGCACGGAGAAGAGGGCCCGCAAGGCCAAGGCGCTCGACAAGCGGGTGGAGCGGATGGAAGGGACGCGCACCCAGGTCGACAAGCGAGAGCGCGCCAGCAAATTCAAGTTGCCCGTGCCGCCGCGCTCTGGAGCCACACCGCTCGAGGTGGCCAAGGTCGGCGTGCGCTACGGCAACAACGAGGTGCTGGCGAACGTCAGCTTCCATGCCGGCCGCGGTGACCACATCGTGATCATCGGGCGCAACGGCGCGGGCAAGTCCTCGCTGTTGCGCTGCCTCGCCGGGGTGCAGGACCCGTCCAACGGGGTGGTCGAGCTCGGAGCGAACGTGGTGCTCGGCTACTTCGCCCAGGAACACGAACAGATCGACCCCGAACTGAGCGCGTTGGCCAACGTGAGCGACGCCGTCCTCAAGCAGGAGAAGGAACGGCGAGCCCTGCTCGGTTCGTTCGGCCTGCCGTCCAAAGCGGCGGACCAGGGGCCGGCGACGCTGTCGGGCGGCGAGCGGGCGAAGCTCGGGCTGGCCATGCTGTCAGCGGGGGAGGCGAACGTATTGCTCCTCGACGAGCCGACCAACAACCTCGATCCTTCGTCGATCACTGCGGTGGGCGCCATGCTCGGCGAGTGGTCCGGCACGATCATCGCCGTGAGCCACGAGCGCAACTTCGTCGAAGCCTTGCGCCCGACGTATTGCCTCCGTCTACCCGAGGAGCGCTACACCCACTGGCGCGAGGAGTATCTCGACGACGTCGAGATGCGCTGACGCCGAGCCCAGCACAGCCCAGCTCAGCCCAGCCCAGCCCAGCCTCTAGTTGACCCACATCTGCGTCGGCCAGAGCACGCCCTCGTCGAACGCGACGGCCTTGGTCCCGCTCAGCGTCTTTGGGTTGGTGAAGTTCTGCACCTTGGGGTCGGCGACCACGGCCCAGGTGTCGCGCGCCAGCCACAGGTACGGAACGTCTTGGGCCAGGTACTGGTTGATCTGCTGGTACGCCTTGGTCCGCGCCGCCTTGTTGCCCGTCGTCCGGCCGGCCAACAGCGCCGTCTGGATGCGAGGGTCGACGTTGCGGGCCATGTTGAGGGCCAGCGACCCCGACGCCAGCTGGGTGGTCCACCACACGTAGTTGAGGTCCGGGTCGACCGCCCCGAACTGGCGCCACAGGGTCGCCTGGTAGGTGCCGGCCAGCGCGTTGTTGATGATCGTCGCTTGGGCGATGATGTTGATGTTGACGTGCATGCCTGCCGTCTGGAAGGCCTGCTGGAGGAATTGGGCCGCCGCCAGCGTCTCCGGGTCGCTGGTCGAGTTGAGGCTGAAGGTCACCGACTTGCCGGTCTGTTGCGCGACCTTCTTCACGAGCGACGCCGCGCCCGAGGGGTCGTAGCTGGGGTACGCCGTCTTGGTGTAGTACGGGCTCCCCGCGATGAAGAGCCCGCCCATCGGCGTGTTCACGCCCTTGTCGATCACCTTGGTGTACTGGGTCCGGTTGATGCACTTTGCCATGGCGAGACGCAGGTCGTGGTTGTTGAAGGGAGCGGCGGCCGTGTTGAGCATGACGCATTGCACGGTCGGCTGGCCCACCACCTGGCCGCTGTTGTCGTAGTAGGAGTACTTCTTGTTCCCGCGGAACTGCAGCAGGGTGTCGGGCGAGTTGGTGTGCAACATGTCGATCTCGCCGGTCTGCAGCGCCTGGGCGCGCGAGTTCGCGTTGACGATCGGCTTGTACGTGATGGAGTCGAGGTAGGGATAGCCCTTGCGCCAGTAGTGCGGGTTCTTGTTCGCCGTCATGTGGCTGTTGGGGACCCAGTCGGAGAAGACGAATGGTCCGGTGCCGATGGGGTTTGACGTGCCGCCGTCGGCAGCCGCGAGCATCGACGGGGCGGCGATGTAGCCGGTCTGCGCCTGGGCGAGGTAGTACGGAAAGGGAGCCCACGGGTTCTTCATGGTGATGGTGACCGCCATCGGACCGCTGACCGACGCCCCGCTGATGTTGGTAGCGAAGGCGGGCCCGGTCAGGATGGAGGTCGCCTGCGCCTCGATGTTCGTGTAGAGCGCCTTGCCGTCGAGCGGGCTCCCGTCGTGGAAGACGATGTTGGGGCGCAGCGTGATCGTGAACGAGGTGAAGTCGGCGTTCGACGTGATCGACTGCGCCAGATACGGCTGGACGTTGCCCTGGGCGTCCACGATCGCGATCGGGTCGAAGACGGTGCGGCCGTAGAGGAAGCCGCCCTCGTCCCAGCGGGCCGTCGAGGGGTTGAAGCCGCTTTCCTCGGTGTCGATGCCAAAGGTCACCGAGCCGCCCTTCTTGGGCTTGGCCGTGCTGATGCCGTTGCGGCCGGGTCCGTTGGTGGTGTTCGCCCCGGCGAACCCGTCGGGCAGCATGCCGGCCAACGCGGCTCCAGCGCCCACGGCCAACCCGCCTGCCAGGAACGACCGCCGATCAAACGACTGGGACATCGCAACCCCCCAAAGGTCTCGGTCTCACGTCCGACGACCCCCCCTGGGGCGCCGTGATGCGGCACGTTACAACTCTGTGACCGATTGAGGGTGGCAGCCGGCCTATGGCAACCTGAGACCCCCCACCCTGAGGAGAGACACGAATGACGATTGCAGTCGGCGACCGCATCCCCGACGTGAAGGTGTTCACGTTCGGCGACAAGGGCCCCGAGGCGACCACCTCGGCGGAGGTCCTCGGCCACGGAAAGGTCGTGCTCTTCGGCGTGCCCGGTGCCTTCACGCCCACCTGCTCGGATCACCACCTGCCCGGTTTCGTGCTGCGGGCCGACGAACTGCGTGCCAAGGGAGCCGAGAAGGTCGTCTGCCTGTCGGTGAACGACCCCTTCGTCATGGAGGCCTGGGGCCAGGAGCAGAACGTGGGCCAGACCGTCGAGATGCTCGCCGACGGCAACGGGGAGCTGACCGAGGCGATGGGGCTCACCATGGACGGCAGCGGGTTCGGCCTCGGCCGGCGCTCGCAGCGCTTCTCGGCCATCGTCGACGACGGCGTGGTGTCCTGGCTCGCCGTCGAGCCGGGACCGGGCCTCAAGGTGAGCTCGGCCGAAGAGGTGCTGGCCGCCCTCTGAGCTCTCTGAGCCGCCCGCAGAGCGGCCCAGAGATCGGCGCGCTCGCGCCCCTTTTCGCGCACCGGTTCGCACAACGCAACGTCAACTGCGTAGTGCAAAAGGACCAAATTGCGACGCAGTAGTCCAAATGTACCTAGATACATTGCGTGCCCTCCCATACCGTGACCCCGCACGCCGCCACAACGACGCGCGGCGTGGCAAACCGAGGGGGAACGGACCATGTTTTTCGAGAACTGGCGCGCCAAGACGGCCGCGCTCGTTACAGGCACCGCGGCGGCTGTGGTGACGACGGTGCTCCTGGTGTCGCCCTTCGGCTCGCCCACGAACCTCGCGGCGGCCTCCACGTCCCGCCTGACGTGGTCGACCAGGGCGAGCACCACGAGCACCCCGAGCACGACCAGCACGACCAGCACGACGAGCACGACGAGCACGACCAGCACGACGACGACGACCACCACCACCCCCCAGGGCTCGGGCTGCCAGGGCACGGCGCCGCTCGGGCTCGGCGGGAGCTGGAACTGCTCGTTCGATGACGAGTTCAACGGGACGTCGCTCAACACCAACCTGTGGCAGCCGCAGCTCACCGCCAACAGCCTCTACACCGCGGGGCCGGACTGCTACGTGAACAACCCGAGCACCATCTCCGAATCCGGCGGGTACCTGAACCTGTCCGTGGTGAAGGTGGCCCCGTTCAAATGCGTCGGCAGCTACGACCCGCAATACGAGGCCGGGATGGTCACCACGACCGGACACTTCGCGCAGACCTACGGCGCCTTCGAGGTCAACGCGAAGCTGCCGGCGGGGACGACGCCCGGCCTGCAGGAGACGTTCTGGCTCTACCCACAGACCCTGACCTACGGCAAGTGGCCGGCCTCGGGCGAGATCGACTTCGCGCAGTTCTACAGCGAGTACCTGAACCTCGACGTGCCCTACATCGTCTACCCGCAGTCGAAGAGCGGGAGCGACCCCGACGCCACGGCCTACAACTGCGTCATCGACCCCACGAAGTTCAACACCTACGGGGTGGACTGGACGCCAACGTCGATCACGATCCTCTACAACGGCAACGTCTGCCTGGTCGACCACCCGATCGGCGGGCCGGCCCCGTTCAACGAGCCGTTCTTCATCGCCCTGACTCAGGCGCTCGGCCTGGTCGGCGGCAACGCCGTCAACGCCAACACCCAGCTGCCGGCCACGACAAAGGTCGACTGGGTGCGGGCCTGGACGCCCGCCTCGTAGCGCCTCTGCTTCCACCCCGCGGGAGACGGCCCCGCCCTGCCCCCGGACCGGGGTTCGGGCGCCGGGCCGCCCTCCCGTGCCCGGACGGACGGACGGACCACCTCCGCGCCGCAGTCCGCACACCGGACCACTTGCTTGACATGCAACCCGTTGGCTGCTTAACTGAGTTACGCAACCGGATGGCTGCATAACAACCGGACAGGCAACACCCACAGGCAACAGCGGACAACCAACAGCGGACGACATTGATGCGAGATATGGATGCGGTCTTCCGGGCGCTCAGCGACCCCGGCCGGCGCCGGCTCCTCGATCGGCTCAACGAGCGCAACGGGCTCACCCTGACCGAGCTCTGCGCCGACATGGGCATGACGAGGCAGTCGGTCTCCAAGCACCTCGATGTGCTCGAGACGGCCGGCCTCGTCGCCAGCCTGCGCCAGGGCCGGGAGAAGCTGCACTACCTGAACGCCGCCCCCATCACCGACATCGCCGACCGCTGGATCCATCACTACGACCGGACGCGGGCCGAAGCCCTCTCCGATCTCAAGACGGCACTGGAGGCCAACGGCATGGAAACCAAGACGGAGACGCAGGCGGAGACGCAGACAGAGACGAAGACGGAGACGAAGGTCGACCCGACGTTCGTCTACACGACGTACATCCGGGCGACGCCCGAGCGGGTGTGGCGGGGCCTGACCGACCCGGCCTTCACCAGGCAGTACTGGCGCCACCCGAGCGCCGGCGGCGTGGAGCTGCAGACCGATTGGAAGAAGGGCTCGCGCTACGACGTCACCTACGACAAGTCCGGCCTGGTCGTGAGCCACCCCGAGCAGGTCATCCTCGAGTCGGACCCGTACCGCCGCCTCGCCTACACGTGGCACACCTTCACGCCGGAGTGGGCCGTCGCCCACGGCATCGACGACGAGCTCCGCGCCGCGTGGGCCGCCGAGCGTCGCTCCAACGTCGCGTTCGACATCGAGGACGCCGGCAACGGCGTGGTGAAGCTCACCGTCGTCCACGACGGCTTCGAGCCCGGCAGCGCCGTGCACGAGGGCGTCAGCAGCGGGTGGCCGGCCGTCGTGGGCAGCCTGAAATCCCTGTTGGAGACCGGGTCCCCCCTGCCGACGTCGTAGCCGGCGGGGTCACGCCCGCTCGCTCCGGTCCTGGTCCGGTCCTGGTCTGGCCTATGCGCGGGCCCGGCCTCCGCCGTGCTCCCGAGCTTGCAGCCCGCCTGCAAATTTTTCCCCCACAACGGAGCAACAACGTTTACGATTGAAAGTGCATCGCCAGTGGCCGCAGTGGGCGTGTCATACCGCAGCGGTTGGTGGTGGTGCTCGATCAGTCGCCATTTCTGGACCCGTGGCGGGCTCCGAAGTACCGGGGACATTGGAGGGAGAACGGCATGTCGCTCCGCACGAGGGCAGCGCACGCCGCACCGCGCAGTTTCCGCCGCCGCACGAGGCTGCCGTTCTCGGCACTTGCCGCCGCCGCGGTCGTGAGCACGGTGGTGCTGGTGCCGCTCAGCCAGACGGTGGGCGCTCCGGTCGCGTCGGCGCAGGCGGGTCCCTCGTGCAACGGGAACCCCGACGGGCTGAGCGGCAACTGGACCTGCACTTTCGACGACGAGTTCAACGGCACGTCGCTGAACTACGCCAACTGGATGCCCACGCTGACAGCGTGGACCGGCTACATCACGGGCGGGCCCGACTGCTACGTCTACAACCCCAACACCATCAGCGTCTCGGGCGGCTATCTCAACCTTTCGGTCTTGCACGTGTCGCCGTTCACGTGTGTGCCGGGCTACACCTCGCAATACGAGGCGGGCATGGTGACCAGCAGCAAGCTGTTCGACCAGACATACGGGGCCTTCGAGGTGCGGGCCAAGGTCCCGGCGGCGAGCATCCCCGGCCTGCAGGAGACGTTCTGGCTCTATCCGCAGAACCTCACCTACGGGAGGTGGCCGGCCTCGGGCGAGATCGATTTCGGGGAGACCTACAGCCAGTACCCCAACCTGGACATCCCCTACATCGTGTACAACCAGTCGAAGAGCGACCCCAACGCCACGGCGTACAACTGCACCATCGACCCGGCGCAGTTCAACACGTACGAGGTGGACTGGACGCCGACGTCGATCACGATCCTCTACAACGGCAACGTCTGCCTGGTCGACCACCCGATCGGCGGACCGGCGCCTTTCAACGAGCCGTTCTTCATTGCGCTGACCCAGGCGCTCGGCATCGGGACCAACGCCCCGACGGCCAACACCCCGCTGCCGGCCACGACCCAGATCGACTGGGTCCGGGCCTGGACGCCGGCCAGCTGACCTGACCCCCGCCGGCCGGGGTCCGGGGGTTGAAGACGCGCCGTAGTGCAGCGCCGTAGCGCAGCGCTGCAGCGCGGGGCCGGAGCAGAGAAATGGGGCTGTCCCCCCTTGCGCCGACCAGGCTCTCTGCCGTAAGATACTGAGTATGCTACTTCGAAATGGGGATGGATGAGCATCCGTCATGCGCTGTTGGCCCTGCTCAGCGAGGGTCCCAAGTACGGGCTGCAACTGCGCCAGGAATTCGAGGCCAAGACCGGCGAGGTCTGGCCGCTCAACGTCGGGCAGGTGTACACGACCCTCCAGCGTCTCGAGCGTGACGGGCTGGTCGAGTCCGACGACGCCGCCGACGAGGGCCCGCAGAAGGGTTTCCACATCACCGAGGACGGCGAGGCCGAGCTGACCCAGTGGCTGCACACGCCGCCCGACTTCTCTTCGCCGCCCCGTGACGAGCTCGTGATCAAGGTCCTCGTCGCCCTCGAGCTCCCCGGGGTCGACGTGCACCAGGTGGTGCAGGTGCACCGCCGGTACCTGGTCGAGCTGATGCAGCAGTGGACCCGCCTCAAGGAGGACGAGTCCCGCCTCGATCTCAATTTCGCCCTGGTCGTCGACGCCGAGCTCTTCCGGCTCGACTCGCTGATCAGGTGGTTGGACACGGCTGACGGCCGTCTGAAGCGAGCAGCTGCGGGCGTGGACGCGCCGGCCCCGCAACCGCAGTTCCCACTCCCCAAGGCCCGGCGCAGGGCAGGAGCCCCCCAATGAGCTACCTCGAACTCCGTGACGTCTCCAAGGTCTACGGCGAAGGTGCCGCCGAGGTGCACGCCATCCGGCGCGTCGATCTCGCAGTGGACGCCGGGTCGCTGGTCGCCGTCATGGGCGCCAGCGGCTCGGGCAAGAGCACGCTGTTGACCATCGCCGGCAGCCTCGAGGACCCGACCAGCGGTGAGGTGTTCATGGGCGGCCAGTCGCTGTCCACCCTGTCGCGCAACGGCAAGGCGCGGCTGCGCCGTCAGTCCATCGGCTACGTCTTCCAGGACTACAACCTGCTGGCGGGGCTCAGCGCGGTGGAGAACGTGTCGTTGCCGCTCGAGCTCGACGGCATTGCGGCCCGAAAGGCCCAGGCGACGGCGCTCGAGTCGCTCGACGACTTCGGCCTGTCGGACCGGGCGTCGCACTACCCCGACCAGATGTCGGGGGGCGAGCGCCAGCGTGTCGCCATCGCGCGCGCCGTTGTCGGGGGGCGCAAGCTGCTCCTGGCCGACGAGCCCTCGGGCGCGCTCGACTCCACCAACGCCGAGTCGGTCATGCGCCTGATCCTCGCGGCCTGCCACCGCGGGTTGGCCGCCGTCGTGGTGACCCACGACGCGCAGCTCGCCTCGTGGGCCGACCGCGTGATCTTCCTGCGCGACGGCCGCATCGTCGACCAGACGCTCCCGCTCGAGAGCCCCGACGCCTTCCTCGCGGAAGCTCCGCACTCGTGAGCGTCGACGTCCTCGAGCGTCCGGTGACGCAGTCGGGCATAGAGCCGACGAGTGGCGGCGTCGCCGCCCGCCGGGCGATGCTCCGCTGGTCCTGGCGCCTCTTCAAGCGCGAATGGCGCCAGCAGTTCCTGATCCTGCTGCTGATCGTCGTCGCCGTGGCGGCCGTCGTCGTCGGCTCGGCCGTCGCGGTCAACACGCCGTCGGCGGCCAACGCCGGATTCGGCACGGCGCAAGACCAGGCGACCTTCGACCTGACCCCCACGACCAAGTCGTCGGCGAACAGCCCGGCGCAAGTGGAGGCGCAGATCGCCCAGATCGTGCGCGCCGTCGGCACCGTGCAGGTCATCGCCAACGAGAACTTCACCGTGCCCGGCTCGACCCACACCTACCAGCTCCGGTCCCAGGACCCGCACGGCCCCTACGGCGGCCCGATGCTGCAGCTCCTCTCGGGGCGCTTCCCGAACGGGCCGAACGAGATCGCCCTCACCCCCGGCCTGGCGTCGGAGCTCAACCTGCGGGTGGGCGACACGTGGTCCCAGGGCGGCAAGACGGTCGTCGGCATCGTGCAGAACCCCCAGAGCCTGCTCGACGAGTTCGGCCTCGTCCCGCCGGGCCAGGTGACGCACCCCGCGCAGGTGAGCGTCCTGTTCGACGCCTCGCCCAACGCGATGAAATCCCTCAGTTCCCTGTCCCCCTACATCTCTACGCCGGACTCACACAGCAACATCGTCAACCCGTCGACAATCATCCTGGCGCTGGCGACCGTCGGCATGCTCCTCATCGCCCTGGTGTCGATCGGCGGCTTCACCGTCCTCGCACAGCGCCGCATGCGCTCCCTCGGCATGCTCGAGTCCATGGGGGCGACCGACCGCAACGTCCGGCTCGTCCTCGTGGCCAACGGCGTCATCGTCGGGGTCGTCGGTGCCATCGTCGGCTTCGCGCTAGGCCTGGCGCTCTGGCTGGCCTACCGGCCGACCAACCAGCAGAACGCGCACCACGTTATTCCGATGTTCGCCCTGCCGTGGAACGTGATCGTCCCGGCCATGGTGCTCGCAGTCGTCGCGACCTTCTTCGCCGCCGGCTACCCCGCCCGCGCCATCACCAAGGTGCCGGTGGTCCGTGCCCTGGCCGGGCGCCCTGCGCCGCCGCGCCAGGTCCGCCGCTCGCTGGTGCCAGGAGTGGTCGCGCTCGTCATCGGATTCGTCTTCTTCTCCATCTCGGGCGCCTCGAGCCACGGCGGGGGAGTGATCTGGCTGATTCCCGGGCTCATCGCGCTGATCGCGGGGATCATCCTGGTCTCCCCGTTCTTCCTCGTCCTGCTCGCACGGATCGGCGCCCGGGCGCCCATCGCCATCCGCCTGCCCCTGCGCGACATGGCGCGCTACCGCGCCCGCTCCGGCTCGGCCCTGTCGGCGATCAGCCTCGGCATCATGATCGCCGTTATCGTCTGCGCTGTCGCCGTGGCCCGCTACTCCAACGTCTTCGACTTCGTCGGGCCCAACATGGCGGCGAACACGATCAACGTGTACACCCCGCCCACCGGGCCGACGTTCGGGCCGAACGGCGAACAGCAGAACGCGGGTCCGGTGGCGAGCCTGTCGTCGCAGCTGGCGACCGTCCAGGCCATCTCTTCCGCGGTCGGCGGGACGGGCGCCGTCGAGCTCGACAACGCCGCAGCGTCCCTGCAGAACCCGAGCGGCACGGGCCGGCAATGGAACGGGCCCATTTACGTGGGGACCCCGGCCCTGTTGCGCTCGTACGGCATCAACCCCTCGTCGATCCCCTCGGACGTCGACGTGCTGAGCTCGCGATCCGGCCTGGCCGGTTCGGGTGTCCAGCTCACGTACGGCGGGGGCGGCAAGGACGGCAGCGGCTTCCAGGGTCTGGGCGCGGGCGGGAACAACGCGAACTCGTGTTCGCCCGGCTCGTGCCTGGCGCACCCGGTGGTGCAGGTGGTGAGCCAGCTGCCGAGCGGCACGTCGGCCCCGAACACGGTGATCACCGAGAGCGCGCTGCACCGCTTGCACATCGCGGACCAGAACAGCCTTGCGGGCTGGGAGATCCAGTCCAACGGCGCGATCACCTCGCCGCAGATCAGGAACGCCAACTCCCTGGCGGCCGCGACCAACATGAGCGTCGAGTCAAGGAACGACGTGCCCGCGGCGGCTGAGATCGTGAACTGGGCGACCGTCTTCGGCATCGCACTCGCCCTCGGCGTCCTTGCCATGAGCATCGGCCTCATCCGCAGCGAGACGGCGAGTGACCTCCGCACCCTCACCGCCGCCGGCGCGAGCTCGCGCACCCGGCGCGCCCTGACCGCAGTCACCGCCGGCGGGCTCGCCTTCCTGGGCGCGCTGCTCGGGACGATCGCCGCCTACGTCGGCGTGTTCGGCTTCTTCCGGTCGAACAAGCTCGAGGGCGGCGTGTCCGACATCATCCATCACGTCCCGTGGAACAACCTGTTCTTCATCTTGGTCGCCATGCCGGCGGCCGCGATCGTGATCGGCTGGGTCCTGGCGGGACGCGACCCCAAGGGGATCGCCACCCGGCCGATGGAGTAGGTCGCCATGACCATCCGCAGCGACACCGGCCCGGTGGCGAGCGACTCCACCTCGCCGCCACCGGGCGCTGCGGTGGCCCCTGCGTCGGCCCCGGCGGCGGCCCCGGCGGCGGCCCCGGCGGCGGCCCCGGCGGCGGCCCAGCGCCGTCGGATGGAGGCCCGTTTCGTCGTCCACCTCGTCCTGCTGGCGACGTTCGCCGCCTCGCTGGCCACCGTGACGCTGATCACCGAGGGGCTCCCGCACCTCGTCGTCGGTCTGGCCTTCGTGGCGCTGGTCGGCGTGCACACGGTGCAACGCCGGCACACCGTGGCCCGGCTGTTCGGGAACCTCGGACGGGTCACGACGTGGGTCCGGCCCCGGGGGCGCCTGGCCTGGTCGGACCTGGTCCTCGCGCTGTTGACCCTCAACGTGCTCGTCTCGGGGACCTACGACCTCGCCACTGGCAACCAGGTGATCCTCCATCCCCGCGGCTTCGGGATCCCGTTCCGTGACATCGGCTGGCACGTCTCCGCCGCGCTGCTGCTGCTCGCGTACCTGGGCGTGCACGTGGCCCGGCGTTGGGACCGTATCCGCCGCTCGGTCATCCGCTGAGCGCGTCCGGACCCGGTTGGGGTTCCTCGCTGTGCGTGCGAGTCGTGTCGAGTATCGAGAGAGTCCCGCGCCGCGCGCGAGTGTATTCGCGGTTCGAGTTATGAATTTGACGGTTATAAGGGCGAATTGCGCTTTACATAAGGCCTAACGCGAATACAGCCGCACGCGGCGTGGGGCGGTCCGTGTGGTCTGCGCGGACCGTGTCTCGGCCGAAGGGTCGACTCACGACTCGGACGTGACCCCGAAGCGCTCGCTGTAGAACGAGAAGGCCCGTCGGCACGCAGCGGGATCGAGGTCGAACTCGGTGAGGTCGTAGTCGATGGCGCCGAACTTGCCGCGTGGGTGGCCGGCCACGAACGCGCGCATGGCGTGCCGCGACGACCGGTCGAGCGGCTGGGAGGCCACGTCGTAGACCCGCGCCACCATCGCGAGGTCGTCCGCCATGAAGTCGTCGAAGTGGACGTCGATGGTCCGGTCTGCCGGGAGGATGGAATGCTGTTCGGCGCAGTTGGCCAACATCTGCTCCAACCGGTCGGCCCAGTAGTGCCCGATGCCCGGGACATCCACGCAGTCGCGGGTGAGACGGGCCGTGTAGGCGAGCATCGTCACCATCGAGGTCGTCACCGAGACGGGGTCGCGGTGCGTGACCACGAACGTGGCGTCGGGGAAGGTGTCGACGAGGGCGGGGAACTGCTCGAGGTGCTGGGGCGACTTGAGCACCCAGCGCGTCCCGCCCCGCAGCCACTGCAGGACCTGGAGGACGCGTCGCAGGTAGGCGTAGCTGGGGCGCTGGTCCCGGGCGCGGTAGGCGTCGCGCCACATCGGCATGGTCGCGGTGGTCTCGAGCAGCATGCTCGAGAAGTCGATGGCCAAGAGCTGGATCTCTTCGTGGGTGTGGTCCACCGTCATCTCGTGCATGCGGTTGAAGTACGGCATGGCGACGTCGAGGAACGACAGCCCCATGGCCGTGCGCGCCCGGCGCGGGTCGGGCTCGCCGGGCGCCGGCCGCTCGCGCTCGTCGAGGACCGGCTCGAGGCTTTCCCAGTAGGGGAGGGAGCGGATCGCCGGGTCGGCCGAGACGAGGTTGTGCAGATGGGTGGTGCCGGTGCGCGGCAGGCCGCAGATGATGATCGGTGACGCGATCTGCTCATCGAGGATCTCGGGGTGCCGGGCGATCAGGTTCTCGATGAGGAGGCGGTTCTTCAAGAGGCCGGCGATGAGCGTGTGTTGTTGGAACACGCCGGCGTCGTTGAACCCGCCCTCCGCGCGCATGGCCCGGCAGAGCAGATCGAGACGGGGCAGGAAGTCGTCGGAGCCGAAGTAGTCGAGGCCCGTCTCGGCGGTCGCCGCACGGAGCAACCCGGAAGGCTCGAGCGTCAGCTGCGACCCCGCGTCGCGCATGAGGTCGAGGATGGCCCGGGCGTCGTCGGAGAACCGCGGCTCGGCCAGGTCGTCGATCCGCACCGGCGGGGGTCGGTCGGTCATATCGAGGACACCGGCACGACGGCCACCTCGGGTTGGCGCGGTGTCGACGAGGGGAGGAACCACCGGAACCAGATGCGGCCGCTGCGGTGGCCGGCCGTCGACACCCAGTTGGGATGGGCGGGCCGCCGCGCGGCGACGACGATCGTCCAGGACCCATCGGGCTCGTACGCCACCTGGGCACCGTTGATTGTGACGCGCTCGTAGTCGTAGTTGTACGTGTGCAGGAGCCGGTTCCACAGGCACATGTTCCAGAAGGCGCAGTCGGGCGAGCGGCCCTTGATGACCAGGGCCTCGTCGTCGGCCAGCTCGAAGGCGCCCATGGCGTAGGCGGCGTCCCCGGCCGCCCAGCCGAAGGTCGTGGTCGGCACCGGGTAGGGCGGATCGACGGCGTTGGGCGTGGCCGGCGGCAGCGGCACGATGGTGGCCTGCTCGCGCACCCAAGTGGCCATGGCGCGGAGGCGGCGGGCCAGGTCGGCGTCGTCCTGGCGAAAGCGCGGCGGGGGGTCCTCGGCCTCGATGCGCCAGACGGCGCGCCGCCCGCGCACCGGCTCCTCGAGGTAGTCGCGGGTGATCGCCGCGACCGCGTCGGGCTCGAGCCGGATGAAGGACGCGCCGCCCCCGGGGTCCTCGGGTGACAACACGATGTCGAAGGTCCCGTCCGGGCGCCGCGGCGCGTCGTGGCTGTTGACCGCCCCCACGATGCGTTCGGAGTACCGGCCGTCGTCGGGCCCCCCGTAGACCGTCAGGGAGAGGTACACCGCGTCGCCGGGCTCGACGGTCACCCGGTAGGTGCGCGAGGGGTCGATCGGCGTGTAGCAGTAGAAGGCGTCGGCGTTGTCCCCGCCCCACTTCTTGTAGGGGCCCACGATGTCGACGAACCGTGGGCGTCCGGAGTCGGCCCAGAGGTTGACGTCCGCCGCGACCTGGAGGATCGAGAGCAGCCACTTGTGCGCCTCGAGCAGCGTCGTCGGGTCGTCTACGAGCTCGTCGGCCAGGCGCCGGTGGGTGGCGGCGACGGTCTCGAGGAGCTCGCCGAACGCGGCCTCGGTCTCAGTCGTCATGTGCCCCCTGATTCGGTGCCCCCCCGCTCGGCATCGAGGATCATATGAATTTTCGGCGACCAATTGGCGACGACGCCGGATCCGTCGCCTAATGTACGGAGGTGCCCGCGGTGCTCGAGGCCGTGGTCATCGGCTTGATTACCACCCAGATCGCCTTCGTCGTGACGACGGTGTACCTGCACCGCTCACTCGCTCACCGGGCGGTCACCCTGAAGGCGCCCGTGGCCTTCGCGTGCCGGGTCGTGATCTGGATGGCGACGGGGACCCGACCCCGCCAGTGGGTCGCGGTGCATCGCAAGCACCACGCGTTCACCGACAAGGAGGGCGATCCCCACTCGCCGAAGGTCTTCGGCTTCCCGGCCGTCCAGTTCGGCAACGCCGTCCTCTACCGGAGGGTGGCCCGGGACCCCGCCGCCGTGTCGCGCTACGCCCGTGACCTTCCCGGCGACCGCTGGGACACCTTGTTGTTCGACCACGCCCTGCTCGGCCTGGGCCTGGGCATCGGCATCCTGATCGCCGTCTTCGGGTGGGAGATCGGGGTGATCGCCGCCGTCGTCCACGCGTCCGCCTACATCTTGGGCGGGGGCGCCATCAACGCCATCGGGCACAAGTGGGGCAAGCGCCCCCACGACAACCTGGCCACGAACAACCAGTGGCTGGCCCTGCTCGTCGCCGGCGAGGGCCTCCACAACAACCATCACGCCCTCACGACGTCGGGCCGTCTGGCGATGGCCAAGGGCGAGATCGATCCCGGCTGGTGGGCCATCCGGTCGCTCGTCCTCCTGCGCCTGGCCTCCGTGCGAAAGATCACGCGGGTCGCCGTCCCGGCCCCGACGCCGACGTAGCACCGCTCGCGGCCGGATTTCGAGGGCCGGCCTACTTGAGCAGCCGAAGGCGGGTCTCGGTCGTCCCAGCGGAGCCGACGGACAGGCGCCGCAGGAAGCTCGACCAGAGCCGGCGGAGCCGGCCGAGCCGGCCCTGGCCCTGTTGGCCCGGAGGACCGTCGGCACCGGGCCGCTCGTGCGGGACCGGGGTGGCCTCGGTCATGCCGTAGGCCAGGGTCGAGATGAGGTGGGCCGCGTTCGTGGCGGGCATCCGGAACGTGCCGGTGCAGACGTCGCCCTGCCAGAGGGAAATGACGATGGTCGAGTCGTGGGGGTGCGTGGAGACGCCCATGCGGCGAACGTGGCTCCGGGCGTCGTAGAACCACACCCGCTCGCCGTATAGGTGGCCCTCCACCGGCACGCTGTCGATTATCACACCGGCGACGCGCTTTGGCTACTGGGGTTTGGCCTCTCGGGGGTTCGGGCTCGCCTCACACGGTAGGGCGAGACGACGCCGGCGTGGGCCCGCTGGGCGATCAGGAGGACCGGCCAGGAGGCGTACCACGTGGGCCGCCATCCACGGCGACCCCACCTCCGTCGCCACCCGGTTCGAGACGTCCACGTCGTCGCCGAGAATCACCAGGGCGACTTCGGTGGCGGAGGCCTCGATGGCGTAGAGGTCCTCGAACCCCTCGATCGCCCGCGTCAGTGGCGTCAGTTCGCGTGCGGCCTGAGCGAACAAATTCGGGTCATGGTCAACCGATTCGTTGAAGCGAAGGCGATTGAACACGGCGGCCGTGGCGAGCCATCCTTCCTCGCTGCGATGCGCCGCGCGGCGGTCGATCTCTCGGCACGGCCAGCGGCACGGCTAGCGGCACGGCTAGCGGCACGGCTTGCGGCACGGTGGAGGGACGCGTCGTTCACTCCCCGGTCAACCGGCCGAGCAGATCCCGTAACGAGCCGCGGAGGGTCTCGAGCTCATCGGGGCCACGGAGCCGGGCCCAGCGTTTCTCTACCGCCGCGGCGGCCTTGTGCGTGACCGGTGGGATCCGCCGGCCGCGCGCCGTGAGGAAGACCAGCTGGGACCGGCGGTCCGACGGGTTCGGGCGGCGTTCGACGTAGCCGGACCGCTCGAGCTGCTCGACGGTCTGCGCCATCGTCTGCTTGCGGACGTGCGCGAGGTTCGCCAGTTCCGAAACGGTCGCCCCGTCCGGGGTCAAGAACGTGAACACATTGGCTGCTGCCGGGTTGACGTCGTCAAAGCCCGCCTGGCGGAGCGCACCTTGGATCTCGAGTGAGTAGAGCTGGTAGAGCAGCCGCAGCAGCACGCCCAAGGTGGGGTACTCGAGGTTGTCGGACATCGCTATAGACAGGAAACTGTCGAGTTGCTACAATGGACAGGCACCTGTCGAGTATACCGAGAGAAGGGAATCCACCCGTGAACCCAGTCCCCGCCGCCTACGCCGAGTTCGGCCAGACGCTCGCCTTCACCGAACGGACGCTGAGCGCCGTGCTGCGCAGCCATCTGGCCGAGCGCGACGTCGAGCCTGCTACCTGGTACGCCCTGAAGCTGATCGCCACGAGAGGCCCGCACGCCGACCGCGCCTCGATCGTCTCGGATCTTGAAGGCTCGCGCGGGTTGGATGCGGCATCCACTCGTGCGTTGCTGGCCCGGCTGGCGACCGACGGCCTGATCGCGGGGGAGGACGCCGTCGACCTGACCGAAGAGGGTGTGACACTGTTCGAGAGCCTCCGGGACTACGTGCTCGGCGCGACGGCGGAACTGCTCGGCGAATTCGACCAGCGCGACATCGAGACAACGGTTCGTACGCTCAAGGCGATCACCCGGCGCAGCGAGGAGCGAGCAGAGTCAGCGGCCTAATGGCGAGAGCGAGCGCCCGTCGCGTACACGCGAGTCACCTCGCCAGCGGCTTCGCCCGTTTCTCCTGGCTCGACTGTCCTTGCTCAGCTCGGCCAGTCGGCCTGAGAGACGCCTTCGACGTGACCGGCCGGCCATTGGACCAACTCGATCCGGGTCCCGTCGGGATCAGTGATCCATGTCGTCAGAAAGTCTTCGGGGCCACCGGGTGACGTTGGCGTCTCGACGTCGATGCCATGATCAACGAGATGGGCGACTGTCGTGGTCATGGACTCGATCTTGATCACGAAGTGGCTCAATCCGCCACGGGCCGCCATTTCCCCTTGTCCTGGATTGTGCACGAGTTCAATCGTGACGAACTCGTCGCCCGGCAGCCTGACCATGGTCAAGTGGCCCAGCGGGGTCTCGGGAACCTCTCCGACGATCTCGTAGCCCACTGCCCGATAGAACGCCAGCGATCGATCGAGGTCGGTGACGCGCAGGCCGAAGTGCAAGGTCCTCATTACTTTTCCTCAGGGAGTCCGTAGAAGGAGGCAACGTCTTGTGGGCTGGGCCACCCGCTGTAGGTCGGTGACTGCGGCCAGGCGTCGGGGGAGTCCTGCCACACCTCCTGCCGCCCATAGGGCAGCAGGTCGATCAGCGCAAAGGTATGGCCGAGCTGCTCCGTGCCGCGGCCACTGGTGTGCCAGGTGCGATACACGGTGTCGCCGTCGCGCAGGAACACGTTGACCGCGAATCCGCCGTCGGGCGGGGCGCCGACGTCCCGGCCGAATGGACTGTTCGCCGTTGAGTACCAGGTCATTTTGTTCCCGACGCGCCGTTTGTATTCGAGTGCCTCGTCGATGGGTCCCTGCGTGACGACGACGAACCGGGCGTCGTAGTTGTCGAGAAACTCGAGCCGAGTGAACTGCGAGGTGAAGTACGTGCAGCCCGGGCACTGCCAGTGCTCGCCGGTAAACCACATGTGGTTGTAGACAATCAGCTGTGAGGTGCCAGCAAAGACATCGGCCAAGAGGACCGGTCCCTCCTCGCCTTCCAGGGTGTAGTCCGGCATCTTGACCATCGGCAGTCGTCGACGTTGCGCCGCAATTGCGTCGAGCTCTCGAGTCGCTGCCTTTTCCCTGGCACGCAGTGCATCGAGCTGGCGCTGCCAGGTGTCGGCGTCGACGACAGGCGGAAATGCGGCGGGGGTCATGGATTGCTCCTGACTGATCTCACAATCTGAGGTACGCATTATCTCTCGACGCTGACCAGCCGACCGTCGCACCCGGTGGCCGACCTTTCGCCGGTTGACCCGCAGGTCACCCGTCGGGCTGCCCGGAACGATTGCTCTCGAGGTGTTCATCGTTGAGGTTCCAGAAGTCGGGCCCTGAGCGACGGAGAGCCACATCTTCACGGCGTCCGAAGAGAGCGGCCGACCAGGATCGAACTGGCATCATCAGCTTGGAAGGCTGAGGTTCTCCCATTGAACTACGGCCGCGAATCGGACGCATCCTAAAGCCTCTACTCTCCACCCCGTGGACGGACTGTTCGAACGGGTCGGCGGGGAGTCATTCTTCGTCGATCTGGTGAACCGGTTCTATCTCGCCGTCGGCGGCGATCCGCTCTTGCGACCGCTCTATCCGGACGACCTCACGGAATCGGCCGAACACCTCGCGCTGTTCCTGATGCAGTACTGGGGTGGTCCGTCGACGTACAACGAATTGCGTGGTCACCCGCGGTTGCGCATGCGCCACGCTCCCTTCGTCATCGGCCCGGCCGAGCGCGATGCCTGGCTCCGCCATATGTCCGGGGCGCTCGAGGAACTCCGGGCCGCGGGTCGCATCGGCGACGCCGATGCCGAGGAGCTGCGCGCCTATCTGGACATGGCGGCGCACCAGCTCGTAAACACCGGGTAGCCACCGGCCGGCCAGGGGTGGGGATCCGTTTCAGTCCCTGAACTCGGGCGTACGGCCCTCCTTACGCGCCGCCACCGACTCTTCGAAGTTGCGGGTGAGGCACCGCACGAACAATTGCGACGTGCCCTCGGCATCCATGTGCGACTGGAAGCTGCTGGCGTCGAGACTGTTCCACAGCTGGCGCTTGGTCAATTCGACTCCGGCCCGGCTCCAGCCGTTGATGCGGTCCGCCAGTCCGAAGCACGAGGGGAGGAGCTCGGGCGACGGCACCACGCGCGACACGAACCCGATCCGTTCCGCCTCGGCCGCGTCGACGTCCCGCCCGGTCAGCATGATCTCGGTGGCCCGCGACTGCCCGACCGAGCGCGGCAGCAGGTAGCTCAGTCCCAGTTCGGCCGCCGTCAGACCGTTGTTGATGCCTGCCGCGCGGAAGTAGGCGTCGTCGGAGGCGATGCGGATGTCCGCGGCCAGGGCCAGGCAGAAGCCTCCGCCGATCGCCGCCCCGTTGACGGCGGCAATCACCGGCTGATGAAGGCGCCGGATCGTCGCAATGACGTCGTCGAGCATTTCCATCGAGCGCAATGCGATGGTTGGCAGCGTCAGGCCGTCGATGTGCGGGATGGAGCCCGGGTTCTCGTGGTCGGCGCCCGAGCAGAAGCCCCGTCCGGCCCCGGTGATGACGACCGCGCGGACCGAGTTGTCGGAGCCGATGTCCCGCAGGGCGTCACGAAAGGGGATCATGACGTCGAACGCCATGGCGTTCATCCGCTCGGGACGGTTGAGGGTGACGACGGCGACGCCGGGATGCGGCGTCGTGATTTCGGTGAAGGACATGGACCGGCATCGTAGAGGGGCACGGTCGGAACCCCGAAGTGATTTGGTCTGTCTCCTTGAGGGTCTTCCGCAAATCAGATTGCGCGTTCGGCGCATCCTGACTGCGTAACGAGCCGACCCGGCCCCATATTGGGTATGGGCAAAAACTGCCCAAGGGGGTACACCTCGGGGGTCGCGCAGTTAACGGGATAGCCCTTTGATCTACAACGCGGTGCTCGGCCCGGGCTTGGGGGACGGACCGTGTGGGCCGGTTCGATGCAATGGGCTCTCCGTCCTGGCCATCCAGCGGAGGCGGGCCGCTCGGGCGTCCCATGAGTAGACGACGGCGGTCCCGGCGATCAGGTCGTTGAGGCCCCGCCGCTCGCGTTGGAACACGATGCCGAGGAAGGCGATGCCGAGGGTCAGGATGCACAGCCCGAGCGCCAGGGTGCGCACGACGGCTTGGCGCGCCCCAATAGGCCGGCCCTCCGCCGTCACCACCTGGAGGCCGAAGACGGCCATCCCCAAGGTCTTGCCGCTGACCGCCCACTGGTACGAGTAGTAGACGAACTCCCAGAGCCCGAGGAGAACCAGCGCGAGCACCTGGTGGTTGGTCAGGTTGTACGAACGGCGTGTCACCAATTTGAAGGCGGTGTCGAAGAGCGCCACCCCGAGTGTGTAGAGACCCCACGAGGCCCCGACGTCCGCCGCGAACGCCACCAGGCGGCTCACCGCGCCCGCATAGTGGCCCTGGCGCCCGACCGTGAGCTCGGGCGCCGGAACGGGCACGGTCACGGGGCCGCCTTCGCCGACGGCTCGACGAGGAGGGCCGGGCCCACGGGCCACGTGGAGATCCGCGCGCCGCGTCCGACCAAACGGTTCCCCCAGCGAAAGACGAAGTCGTCGAGGCCCACGCCCTGCGCCCGGATGACGTCGAGGATCTCCGTGACGATGCCGGTGGTGGAGCGAGCGATGATCGACCCGAGCTCGGTCTGCTCGACGAGCGAGTCGATGTCGATCTTGTCGACGATGGAATTGATGTCGACGCGTTCGATGATCTTCTGCACGTCGACCCGCTCGATGATCTTCTCCACGTCGACCCGGTCGATGACCTTGTCGACGTCGACGCGTTCGATGATCTTCTCCACATCGACGCGGTTGATGACCTTGTCGACGTCCACGCGGTCGAGGAGCGAATCAATGTCGATCGCTTCGATCACCATGGGCACGATCCGCTCCGCCAGGGCCTGGGCGAGCTGCTCCATCCTCGACCCGATGGGGTTGGGACTCACCGCGGCACCGGGGCTCGTGACATCCCCGTGATCTTCTCACCCGGACACGTGCCGGTGATGGATCGATCGGGTACCGTCGGAGCCGTCGGGATCACGAGCATGAGGAGCGAAGCAAGATGGAGTTCGAACGCTACGACGATGGTGTCCCTTCCTGGGTGGACCTGGGGAGCACGGATCCGGCCAAGACGAGGACGTTCTACGGGGAGCTGTTCGGCTGGAATTGTCCTGAGGGGCCGGCCGAGGCGGGCGGGTACGCGGTGTGCGACATCGCGGGAAAGACGGTGGCCGGCATCGGGCCGCAGATGAACCCCGACTTCCCGCCCACGTGGGTGACGTACGTGAACGTGGACAGCGCGGACGCTACGTCGGCCAAGGTCGCAGCGGCCGGAGGAGCCGTCCTCGTTGAGCCGATGGACGTGATGGAGGCCGGGCGCATGGGCATCGTGGCCGACCCGCTCGGCGCGGTCATCGGCCTGTGGCAGCCGAACCAACACACCGGGGCGCAGCTCGCCAACGAGCCCGGCACCTACATCTGGAGCGAGTTGGTCACGACCGACCTCGACAAGTCGAAGGCGTTCTACAAGGCCGTCTTCGGTTGGGCCGCCGAGGACCAGGGCCCCCCGGGGGGCCCGCCGGCGTACACCGAGTGGAAGATCGGCGGGAAGTCCGTCGGCGGGATGATGCTCAAGAGCGCGGACATGCCGGCCGACATGCCGCCCAATTGGGGCGTCTACTTCGCCGTCGCCGACACCGATGCCTCGGTGGCCAAGGCCCAAGAGCTGGGAGCTTCCCTGTTCATGGGGCCGACGGACATTGAGCCGGGCCGCTTCGCCGTGCTGGCCGACAATGTCGGCGCCGTGTTCAGCATCCTGCAGCCCAAGAGCTGAGGCGGCTCATGGAGCGCCGCCGTCTGGGGCGCACCGAGCACGAGAGCAGTGTGGCCGTGCTCGGTGGCGCCGCCTGTTGGGCCGCCACGGTCGACGAGGCGGGGGAGTGGCTCGATCTGGCGTTGTCCCACGGGGTGAACCACCTCGACATCGCGCCGCAGTACGGCGCCGCCGAGTCGGTCGTCGGGCCGCATCTGGGCGCCCACCGCGGCGATATCTTCATCGCCGGTAAGACGTTGCGGGCCAATCCCGCCGGCGTGCGCGATCAATTCGACAACACTCGTCGCCTCCTCGACACCGAGGTCCTCGACCTCTACCAAGCCCACGCGGTGACCTCCCTCGAGGAGCTCGACCGTCGTTCGCCCGCGCTCGAGCAAATACTTGCGCTGCGTGATGCGGGTCATACCCGCTTTGCCGGCATCACGGGCCACGACATGGAAGTCCCTCGGGCGCACCTCGAGGCGCTGCGCCGCTTCGACCTCGACACCGTGATGTTCCCCGTCTACCCCGCGCTGTGGGCGCGGGCCGATTACCGCGAGGCGGCCGAAGAGCTGCTTGCCGTCTGCGTCGAGCGCGACATCGGGGTCATGGCGATCAAGGCGGTGGCGCACCGACCCTGGGCCGATCATCGACCCCTTTCCGATGCGATCGCCGGGAGTGCCGAGACGGCGGAGCGCTGGGCGTCGTCGTGGTACGAGCCGGCGCAGACCGATGAGGAGATCGACCGGGGCATCCACTTCGCTCTCTCGACGCCCGGGGTCCGCGCCTTTTGCACGCCCGGCGACATCGCGCTCCTGCCGCGGGTCCTGGCCTCGGCGGAGCGCTTCACGCCGATGAGCGACGAGCAGCGTTCCACTGCCGCCTCCGCCATGGCCGGCGAGGAGCTCATCTTCCCGATGCCGCGCTGAGCCCGCGCCGGGTGCGGCGCCGGGGGAGGTTCCCGGGGACGAACCTGCTTTACACCCCCGGGGATAGACCTACTATCAGTAGGACCATGGTGGGGAGTTGGGGATGAAGATCGCCCGGGATCACCGGGTCGGGGTCGGTCGTGGCATCACGGTGGCGGGAACGCCACAACACAGCGCATCGCTCCAACGGATCAGGGAGCTGCTCGAGTTCGCCCGTCGCGAGGGCGCTCAGCCCGACGGTGTCGTCGAGCTCAGCGACGCTGCCTCACGGAGCACCGGATGACCTTGGTGCGCGATCCGCCAGACGTGGTCGCATCACAGCGATCAGGCGAGCCTTTGGTGGATGCCGAGGCGCTGTTCAAGGAGGCGCATCAGCGCCGCCGTCGCAGGTGGGTGCTGGGCGTCGGCGCGAACGCCCTTCTCGCCTTGACGGTCAGCATCGGTCTCGTGGCCATCGGGAGCGGCGGTGGAGGGGGACCGAGTCGGGTGACCCCAGGACGCGACCACCCCGAGGTCGGCACCTCTCGCTTGCCCGGTTCCGCCCGTTTGCGCCCGTTGCGACCGGAGTTCTGGCTGGCGCGCTTGATTGCGCGTCGAAGACCACCTGTTTCGCCATCGTCTATCCGCAGCCGGGCGATGCCCTCCACGACTGGCTCAAGTTCCGAGGCGATCACGATGGGTTTCACGCGCCACCCCGACCCTTCACGGTCCGCCCGGACCTGACGACCTGGCGATAGCAGCGACGCGCCGGCCGTGCGCTCCACGCCGAACCGACTCGCTACCCTTTTCTCGTGGGCAGTCAGAGAGTTCCCGGAGGGGTGGTGCACAAGCTTCCGAAGGATCTGCGCGCGGCGTTGGTCGCCAACCCCACGGCCCTCGACGCCTGGAACGACATC
>DASZMN010000111.1:0-2228 GCA_035551835.1 Acidimicrobiales bacterium | reverse complement strand
GGGTACCCGACGGCCAGCAGGGTCGGAAAGGTGATGAGCGAGCCGGAGCCCACGATGGTGTTGATCGTCCCGGCGGCCAGCCCGGCCGCGAAGATCGCCAGCGCGGTCGACGCGGACATGGCGCCGGTCTAGGCCACGGCGTCGGAGCTGTCGAGCGAGCGGCCGGCGGCGGGCTGAGCCGCCAGAGACGTGGCCCCGTATAGTGCAGCCCGTGCGCACCGGTGACGAGGTACCCGACTTCGAGCTCACGGCCGACAACGGCCAGTCAGTCCGTCTGCACGAGGAGCTGGGTCAGGGCCCGGTGGTGCTGTTCTTCTATCCCAAGGCCATGACGCCGGGATGCACGGCGGAGAGCTGCCATTTCCGCGACCTCGGAGCCGAGTTCGGCGCCCTCGGCGCTCGCCGGCTCGGCATGAGCGCCGACCCCGTCGAGCGCCAGCAGCAGTTCACGGCCAAGCACGACCTCGACTTCCCCCTGTTGTCGGATCCCGACCGTCGGGTCGCCAAGGCGTTCGGCGTGAAGCGGCCAGGGCCACTGTTCAATCGCCGCGCCACCTTCGTCATCGGCACCGATCGGACGCTGCTGGCCCGCATCGCCAGCGAGCTCAACATGGACAAGCACGCCGACGAGGCGCTTGCCGTCCTCCGCGCCGCACAGGCCGGCCAGAGCGCCTAGCGCAGCTCCCGCTCGACGCGGCGGGTGACCTGACGCTCCACCACGAAGGCGAGAAAGGGCACGAAGCCGGCGCCCACCACCTCAGCCATCTGGGCCAGCGTCCATCGGCCCCGGCGGGCCAGGTCGTAGGCGGTGACCAGATAGATGATGTAGAGGATGCCGTGGATCGGCCCCACCACGGCGACGACGCCCGGGGACCCGGCCGCGTATTTGAGGGGAACGCCGACGAGCACCAGAATCAGGAGGCCCACCCCGACGACGTAGGCCATGACGCGGTACCGGAATAGGGCGGCGCTCAAGTGGGATGCCGCCAGGTCTTGCGCCGGCCACTGGCGTTGAGCTCGGCCAGGTACCGGTTGTAGGCCGCGAGCTCCTCGTCCTCGTCGTCGCGGTACCTCGGGCCGACCGGGCCGGCCTCGGCTGTGGCGGCGCCGTTCGTGTTGGTGGCGGCGCCGTTCGTGCTGGCGGCGGCGCCGTTCGTCGCCGCGGCGGCGCCGTTCGTGCTGGCGACAGCTGTCCGCTCCGGGCGCGGGCGGCCCCCGCGGTCAGGCCGTTCGTGCAGCATGTCCCACCACATGTAGACCACCACGCCGGCCAGGAGCGGCCACTCGAAGGCGTACACATAGCTCAGCGTGTTGCCGGACAGCGCCCGGCTCGCCTGCCACCAGGTCAGGCCGGCCATCGTCGCCACCAGCAGGATCATCGTGAGGTGCAGGAGTACGGCCCGAGACGAGAGCCAGCTGCTGCGCACGCCGCAAGCCTATTCCGGCCTCCCGCGACCTGGTTATTCGGCCCCGGCGAGCGTCAGCTCCGGGTGGTGGGCGGCGACCATGCGCCGCAGGCCGTCCCGCCAGTCGACGGTCGTCTCGCCGACCAGCTCGTGCAGGCGGGTGTTGTCGGTCGTGACGCTCTCCAGAGCCTGGTGGGTGTGCTCGAAGCGGGGCTCCTTGCCCACGAGGTGGCCGAGGTACGCCGACCATTCCTCGATGCTCACCGCGTCCTTCCCCGCCCAGTTCACGATCGTGGCGGGCACGCCGGCCACCTCGAGCAGACGGGGCACCATGGCGATGATGTCCACCTCGTGGATAGGGTTGAAGACGCTCGGGGCGTCGGTGTGGACGGCGATCGGCTGTCCGGCCAGGATCATCTCGAGGTGGAACAGCGGCCACCCACCGTTGTCACCGTAGGGGACGTTCAGGCGGGCGATGGTCGTCGGCAGTCCCCACTGGCGAGCCCCCGAGCGGGCCATGGCCTCGGCAGCGATCTTGGTGATGCTGTAGGTGGGCATGATCACCCGGTGGTTGTCACCGAGTGGAGCGGTCTCGGCGAGCCGACGGTGGTCGTCGGCCTGGTACACGGCGGTGGACGAGCACTGCAGGAAGGCCTTGGCCCGGCGACAGCGCTGCATCATGAGACCCACCGACTCTGCGTTGGCCGCCAGGTCGCGGTCCCAGCGCCCGCTCTTGACGACGCTGAAGTTCAGCACGTAGGTGAAATCGTCGGGCAGGGCGCTGAAGTCGTCGGTGGCCAGGTTGTGGGCCACGCACCTCAC
>DASZMN010000110.1:0-26065 GCA_035551835.1 Acidimicrobiales bacterium | reverse complement strand
TCGAGGAGGCGCAGCGTGATGCCGCCGTTGAAGAGGGCGCAGGCGGCGCCCACGCGCAGCCCGGTCCCGTTGTGCTCGCCGCGGAGCGACGTGCCCACCCGCGCCGCGACGTCGTCGATGGCCCCGTCGGGCAGGGCGATGATGTCGGAGCCGGCCATCAGGTGGTGCCGTGTGCAGCGGTGAGGGTCACGCCCTCACTGTGTCACAGGACGTCGTCGAGCCCGTGCAGGAGGTGGCCCATCCGCTCGCGCTTCGTGCGCAGATAGGCGATGTTCTCGGGGTTGGCCGATGTCTGCAGCGGGACGCGCTCGGTGATATCGAGCCCGAAGCCCTCGAGTCCGCCGTACTTGACCGGGTTGTTCGTCATGAGCCGCATCGTGGTGACACCGAGGTCGACCAGCATCTGGGCACCGATGCCGTACTCGCGGCTGTCGACGGGGAGGCCCTGTTGCAGATTGGCGTCGACCGTGTCGTGCCCCTGCTCCTGAAGCTGGTAGGCCCGGATCTTGTGGCCGAGGCCGATGCCGCGGCCCTCGTGGCCGCGCAGGTAGATGAGGACGCCGCGCCCCTCCTGCTCGATCATGTCCATGGCGGCGTGCAGCTGGGGACCGCAATCGCAGCGCAGCGAGCCGAAGACGTCGCCGGTCAAGCACTCGGAGTGCACCCGCACGAGCACGTCCTCGGCGCCGGCGACGTCCCCCATGACGAGCGCGAGGTGCTGCTCGTTGTCGAGCACCGACTCGTAAACCATGGCGCGGAACTCGCGTCCCTTCGCCGGGATCCGGGCCTCGGAGACCAGGCGGACCAGCTTCTCGTTCTGGCGCCGGTAGCGGATGAGGTCCGCGATGGAGATCAGCGGGAGGTCGTACTTCTTGGCGAAACGCTCGAGGTCGGGCAGTCGGGCCATCTCCGACTTGTCCTCGGTCACGATTTCGCACAGCACCCCGGCCGGCGAGAGGCCCGCCGACCGGCTGAGGTCCACCGTGGCCTCGGTGTGCCCGGCGCGCTTGAGCACGCCCCCGGTCCGGTAGCGGAGGGGGAAGATGTGCCCGGGCCGGTTGAGGTCGTTGGGCCGGGTGTCGGGGTCGATCAGGGCCGCGATGGTGGACGATCGATCGGCGGCAGAGATCCCCGTCGTGGTGCCGTGGCGATAGTCCACGCTGACGGTGAAGGCCGTCCTCTGGGCCTCGGTGTTGGCCGTGACCATCAGGGGGAGGTCGAGCAGGTCGGCCCGCTCGGGCATGAGCGGGACACAGATCACCCCCGACGTGTGCGCGAGGAAGAAGGCGATCTTCTCGGGCGTCGCCGCCTCCGCGGCCATGACGAGGTCGCCCTCGTTCTCCCGGTCCTGGTCGTCCACCACGACCACCATGCCGAGCTTGGCGACGGCCTCGATGGCCTCTTCGACGGTCGAGAATCCCATCAGGCCGCTACCTCCACGCGCAGATCCGCTCCGAGTTGCTCGACCGAGACCACTCTGCCCCTCCACACGTCTCCCAGTGTGCCAGCCCCCGGGCCCGCGAAAAGCGGACGGCCGTCGTCGCCCCCGAAGAACACGGGCGCGAGATACAGGACGTAGCGGTCGACGAGACCGGCCGCGTGGAAGTCGTGGGCGACGCTGGCCCCGCCTTCGACCAGGAGCTGGACGACGCCGCGCCGCCCGAGCTCAGTCAGCACGCCGCCCAGCTCACCTTGGAGCTCGAGGGCCGGGAGCATCTTCGCCCCCTGGGGCGCCTTGCCCAGCACGACGCGCAGGGGCTGGGTGTCGCGGGGTACGTCGTCGAGGCGGACCGTCAACGCGGGGTCGTCGGCGCGGACGGTGCCGGCACCGACGAGCACGGCGTCGGAATGCGCCCGCAGGCGGTGGACGTCCCGGCGGGCCGCCTCACCCGTGATCCAGCGGCTGGTCCCGTCGGGCGCGGCAGTGCGGCCGTCGAGGCTGGCCGCCATCTTGAGGACGACCCAGGGTTGGCCGGTGCTCCGGTGCTTGACGTAGGGCGCCAGCTGCTCGGCGACCTCGTCGGCGGCCACGCCCTCGGTGACCTCGATCCCGGCGGCGCGCAGGGCGGCCACACCGCGCCCGGCGACCCGGCGATCGGGGTCCTCGATGCCGATCACGACCCGGATGACGCCGGCCTCGATGATGGCGTCGACGCACGGCGGCGTCCGCCCCTGGTGGGAGCACGGCTCGAGGGTGGCGTAGAGCGTGGCCCCGCGGGCGGCCCCGCCCGCCCGGGCCAGGGCGGTCACCTCGGCGTGCGGGCCGCCCGGAGGTGCGGTGGCGCCTTCGAATACGTTCGGCTCGGCGGTCGCGGTGGCGGTGGTGCTCGCGGTGGCGTGGGCGTCGGCGTCGGCGTCGGCGGGCACGATGACGCTGCCGACCCAGGGGTTGGGTGCCGTGCTCGCCCGGACCGTGTCGGCCAGCGCCATGGCCCGGCGCATGTGCTCCACATCGTCCATGGTCACGTCCTCATCTGGGCGGGCACGGCGCCCTGACTGTGGTGCAATTATAGAACACGTTCCATTTTCTGTCGAGAAGCCCTGGTCAGGCCAGTCTACCGGGAGCCCTCGAGTAGCTCGACCAGCCCGGTGACGTCCGTCAGGATCGCGGTGTGGGGCGTGGCCGCCAGGGTGGCCTCGTCGTGGGCGCCGCTCAGGACGCCGACGACGGCCCGCGCCCCCGCCGCGGTGCCGGCCTCGAGGTCGCTGACCGTGTCCCCCACCACCGCGACCGCCCGCGGGTCCTCGATCCCGAGCCGCATCATGGCGCCGACAATGAGGTCCGGCGCCGGGCGGCCCCGCCCGACGTCCGCCGGCGACAGGGCGAGGTCGACTTGGCCGTGCCAGTCGAGCGCATCGAGCAGCGCGTCGCGCGTCGACGGGGCGAAGCCGGTCGTGAGGCAGACCTTGACCCCCCGCGCCCGCAGGCCTCCCAAGACCGCCGGGGCGCCCGGGACGGGTGCGATGGCGCCCGCTGCGATGATCGACTCGTAGGCGGACGCGAACTCGGCGGTCGCGCGCTGCGCCTGGTCGGCGTCCAGGAGCGTGGCGAAAACGTCGGCCTTGGACCACCCCATCGTCTCGTTGACGAACCGCTGCGCCTCGGCGAAGCGCGGGGTGCCCGCGATGACGCCGACGGCGGCCAGGGCCTGGGCGAAGGCGCGTTCGACCGCTCCGTCGTCGCGCACGGTGGTGCCCGCCATGTCGAGGCAGGCCAGCGCGTACGGCCCGATCACGCGGCCACGCCCGCCGCGTCGAGGGTGTCGCGCGCGATGGCCGGTGCGCACGTCATGCCCCGTCCACCCGGACCCGTCACGAGCCACACCCCATCGTCGACCTGCTCGCGCAGGCAGACGGCGCCGTCGGTGCACTCGGCGTAGACGCCCTCCCAGCGCCGCCGTATCGGCGGCAGCCCGGCGCCGAGGATCCGGCCCGCCCGGGCGAGCAGCTCCGCCGTGGGCTCCTCGCAGAGCGCGAAGTCGAACGGCTCGCCGTAGGCGTGGGTGTCACCGATGGTCAGCCCGCCGTCAGGCCGTTGGACCACGAGCAGCTGGAGATGGTGGGCGGCGCCGATCCCGTTCTGCTGGCCCAACTCGTGCCGGGGCGCCGGCTCGTAGGCCGGGTAGTAGCGCAGGGTGTCCGCATCGGCGACCGACGTGGCGAGGCGGCCGCGGAAGGGCTCCGTCTCGAACATCTGGAGCCGGACGCGCCGGAGGCGCTCGGCCAGCGGTGCCGCCGCCGCGAGATGGTCGTACGCCGCGCCCGTCGCGATGACGACGAGGTCAGCCTCCCAGCGCGTGCCCGAGGTGTCGACGGCGGCGCACGGTGCGGTCTGCGTGACCCGGCGGCCTTGGTGGAAGCGGTAGCGGTCGGGCGCCCGGGTCGCGAGGTGCGCGCGCAGTGCCGCCGGGGCGAGGCGGGGCTCGACGACGGCGTCCAGCTCGCAGTGCAGCGCACCGGTGACGTCACCGCCGATGGCCGGATTGCACGCGCGTACGTCGTCGGGCTCGAGAAAGCGGATGGTGCGCGCCGCTGCGTCCGGCAGCCGGGCGAACGCCGTCATGACGGCGCGCTCGCTGTCCGTCGTCGCCACCGTCAGCGAACCGCAAGGACGGAAGCCCACGTCGGGGACGAGGGAGCCGATCTCCTCCCAGCGCCTGCGGGCGCGCCGGGCCACGTCGAGCTCGCTTCCGTTGCGGCGGCCACTCACCCAGACAAGCCCGAAGTTGCGCACGGACGCACCCACCGGGGCCCGGTCGGCCTCGAGGTGGTCGACCGTAAAACCGGCCTCGAGGAGCTCGAGCGCGTGCCACGTCCCGATGATGCCGCCACCGACGACCACGGCCCCCGGTGGCGCGGACATCACGTCCAGGTGTGCGGCGTCTGTCCGATGGCCACGCGGATGGCGTCGGCCGCCTCCCAGGGCCGCTCGTGTCCGAACACGGCACTGCCGGCCACGAAGATGTTGGCGCCGGCCTTCGCCGCGACGGGCGCGGTCTCGGGGTCGATGCCGCCGTCCACCTCGATGTCGAGCGCCAGGCCGCGGGCCCCGACGGCCGCCCGCACCTGCGCCACCTTGCTCATCACCTCGGCCATGAAGCTCTGGCCGCCGAAGCCGGGGAAGACGGTCATGCACAGGACCAGGTCGACCTGGCTGAGATACGACTCGACCGCCTCGAACGGCGTGTCGGGGTTGAGGGCCAGGCCCGTCCGCAAGCCGAGCTGGCGCATCTGCGCGATGAGCTCGTCGGTGTCGCCGATCTCGACGTGCACGGTGCAGCCGTCCGCACCGGCCCGAGCGAAGTCGGCGAGATAGCGCCCCGGCTCGGTCATCATCAGGTGGCAGTCGAAGAACAACGAGGTGTGACGGCGCAGCGACGCCACGACGGGCGGACCGATCGTGACGTTAGGGACGAAATGCCCGTCCATCACGTCGACGTGCAGCCAGTCCGCTGCCGGCGCGACCTCGCCGACCTGTTCGGCCAATAAGCCGAAGTCGGCCGACAGCACCGACGGTGCGATGCGCACGTCGCCGGCGCGCCCGGCGTCGCGGGCGTGGGTGGACGGTCCCGCCGTCACGAAGCTCGGCCGCCGCTCAGGTGAAGCGCGCCCAGCAGAGGATGCGCCGGAACCCGTAGAAGTAGGGCTCGCGCTCCCCCAGCTCCTCGACCAGGAGCTCCCGGTATCGCTCGACGAATTCCTCGAAGAGCTCGGGGCTCAGGAGCTTGCGATAGGGCGTGAGGAGGGTGCCCATGACCCACTCGACCACCTCGCCGGTCGACCCCAGCTCGTGGCCGTAAACCTCCATGCGGACGACCTGGTCCTTCGCCCCGAGCTCGTAGAGCAGGTCTGCGTACAACTCGGGCGAGAGCACGAAACGCCCCCGGTCCTCGGGGACGTCGCTGTCGAGCGCGTCAATGAAGGGCGCCTCGTTGGCCACGGCGTGAGCCAGGACGTGGGAGGGATGCCGGAAGTTCGCCGGGACCTGGAACGCCAGCTGGCCGTCGGCGGCGAGGGCCGTGCGCATCCGTGCCAAGAGGTTCAGGTGATCGTCGATCCAATGCAGCGACGCGTTGGCGAAGACCAGGTCCACCCCCGCGTCCAGCCAGGTGGCGATGTCGCCCTGGGCGAACGAAAGGCCCGCCACGTCTCCGTGGGCCGCCTCCGCCCGCGCCAGCATGGCCGGCGACGAGTCGATGCCGACGGTCTGCTTCGCTTCCATCTCCTGGTGGAGGATCTTGGTGAGGTCGCCCGTCCCGCAGCCGAGGTCGACGACACGACCACCCGGGACGGGGTGGCACAGCATCAAGAGATCGTCGAAGGGTTGCTGACGCTCCGAGCGAAACCGCTCATACTGGTCCGGGCTCCACCCGTCGATCGGCGTGACAGTCACCGGCCTCATTCTTAGTCCCTCCCGAGACGCTCGCTGACCGAGGGGCGAACGCCGCGGAGCCACTCCTCAGCTGACATGGGTGAACGGCTCTCCGGTTGCACCCGCCGAAGCTCGAGAAAACCCTCACCCGTCTGCACGAGCGCACCATGGAGCGACCCCGGCTCGGCGGGGCGCTCGTCGGACGGCAGGCCCTGCGGGGCTTCTGCGACCGCCGCGTCCACCACGCGCAGGCGTTTGCCTCGGAACGTGGTCCAGGCGTGCTCGAGGCGGACGACCCGGTGCAACTGCACGGCCGCCTGTGTCCAGACGAGATGGAGGTCCTCCTTCGAGATCTTGTCGGCCACCGTCGCGATGCCGTGTTGGGGCTCGGCGGCGGGCAGTCCGGCGAGGCCGTCCCGGAGCATGTCGACGACGAGGTCGCTGGCCAGTGTGACGAGGCGCGCCCGGAGCTCGGACAGGGTCACGTCGTCGTCGAGCGGCACGACTCGCGCCGCGTAGACGTCACCGGTGTCGAGCCCCTCGGCGACTTTCATGAGACAGACCCCGGTCTCGGTGTCGCCGGCCAGGATGGCCCGCTCGACCGGCGCCGCCCCGCGCCACCGGGGCAACAGCGAGAAGTGGACGTTCACCATCGGCAGCCGGTCCAGGACCGAGGTCGGAATGATCCGGCCGAACGCGACGACGACGGCGAACTCCGCATCGAGCGCGGCCAGGTCCCCCATGTCGTGGCTGACGGGGAGGCCGAGTTCGAGCGCCGCCTCCTTTACCGGGCTGGGCGTGAGGTGGCCGCCCCTTCCTCGCCGGCGGTCCGGACGGGTGACGCACAGCGCGATGTCGTGACCCGCCGCCTGCAGGGCACGCAGCGGCGGCACCGCCATCTGCGGGGTGCCGAGATACGCGAGCCGGGCCACCGGATCACCGTAGGGCAGCCGGCGGCGGCACCGCGCGACGGAGTCCGGCCTAGCGCGTGAAGAGACTCGAGAGCCCGTCGGGATCCGACGGCGCCAGGTCGAGCGTGCGGCCGCGCAGGATCTTGAGCGCTTCCTTGCGCTGCTCCTCGTTGAGCCGCTCCACCAGCAAGATGCCGTCGAGATGGTCCAGCTCGTGCTGGAAGACGCGGCCCTCCAGCTCGGTGCCCTCGAGCGAGATCTCGTTGCCCTCGAGGTCGAGACCCACCAGGTGCACGGCGTTGGGCCGCACGATCTCCCAGCTGAGTCCCGGTACGGAAAGACACCCCTCGTCGTAGGCCCACTCCCCGTCACTCTCGACGATGCGCGGGTTGATCACGGTGCGCGGGCCGTCGCCGACGTCGTACACGAAGATGCGCCGTTGCACGCCGACCTGATTGGCCGCCAGGCCGGTGCCGGGTGCGGCGTACATCGTCTCGATCATGGAATCGACCAGGCTCGCCACCGCGCCGTCGATGTCCTCGACCTCGCGCGTGCGCTCCTTGAGCACGGGGTCGCCGTACTGGCGGATGGTGAGCTCGGGCACATCGACATTCTACCGGCGGCCGTTTCCGGCCCGGGCCGCGGTGACCGGGCGGTGCCTGCTCAGAGCGCCGTCGGGTCGACTTCGATGCGCAGCCCGCGCCCGGGCGGCCGCGCCACGCTGGCCAGCAGATCGCAGAGCGGGCGGTGCCCGGGCGCCTGCACGAGGAACCGCGCCCGGTCGAGCGGCGTCACCGAGACGGCCGGGTCGGTGACGGTCGCCGCGGCCAACGCGTCGGCGTGCGCAGCGGCCAGGGACCCGGACACGAGGGCCAGCGCCGAGAACGGCGGCAGGCCGGCGGCGCGCCGGACCTCGGCCTCGGCGTCGAGGACGGGGCCGGGCTCCCCCGCGGCCACGGCGGCCAGGACGGGGTGGTCCGGCAGGCGCGTCTGGACGAGCACCCGCGCCGTGGCGGGCCCCGAGCCACGGGGGCCAACCAGGCGGCCGGCCCGCACCAGGAGCGAGAGCGTCTCCTCGGTGGCCGAGAGCCGCGCCGCCAACAGGTGCAGGTCGATGTCGAGGAACGCCACGGCCGCGGCCCGGCGCACGCGATGGAGCGCCGCCTCGGTGCCGATCAGCACCGGCTCGGCCGGCGACCCCGACGCATCGGCGACGGCATTGACATTGGCGTCGGCGGCGGCGCCGTCGGTCTGCCGCGCCGCGGCGCGCGGTCCGGCGACCTCGCCGACCGGCACGCCGAGCAGTGCCGCCAGCTCGTCGCGCAACCGGCTCACGCCCACGCGGAGGGCCTTCATTCGCAGCCGCCCGCAGTGCGAGCACACGACGGGCCGCGTCTCCCCGCAGCGCGGGCAGTGCAGCACCTGCTCGTCGGGTGGACGCGCCACGGCCGCGCCGCAGCGGGTGCATTGCGCCAGTTCCCCACAGTGCGCGCACGACAGCAGGCGCGCGCCGCCGGTGCGGTTGTAGACGCACACCAGCGGACCGCGTGCGGCCGCGGTCGGGTCGTCGAGCACCGAGCGGGCCAGCCGGACGAACTCCTCGGAGAACATCCCAGTCCGCGGATCGGCTCCCAAGCGGTCGACCCGTTCGAGGGCGGGCCAGCCCGACCGCTCATCGGATGGCGCAACCGCAACCGTCGCCACGCTACGCCGCGCCGTCAACTCGACGGGCGGGACGGGCGACGCGAGCACGCACGGCGCTCCAGCCCGCAGGGCCCGCTCGCGCAGCACCTCGACCGCGCTGTAGGTCGGCGCGCTCTCTTCGCGATAGGCCGCGTCGTGCGCGTCGAGCACGATGGCAGCGGCCAGCCGCGGGACCGGCGCCCACGCGCCAGTGCGCGTGCCGACGACGACCGGCCACCCGGCGCGGGCCTGCTCCCAGGTGCGCGTCGCCGCCACGCCCCGCCGCACCAGCCTCTGCGCCAGGCGCTCCGCCCAGCCCGTCGACGGGACCAGCACCACGACGCTGCCGGCGCGGGCGCGCACCCCTTCGTCCTCGACCACCGACAACACGAGGTCGATGAGATCGGTGGCCGGGGGCAGGCGCACCATCGTCTCGGTCGCACCCGCCATGAGCGCGGCCGCCCACGGCGGCGGCGGCGGCGACGACGGCGGCGTGCCGGCAGGGCCGGTCGCCGGGCGTGGCCCGGCCGGGGTGCGTGAAGGTTCGGGCAGCGCGCGCACGATGGCTTCGGGCGACGCCACCCGCAGAAAGAAGGTCGGCGGTCCGGCCCACCGCCACGCCGCCCACTCGGCCAGTTCGACCAGGTCCTCGGGCGGCCCCCAGCCCAGCCACGCCTTCAGCGGCAGGAGGTCGACGAACGGCGGCCCGTCCGCGACGCCCCCGCCGGCCAACCTGTCCCCCGGTGCCGGCGTCCCGACGACCCACCCCCGCACCGAACGGCCGTGCAGGGGGACACGGACCCGGGTGCCGACGCGCACGTCGAAGGCCCACTGGGCCGGGACGGCGTAATCGAAGACCTTGCCGAGCGCGGCCACCTCGGTGCGCACGCGCACCGTGCGCGCAGTGGTGTCCACCTTGGTCATGGTGCCACCAGCACCCCGACGGCTCCCCTCAGGGGAGCGGGCGCCTGCTCAGAGCCCGAGCGCGGCCCGCAGGTCGTCCACCCGCGGGGTGGCCTCCCAGGTGAATTCCTTCTCGGAGCGACCGAAGTGCCCATAGGCCGCCGTCTTCTTGTAGATCGGGCGGCGCAACTCGAGGTCACGCGAGATGGCGGCCGGGCGGAGGTCGAACAACTCGCGCACCGCGTCGGAGATCTTCTGCGGCTCGACGGCTTCGGTGCCGAACGTCTCGACAAGCAACGACACGGGGTGCGCGACGCCGATCGCGTAGGCCACCTGCACCTCGCAGCGCTTCGCCGCGCCCGCGGCGACGACGTGCTTGGCCACCCAACGTGCCGCGTACGCAGCCGAGCGGTCCACCTTCGACGGGTCCTTCCCGGAGAAGGCGCCGCCACCGTGGCGGGCCATGCCGCCATAGGTGTCGACGATGATCTTGCGCCCCGTGAGGCCGGTGTCGGCGTGGGGTCCGCCCAGCTCGAAGATGCCCGTCGGGTTGCAGAAGATCCGGATGTCCGCGCTGTCGAGGTCCGTCGGAAGCAGCGGCGTGATCACGTGCTCAATCAGGTCGGGGCGCAGCTGCTCCTCGAGGTCGATGCCACCGGCGTGCTGCGTCGAGATCAGCACGGTGTCGATACGCACCGGCCGGCCGTCCTCGTAGACGACCGAGACCTGCGTCTTGCCGTCTGGCCGCAGGTACGGCACGGTCCCGGCCCGGCGCACCTGGGCCAGGCGCTCCGAGAGGCGGTGCGAGAGCCAGATCGGCAACGGCATCAGGTCCGGCGTCTCGTCGCAGGCATAGCCGAACATCATTCCCTGGTCCCCGGCGCCCTGGGCATTCAGCACGTCCTCGCCACCCTTGCCGCTGCGCAGCTCGAGCGCGGCGTCGACGCCTTGTGCGATGTCAGGCGACTGCGCGTCGAGCGAGACCAGGACGCCGCACGTCTTGCCGTTGAATCCGTACGCATCGTTGTCGTAGCCGATGTCGCACACGGTCTCGCGCACGAGCGCCGGGATGTCGACGTACGTCTCCGTCGTGACCTCGCCGGCCACCACGACCAGGCCGGTGGTGAGCAGGGTCTCGCACGCGACACGGCTGTTCGGATCGCCTTCGAGGAGAGCGTCCAGGACGGCGTCCGAGATTTGGTCCGCCATCTTGTCCGGGTGTCCCTCGGTGACCGACTCCGAGGTGAATGTCGTCTTCACGTCCTGCTCCGCTTCTCGTTGAGGTGATCGATCACCATATCCAATACGGCATTTGCCACTGCATCCTTGGAGGTCAATGGGATTTCGGTGGCGTTCCCATCCGCGCCCAGGATCGCGACGGCGTTCGTGTCATGGTCAAAGCCCACGCCCGGCGCGCTCACGTCGTTAACGACGAGAAGGTCGACTCCCTTGCGCTCGAGTTTGCGCCGGCCCCGCTCGATGGCGTCGTGCGTCTCGGCCGCGAAGCCCACGATGACCTGCCCGGGCACGTTCCGTCGGGCCAGGCCGGCCAGGATGTCGGGCGTCGGCTCGAGCACGACCTCGGGGATGCCGTCCTCCTTCGAGAGCTTCGTCCCGGCCGTCGCCTTGGGGCGGAAATCGGCCACCGCAGCTGCCATGACGACGACATCGGCCCCTTCGGCGGCCGCACCCACCGCCTCCTCCATGTCCGCGGCCGTTTCGACGTCGACCCGGGTGATGCGCACGTCGGGCGGCAACGCCAGCGGCGACGAGGTGACGAGCGTGACGGCCGCCCCTCGGCGCGCCGCTGCAACGGCAATGGCATGCCCCTGCTTGCCGGACGAGCGGTTCGTGATGAAGCGGACCGGGTCGAGCGGCTCGCGCGTACCGCCCGCGCTCACGACGACGTGGGCGCCCGAGAGGTCGCGGCGGGCGTCGCGCCCGAGCCGCTCCAGCACCCGGGCCACGATCACGGCGGGATCCGCCAGCCGCCCCTCGCCCGAGTCGCCGCCCGCCAGCCGGCCGCTCTCGGGTGGCACGACCTCCACCCCGCGGCGCTCGAGCGTCGCCAGGTTGTCCCGCACCGAGGCGTGCTCCCACATCTCGGTGTGCATGGCCGGACAGACGAGCACCGGCGCCCGGGTGGCGAGGAGGGTCGCCAACAGCAGGTCGTCGGAGAGCCCGGCCGCGTAGCGGGCCAACGTGTGCGCCGTCGCTGGCGCCACCACGATCAGATCGGCGCGTTGGCCCAGCCTCGTGTGCGGGATCGGGGACGCCTCGTCCCACAGGGAGAGCTGCGCCGGCTCGGAGGCCAGCGCAGAAAAGGTCAACGGGCCCACGAAGCGCGTGGCGTCGTGGGTGAGGACCGGGGTCACGTGGATGCCGGCGTCGACCAGTCGCCGGCAGACCTCGACGGCCTTGTAGGCGGCGATCCCGCCGGACACCCCGAGGACGACTCGGGGCTGATGGGCGGGGCCGCCTTGCCCAGACTGGTCGTCGGCCATGGGCGGCGACCGCCGCGCCCTCGCCCCGCTAGCTCGCGGTCGGGCCGTCGTCCCCGACGTCGCGCGCTTCGATCACCTCGGCCACGGCCTCGCCACCGCCCTCGGCTTCTGCCTCGGCGAGCAGGCCCGACTCGGCCGCGTCGGCGATGGCGGCGGCCAGCGCCGCCTCCTCCTCGGGGTCGGGACGGGTGAACGTGGCCTTGCCGGCCGCGATCTCCTCGAAGGCAATGGACACGGGCTTGCCGGACACCGAGGTCACCTGGGGCGGCACGACCTTGCCGAGGCCCTCGCCCAGGCTGTTGTAGTAGGAGTTGACCTGGCGGGCGCGGGCGGAGCCGAGCGCGACCAGGGTGAACTTCGAGTCGACCTTGTCCAACAGGTCCTCAATGGGTGGGTCCATGAGCGTGTGGCGGCCTTGGGCCATCAGGATTCCTCCGGGTTCGCGGCGCAAGGGGCAGCCGTGCGACTCCGATCCAGTATAGCCATCAGCTCGGAAAGGGCCCGGTCAAGGTCCTCGTTGACCACCGTGTGGGCTGCGATTTTGGCGCCCCGCTCCACCTCGGTGCGCCCGAGCTCGACCCGGCGCGCGATGTGCTCCTCGTCGTCGCCCCGGGCCGCCAGGCGCTCCGCCTGGACCTCGGGGGACGGGGGCAGCAACAAGATGACCGTGGCGTCGGGCCGTTGGCGCAAGACCTGCTCCGCTCCCTGCACGTCGATCTCGAGCAGGACGTCGCGGCCCGGGGGAGGGTCCGGGATCGGCGTGCCCATGAGGTAGTCGAGGAATTCCGCCCACTCGAAGAAGCCGCCCTGCGCGACCGCCTGTTCGAAGGTGGGACGATCGACGAAGACGTAGGCACCGCGCTCGCGCTCGCCTGGGCGCGGCGCGCGCGTGGTCCAACTGCGGCTCAGCCAGATGCTCGGGTCGCGCGCAACAAGCTCCGCCGCCAGCGTGCCCTTGCCAGCCCCGCCGGGGCCGATGAGCACAAAGATGTGCGGCTCGCCTGCGGGGGGTTCAGCGCGCAGTCTCTTTGAGCAGCGCCTCGCGCTGCTTGGCGCCGAGTCCCTGCAGCCGCCGGCTGTCGCTGATACCGACGGTCTCCATGAGGCGTCGGGCCTTGACCTTGCCCAGTCCGGGCAGGGACTCGAGGACCGAGACCACCTTCATCTTGCCGATGGTCTCGTTGGAGTCCGCCTCGGTCAGGAGGTCCGCCAACGAAAGTGAGCCCATCTTGAGCTTGTCCTTCACCTCGGCCCGCTCACGGCGAACCTTGGCAGCCTTCTCGAGGGCAGCGGCGCGCTGCTCGGGGGTCAGTGCGGGAGGTTGCGGCATGGGCGAGACCATAGCGCCTCGGCCAGGAGCGTTCACACCCATTTTCCCTCTTCAGCCCATCGCCACCGAGAGGTCGCGCACCAGTGAGCGGGCGTGGCGCCGCAACTCGTCGGCCTGCGGGCCGTGTTGCAGCAGCCCGCGCGAGCTGCTGGGCAAGACGGTTCCCGCCGCGCAGCCGGCGAACCGCGTGGCCACGTCGGACGGGGCCGCCCCCTGGGCCCCGAGGCCGGGGGCGAGAATAATGCCGTTGAGCTGGGATAATGCAAACCCAGACGGCGGCAGCGTCGCCCCGATGACGGCGCCGACGGTGCCGGCCGGCATGTCCGCGCGTGCATTGAGCGCCGCGATCTCGCCGAGCAGCATGTCCTCGACGGAGGCCCCGTCCGCCGTGATCGCCTGCTGCAGAGTTCGGCCTTCGGGATTGGAACTGCGGACCACCACGATCACGCCGCGGCCGTTGCCGGCGGCCAGGCGGATCAGTGGTGCCAGCGCGCCGAGACCCAGGTACGCATGCACCGTCACCGCATCGGCCGCCAGCGGGCTGGCGTCACCTACCCACGCGTCGGCGTAGGCCTGTGCCGTCGTGTCGATGTCGCCGCGCTTGGCGTCGTTGATGACGACGAGCCCTGCGTCTCTCGCCGCCGCAAGGAGTCGTTCGAGCTCGGCCATGCCGGCGGACCCGTAGCGCTCGAAGAAGGCGACCTGCGGCTTGATCACACCGACGGTGTCGGCGAACGCCTCGACACACGTCGTGCAGAACGCGCGCAGCCCCGCGGGATCGTCGCGCAAGCCCCACGCATCGAGCAACGCCGCGGACGGATCGATCCCCGCGCACAACGGCCCCGTCGCGCGGACCGCCGCGGCGACCCGATCGCCGAAGGTGTCAGCCATGTCGTCCTCCGTTCTCGACCGACGTCGCACGCGCGCCGCCCGATGACGTCGCGGTCACGCCGTCGCGCGTGTCCGCCTTCGCCGCGGTCGGGCCGGTCGCGGGCGGACGTGGCGCAGGGTCGACGCGCCGTCGCACCTCGGCCCGGATCCCCTCGACCGTCGTGTCGTGGTCCCGACACCAGCGCGCCAGCTGGCGCAGCACCTTCCAGGGTGCCCGCGGGTCCCGGAAGGTGGCCGTCCCCACCTGGACCCCGTCGGCCCCGGCCACCAGCAGCTCCACGGCGTCGCGGCCCGACTGCACCCCGCCGACCCCGACGATCGGCGTCTCGGGGAAGGCGGCGCGGCACTCCCACACCGCCCGCACCGCGACGGGATGCACCGGGGGACCGGAGAGCCCTCCTCCCCCGCCCCCGAGGACCGGGCGTCCCGACTCGAGGTCCAGGGCGAGCCCGAGCAGCGTGTTCACCAGGGTCAACCCGTCGGCGCCCCCCTCGAGCGCGCCCGTTGCGATCTCCACCAGGTCGGGCACGTTCGGGCTCAGCTTGGCCCAGCGCGGCAGCCCACAGCCGGTGGCCGCCATGACACGGGCGGTCGCCTCGGCCGAATGGGCGAACATCCGCGAGCGGTCCTCGACGTTCGGGCAGCTCACGTTGACCTCGAGCGCGGCGATGCAGGCGCCGGCGCCGGTGGCCGCCGCAGCGGCGACCAGCTCGGCGGCGCGCCCGTAGTCCGCCACCGTCCGCCCCCAGATGCTCACCACGACGCGTGCACCCGAGGCGGCGAGCGCCGGCAGGTCGCCGGCCGCCCACGCCGCCAATCCCGGGCCCTGGAGCCCGACGCTGTTGAGCATGCCCGCCCCCACCTCGTGCACCCTCGGCGCGGGATTGCCCGGCCACGGGTCGACCGCGAGCGATTTCACGACCACCGCGCCGAGACCGGACAGGTCGCCGTACTCCGCCAGCTCGGTGCCGTGTCCCGACGTGCCCGACGCCGTCATGATCGGGTTGGGCAACGCGAGCGCACCGACGCGCGCGGCGAGGGTCGGCGTGTCGCGGCCCGGCGGACTGCTCATCCCGGCGCGCCCTTGGCCAACGGGTGCAGGTCCTGAAGCGCCCGCACCTGGAGCGGGTGCGCCCGGGCGTCGGCCATCCCGGCGGCGGCGGCGCGGGCCGCGGCGAGCGTGGTGAGGCACGGCACCTTGTAGGCCACGGCGGCGGCGCGGATGTGCTGCCCGTCGGCCCGCGGCCCGAGGCCACGCGGCGTGTTCACGACCAGCTGCACCCTGCCCTGCGCGATGAGCTCCACCGCGTCGGAGGCAACGCCCTCCTCCCCCACCTTGGCGACCAGCGTGCCGACCGTGAGGCCCTGCGCGCGCAGGTAGCCCGCCGTCCCGAGGGTGGCCGCCAGCGAGAAACCCAGCGCGCTGAAGGCGCGCGCCACCTCGAGCCCGGCCGGCTTGTCCCGGTCGGCCAGCGAGAGGAAGACCGTGCCCGCATCGGGGAGCCGCGTGCCCGCCGCCATCTGGCTCTTGGCGAAGGCGAGCCCGAACGTGATGTCGACGCCCATGACCTCGCCGGTCGAGCGCATCTCGGGACCCAGCAGCGTGTCGACGCCCGGGAAGCGGTCGAACGGGAGCACCGCCTCCTTCACGCTGACATGGTCGAGCACCCGCACCCGGCCCACCGCGTCCGCCGCCAGCAGACCCTCCTTGCGCAGGTCGGCCAGGGTCTGGCCCACCATGACCCGCGAGGCCACCATGGCGAGCGGCACGCCGGTCGCCTTGGCCACGAACGGCACGGTGCGGCTCGCCCGCGGGTTGGCCTCGAGCACGTAGACCTGCCCCTCCTTCACCGCGAACTGCACGTTCAACAGCCCCCGCACCCCCAGGGAGTCGGCCAGGGAGCGCGTGTGGCGCTCGAGCATCTCAACCACCTCGTCGGCCAGGGTCTGCGGCGGCAGCGCGCAGGCCGAGTCGCCCGAGTGCACCCCCGCCTCCTCGACGTGCTCCATGACGCCGGCGATGAGGATCTCGCCGTCGCCGTCGCGCACGGCGTCCACGTCGACCTCGGTGGCGTCCTCCAAGAAGCGGTCGACGAGGACGGGGCGCGTCGCGGTGACACCACCCTCGCGCGCCAGCGCGCCGGTCGTCATCGACTGCATGACGCGGCGCACCCCGTCGTCGTCGTAGACGATCTCCATGGCGCGGCCGCCCAGCACGTAGCTCGGCCGCAGCAGCACGGGATAGCCGACGCGGCCCGCCACCGCCAGCGCCTCGGGCGTCGTCGTGGCGGTGCCGCCCGGCGGCTGGGGGATCGACAGCTCCGCGCACAACGCGTTCCAGCGCTCGCGGTCCTCGGCCAGGTCGATCGACCCCGGGCTCGTGCCGAGAACGAGCTCGGACGGGAGCGAACCCGCCAGCTTCAGCGGCGTCTGCCCGCCGAGCGACACGATCACGCCCACCACCTCGCCGCCCGCGGCCAGCTCGGCGTCGAGCACGTTCGCCAGGTCCTCGTCGGTCAACGGCTCGAAGTACAGCCGGTCCGACGTGTCGTAGTCGGTGGAGACCGTCTCGGGGTTGCAGTTGACCATGACCGTCTCGTAGCCGGCGTCGCGCAGCGTCATCGACGCGTGGACGCAGCAGTAGTCGAACTCGATGCCCTGCCCGATCCGGTTCGGCCCCGAGCCGAGGATGATGACGCGGGCCCTCTCGGACGGGCGCACCTCGTCCTCCTCCTCGTAGGTCGCGTAGTGATAGGGCGTGAAGGCCGCGAACTCGGCGGCGCAGGTGTCGACCGTCTTGAACGTCGCCCGCACGCCGTGCGCCAGGCGGTCGGCCCGCACGTCGGCCGGCGTCGTGGCGCGCAGGTAGGCCAGTTGGGCGTCGGAGAAGCCGAGGCGCTTGGCCCGGCGGAAGTCGGCGCCGTCGAGCGTGGCCGCGGCGGCGAGGCGCGCCCGCTCGTCCGAGATCCGCACCAGCTGGCGGACGAACCACGGGTCGATTCCCGTGCGCGCGACGACCTCGTCCACGTCGACGCCGCGGCGCAGCGCGGCCTCGAGCTCGAAAACGCGGTCGGGGGTCGGCACGGCCAGGCGCTCGAGCAGGTCCGGGGTCGGGACCTCGTCGAGCGCGCCCTCGGCCGGGTCCGCGTTGAGACCCGCCCGGCCCTGCTCGAGCGAGCGCAAGGCCTTCTGCAGCGACTCGCAGAACGTGCGGCCGATTGCCATGACCTCGCCGACCGACTGCATGCGGGTGCCGAGCCGCACCTCGGCGCCGGGGAGCTTCTCGAAGGCCCAGCGCGGCACCTTGGTCACGACATAGTCGATCGTCGGCTCGAACGAGGCGGGCGTCGCCTGCGTGATGTCGTTGGGAATCTCGTTGAGCAGGTAGCCCACCGCGAGGCGGGCCGCGATCTTGGCGATCGGGAAGCCCGTCGCCTTCGACGCCAGGGCGGAGCTGCGCGAGACCCGAGGGTTCATCTCGATGATGACGCGGCGCCCCGTCGCCGGGTCCACCGCGAACTGCACGTTGGAGCCGCCCGTCTCGACACCGACCTTGCGCAGGCAGGCGAACGCGTCGTCGCGCATGGCCTGGTACTCCACGTCGGTCAGCGTCTGCGCCGGCGCGACCGTGATGGAGTCCCCCGTGTGCACGCCCATCGGGTCGAAGTTCTCGATGGAGCACACGACGACGCAGTTGTCGGCCGCGTCGCGCATCACCTCGAGCTCGAACTCCTTCCAGCCCGCGATGGACTGCTCGACGAGGATCTGGCTCACCGGGCTGGCGGCCAGGCCCTCGGCGGCCAGCTGGCCGAAGTGCGCGGCGTCCTCCGCGATGCCCGTGCCCTTGCCGCCGAGGATGAAGCTCGGCCGCACCATGATGGGGTACCCGATCTCCTCGGCGATCTGCGTGGCCTCCTCCAGCGAGTGCGCGAAGCCCGAGCGGGGCACCTCGAGGCCGATCCCCTCCATGGCCGCCTTGAACTGGTCGCGGTCCTCGGCCGTGGCGATCGCCTCGGGTCGGGCACCGATGACCTCCACGCCGTAGCGCTCGAGGACGCCGAGCTCGGCCAGTTCCATGGTGAGGTTCAGCGCGGTCTGCCCGCCGAGCGTCGGCAGCAGGGCGTCGGGCCGCTCCTTCTCGATGATCGCGGTCAGCACCTTCGGGTCGAGCGGCTCGACGTAGGTCCGGTCGGCCATGCCCGGGTCGGTCATGATCGTGGCCGGGTTGGAATTGGCCAGGACGACGCGGTACCCCTCTTCGGCCAGGACCCGGCAGGCCTGGGTGCCCGAGTAGTCGAACTCGCAGGCCTGCCCGATCACGATCGGGCCCGACCCGATGACCAAGATGGTGTGCAGGTCGTCGCGGCGTGGCACGGCGCTCTCCTCCCCTCGCCGTTCAGCGCGCCCGGGCGCCGGCGCTGCCTGCGGCCCGGGTGGGGTGGTCGAGCATGAGGGCGCGGAAGGCGCCAAACAGATAGCGCGCGTCGTGGGGGCCCGGCGCCGCCTCGGGGTGGTACTGCACCGAGAAGGCGGGGGCCTTGAGCGAGCGGAACCCCTCGACGACGCCGTCGTTCAGGTTGACGTGCGTCGTCTCGGCGTCGGGGATCGACCCGGCCGCCACCGCGTAATTGTGGTTCTGGCTCGTGATCTCCACGACGCCCGACTCGAGGCGCTGGACGGGATGGTTGGCGCCGTGATGGCCGAAGGGCAACTTGTAGGTGGTGCCACCGAGCGCGGTGGCCAGGATCTGGTGGCCGAGGCAGATGCCGAAGATCGGGACGCGGCCGACCAGGTCGGCCACGGCGGCCGCCGGCCCGGGGAGCGCGGCCGGGTCGCCCGGCCCGTTCGAGAGGAACACGCCGTCGGGCTCGAGCGCCAGCACCTCGTCGGCCGTGGTGCCGGCCGGCACGACCGTCACGGTCCCGAGCGTCGTGAGCAGCTGCACCATCGTCGTCTTCACGCCGAAGTCGTAGGCCACGACGCGCCGGCCCTCGCCGCCGCCGACGTTGTCGCCGTCGTCGCCGCGGTAGGGGTGCACGGTCGCCTCCGTGGCGGTGACTCCGCTCACCAGGTCCATCCCGTCGGTGCCCGTTGCCGCGGCCGCAGCCTCCCGGAGCTCACGTTCGGACGCGGTGCCGAACGCGCACGGCACCGCGCCGGCCGCGCGCACGTGACGGGCCAGGCGACGGGTGTCGACGCCGGTCAGGGCCGGCACGCCGTGCCGCCGCAGGAACGGCTCGAGACCCTCGGTGGCACGCCAGTTCGAGGGCACGTCGGTCAGGTCGCACACGACGACGCCGCGGCAGTGCGGCGCGGTGGCCTCGTCGTCCGCCGCGTTGGTGCCGTAGTTGCCGATGTGTGTGCTGGTGAACGCGATCACCTGCCCGGCGTACGACGGATCGGTGATCACCTCTTGATAGCCGCTCATCGCCGTGTTGAAGACGAGCTCGCCCGTCGCCACCGGGACCACCGCGCCCGCGGCTTCCCCGGCGAACACCGCGCCGTCCGCGGTGACCAAGAGGGCGGCCGGCCGATGCTCGGGTGCCGTCCGCTCCGGCCCCTTCGGCTTCGCCGTCACCGCTGCGCCACCGCGTCGACCACCACGGGCTCACCGCGCAGCACCGTGTGGCGCACCGCGCCCTGGAAGGTGCGCCCGGCATAGGGCGTGTTGCGGCTCCGGCTGGCCAGCCGCCCCGGGTCCACCACCGTCGTGCCGGCGGGGTCGAACACGCACAGGTTGGCCACGGCGCCCACCTCGACGGGGCCGCCGTGGGCGCTGTGACCAGCCGGCCGCGGGTCCGTCACCCTCAGGCGCGCGATGGCGGCGGGCTGGGTGCTCATGAGGGCGAAGAGCCGCTCGGGGCCGAGCTGCGGCGACAACACCTCCCATGCGATCGGCAGCGCGGTCTGCAGGCCGAGCATCCCCGGCGGCGCCTGGTCGAACGCCACGTCCTTGGCCTCGGGGGCGTGCGGCGCGTGATCGGTGGCGACGGCGTCGATGGTGCCGTCGCACAGCCCGGCCACCACCGCGGCGACGTCCTCGTCGGTGCGGAGCGGCGGGTTCACCTTGAAGACGGGGTCGTACCCGGCGACCGCCGCGTGGGTGAGCAGCATGTGGTGCGGCGCCGCCTCGGCCGTCACCGGCAACCCCTCCGTCTTGGCGCGGCGCACCAGGTCCACCGAGCCGGCCGTCGAGAGGTGGAGGAAGTGCACGTGCGCCCCGGTGAGGCGCACGAGGGCGATATCGCGGGCCACCATGGCCTCCTCGGCCGCCGCCGGCATCCCCGGGATGCCGAGCCGGCTGGACCAGGCGCCCTCGTGCATGGCCCCGCCCGCCGCCAGGCAGGCGTCCTCGCAGTGCTGCGCCAGTGTGACCCCGATCCCCTTCGCGTAGTCGAGGGCGCGGCGCATGAGCGCGCCGTCTTGCACACCCGCCCCGTCGTCGGTGAAGAGCGTGACGCCCAACGCGGCCAGCTCGCCGAGCGGCGCCAGGGCCGTACCGGCTCGTCCCAGCGTGATGGCGCCGGCGACGGCCACCTCGGCCGCCGCCCCGGCCGCGAGGTCGAGGATCTCGCGCACCACGCCGGCGGAGTCGATCGGCGGCTCCGTGTTGGGCATGGCGACGATCGCGGTGTAGCCACCGAGGGCCGCCGCCCGTGCGCCGGTCTCGATCGTCTCGGCCTCCTCGCGCCCGGGTTGGCGCAGATGGGTGTGCAGGTCGACCAGCCCTGGCCCCACCAGGCAGCCCCCGGCGTCGAGGACAACGGCCCCCTGCGGCGGTTCGATCGCGTCCGCCAGCCCGAGGACGCGGCCGCCACCGACGGCAACGTCGGAACGGGCCAGGCCGGTGGGACCCACGACGGTCCCACCGCGGATGACGAGGGTGTCCTCGGAGCTAGGCAACGGCGGGAACCTCCGCGGTGCCGGGCCGTTCGCCGCCCAGCAGCAGGAAGAGAATGGCCATGCGCACGGCGACGCCGTTCGCCACCTGCTGTGTGACGACGGTGCGGGGCAGGTCGGCCACCTCCGACGCGATCTCGACCCCGCGCACCATCGGGCCGGGATGGGTGACGATGGCGTCGTCGCGCAGTCGGGCCACCCGGCGCGCCGTCAGGCCCCAGCCGGCGGTGTACTCGCGCAGGCTGGGGACGAAGGAGCCACTTCCCCGCTCCGCCTGGAGCCGCAGGAGCGAGACGACGTCGGCGTCGCCCAGCGCCTCGTCGAAGTTCGTCGCCACCTCCACCGGCCACCCCTCGAGGGAGGGCGGCAGCAGGCTGCCCGGCGCGGCCAGCGTGACGCGGGCACCGAGCGCGGTGTAGGCGAGCACCTCGGAGCGGGCCACCCGGCTGTGGCAGATGTCTCCGACCACGAGGACGCGCAGGCCGTCGAAGCATCCGATGCCGAGCTCCTCGGGCGACGCACCCTTGCGTTCGGCCAGCACCTGGCGCACGGTGAAGCAGTCGAGCAGGGCCTGGGTGGGGTGCTCGTGCCAGCCGTCCCCCGCGTTGACGACATGAGCGCGCTCGACCCAACGGGCCACCTGGTGAGGGGCGCCGGCCGAGGAATGCCGGATGATGACGGCGTCGATGCCCATGGCCTCGACCGTCTCGACCGTGTCGCGCAGGCTCTCGCCCTTCTTGACCGACGAGCTGGCGACGGCGAGCGAGAGCACGTCGGCCGACAATCGCTTGGCCGCGGTCTCGAAGGAGAGGCGGGTACGGGTCGACTCCTCGAAGAAGAGGGTGGCGACGACCTTGCCGCGCAGCGTCGGCACTTTGGGGACCGACCGCCGTTCCACCTCGGCGAAGGCCTCGGCGACGCGCAGCACCTCGGCGATGCCGTCGCGCCCGAGATCGGCGACCGAGAGAAGGTGGGGCCCGGTCACCGGTCCTCCAGGGTCCCGATCCAGACGCCGTCCTCGCCGACGTCCACCATCTCCTCGCGCCGGGTCGGCAGGTTCTTGCCGACGAAGTCCGGCCGGATCGGCAGCTCGCGATGGCCGCGATCGACCATCACCGCGAGCTGGACCGAGCGGGCCCGGCCGTAGTCGTTGAGCGCGTTGAGGGCGGCCCGGATGGTGCGCCCGGTGAAGAGCACGTCGTCCACCAGCACGACGACCCGTCCGGCCAGGTCGACGGGGATGGTGGTCACCGCCTCGGGCAACACGGGCCGCAGCCCGATGTCGTCGCGGTAGAAGGCCACGTCGAGGGAGCCCACTTCGAGCTCCTCGGTGCGCTCGATCTGGCGCAGGTTCTCGGCCATCTTCGTGACCAGGGGGACGCCGCCGGTCTGCAACCCGACCAGCACGACGTCGGCCACGCCCCCGTTGCGCTCCACGATCTCGTGGGACATGCGCGTCAGGGCGCGCTGGACGTCGGCTGCGGTGAGGACCTGGGAGTGGGCCACGAACACGCCCCCGAGGGGTCGCGTATGACTGCGTTCGCGTTCGGCCACTGCTCCTCCTGCCGTGTGAGCCTCACCGGACCCACTTCACGGTCAGGTGTCGACTCTAGCGCGAGCGGGGGCGGCTCCGACAGGGCCGCGGGGAAACCCGCTGACGAAAAGAGGGGCGGCGGGGCGGCGGGGCGGTCAGGAGGCCGGCCGGCGGAGATCCGGGGCGAGGGCGGCGAGGATCCCGTTGACGAAGCGGCCGGAGTCATCCGTCGAATACACCTTGGCCAACTCGACGGCTTCGTCGATCACGACGGCCGGCGGCGGGCCCGCCGGATCGAGCAGCTCGGCGACGGCGAGGCGCAGCACCAGCCGGTCGATGACCGCCATGCGGTCGAGGGGCCAACCGACCGACGCGGCGGCGATGCGCCGTTCGGCCTCCTCCTTGGTGGCGCTGACCTGCGCGAGCAGCGCGCGGACGTAAGGGTCGGGTGGCACCGCCAGCGCGTCGCCCACCGCAACCGGGTCCTCCCGCTTCAAATCCGCCTCGTAGAGCAGTGAGAGCGCACGTTCGCGTTGTTGGTGACGCGGGGCGGCCCCGGCGTCCTCGTTGGGCGTTGGCGGCATGTCTCGATGTACTGGCGGCTCGGACGCAGGGTCCGGTGGAGAGCGAGGTGCCCGGGCCGTCAGGCCCGGGTCAGGTACTCGCCAGAGCGCGTGTCCACCTTGAGCACGTCGCCGGTGTTCACGAAGAGCGGCACCTGCACGACAAGTCCCGTCTGCAGCGTGGCCGGCTTACGGGCGCCCGAGACGCGGTCGCCTTGGATGCCGGGCTCCGTCTCGGTCACCGTGAGCTCGACGCCAGCCGGCAGGTCGACGCCGACGATCTCGTTGTTGTACATCTGGAGGATCGCCTCGTCGCCCTCCTTCAGATAGTTGGGCGCGTCGCCGAGCGACTCGGGCGCCGCGTTCATCTGCTCGTAGCTCGTCGTGTCCATGAAGACGTAGTCGGCGCCGTCACGGTAGAGAAACTGCATGTCGCGCTTGTCGATGATGGCCTGCTCGAGCTTCTCGTCGGCCCGGTACGTGCGTTCGATCACCGCCCCGCTCCGGACGTTCTTCAACTTGGTGCGCACGAAGGCGCCACCCTTGCCCGGCTTCACGTGCTGGAACTCGACGACGCTGAACAGGCCCTCGGGGAGGTCCAGGCTCATGCCGTTCTTCAGGTCATTGGTCGAGACTGCCATGGATGTCCTTCGTGAATCGGGTGAGTGCGCGGGCGCCGTCCTCGGTGACGACGAGGGTGTCTTCGACGCGGACGCCGCCGTGCCCGGGAACATAGACACCGGGCTCGACGGTGACGACGAATCCGGGGGCGAGGATAGCAGTGCCCAACTGTGACACCGTCGGGGCCTCGTGGATGTCGAGCCCGACGCCGTGCCCGGTGCCGTGCTCGAAGCGATCCGCCCAACCGGCGTCGGCGATGATCTGTCGGCACACGTCGTCTACTTCCTTCACGCTGACACCCGGCTTGACGGCCTGCGCACCGGCGGCCTGCGAGGTCCGCACCACGTCGAAGATGCGGGCCAGTTCGCCGTCGGGGTCCTCGTTCACGCAGAACGTGCGCGTCATGTCGGAGCGATAGCCCTCGAAAGTGGCGCCGAAGTCCACGACGACCGGGTCGCCGTGGACGATGCGGCGACCGCCCGGGCGATGGTGCGGCTTCGCCGAGTTCTCGCCGGCGGCCACGATCGTCTCGAAGGCGGTGCTCTCGGCCCCGTGGCGACGCATGGCGGTGTCGAGCTCGAGGGCGAAGTGCTCCTCGGTCACGCCCTGGCCCATGAGCGGCAGGGTGTCGAAAAGCGCGGCGTCGGCGATGGCTGCGGCGCGCTCCATGCGGGCGATCTCGGCGGCGTCCTTGACCTCACGAAGGGCCTCGACCGCGTTCGACGTCGGGACGAGCCGGTCCGCATTGAGGAGCCCGGACCAGGTGCGCTGCGCGGCCCACGAGACGTGGTCGGCTTCGAGCCCTATGCGCGCTGGTGCACCGGCGGGTCCGCCGAGGAGCGTCTGCGCCGCCTGGCGCTGTTCGGACACGGGGCCGATGACGATCTCGACCTGGGGCGCCGCGCCGGCCTGCTCGACCTGCTCGGCCGATTGGGTGCGATAGCGGCCGTCGGTCGTCAACAGCGCGGCGTCGCGCGTCACGGTGAGGACACCGGCGGACCCGGCGAAGCCGCACAGGTAGCGCAGGTTGGCCAACGTGGTGACGACCAGGGCGTCGACCTCGTGCTCGTCGAAGGCGGCGCGCAGGCGATCGAGCCTTCCGGTCACCTTCAGCGGCGGGAGCGGCGCGTCCGCCGGCACGTACGGATTGGCGCGGGTGGTCGTGGTCATTGGGACGCTCCCTTCAGCAGTGCGGCGACGGCGTCGACGGCGAGCTCGTAGCCCAACCCGCCGAAACCGGCGATCACCCCGCTGGCCACCGGCGCCAGCACCGAGGTGTGACGAAACGGTTCGCGGGCAGCGGGATTCGAGATGTGCAGCTCGACCACGGGGCCGGCAAACGCGGCGACCGCATCGTGGAGCGACCACGACGTGTGACTGAGCGCACCGGCGTTGATGATCAGGGCGTCGGCCTCGCCGCGGGCCGTGTGCACCGCGTCGATCAGCTCGCCCTCATGGTTCGACTGGACGTGGCCGAGCTCGAGCCCGTGGCGCGCGGCGGCGGCCTTGGCGCGTTGCACGTGATCGTCCAGGGTGTCGGTCCCGTAGACGTCGGGCTCGCGCTCGCCCAGCAGGTTCAGGTTCGGTCCGGAGAGCAACAGGACGAGGCTCATCGTCGGATCACCGGCTGGCACCCATGTCCGCCAGGGTATCGACCACGTCGGAAGCGGCCACGCCGCGCACGAGCCCCACCCCGTTCGGACCGTCGAGCACGAACGCAAGGTCGTGCTGTGCCTTCTTGTCGCGCCCCATGAACGACACCAGCTCCTCGGCCTCGGCGTCCCGCGGCAAATCGGTCGGCAGGTCGAAGCTGGCGATTACCCGGCGGTGCTCCGCCACCCGGTCCTCGTCGATGCGCCCCAGCCGGCGCGCCAGCAAGGCGGCGAAGAGCAGCCCGATGGCCACGGCCTCTCCGTGGCGCAAGTCCCAGTCGTGATGGTCGGACCGGGCGGCGCCCTCGAGCGCATGGCCCAACGTGTGTCCGTAGTTCAAGAGCATGCGACGGCCGCCTTCACGCTCGTCGTCGGCCACCATCGCGGCCTTGATGCCGACGCAGCGCGCCACCTGCTCCTCCACCGGCTGGTCGGCCCTCGGGGCGTCGCCGAGGAAGGCGTATTTGGCGATTTCGCCCCGCCCGCAGGCCCACTCCCGCGGTGGCAGCGTCTCCAGCGTCTCGGTGTCACAGAGGACGGCGTTGGGTTGCCAGAAGGCTCCGACGAGGTTCTTGCCTTCGGGCAAGTTGACCCCGGTCTTCCCGCCGATGGCGGCGTCGACCTGCGCGAGCAGTGACGTGGCCACGTTCACGTACGCCGTGCCGCGGTGATACGTCGCGGCGGCGAACCCGGCGACGTCG
>DASZMN010000109.1:0-34876 GCA_035551835.1 Acidimicrobiales bacterium | reverse complement strand
CTGTAGGCCTCGGCCACCCACACGATGTCCAGGCCGACCTGCTCGAGCGCGGCCGCCTGCTTGGCCGACTCCTCGTGACCCCCGGCGTAGTTCAGCGTCATCGAGATCTTCATGGCGTCACTCCTCGTGTCAGCAGGACCGGGCAGTGCCAATTGGCCCGTGGCCGGGAAGATTATGGTAACGAGCGTTACCAAATCAAACGCGATGACCTCACCCTCCCCCCGCACCTCGCCCGGTCCCCGGCAACCCGGGCCCCGGCAACCCGGTCCACCCCGGCAACCCGGTCCACCCGGCCCCGGCCCCGACCCCGAACACGAACACGACGACCCTCGTGCCGGTCGCTCCTGGCGCGGCGTCCCCATCGACGCGCGTCGCAGCGAGCGCAGGGACCGACTGGTGGACGCCGCGTACGACTTGCTCGGAGCGGACTCGGGCGGCGGGCTCACCGTGCGCGGTGTCTGCGCCGAAGCCCGGCTGAACGCCCGGTACTTCTACGAGAGCTTCGAGCACCTCGAAGCGCTGTACATCGCCGTCTACGACCGCGTGGCGAACGAGGGCCTCCGCTGCGCCGTGACGGCCGCGCTCGACGCAGACCCTGAGCCAGAGGCCCAAGCCCATGCGGTCGTCGACGCCGTCGTCCGTTACGCGGCGGACGACCCGCGCCGTGGTCGGATCCTCTTCGCCGAAGGCCTCGGCATGGCGGCCCTGGCCCGGCGCCGGCGCGACGCCATGTTCGCCATGGCGCAGTTCGTCGAGCGCTATGCGTGGCGGGTGGCCGGCCCGGCCGACGACCGTATCGGCATGGTCGCCTCACTCATCTTGACGGGAGGCCTTACCGAGCTCGTGGTGACCTGGCTCGACGGGCATCTCGACATGGCCCTCGACGAACTCGTCGACGACGCGACCGCGCTGCTCCTCACCCTCGGCCGCAGCGCGGTGCTAACGGCGACCAGGCGACGGCCGCGCCGCTAGAGTCCGCGGGTGGCCGCCGGGCAAACCAGTGAGACTTCCGTCGACGTCGTCCTCTTCGACCTTGGCGGCGTGCTGTTGGAGGTCGGCGGCGTCGGGCCGATGCGCCAGCTCAGCGGCATCGACACCGACGAAGAGCTGTGGGCTCGCTGGCTGGCCTGCCGCTGGGTGCAGCGCCTCGAGGCGGGCCGGTGCAGTCCAGAGGACTTCGCTGCCGGCGTCGTGACCGACTGGGATCTCCCGGTCTCGGCGGGCGAGTTCCTTGCCACGTTCGGTGCGTGGGTGAACCAACCCTTGGCGGGCGCATCGGAGTTGGTGGCCGCAACGGCTGACGCGGCGCGCGTCGGATGTCTCAGCAACACGAACGCGTACCAGTGGGACGCGCACTTCGGGGCCCTGCCGTTGATCGCCGCCTTCGAATTCCGCTTCCTGTCGTTCGAGCTCGGCCTCGTCAAGCCCGACCGTGCCATCTTCGAGGCCGTCGCCGCGCGGCTGCCCGCCGAGCCCGACCGCGTCCTGTTCCTCGACGACAACGCGGTGAACGTCGAGTCCGCGGTGGAGTTCGGCTTCCGCGCCCATCTCGTGCAGGGGGTCGGCGAGGCGCGGCGGGCCCTGGTCGACGCGGGCGTTCTGACCGGCTGATCCGGTGGCGGCCGCCGGGCCGGCTCCGGGCCGCACCGGGCGGTGGTTCCCCAATGCCCCAACGGGCGCCGGGCGCGAGGCCTGTGCCAACATGCCGCCATGGTCGCCAACGGTCCTGTCTTTCGTCTCCTGCCGCGCCTCGACGACGACGTCGCCTTCTACTGGACGTCGGGCGCGGACGGCGTGCTCCGCCTCCTGCGTTGCCACGCCTGCGGGTTCTTCATCCATCCGCCCGGCCCCGTGTGCCCGCGTTGCCTCTCACGTGACCTCGGACCCGAGGAGGTGAGCGGGCGGGGCCATGTCGAGACGTTCACCGTGAATTACCAGCAGTGGATCCCCGGCAGCGACCCGTACATCATCGCCTGGGTCTCGATCGACGAGCAGCCCGACGTGCGACTGACGACGAACCTCGTCGACGCCGGGCCCGACGCCGTGTACTGCGGCATGCCCGTGCGCGTCGTCTTCGAACAGAACGAGGACGTGTGGATCCCGCTCTTCACCCCGATCACCGAGGGGGCCTCGTGAGCCCCGCCCTGACGGAGGAGCCACTCGAGCGCCGGGCCATCATCTCGGGCGTCGGCCAGTCCGAGGTCGGTCGCCGGCTCGGCCGCTCGGACCTGGACCTGACGGTGGAGGCCGGCCTGCGCGCCATCGAGGACGCCGGCCTGACGCGTGACGACATCGACGGACTGTCGACCTACCCCGGCATGGGTGCGGGGACCGGCGGCTTCGCCGGCCCGACGTCGCCCGAGGTCCAAGACGCCATGGGGCTGTCGCTGAACTGGCACGACGGGGGTGGCGAGGGCGCGGGGCAGATGCGCGCCGTCATCTCGGCCTCGTTGGCCGTGGCGGCCGGCCTGGCGCGCCACGTCCTCGTGTACCGCACCGTGACCGAGGGCACGGCCCAGGGGACCGGCGGCCGCCAGGGCATTGGTGGTGGTGTTGGTGGTGGTGGTGGTGGTGGTGGTGGTCACGTGCCGCGCTTCGGCGGCTTCATGCAGTGGCCGCTCCCCTACGGCGCCGTCTCGGCGGCCAACTGGCTGGCCATGGTGGCGCAGCGCCGCATGCACGAGTTCGGCCTCACCCGAGAGCAGCTGGGGGCGATCGCCATCAACAACCGGGCCAACGCCGGGCTCAACCCGAAGGCCATCTACCGCGACCCGATGACCATGGACGACTATCTCGCCGCCCGCATGATCACGACGCCGCTGTGCCTCTTCGACTGTGACGCGCCGTGCGACGGCGCCACCGCGGTCATCGTGTCGCACCGCGACGTCGCCGGCGACCTCGACCATCCCGCTGTGCACATCAACGCCGTCGGCACGGCGCTGCGCGGGCGGCCGAGCTGGGACCAGTTCGACGACATCACGACGATGGCGGCGCGCGACGCCGGGGCCTCCATGTGGGAGCGCACCGAGCTGACGCCCACCGACGTCGACACCGCCCAGCTCTACGACGGGTTCTCCATCCTGGCGATCACCTGGATCGAGGCCCTGGGATTCTGTGGGCGCGGCGAGAGCGGACCGTTCGTCGAGGGCGGTGCGGCCATCGCGCGCGACGGCGTGCTGCCGTTGAACACGGCCGGCGGCCAGCTGTCCGGCGGGCGGCTGCACGGCTTCGGCCTGATTCACGAGGCGTGCGTGCAGCTGCGCGGCGAGGGTGGCGAGCGCCAGGTCGTGCGGCCCGGCGGGCGTCCGGTCGAGGTCGCAGCGGTGGCCAACGGGGGCGGGCCGATCGCCGGCACCATGTTGTTGACGCGCGGGATCCGCTAGGGATCCGTTAGTGATCTGCTAGTGATCCGCTAATCGGTAGCCCCGCCGGTCGGATCGAAGCCGGGGGCCCATCGCCGTCCCGGCAGTACACTCCCCCTGTAGTGCTTCAGGCGGGAGCAGGGCGGGGACAAGGCGGGTGCAACGCGGCGGCGCGGCGTGCCGTGCGCGCGCTGTGCGTCGTCGTCGCAGCCGGCGCGGTGATTGCGCTGCCGATCGCTCCTTCGCTCACCGAGGGAACCGCGTCAGCCGCTCCGCCGCCATGGCAGCTCTTCGCTGCACCCGACGGTGGCGGGACGGCATGCACGCAGGCTCAGCCGTGTTCGCTCGCCGGTGCCCAGTCCCAGGTGCGGGCCGTGGACGGGAACATGGCCGCCGACATCGACGTGCTGCTCGAGGACGGCACCTATGCCTTGACGAGCCCGCTGTCGTTCGGACCCCAGGACTCAGGCACCAACGGCTACGACGTGGTGTACGAGGCGGCCCCAGCTGCGCATCCGGTCCTGAGCGGCGGCGCCACCGTGACCGGCTGGCACCAGGTCGACGCCACGAAGGACATCTGGGCCGCACCGATCCCGAGCGGATTCGACACCGGGCAGCTCTACGTCGACGGCCAGCGCGTGTCACGGGCCCAGGGCTTGCCCACGGCGTACTACTTGCAGACGACGACCGGCTTCATCTCGTCGTCGCCCGTGCTGGCAGGCTGGCGCGACATCACCAACGTGTCGGCGGTCTTCAAGGGCGGTGACGGGGCTTGGACCCAGACGTCGTGCCCGATCGCGTCGGTGACCGGCGACGTGATCACGATGCAGCAGCCCTGCTGGGGCAACCTGCACCTCCCGGCCGACGGCTCGCAGGAGCTCGCATGGGTCTACGGGCCCCAGGGTGGCTTCGGTGGGCTGTCGGGCGCCGCGCAGCCGACGTTCTTCGAGAACGCGTACGAACTGTTGAGCCCGGGACACTGGACCATTGACAGAACGCTCGACGAGATCTTCTACGAGCCGGCGGTCGGGCAGGACATGACGACGGTCACCGTCACGGTGCCGACGCTGCAGTCGCTCGTCACCGTCGAGGGCACGCTGGCCGACCCCGTCCACAACCTCACCCTCTCGGGCCTGCAGTTCTCCTACGCCACCTGGACCCAACCCGATACATCCGAGGGGTTCGCCGAGATGCAGGCCGACTGGACCCTCACTGGCGCCGGCGCCGCCAAGGACGAGGGCACCTGCCAGTACGTCAAACCGTCGGGCACCTGCCCGTACGCGTCGTGGACCCGCATGCCCGGCGCCGTCGTCCTCTCCGCCACCCACGACGTGACGGTGGCGGGCGACACCTTCACCCACCTGGGCGGCGGCGGGCTCGACGCGGAGTACGGCAGCCAGGACGACCTGGTGCAGGGGAACCAATTCAGCGACATCTCGGGTTCGGCCATTCTGATGGGCAGCACGAACGACCCGCTGCCGGCGGACGTCGGTGCGGGCAGCGGCTCCGGTAACGGCAGCGACGAGATCGACCTCGGCGACACCATCGCCGACAACTACATCCACGACGTGGCGATCGAATGGCTCGGCGGGGTCGGCATCTGGGTCGGCTACACCCAGAACCTCTCGGTGGTGCACAACCAGATCGACGACGTCCCCTACAGCGCCATCAGCATGGGCTGGGCCGGCTGGCACGCCACCGTCTTCAGCCCGAACGCCGACCCCAACGTCAACACGGGCAACGTGATCTCCGACAACCTCCTGTACGACTACATGCAGGTCCTGGGCGACGGCGGGGCCATCTACACCAACGGCAGCCAGGCCACCGGCTGGGCCGGGCAGCTCGTGGTGAGCGGCAACGTGACCTACGGCGGGGCGAACGCGGACTTCGCGCTCTACACGGACACCGGCTCGCGCTACATCGAGCTGTCCCAGAACGCTGTGTACGACCAACCGCTCGACTCGTTCGCCTCGGGCGGCTGCCACACCGTCGGCCACATCCGCCTCGTGGGGAATTACTTCTCCCGCCTCGGCCCGCTCTACCCGTGCGACCTGGCGGTCGACGTGAGCCAACAGGCGAGCAAGCTGGTGTGCAACACGCTGCCGCCGAACCAAATCCCGTCGACGTTATTGGCGGCGGCCGGGCTCGAGCGGGCCTATCGCTCGTTGCTCGACGACGAGGCACCCGCGGTCGATCAGGTGGGACCCACCTCGTTGCGGTTGGCCGGCGGGCCGGTGCTCGTGAGCGGCAGCGGGTTCGGCGCCGGCACCCAGGTGGACTTCGGCGCGGCGCCCGCGGCGTCGGTCACCGTCCTGTCGGGCAACTACCTGCTGGCGACGGCGCCGGCCGGCGCCGGGACCGTCACCGTGACCGTGACCACCGCGGCCGGCACGAGCGCGCCGGTGAGCGGCGACACCGTCAGCTACGACCGCTTCCCGAAGCCGTGCGTGCCGCTGACGGGTGGCGGGGTCAGCCTCAGCCTTTTGCCCTAGTGGCTCACCGTGACGCCCGGTCTGTGATCAGGACGTCGCGCCGCCCCTGGCTCGCGCGAATCGCTCGGCCACCAGCTCTTCGGCCGCCGCCAGTGGCGTCGTCGACTGCGCTTCGGCCCGCTCGAGCACCATGGTCGTGGTGGCGCGGATCCGACCGACGGCGTGCAACGCCCGGCCGAGGTCATAGCCACCGGCTTCTTCGGCGATGTTGATGATGCCGCCGGCGTTGGCCAGGAAGTCGGGCACGTAGAGAATGCCGGCCGCGGCGAGTGCGTCCGCCACCCGAGCACTTGCAAGCTGATTGTTTGCCGCGCCGACGATGATCTCGAACCGAAGTCCGGGTACTGCGTCCTCGGTGAGCAATTGCCCCAATGCGCACGGGCACAGGATGTCGGCAGTCACACCGAGGGCATCGGACGGGTCCACCTGGGCGGCCCCGCTCTGTCTGGCTCCCTCCATCTTGTGGTGATCGACGTCGGCGGCAACGACCAGCGCCTGGCGTTGCACGAGAAGCCGAATGACCTCCCCTCCGACCTTGCCGGCGCCGACGACACACACCCTCTTCCCTTCGAGGCCGTCGCCCCACCGGTGCGCGGCCGCGGCTTCCATGGCAAGCACCACGCCGAGAGCGGTCGCGGCACTCGGATCTCCTGACCCGCCGCGCGCCAGGGCCGTGCCCGCGACGAACGGTGTGGTCTCCCGGATCAGATCCATGTCGTCCTGCGTGGTCCCCACATCCTCTGCGGTGATGTAGCGCCCCTCGAGGCGGTTGACCGCGGCCGCAAAATCACGGAGAAGCGCGGGCGTCTTCACGTAGATCGGATCCCCGATGATGACGGCCTTGCCACCTCCTTGGGCCAGTCCGGCCAGAGCCGCCTTCTCGGTCATGGCTCTCGAGAGACGAAGGACATCGTGGAGGGCCGCCGCCTCGTCCACGTAGGGATAGAACCGGGCCCCGCCCAAGGAGGGGCCAAGGAGCGTGGAATGGACAGCGATGACGGCTCGAAGGCCGCTCCTCGGGCGTCGTACGACGACGATGTCCTCGTGTTCGGACCCGAACAGTCCCTCCAGCCTCACGTCTGACTCGGTCACGTCCAGAGCACGCACCACCACCGAATTCTATGGACGAAAGATCCCGGTTCATCCCTGCCTCGGTGTCGCATCGTCACGAATACAGCGAGCCAAAGCGCGTTCGATGTCGCGAGCATCCTTGCGCTCCGGCGGATCACCGCGGCCCGCCCGTTTCGCGATGCACGTGGGCCCGTTGACCGTCGCGGTCGAAGATCATGATCAGCTCCGCAGGGCCATCGAGGGCCGCGAAGCCGTGTGGCGTCATGGTGGCAAACTCCGCAGCCTCGCCGGTCTCGACGGTGATCTGGCGCTCGCCCAGCGCCAAGCGCACTCGTCCCTCGAGCACGAAGAACCAGTCGTGGCCTGGGTGGACCCGCTGCTTCGGTGCCCTGGGGGTCGGTTCGAGCCGCATTTTGATCGCGATCGTGTTGCCGGTTGGCCGGCTCAGAACCCAGGAGGTGCGCTCGTTCGAGCTGCTCGGCGTCGGACGGATGACGACGTCGTCGTCGCTGCGGACGTCGAGGAGTGCGTCGAGGTTGACCTGCAGCGCAGCCGCCAACGGCAACAAGATGTCGAGGCTGATCGTCCGCTTGCCCGTTTCGACCCGGCTGATGGTCGAGGGACTGAGGTTGGTGCGGGCGCCAAGCTCGTCGAGGGACAGCCCCAACGTGTTCCGCAGGCTGCGCAGTCGGGTCCGCACCGCCTCTTCGATCTCGTTGGGTTCGGCCACCGGGTCCTCCGCTCTGTTTGCGAATATCGCAATAAGGCTTGCGGTTCTAGGGATTCACCTTATCCTCGATGCCATGAGTGACCACACCCCCCACCCGATCGAGCGGCATTGCGACGTCGCCATCGTCGGCGGATCGGCCGCGGGACTGGCCGCAGCGGTCCAGCTCGGGCGCCAGCGGCGGTCCGTCATCGTGGTCGACGCCGGCGAGCCGCGGAATGCCCCGGCCGCCCACGTGCACAGCTTCCTCGGGCACGAGGGCCAAGCTCCATCGGAGCTGATCGCCGTCGGTCGAGAGGAGGCCCGCAGCTACGGCGGTGAGGTGCTCGCCGGGTTCGTCAGTCGGGTGACCCGCGCCGAAGGCGACCGGCTTCGCCTCGAGCTCGTCGGCGGCCATTCCGTCGTCGCTCGCCGGGTGCTCGCGGCCACCGGCGTGGTGGACGAGCTCCCCGACATCGAGGGCCTGGCGAAGCACTGGGGGCGCGACGTGATCCACTGCGCGTTCTGCCACGGCTTCGAGGTCCGCGACCGGCGCATCGTCCAGATCGTCACCCATCCGATGGGGCTGCACACCGCCGGATTGTTCCGCCAGCTGTCCGCGCAGCTGACCGTGGTGCTCCATGGCCAGGTCGACGTCGAAGACTCCGTGCTCGATGCGCTCAAGGCGAGTGGCGTGCACGTCACGTCCCGAGAGGTGACCCGCATCGTCTCGGGTGCCGACGGCCACGTGGCGGCGGTCGAGCTGGCCGACGGCCGCGGCATCGACGCCGACGCGGTCGTGGTGGCTCCCCGGTTCGAGGCGCGCGCCGAGCCGTTCGCTTTGCTCGGCCTCCGGCCAACCCCGCACCGGAGCGGGCTCGGCGACGTCGTGGAGGTGGACCCGTCCGGCGCGACCTCGGTGCGCGGCCTCTACGCGGCCGGCAACGTGACCGACCCGAGCCAGCAGGTGGTGCAGGCCGCCGCCGACGGCAGCCGGGTCGGTGCCATGATCAGCTTCAGCCTCGCCGACGAGGACCTCCGAGCCGCCGCCCGTCCATACGCCAACGAGGTCGACTGGGATCACCGTTACGGGACCGACCAGATCTGGAGCGGGAACCCCAACGGCACGCTCGTCAACGAGGTCAGCCGCCTCGCCTCCGGCCGCGCCCTCGGCCGCGCCCTCGACGTCGGTGCCGGCGAGGGCGCCGACGCGTTGTGGCTCGCCGAGCAGGGCTGGCGCGTCACCGCGAGTGACATCTCGCAGCGCGCGCTGAGCCGGGTCCACACGGAAGCGGAGCGCCGTGGCCTGTCGGTCCTGTGCCAGCGGGTGGACGCCAACGCGCTCGACCCCTTCGAGACCGCAGGCTTCGACCTCGTGACGGCGCAGTACGCATCGATTCCTCGGACACCGGACGGCCGCGGCGTGCACAACCTCCTGACTGCGGTCGCTCCGGGCGGCACGCTGCTTGTCGTGAGCCACGACCTCGAGCCGATGCGTGCGCCGGTCGGCAGCCATGCACAGGGCCGGCCGTTCGACCCCGATGCCTACATCCGGGTCGACGACTTCGCCGACGCCCTCGCCGGTTCGGCGAGCTGGGACATCGAGGTCCACGAGAAGCGAGCCCGGCCGCCGGGCGCCGCCTCTGCGTCACACCATGTTGACGACATCGTGCTGCGCGCCCGACGACGCGCCGTGTGACGAAGTTTTCGGACTGATGGGGCCGAGCAGGTTTGCGCCGGCCTCGGGGACGACCCCGGCGGTACGTCGAGGCGTCGCCAAAGATCGGCGGCGGCGAAACGGCTCGAACGCCGCCTCAGTTGCGCCGGAACATCCGGCGGTGCCGACCCCCGAGCGACGAGGGGTCGACCGGTGGCTCGAAGCGCGACGGGTGCCGGGACGCCGAGGAGGCCAGCTCCAGGCGGGCCAGATCCTGCGGGCCGACGACGAGCACCTCGACGTCGGTCACGGCGACCACGGTGCCGGACATCCGGTGATGACGGTGGGCCTGCTGGCCGAAGTAGTCGCCGGCCTCCAGGCTGATGCTGACATCGGGACTGACGCGCAGCACGGCGTCGCCCGAGAGCAGGACGTAGAGGTTGTGATCCTGCTGCAGCCCGCTCAGGACCTCGCCCGGTCCGCAGTGGGCGCGCATGGCGTCGTGGGCCACGAACGAGGTGAGCGCCTCGGTGGTGCACATCGAGAAGGGAGGCAGGCCCTCGAGGAGGCCGATGATGTCGACTCGTTCCGCAGTGAGCACGCTGACTCCCTTCCGCTCGGAGGCCCGGGTTTCGGACGTCCGCAGGTTTTTGCATCCGTTGATTTCGGCGTCAGCCTTCTCCGCCGCGGTTGCCCACCGGGTCGCGGGCCGGTTGCAATCGGGGGGCGGGTGTCAGGAGGTCGAGTCGGCGGCGGCGTCGGCGGGGTCGCCCGAGTCGCCCTCGACCGGTCCCGTCGGCTTCGTGCCCGCCAGGTGGTGCGCCGCCCGAGCGGCCAGGGCGACCAGCGTGAGCGTCGGGCCGTAGCCACTGGCGGTGACGAAGACCGAGGAGTCCGCCACGATGACGTTGTCGAACGCGTGCACCCGGCCCCAGCGGTCGCACACCGCGGTGTCGGGGTTGTCACCCATGCGCGCCGTGCCGATGACGTGGCGGCTCTCGGGGACGGGCGTCGCGCCGATGCCGTGATACGAGACGCCCGGTGACGAGGTGTGGATCACGTACTGGGCGCCCATCTCCTCGAGCACGCTCTGGAGGATCGTGCCGTGGTGCTTGGACGCCGCCATCTCGTGCGCACCGGGCTCGTACGTGACCCGAGCCACCGGGTAGCCGCGGGCGTCTCGGATGGACGGGCTGAGGTCGACCGTGTTGGTCGCGTACGGGAGGTCCTCGCCCTGCATGATGAACGCCCACATGTGCTCGCGCAGGTCGCCGTCGATCATCGCCTGCGCGTGCGCCCGGCCCCACGGCGAATGACGCGCCGACATGATCGGCAACCCGCCGCCGCTGTGCTCGACCAGGCCGCCGCGGATCCAGGGCAGGCCGGCCTCGGCCGCGGCGGCACGCGCCGCGTCGTCCTGCACCATGGCGTCGTCGTGGACGTGGGTGACGCTGCGGCCCTTCTGCGGGTGCAGCCTCAGCCCCGGGAAATGACCCACCACGATCGTCTGGAAGTGCACCATCAGGTGGCGCCCGAGGGCCGGGTGGTCCAGGCCGGAGAGCAACAGCAGGCGCGGCGTCTCGATGGCGCCGCCCGCCACCACGACGACCCCGGCGTCCATGGTGTGGGTGGCACCGTCGGCGTCGATGTACTCGACGCCCGTGGCGCGGCGCCCGTCGGTGAGGATCCGGCTCACGAAGGTCTCGGACATGAGCTGCGCCCGCCCGGTCGCCATGGCCTTGGTCAGCAACGCCACCGGATCGCCCTTGGCGTGGATGGGGCATCCGAAGAACGCGCAGAACCCGCAGTTGTTGCAGGCCGGCCGCCCGGCGTAGGCGATGCTGTTCGCCGCGGTCGGCGCCTCGTAGGGATGCAGGCCGATCGTCTCGGCGGCCGCCGACGACAGCACGGCGCCGTACATCGGCGCCCCGGGCGGCATGGGGTACGGGCCCGACCGCCACGCGGCGAACGGGTTGGCGCCGGCGCGGCCGGCCACCCCGATGGCGCGCTCGACCTCCGCGTAGAACGGCTCGAGCTCCTCGTAGTCGAGCGGCCAGTCCTCGACGTGCGCGCCGGGTTGGGGGCCGAGCATCGAGTGGAGCCGGAAATCCTCCTCGCGAAAGCGCGGCACCTTGCCGTCGGCGTGCGTGCCGCCGCCGCCGACGGTCGTCGGGATCGAGTTCACCTCGCCCACGTGCGTGTGCTCGCCCTCGCCGGCGTTGCGTCGGAAGGCCCGCGGCTCCACCAGCGGGTCCGGGCCCAGGAAGTAGCGCGAGACGAACTTGATCTCGTCGTTTGAGTAGTCGCCCGCCGGCCGGGTCGGGTCCTCGGGGTCCAGCAGGTGGTTGCGCCCCTTCTCCATGATCACGACCGACCAGCCGGCGCGCGTCAAGACCTCGGCGACGGTGGCGCCGCCCGGACCGGAGCCGATGACGATGGCGTCGGCGTCGGCAGCTGCGGCTGCGGCGCTCACGGCTCCGACACCTCCGCGTCGCTGTAGCCCCGAGGCTGCACATCGCCCTCCACGCCGATGTACGACCACCCGATGCCGTCACGGTTGCCGCCGTACTCGGGGGCGCCGTACATGCCCTCGCAGCAGTGCTCCCACAACATCTCGCGAAAGTCGTCGTCGCCACGCAGCCGTCGTCGCTGCTCCTTGCCGTCGACGTCGACGAAGTCCGCGCCGAGCGCGGCGAGGCCGTCGCGGTACCGCTGCTGCAGGCCGATCACCGGACCGTTGAACTCACGCTCCGGCACCCCCTGCGATCCCTCGATGCGCATGCGCCAGGCCAGCTCGTCGAGCCGCGACAGCGGGATGAAGTCGCCGAACCTCGCCGCCCCACCGTGGCGTCCCGAGCTCGGCCCCCCCGCCCAGATGCGCGGCGGGTCGAACGTGAAGGCGCCGAGGAGGCTGTCGATGTAATCGGCGACGCCGGCCTCGTCGGCGCCGGGCCCACCCGTCCCCGAGGGCATCATCTGTCCGCACGCCGCCTGCAAGGTCGCGTACTCCTGGTCGCTCAGCCAGACGCGCATTGGTAGCAACGTAGCGTGGCCGTCCCCCGATTGCTGACACTGTTGTCAGGGTCAGGACGAGGTCACGGTCGGCCCGATCGCCCTGGTCAGGCTGTGGTCAGGCTGTGGTCGGCCTCTGGTCGGCCAGTGGTCGAGCTCTGGCCTGCCTCTGGTCGGTCCCCCTGGTCAGAGGGGTGGGACGCGATCGACCGGCCGCCCACTCACCACCCGGTGCGCCAGCCAGGCGGCGGCCCGCCCGGTCTCGTCGAGCGCGTCGCAGACCAAGTTGCCTGTCTGCGAGGCCCCGAACTCGACAAGCCTCGTCGCATTCACGAGGACGCGGAAACCGGGCCCCCGATAGTGCCGGCCCGCCGCCCGGACGGGCACGACGGGCAGGCGCAGGCACCAGGCGACGGCGGCGCCCGCTGTCTCCGCTGCGGTCGAGCGGTGGCTCACGACGTCGGCGTAACGGCCGGTGACCACGTCCACGATGTTCTCGAGGGCCTGCGATCCGGGCTCGAAGTAACTCGAGTGCGCGTGCACCACGGGGTGATCGGGGCCGTTCGTCCGCAGCCGGCGGCCACCGAAGGTCGGCGCCGAGGGCGCGGCCCCGAAGATGCCGAGCTCGGCGATGGCGTCGCCCGGCGCCTGCTCGGCGAAGAAGTGTGATTGCTCCATGTGCAGCTGGCGGAGGTCGTCCACCGTCATGCCCGGGCTGCCCGCCACCACCACGTCGGTGCACCGCAGTCCGCAGTCGGCCAGGGCGGCGCCGGTCACGACCGAGCCGAAGCTGTGGGCGACGATCGTGACCGAGTGCTCGGGCCCGATCGGCAGCGACGCCACGAACTCGGTCAGATCCATGGCGGCGTTGACCACCACGTCGGTGCACTCGATGGACCCGGCTGCGGCGGCCAGCAGGTCGGCCGGGTTGTCGTACCCCTTCCACAGGACCACGGTGGTCGATTCGGCCGCTTCGAAGAGATGGCGCGCCCCGGGGATCCAGTCCGAGCACAGGTTGGTGCCGTCGCCCACTCCCGGCACCACCACCGCGACGTGCCGCGAGTCCGCCCACGCCCCGAAGCCGACCGCGTAGTGCTGCTCGTGCGGCCGGTACACCAGGATGTCGGCCTGGCACGAGAGCAGGGTCTCGAGCACCCTCGACCGGTCGGGCTCGTGGTCGGGGTGCGCGGCGGCGAGATCGAGCTTTGCCGCGGCGAGGTTCTCGGCGGCACGACGGGCCCACAGGTCCGCTTCGCGCATGCGCAAGGTTATGTCGCGGCGCAGGTGTCGGCGCCCGCTCCTGGGCGTGACGGGCCCGCCGTGGGGATCCCTGGCTGCCATGACGATCGCCAATTCGCGGCCATTGTTCACGAGCTTCTATTCGGAATCGGTGTGGACGGCGAGAGGATCTCGAAGTACCGGGCGGCGCATTCGGGCTCGTCGCCTGACACAGCGCGGCCGCCCCGATGCCCGGGAAGCCCGCCCACGACGCGGACACCCCAACGAGGAGAGCCGGAAGCAGGTCGTGGAGAAGGGCGAACGGGCCTACGCCCAGTGGGGCCGTCTCGCCGTGTTCTTCACGCCGGCCATCGTCTCGGGCACGATCGTGATGTTCTGGTTTGTCCGGCATCGTCGCCGCACGGCGGCCAAGCGGGCTTCACCCTGAGCCGGTCCCCCGCTCCTTCGTGGCTCAGCGCGGCAGGCCCAGGATTCGTCCGGCGATGATGTCGCGCTGCACCTGGGTCGTCCCGCCGGCGATTCCGGCCGCCTTGCTCCAGAGCCATTGACGCGCCCACGGCCCGGACGCCGACGACGCAGGATCCCGGCCGGTGACGAGGAGCGCGGCCTCCGCCATGCCCTGCGTCATGGAGGTCCATGTCAGCTTGATCCAGCTCGATTCGGGCCCGGGCTCCTCGCCGCGCCCGAGCCGGGTCAGCGTCCTGAGATTGTGCAGGCGCAGCACGCCCAGTTCGACGTAGGCGCGGGCGAGGGCGTCGGCGACCAAGGGATCGTCCAGCGAGCCGTTCCGGCGCGCCTCGTCGTAGAGCCGCGCCAGGTACGTCTCGTGCACCACCTGTTCCTTGAAGGGGAAGTTGGTCCCCCGCTCGTGCGCGAGCGTCGACCCGGCCACGGTCCAGCCATGGCCCTCGGAGCCGATCAGGTGCTCGGCCGGGACGAAGACGTCGGTCAGGAACACCTCGTTGAACTCGGCGTCACCCGTCATCTGCACCAACGGGCGCACGTCGACCCCGGGGTCGGACATGTCGACGATGAGGGCCGTGATGCCCTGCTGTGGCCGAGCCGCGTCGGGCTCGGTGCGCGCCAGGCAGAGCCCCCACGTGGCGAACTGCGCGTAGGACGTCCAGACCTTGCGTCCCGTGACGACGTAGCCGCCGTCGACCGGGGTCGCCCGTGTGGACAGCGAGGCCAGATCGCTGCCGGCGTCAGGCTCGCTGAAGAGCTGGCACCAGATCTCCTCGGCGGAGAGGATCGGCGGAAGGTAGCGCAGCCGTTGGTCCTCGCTGCCGTGGGCCAGGAGGGTCGGGCCGACCAGGTTGATGCCGACGCGGTTCACCGGCTGGGGGGCCTGCGAGCGGGCGTACTCGCTCTGGTAGAGGGCGACCTGCACCGGCGTCGCGCTCCTGCCGCCGTACGCCTCGGGCCAGTGCACCCCGACCCAACGCTCGGCCGCCAGCGTCGCCTGCCATTGCCGGCCCCAGGCGACCTCCTCGGCCAGGTCGACGAACGCGGGCGGGCGGTGCTCGTGACGCGCCAGCCACTCGCGGAACGACGCCGCGAACTCTTCGTCCTCTTTCTTCAGCGCGAGGTCCATGCGTGTCCCGTCTGTGGGCGTGACATCGGGCCTGACATCGGGCCTGACATCGGCGTCACGTTACCGGGACCCGGGTAGCGTGCCCTGCCGTGACGGCACGCCTCCGACCGACCTGGGTGCCCCGGGCGGCCCGCGTCTACCGCCGGCCGGGCGGCCCGTGGGACGTGCCGACGCTCGACTCACTCATCTCGGCGCGCGGCGGCGAGATCGTCGACGGGGACACCCGCCTGTCGGCCGCACAGGCCGATGCCCTCGTCGCCACCGTCGCCGGTGGGCTCAGGGAGCGTGGGGCCACGAAGGGTGCGGCCGTGGCGTGGCAGGTGCCCAACAGCGTTGCGGCCGCGGTCCTGGCCCGGGCGTGCTGGCGCCTCGGGGCCGTGGCGGCACCGCTCCTCCACTCGTTCGGCGCCGCGGAGGTCGAGGGGGCCCTCGCGCAGATCGACCCCGCGCTCGTCGTCGAGCTCGGGCCAGAGGTGATCTCGGACCCGGCAGCGCTGGCAGACGCTGTAGGTGGTGCACCGGTGCCCGCGGCCGCGTCCGGGACAGCGCAGCCATCCGACGTCGCCCTCGTCCTCTTCACCTCCGGCTCGACCGGCGTCCCCAAGGCGGTGCTGCACACCCACCGTGGGTTGAGCTGGAAGGCGTCGTTGATGGCACGGGTGCACGGCCTCGGCCCCGGCGACGCGGTGCTGATGCCCGCACCCATGGCGCACATCGCCGGGATGCTCAACGGCGTGCTCGTCCCGGGCGCGGCGGGCATGCGGGCAACCTTGATGCGACGTTTCGACCCGGAACTGGCGCTGGCGCTCGTCGGACGCGAGCGGATCTCGTTCATGGCCGGTCCGCCGACCTTCTTCATCGCCATGGCCGGTGCGCTCGCGGGTTCGTCGGGCCAGGGGGTGGACGTGTCGTCGGTCCGCCTCATCTCGAGTGGTGGCGCGTCGGTGACCCCGGCGTTCGTCGAGGACACGGCGCACGTCTTCGACTGCCGCGTCAAGCGCACGTACGGCTCCACCGAGGCGCCCACCGTCACCACGAGCACGAACGACGATCCCGTCGAGACCGCCCGCGACACCGATGGGCGCGCGGTCGGCGACGTCGAGCTTCGGGTCTCGCACCCCGAGACGGGCGTGCCGCTGCGCCGGGGGTCGGCCGGCGAGCTGTGGGTGCGCGGGCCCGAGATGTTCGCCGGCTACGCCGAGCCCAGCCAGACCGCCGCGGTCATCGCGCGCGGCGGGTGGTTCAAGACCGGCGACCTCGCCACGGTCGACGCCGACGGCTGGCTGCGCATCGTGGGTCGGCTCAAGGACGTGATCATCCGGGGCGGCGAGAACATCTCGGCCTCTGAGGTGGAGGCGGCGCTCGAGGCCCATCCCGACGTCCGTCACGCCGTCGCCGTGGGCTATCCCGACCCGCTCATGGGCGAGCGGGTGGCCGCCTTCGTCGAGTCCGCCGCGCCCTTCGGACTCGAGGAGTGCCGGCGCTGGTTCTCCAGCCGCGGCATCGCCACCTTCAAGACGCCGGAAAAAGTTGTGCGGCTCGAGCGATTGCCGCTCCTCGGCTCGGGCAAGGCGGACCGGGCGGCGCTGCGGCGTCAGGCGGCGGGTGGCGGTGGCGGTGGCGGTGGCGCCGCGAATAGCTGACGCTCCTTTCGCCCGCCGCCCGGGGCTACCCCGACACCCCGCGACACGGAACTAGCGTTGGACGAATGCCTCGCCGCAATCTCATCCCGTTGGCGCTGCTCGCCGTCCTGGCCGTGGGAGCCGCCGTCTTTGCCGTCGTCGGTGCGGCGGCGGCTCCGAACGCCACGACGATCACGGTGCAGAACGCATCGGCCAAGACCTACGGCTCGCCCACGGGATCCACGTCCTTCTTGATGGACCTCGTCACCACGCTGTCCTCCGGGCCGAAGGCCGGCACCTTGTCGCAGACCCGTCTCCTCGACTACCTCCCTCCGAATCGCCTCGTGGTCTACCCGGTCGGCACGAAGTCGAATGCCCCGTCGATCGTGCCTGCGTCGGCGATCGCCTGCAATCTGAGCGTCTTCACGGCGATGGTCGCAGGCCCGACGGCGTGGAACGTCCAGAGGGACACGTACACGCGGACCGAGAGCGTGGCCGACTACACGGCCCGTGTGCCGCGCACGGGCGGGACCACCTGCGAGCCGCAGGTAGTGACCGCGCGCGGCAGCGTGGACGAGACCGTCGTCATCCGCTCCGGGTATCTCGTCGCAGCCCGCGAGCGGATCGTGGTGCCCCCCCAGACCTTGGGCTCCGGACAGACGGCGTCCCACGGGGTCGAAGGCCAGACCATCGTCTTCATCCGGATCGGCGGGGTCCAGGTCCGCAAGCTCTCGCCCTGACCCGCGACTCGCGACCTCGCGACCTCGCGACCTCGCGAGGTGTCAGGAAAGGGCTTGGCCTGAATCCAACCGCGTGCGCAGGATGCCCGCGATGCGATCGCGATGCAGAGATGCGTCGCCGAAGCTGACCTGGTCCAGCTGGGCGCGCTTCACGTACAGGTGCATGTCGTGCTCCCAGGTGAAGCCGATGCCGCCGTGCACCTGCAGCCCGGTTCCCATCACGCGTCGGGACGCGTCAGAGCACCAGGCCTTGGCCATGCTCGCCGCCAGGGAGCGATCGGGATCGTCGGCGCCCGCACACCACGCCGCGTAATACACCGTCGAGCGCATCCCCTCCACGTCGACGAGCGCGTCGGCGAGCATGTGCTTCACCGCCTGGAAAGAGCCGATCGGCTTGCCGAACTGGACCCGGTCCTTGGCGTAGCCGACCGACATGGCGAGCACTTCGTCGGCCGCCCCGAGCATCTCCGCCGAGGCGAGAGTCGCAGCGCGGTCAAGGGCCAGCGCGGCGGCCCCGGCGCCCCCGACCCGGCGCGCCGGGGTCCCCTCGAAAGCCAGAACACCCAGCTCGCGGGTGCGGTCCATCGCAGCCACGGGCTCCGGGTTCCCGGCCGTGCGCAGGTCCACCGCATACACGGCGTCGTTCGTGACGACGACGGCCACATCCGCCGACGCCGCGTAGAGCGTCGGTGGCGCCACGCCGTCGAGGCGCACCTCGCGCTCGGCCCCGGCGTCCGTCACCGCGATGCGTCCGGTGGGGGCGACGACCGTGCACCCGACCGCCGAACCCTGGCCGAGCGCCTCGCGCCACTCCTTGGTCCCGGCGTCGGCACGAGCGTCGGGCCCGCTCAACGCGCCGAGCGCCACCACGGAGGAGAGGTACGGGGCGGCGACCAGGCGCCGGCCCAGCTCCTCACAGAGCACTGCGACCTCCACCAGGCCCAATCCGAGCCCGCCCTCGTCCTCGGGCAGCTCGAGGGCGAGCCACCCCTGCTCGGACATGGCGTCCCAGACCCTGGAGTCGAAGCCGCGCGGAGCGTCCGTCGCGGATGCCGCAGAAACCTCGCCGGAGCCCGGGCTCTCCCCCGCGCCCGCGCCCGCGCCCGCGCCCGCGCCCGGCAGGGTGCCGACGACGGCGCCGGTCCCCACTCGTGCGCGCAGCGCGTCGTGCCCGGCCTTGCCCTCGAGCAACGTCGCCGCCGCCTCGCGCAAAGCCTGTTGGTCGGCCGAGAGGTCGAAGTCCACGGCGGCGCAGTCTACGGTCATCACTGACACAGGTGTCAGCCCAGAAGGCGGCTGTGCCATGCTGCGGCGGATGGATCTCCGCTCCACCGCCGAACAGGAGGTGCTGCGCGACGCCTTCCGGGGCTGGCTCAAGGAACACCTCCCGTGGCCCTACGGCGTCGGCCTGCCCCCGCGCTTCAGCGACCTAGCCGAGACCGTCGCGTTCGGACGCCGCTGGCAGGCCGATCTGGCCAAAGCGGGCTGGGTGGGCGTGACATGGCCCGAGGAGTACGGCGGACGCGGCCTCGGCGCCCTGGAGAACTACGTGGTGATAGAGGAGCTGGCCCGGGCGAGGGCGCCCGAGTTGGTCGGTCGCATCGGCATCAACCTGGTCGGCCCGACGCTGCTCGCCCACGGCACCGAGGAGCAAAAGACGCGCTTCCTGCCCGAGATCCTCTCGGCCGGTGAGATGTGGTGTCAGCTCTTCAGCGAGCCGGACGCCGGCAGCGACCTGGCGTCGCTCACGACGCGCGCGGTGCCAGTCGACGGCGGCTATCGCGTGACCGGACGGAAGGTCTGGACCTCCTACGCGCAGTTCGCCGACTGGGGAATCTGCCTGACCCGGAGTGACCCGGACGCGCCCAAGCGCCAGCAGGGCATCACCGCGTTGATCGTGGACATGCACGCCGAAGGCGTCGGCGTCCATCCGCTGGTGCAGTCGACCGGCGAGGCAGAGTTCAACGAGGTCGAACTGGACGACGTCTTCGTCCCCGTCGACCGGCGGGTCGGTCCCGAGGGCGAGGGATGGTCCGTCGCGGGATCGACGCTGGCCCACGAGCGCGGGATCAACCCACGCCAGCTGGTGATCCACACGCAGCTCATCGAGGAGCTGCTCCGGTTGGCGGAGGAGAACGGGAGCTTCGACGACTGGCGCCTGCGTCAGGAACTGGCCCAGGCCGCGACCGAGGTCCGGCTGTTCCAACTGCACAACTGGCGCTCCCTCACCCGGCTGTCGAAGGGTGAGGCACCGGGGCCCGAGGGCAGCGCTCTCAAGCTGTACTGGAGCGAGATGTCCAAGCGCCTGCACCAGACCGCGCTCGACGTGCTGGGCGAGGCCTCGCCGCTGTGGGAAGGGGCACCGGGCAACCCGGCCGACGGGGCCTGGCAGCGCTCATGGCTGTATTACCAGGCATCGTCGATCTTTGCGGGCACGAACGAGATCCAGCGGACGCTCGTGGGCGAACGGGTCCTCGGGCTCCCCCGGGGTTGACCCGGTCACCGTACAGATGACACAACGCGACAGGATGGCGGCAGGAGGATGACTCACATGGCACCGAGCTTCGAGAAGATCCGCTACGAGACCGATGGCGCCGTGGCCACGATCACGATGGAGCGACCCGACGTCGCCAACGCCCAGGACTCCGCCATGATCGACGAGATCGACGCCGCGTTCGACCTGGCTGACGCGGACGACGCCGTGCGCGTGGTGATCTTGGCCGGGGCGGGGAAGCACTTCTCCTCGGGACACGACCTCAAGGCACTGGTGGCCGACGACGGCACGGATCCGTGGGTGGCCATGCGGGAGACACCGGAGGGCAAGTTCCAGCACGAGAAGACGATGTACTTCGACCGTTGCCTGCGCATTCACGACTTCCGCAAACCCACGATCGCCGCGGTGCAGGGCAGCTGCGTCGCGGCCGGGCTGATGCTGGCCGCCATGTGCGACCTCATCGTGGCGGCCGACGACGCCGTGTTTTCGAACCCGGTGCTCCGCCTCACCGGCGCCGGGGTCGAGCTGCTCGTCGAGCCCTGGGAGCTCGGGATCCGCAAGGCGAAGGAGTTCCTCTTCACCGGCGACACCATCGACGCCCAGGAGGCGTGGCGCCTCGGGCTGGTAAACCGTGTTGTCCCACGGGCCGAGCTGGAGGCCAAGGCGCGCGAGCTGGCGGACCGGGTGGCCCTGGTACCACCCGTCACGGCGCAGACGGTCAAGGACACGATCAACCAGACCGCCAACCTGATGGGCAAGCGCGACGCGCTCAAATACCACTTCATGGCCCACCACTGGGTGCACAACTCCGCCACCGCGCTCAACGCGCTCGCCGCGCGCAAGGCCAAGGGGTCCATGAAGGAGGTCTTCGCGGAGCGAGACCAGGGCCAGCCCCAATCCTCCTCATGAGCGACCGCGCCGGGGGCCCGCTGCATGGCATCCGGGTGATCGACGTCGGCACCCGGATCTCCGCGCCGTTCTGCGCCGGTCTGCTCGGCGAGCTCGGCGCCGACGTGATCAAGGTCGAGCTGCCGGGCGAAGGTGACTTCATGCGCACCATGGGACCCTTCGTCCCCGTGGAAGACGGCCCCGACTATTCGCTGTCGTGGTCGGTCGAGGGCAGAGGCCGGCGCGGCGTCACCTGCGACCTTCGTCACCCCGAGGGCAAGGAGCTCTTCAAGCGCCTCGTGGCCTCGGCCGACGTGCTCTGCGAGAACTTCCGGCCCGGCACGATGGAGCGCTGGGGCCTCGGGCCCGACGATCTGCCCGAGGACCTCGTCTACGTGCGCATCAGCGTCTTCGGGCAATCGGGCCCCTACGCACCCCGACCCGGGCTCGACCGGCTCGGCATCGCGTTCGGCGGGCTGCTGCATCTCACGGGCGATCCCGACCGGCCACCCGTGCGACCCGGCGTCACCATCTCGGACTACCTCACGGGCACGTTCGCCGCCTTCGCCGCGGTGGCTGCGCTCTACGGCCGCGACGCCAGCGTGGATGGCTCCGGCCGGACGGGCGCGGGCGCGGGCACGGGCACGGGCACGGGCGCGGGCACCGGCGAGGTCATCGACGCGCCCCTGTACGGGGCCATCCTGCGCGTCCTGGAATGGACGCTCGCCGGATACGACCGCCTGGGCATCGTCCGCCAGCGCGAGGGCAACCGCCTCTCGCATTCGGCGCCGCTCGACAACTATCCGAGTGCCGACGGGTCCTTTGTCTGCATCGTCGCCGGCTCGGACGCGAACTTCTCGCGCCTGTGCGCAGCCATGGACCGGGCCGATCTCTTGACCGACCCTCGTTTCGCCACGCTCGCCGAGCGGGCGGCGCACGGTGACGAAATCAACGGGATCGTCGCCGCATGGACGTCCAGCCTCGCCGCCGACGAGATCACGGCGCGCTGTGTCGAGCACGACGTGCCGGTCGGGACTGCCTACAGCGCCGCGGACATCTTCGCCGACCCGCACATGGCGGCCCGCGGCGACCTGGTGCCCGTGGAGGACCACGTCATCGGAACCGTGCGCCAGCAGGCGCCCTTCCCGCGGCTGACCAAGAACCCCGGGACCCCGCCCGTCGGCGCGCCCCGCTTGGGTGAGCACAACGCGGAGGTCTGGTGTGGCCTCGTCGGCCTGAGTGAGGCGGAGCTGGACGACCTCCACGCCCGCGGCGTGGTCTGACTCGAGGACTAAAGCAGGCTGACCAGCCGGCCGAGGAACGAGGCCCCGCCGAAGGAGAAGATCCCCCCGTCGGCGGCGGCCAGCCAGTACCCGTTGGTGACGTTGTCGGCCGCCATGCCCACCACGGGGGCGGCCAGGCTCAGGTTGCCGGTGGACCCGTCGAAGGGGGCCGCACCGTAGGAGAAGATGCCACCGTCGGAGGCGACGAAGCGATAGCCCGCACCGCTCGGCGCGGCCTCCATGCCCACGATCGGCCTGTTGAGGTTGATGTTCCCGGTGCTGCCCAAGAACGGTGCGTTGAAGCTGAAGATCCCGCCGTCGGTGGCCACCTCCCAGTAGCCGTCGGTGGCCGGGTCGTCCGCGATGCCCACGATGGGCCGGTTCAGCGGCTGGCCGCCCATGGACCCGTAGAAGGGCGCGTCCCCGTAGCTGAAGATGCCCCCGTCGGAGGCGACGAGCCAGTAGCCGTGGCCGCTGGGCGTCGAGGTCATGCCCACGATGGGCCGGTTGAGCCGCAGGGCGCCGGTCGAACCGTAGAAGGCGGCGTCGCCGAAGCTGAAGATCCCGCCGTCGGAGCCGACCAACCAGTAGCCGCCGCCGCTGGGCGTGGCTGCGATGCCCACGATGGGAGCGTTGAGCCCACTCACCGAGCCCAGGCTCCGCGCCGATCCGAAGGCGGCCACCGTGCCGTTCGCCTCGGCCTCCCAGTACCCCGCTCCGTTGGGCAACGGGGCGACGCCGATGACGGCGCTCGATGTCTGCACCTGCGTCGCCACCTGACCCCAGTTCCACATGACGTCACTCGGCGGTGCACACGAGCTCACGAAGATCGCCGTCAACGAGCCACCGCCGTAGCCGCTCGCCGAGTACGCCGCACCCATCGACAGCACGGGCGGACCGGTCGGGCAGTTGGGGTACTGGTGCAGGATGATGTCCCGGTGTCCCCAGCAGTCAGAAAGCGAAAGAAGGCCGCAGGCGGCGTTGGTCGTGGTTGACCCACTCCACCCGTCGTCGTACATCCAGTAGTAGTCGGCCTCGAGCACGTTGGACGTGAGTCCGCCCGCCCACACCGAGCCGCCGTAGCTGATGGGCGCCCCTCCGGTCACCGCCGACGGGAAGGATGGGTCGCTTCCCGAATTGGCGCCGGCCTGCGCGTACGCGTCGAGCTGTGACGTGACGTAGTTGATGGGCGGGAGACCGCGGTCAATTCGCTCCTCGTTGACGACGGTCATCATTTGCTCGTCGATCGGAAGGCTGATCAGTTGCGACGCCGCGATGTTCATCGGGCCTACGCCTTCTTGGGCGCGAGCCGAGTCGATCGACGACAGCCAGTCGCCACTGCTCGGCGCGATGTTGCCTGGCGGGTTGGCGGGCGGCAGGATACCGGCGGCACCGGCCGGAGGTGCAGTGAAGCCCGCCAACGAGCCGGCGACCACGACTCCGATCGGCATCAACAATGCCGTAATGCGATGGCGGACACGACCAAACACTGCGCTCTCCCCTCGAAATTCCTCTTCCGTGGGATGAGTATCGGGATGGCGCAGCGTGAAAGATATGGGACCTTTTGACTAAAAGTGTGATGCAGTTGTCTGCGTCGAACTGGTTGGAAAGAACCTCGAGCGCGCCTGCTGTTCCGTCGAGTTCACGGTGCGCAACGCACTGCGTTGTGTTGTTGTGCAATCGACTGCGGGCGCATCGGCTGTGTCGGCGCACCAGACCCGCTCCGCCCCGAGGCTGCACCCGGACCGCAACGGCGCGGGAACCGCAAGGCGTCGTCGCGGAACCGACGGAGCGGACGGAACGGACGGAACAGAAATGAAGAGTGGCGAGTGCGGCGGCGCGCGAAGAGACCTGAGGGCGCCGCTACGCCTCGATCAGCGTGTGAGATTCCGGCTCAACCGCGCGGCATGCCGAGCACGCGCTCGGCGATGATGTTGCGCTGGATCTCCGAGGTCCCACCGGCGATCGTGCCGGAGAACGACCGCAGGTACTGATCGGCCCAGGCGCCGTCGTAGAAGCCGCCCATGACGTCGACGGGCACGGCGTCGAAGTTCGCCACGTCCCACTCGGTGAATCGGTTCGGCCCGGCGCCGTCCAGGTCGAGGCCGTCGATCCCCAGGGCATCGCGCGCCAGCTCGCAGGCGCGCTGCTCGGCTTCGCTCGAAAACAACTTCAGCACCATGTGCTCGGGCGGCATCTCGCCCCGGACGGACTTGGCAAAGCCGCGGTACCCAAGGCAGCGAATGGCGGCGGTGTCTGTTGCCAAGCGACCAATGGCTTCGGCGAGGCGCGGGTCATCGCCCAGCGTGCCCCCGCGACCGTCTGGCCGCCGTGCGACGCGCTGCAGGCCGCGCATCGTGCGCTCCATCTTCGCCACGTTCATGATCCAGAGCATCCCCCGCTCGTGGCGCAGCGATCCCTGACTGATGGCCCACCCGTGGTCGAGCTCGCCGAGAAGGTTGTCCTCCGGCACCTCCACGTCGGTGAAGAACACCTCGTTGAAGTCGGCGTGGTGCGGATCGGTGAGCTCAGGGAGCGACCGGCAGCTGATGCCGGGGGTGCGCATGTCGATCATGAGCACGCTGATACCGCGATGCTTGGCCGCCTCGGGGTCGGTACGCACGTAACACAGGCAGTAGTCGGCGTCGTGCGCGCCCGACGTCCATACCTTCTGGCCGTTGACCACGAAGTAGCCGTCGCGGTGTTCGGCCTTCGTCGTCAACGACGCCAGGTCGCTCCCCGCGTTCGGCTCGCTCATGCCGAGGCACCACGTGAGGTCGCCCTTGAGGGTCGGAAGGACGAAGCGCTCCTTTTGCTCGTCGGTGCCGAACTCGACGATGGAGGCGGCGCAGATGGAGAGGCCCTGCGGGTTGAGGGACCGGGGTACCTGCCGTTCGGCGATGACCTCGAAATAGACCATCTGCTCCTGGGGCGTCGCGTTGCGTCCTCCGAGCTCGGTTGGCCACCCTGGGACCAGGTAGCCCGCCTCGAACATCTCGCGTTGGAACTGTCGGGCCCAGCCGGGCAGGTGCGCCGAGGAGTTGCGGTGTTCGGACGCCATGAGCTCGGGTCCGGGAAGGTGGTCGTCCAGCCATCCCTCGAACTCGCGCCGGAATTCGACGAGCGACTGGTCAGCGGCGAGACGCATGGCCAACTATGACACGGGCGTCAGACGGCGAGCGAGCCAGTGAGCCAGTGAGCCAGCGAGCGGGCGCGTCCGAGCGTCAGACCTCGTGACTCGTTCAGCTGCCGGGTTCGGGGTCGCGCGGTTGGCCGAGGATGCGCTCCGCGATCACGTTGCGCTGCACCTCGCTGGTCCCGCCGGCGATGGTGAGACAACGCGTCGAAAGGAACCCTTCCTCCCAGCGTTGCGCCTTTCCGTCGAGCACCGCGCCGTCTGCGCCGTAGAGGGCCATGCCCATTTCCTGCACACGTTGTTCGTGCTCGACTCCGAGGAGCTTGCGCACGCTGGACCCGCTTCCGGGGTCGACCCCCGACAGGGTCCGCAGGGTGGAGCGATGGCCGAGCAGTGCGACCGACTGCGCCTCGGCGATGAGGTGGCCGAGTCGCTCCTCCAGGCTGGCGGGCCTCGCGTCGCCGCGGGCGGCTCGTCGGGCCATCGTCCGGATCAACGACTCGACGCCGTTGCCGAAGGACGCGCCCGAGGACATGGAGACCCGCTCGTTGGCCAGCGTGGTACGGCCGATACGCCATCCGTCGCCCGGCGTGCCGATCACGCAGTCGTCCGGCACGAAGACGTCGTCGAAGAAGACCTCGTTGAACATGGCGGCGCCGGTGAGCTCGCGCAGCGGCCGGATGTCGATGCCCTCGGTGTGCATGTCGACGATGAAGTAGGTGATGCCGGCGTGCTTCGTGGCGCCGGGGTCGCTGCGCGCGAGGCAGATGCCGAAGTCCGCCGTCTTCGCCAGCGACGTCCACACCTTCTGCCCGTTCAGCACGTAGCCACCCTCGACGCGCTGGGCCCTCGTGCTCAGCGCCGCGAGGTCCGAGCCGGCCCCCGGCTCGCTGAAGAGCTGGCACCAGCTGAGCCGCCCGAGCAGGGTGGGCCGCACCCAGCGCTCCTGCTGCTCCTCGGTGCCGTAGGCGATGATCGTCGGGAGGGCCCACGCCCCGACCGCGAGGTGCGGGCGCGCGAGGCCGGCGGCCGTCATCTCCTCGTCCATGACGAGCTGCTCGAGAGGCGAGGCGCCCCGGCCCCAGGGCGACGGCCAGTGCGGCATGATCAAGCCCGCCTCGGCGAGCGCGGCGCGTTGGGTCAGACCGGAGGGATCGACCGTGCCGACGGCCGCGACCTCCGCCACGACGCCCCGGATGGTGGCCCGGAGCGACTCGGCCTCCTCGGGCAGGTCGGCCGCCAGGTCCCGCCGGGCGCCATCGATGGCGCGGTCGGCGACGCCGACCTCGAGGGCGCCCACGTCACCTTTGGCCACGAATTGCAGGTTGGACATCGCCCGCTTGAGGTAGAGGTGCGCATCGTGCTCCCAGGTGAACCCGATGCCACCGAGTATCTGGATGCACTGCTTGGCACAGTGCGCCGCGGCGGGGAGGGCGATCGCTCCGGCTATCCGTGCGCTGAGGTGGCGGCCGGCCGCATCGTCACCGTCGGCCGGGGAGTCATCGGCCTCGGCGGGCTCGCTCCAGGCCGCTGCGGCGTCCCACGCCACGGCCGCACACTGTTCGACGGCGACGAGCATGTCGGCCAGCGCGTGCTTCACCGCCTGGAACTGCCCGATGGGCCGTCCGAACTGGACGCGCACCTTGGCATAGTCGGAGGCCGTGTCGAGACACCAACGCGCCAGGCCCGCGCTCTCGGCGGCGCTCAGCACCAGCGCGAGGCTGCGCACGGTCTCGTCGGGGATCAGGATCTGCTCGGCGGCCGGGACCCGGAGCTCGCCGCCGGCGAATTCCAGGGCACCGACCAACCGGGTGGGATCGAGCGCCGGGAGCGCCTGGGCGACGAGGGCGCCGCCTTGGGCCGAGCGGTCGAGCAGGCACCAGGCGTCCGACGACCCGAGCGGTAGCAACACGAGGTCGGCCGCCGGCAAACCCAGGACCGGGCGCACCTCGCCGCGCCAGACGATCGTCCCGTCAGCCGCCCGCTCCGTATTCACCGGCGCGCCCAGCGCCACGGCAGCGGTGACCGAGCCGTCCGCCAGGCCGGGCAGCAGCCGCCGGCGGATGGAGTCGTCGGTGTGCCGGGCGAGCGCAGCGGACACCAGCAGGGTGGGCAGCAGCGGCCCCGGGAAGAGGGCGGCGCCCAGCTCCTCGACCACGACGGCCACCTCGGCCAGCGTGAACCCCTGCCCGCCCTCGTCCTCGGGCAGATGCAGGCCGAGCCAGCCCTGGGCCGCCATCTTCTCCCACACCGGCGGCAGCTCCGCCGAGACCGGCACCGACGACGGCGTTGCCACCGCCTCGGCCAGCGCGCGCGGCTCGGTGGGCGGGCAGTGCGTCTCGAGCCACCGCTGTGCCGTACGGCGCAGGGACTCGTGTTCTTCGATCACGGCGATCGGCATCAGGCGTCGTCCTCGAGTTGCAGCTTCGTTCCGTTACGCCACAGCGAGATGGCGCCGACCGGGCATCCCTGTGCTGCGATGCGGATCTTCTCTTCGGGGCTGGCGGTGGGATCGGTGACCACGGCATGACCATCCTCGCTGAGGTCGAACGTGTCGGGGGCCCAGAACATGCAGTTGCCCGATCCCATGCAGAGGTCCCAGTCGACCCGGACCTCCAAAGATTCGCCTTCGTTCATACAGAGCCGAACCTACCTTGTGTCCGTAGGGGCCTCGTCCCGCCTGGCCCGCAATAGCGTCATGGCGCCTCGAACACGACCGGGAGCGACAGCGGCGACCGGAAGGCCAAACCCTCGATGTGGGGCGGCACCGCCTCGGGGTCGAGCGTCATCGGCCCGAGGCGGTCCAAGAGCGTGTTGATGGCGATCCGCGACTCCATCCGGGCCAGGTGCATGCCCAGGCACACGTGCACGCCGAAGCCGAAGCCGACGTGCTGGCGCTGGCTCCGGAACATGTCGTAGCGGTCGGGGTCCGTGTACTTGCGCTCGTCGCGGTTGGCGGCGCCGATCATCAACGCCACGTCGGCGCCCCCCTCGATGGCGACGCCGGCCAGCGCGGTGTCCTCGGTTGCCCGCCGCAAGATGACAGTGACCGGAGGCTCCCACCGCACGACCTCTTCAAACGCCTGCGGGAAGAGGTCGCGGTCACCGTAGAGCGCGTCGAACTGCGGGCGGTCGTTGAGGAGGGCGAAGAGCAGGCTGCCCGAGGCCCGGTACGTCGTCTCGACGCCCGCGGGCAGCAGCAGCCGCAGGAACGAGAAGATCTCCTCGTCGTCAAGGTGCTCGCCGTCGACCTCGGCGCGCACAAGATCGCTGATGAGGTCGTCGCCCGGCTTGGCGCGGCGCTCCTCCATCACATCGGCGAAGTAGGCGCGCAGCGCTTCGGACGCTGCCACGCCGCGCTGCCAGTTGGCGGCGACGCTCGTCAGCTCGAGCGCCCAGCGCTGGAAGACGGGGTAGTCCGCCCGCGGCAACCCGAGGATGCGCGCGATGACCTGCACGGGAAAGTTGAACGTGACGTCGCGAACCAGGTCCGAGCGGCCCCGCTCGATGAAGGAGTCGACGAGCTCGTTGACCACGACGGCGACGAGCTTCTCTTCCCAACGCTCGAGCACCTTGGTGCGGAAGCTCGAGGCGACGAGGTCGCGGACCTTGCGGTGCTCGGGCTCATCCATCTGCAAGATGGTGCGACCCATGACGATGCCCATCACGTCCTCGTAGACGACCGACGAGTACGTCTTGTTGTCGCGCAGCACCTGGACGACCTCGTCGAAGCCGAAGACGGTGACCGGTGGCGGCTTGGAGGGGTCGTGCACGTCGAGGTCCGAGCCGTCGCCCAGGTCGATCGCACCGGTGTGCACGGGCGACTGCCGGCGCAGCTCATGGAGCATCGGATAGGGGTCGCGGATCGTCCCGCCGACCACGTCTTTCAGCTCGTATGGGTCAAAAGGTGCGGCATCGGAATCGGCCGCCGACTGAATTGCTGGCATCTCGCTCCCTGACCCCCTACGTTTGGGTGTCATCGCCTCGGGTGAGTCTCTGACACCCGTGTCATATTTATAGCAAGTTATAGCAAACGACCGTTGGGGAGTCGAGCTCTGGGGGTGGGGCGCGACCGCTCCTTCTTGCACGGCATTTCGACTGCCGCCGCCGGAATTCCCGGCTCTCAGGGGCAGTGAGCAGTGAGCGGAGAATGAGATGAACATGACAATTGATTCCCATACGAGCGAGGCCGCGGCGGCCGCGACGACCACGTCGGTTGGGTCCCGGGGCGCCACGCCCGGCGAGGGTTCGGCGACCCGGCGGCGGATCCTGCAGATCGCGCTCACGCTGATGGCCCAGCGCGGGGTCGACGGGACGAGCATGCGCGACCTGGCGTCCGCCGCCGGGCTGAATGTCGCCTCGCTGTACCACTACTTCCCCTCGAAGCGCGACCTGCTCGAAGAGGTGCTGGTGGAGCACGGGTTCTTGCCCGTGCACACCCCGCGCCCCGACCCCCGGGAGTACGAGAACATCGATTCGCCGCTGGCGCAGCTCCTGGCCGACATCCTCGTCTCCATGTTCGAGGTCGAGGACTTCGTGCGGCTCATGGTTGGCGAGGCCATCCGGGCCGAGACGACCGCCCGGACCGTCGGCCTCGACCTCTACAGGTCGTTCCAGACTTCGATCGAGGACTGGATCGTGAAGCACCGCCCCGACCTCGCCGAGCCCGACGGCCCCGGACCGATCTCCCGCATGCTGAGCGCCATGGTGGTGGGGATCTTCGTGCAGCATGCGTCCGGCGCGATCTCCGAGGAGAGCGGGGATCTGGTCGCGCTGTCGCTGCGGCGGGCCCGGGAGGCCGCCGAGATCCTCCGGCCGCCGACCTAAAGCCTGTCTGGCCTGACCCCCTCATCAGGGGGTCAGGGCCGGTTACGGGTTCGGGCCGTTCGTCGACTGCCTCACCTACGGACGCCGTCATTTGCGCGGCTTCGTGGCGCGCCCCACACTGACGCCGTGACTACCGCCCGACCCGATTTCGCACCGACGGCCGTCGCCTCCGCGTCGTTCGCGGTGCCGGCAGAGACCGTGTGGCGTTACCGCCTCGACTTCTCCAACCTGCCCGAGTACAACCCCGATGTGAGTGGCGTCGAGCGCGTGCGCGACGGCGACAGCGGCGGCGGCGTGGGCGGCGCGCTGGGCCCGGGCGCGCGCTACGCCTTCGGCCTCGCCGATGCGCGACAGCCGGGCATCAGCCACCCGGTCGAGCTCTGGATCATCGACGCCGAGAAGCCCACGCTCGTGACGGCGGGCATGGCCGGCGCCAGCGCGGCCTACGAAGAGTTCGTGATCCGACCGCTCGATGACATCCACTGCGAAGCCACGCTCACGCTCTGGCTCCTGCTGCCCGACGGCGTGGACGAACGAACACTGACGGCCGCGGCGGCGGGGGCGCTCGGACAGATCGAGAAGGAGGTGCGCCTCATGAAGGCGGTGCTCGAGGGGCGCGCCGTCGCCTGACCGCGTCGCCTCCGTGGCGGTGCCCACCGAGGTGAGGACGCCGCGCCTCGGTCCGGCGGTCGGAGCCCGTTCGCCTTCCCAAAATGGTCAGGCCGTGTTGGCGGTCGTGTCGATCGGCCGAGCCGGCGCGCAGTCGTCCATGCACCCACATGAAATCGCCTGGCTGTCACATGCCGGACACTGCTCGAGGTCGCAACCGTGATGGTGCACGGCGCCCCTCGGCACATTGCAGTCGCCGCAGCGCTCCGTCAACTGGCCGAAGCGGTAGCCCTTCTCCTCACCCCATCGGATCGGCTCGTAGTCGACGCCACTGATCCGCAGGAGCTCCTCCGAGCATGTGGTCCCGTGGATCATGTCGTTGCCGCAGAACGTACAGATGGCCATCACGGTCGCTCCTTTCGACGTGTCTGCTGTTCTCTGCTGTTCTCTGCTGTTCTCTGCGGGAGAACGGTCGGGCGACGCGGTGGGACGGTCGACATTGATTTGAGCCGGGTTCGGACCCGCTCTCCGGGCGGGTTTCGGGCGGTTCTCGGGACCGTTCAATGTCACAACGGAATGGTTCGATGTGGGAGATGCGTTCGATGGGTATCGAGGAATTGGCTGCGGCGATCGACGATTTGCTCGCCGAAGGTGTCGATGCGCACTGCGACGCCGACTCGATGACCGCACTGATACGCCAGCACTCGCGTCTCGAGTCCGTCGTCTCGACGGCGGCCGGCGCGTACGACGCGTCGGGCGACTGGGCGGCCGACGGGGCCAGGACGGCGACGGCGTGGCTGGCCCGGCGCTGCCGACTCCCGAGAGCGGCGGCGCGGCGCGTGGTGCGACGCGGCCGGCAGCTGCGCCACCTCCCGGTGGTGGCCGAGGCGTTCGCGGAGGGTGAGATCAATGCGGCGCATCTCGACGCCGTGGTGGCCGTCCGCCGGCCCGGTTCCGAAGAGGCGCTCGCCCGTGACGAGGCGCTGCTCGTCAAGCAGGCCAAGCGGCTGCGCTTCGAGCAGTTCGCCAAGGCCGTGGCCTACTGGGACCAGCTGGCCGACCCGGACGGAAGCGAAGAGGCGGCGGAGGAACGGCGGGCGCGGCGTGACGTGTATCTCGAGGCGAGCATCAACGGGATGTACCTCGGTTCGATGACCCTGGACCCGATCTCGGGATCGATCGTGGCCGGCGAGCTCGGCCGCATCGAGGACGAGTTCTTCAGGGCCGACTGGGCGAGGGCGCGGGCCGAACGGGGCGGCAACCCGACGCCCGACGACCTGTGGCGCACGCCGGCGCAGCGCCGGGCCGACGCATTGGTGGAAATGGCGGCCCGCTCGTCCATCGTTCAGCCCGACGGCGTGCGCCGTCCCCCGGCCCCGCTCTTCAGCGTCCTGGTCGACTGGCCGACGCTTTCGGGCCGGGTCTGTGAGCTGGCGGAGGGCATCGTCGTGTCACCCGGCGAGCTGGTGCCCTGGCTCTCGGTCGCCGACCTCGAGCGCGCCGTGATGGAGCCGTCGGGCCGGGTCGAGGTCTCCCCCACGCGGCGTCTCTTCACCGGTGGCACCCGGCGGGCGATCGAGTTGCGCGATCGCGAGTGCGTGCACGCCTACTGCGACGTGCCGGGGTGGCGGTGCCAGGCCGACCACATCTTGCCGTGGGCCCGGAGCGGCCGGACGATCCAGGAAAACGGGCGGCTTCTGTGCGGATTCCACAATCGGTTGCGCAACCAGCGGCCGCCGCCGCAGCGGGAGTAGGCCGGCGGTCCTGGTGCCGCCGCCGGGGGCGGGTCGAGCCGGATTTGTTGCGGCGCTCCGGGTGGAGACGAATCGATTCGAAGAGGCGGGCAAGAGGGCGGTGAAAAGGATGAAAGGAGCAGGCGCGCCGCTTTGGCGCGCCTTCTTTTGGTTGCAGTTCGGGGATTTGGTTGCGCCTACGGGCTGGGATCGCTCGGGGACGACGCCCCAAGAGGCGATCTCGACTTGCTGCCCGTTGAACCCCTGCCTGGACCCGACGACGACACAGATCGTCGGGGAGGGGCACGACACCGCCTTGAGGCGTAGACCGGAGTTCAGATTCGTCGACCCCAACTTGTTCGTGTTCATCACCGTCCAGGTCGAGCCGTTCCAGCAGCTCGGCCCGTTCCACGACGCAGCGGTCGTCGCGAACGAAACACTGCTCGTCCCGATGATCTCCTCAATCTCAAAGCCGACGGCAAGGCAGTTCGTCGTGAAGCACGAGACGCCACGAGGTCGGTATCGCCTGGACCTCCCGGCAACGGCACCGAGGTCACGGTCCAGGTGGAGCCGTTCCACACCCCGGCGATCCCCGAGTTGTAGGTCGGACGGAGGGCCAGGCAATCGGAGGGCGACGAGCATGAGATCGCGCTCAGCTCGAAGGCTCCTTGGTGCCGAGCGGGTTGGGCGTCGGGCGCAGCACGGTCCGGTCCGAACTCTCCGAAGCGACGTCGTTCGCATCTTTGCCTCTCTCATTCCGCCGCTGCCGTGAGGCAATGGGAGCCGTGCTGCCCCGCCACCGGACAGGCCTGTAGAGATGACAGGCCTTTAAAGATGACAGGCCTGTAAAGATGACAGGCCTGTAAAGATGACAGGCCTGTAGAGAAGGTACGACGACGGCGGCGGCGAAGTGGCGGCAAGCGATCCGGAGATCGGCGAGCGCGGACGGTACGTTGAAGGCGTGCGACGGCATCGGGTGCTCGTGATCGTGAATGCCGTGGTGTTCGTGAATGTGATCGTGATCGTTGGTGCGTTCGGGGTGGGCGGCGGCGTTGGACCTCGGTTGGATGACGCGGCGGGCGCGGCGGGCGCGGTTGGCGCGGCAGCCTCGTCCGGAGACGGCGCGGTACGAACGGAGGGGGCGGTGGGCGCCGGCGCATCAGGCGCAGTGGTGCCACCCGGGCAGGACCACGACTGCATCGTGGGCAAGCCGCCTCCGGACGTGGACTGGACCGCACTACGCAATCCGATCCTGTCGTATGCCGCTCACGGCGTGAAGGATCAGGCGCTGCAGTGGTCGGGCGGCTCCTGGCACATGCTCTTCAGCGAGATGACGGCGACGCGGTCGGCGCCGCATGTCCGCTTCGACGTCGCCGAGGCGCAGAGCCAGGATCTGCGCCACTGGTCGGACCCGAAGGTCATCGCCGCCGACGCCGCATCACCCGACATCGTGCGTGACCCGGCGGGGCACTTCGTCGTGACCTATCAAACGCCCAACGGGCTCGAATATCGGACCGCCTCTTCGGCCTCGTTGGCCTCGTGGTCGCCTCCATCTCCACTGGCGCACGGACTGGCCGGCCGCATGATCGACGGGGCGCTCGCCTTCACGGGCAACGGCGTCATCCTCGGCTTCAAGGCTGGGACCACCATGCAGCACTTCGAGATCGCCTGGGCACCCTCGCTGTCGAAGCCGTTCCGGCTGATCGGCCAGCCCGACATCGCTCTCTACAACGACACCGTCGAGAACTACGAGTTCCTGACGATCGACGGTGCCTGGCATCTCGTGGCCACATCGAACACGTTGGACCAGCCGTTCGTCTTCACGCTGGGCGCCGGTGATCCGTCCGACCCGACGACGTGGCTCCATTGGACCGCCCGGACCCAACTGATCGTGCCGAACGAGGCGTTCAACAGCGGCACGGGGATCTCGAGCGTCTCGTACGAGCACGCCAACTCAGGGTTCCTCTGCGTCGGGCCAGGCGGAGAGGACTTGCTGACCTACGCCGGCAGCACCGAGCTCAGCGGGTTCGGCGGGTGGGGCCACGCACGGATCGGCATCGCCCGCAGCAACGACCTGGCGCTCTGGACCGTGCCGCCAAGCTGAGGCGACGTCTCGTTCGTTCGCCCGTTCGTCCGTTCGTCCGTCCGTTCGTCCGTTCGTCCGTCCGTCCGTTCGTCCGTTCGTCAGTTCAATTGGGGCTGCAGGACGGGGGAGGCGCCGGTCGGGTTTCGGGCCAAGGCGGACTCGGCTGCGAAGACTGAGTCGGGGGTCTCTGCTGGCTCAGCCGCCCGCGCGCAGCCGGACCCGCAGCACGAATTTCTGGATCTTGCCCGAGGGCGTCCGCGGCAGCTCGTCGACCACGCGCAACTCCTCAGGCCACTTCTGCCGGGCCAGGCCGGCGTCGGAGAGG
>DASZMN010000108.1:0-26321 GCA_035551835.1 Acidimicrobiales bacterium | reverse complement strand
ACGGCGCGCTGGACGCGCTCTCCGACGCGGGAACGGACCGTCGCGACATCACAGTCGCGTGGGCCCCGGGCGCCTTCGAGCTGCCGCTGGTGGCCCGCGGCTTCGCCCTCGCGGGCAAGGTCGACGCGGTGTTGTGCCTCGGCGCCGTCATCCGCGGCGACACTGGCCACTACGACTTCGTGGCGGGGGAGTGCGCGTCGGGGATCCAGCGCGTGCAGCTCGAGACGGGCACACCCGTGATCTTCGGCGTCCTCACGACCGACACCCTCGACCAGGCGCTCGAACGCTCGGAACCCGACGAGTCCAATAAGGGTCGCGAGGCGGCCCGCACCGGCATCGAGATGGTACGGCTGCTGCGCAGCGGACCCCTCTCCTGAGGCGGCCCGTCGGCCGACTGCGACTGCCGTCGCCGTTCATCGAGTGTTCACAGCGGTGACACGGGGCCGACACGTCGGCTTCGTACCGTGACGGACGCGGGCGACCGCCCGCCATTCGGAACAGGCGTGCGACGAGGGGTCACCCATGCGTGAGATGGAGCCCGGCAGCAAACCGGTCTCGGAGGGTGCGCGGCCCGAGGCGACGACTGGCGCGGTGGACCCGGCCGGCCTTCGCTTTCGGCCCGGGATGCGGAGGGAGGGCCCATTCGGCGTGCACTACGCCACGGTGCACGGGTATCGCCGGGCCTACGTCAAGGCCGGCGACGGTCCGGCGCTCCTCCTCGTCCACGGGATCGGGGACAGCTCGGACACCTGGCGCCCCGTGTACGAGCAGCTCGCCCGTTCCCACACGGTGATCGCGCCGGACCTGCTCGGCCACGGGCGCTCGGAGAAGCCGCGCGCCGACTACACGATCGCCGGCTTCGCGAATGGAATGCGTGACCTCCTCTCGGTGCTCGACGTTGATCAGGTCACTGTGGTCGGGCATTCGCTGGGTGGAGGTGTCGCTGCGCAGTTCGCGTACCAGTTCCCCGAACGCTGCGAACGTCTGGTGTTGGTAGGGAGCGGCGGTGTCGGGAGAACGGTAAGCCCGTTGCTCCGCGTGGCGGCAGTCCCGGGCGTGGAAGCGTTGATGCCGATGCTGGGCCTGCCGCCCGTGCGGGCCGTGAGCCGGCTGGGTGCGCTGCTCCTGCACATCTTCGACACGGCACTGGGACGCGACGCCGAGGAAATCCTGGCCGTCTTCGACGCGCTCCCCGACACGGAGGCACGCCGGGCCATCCTGCGCACGCTCCGTTCAGGTGTCGACTGGCGCGGCCAGGTGATCACGATGCTGGACCGTGCCTACCTCGCCGAGGGTGTTCCGACGCTCATCGTATGGGGCCGCCACGACGCGATCATCCCGCTCGGCCACGGCCGCTTGGCCCACGCGGCCATTCCGGGGAGCCGTCTTGAGATCTTCGACGAAGCGGGCCATTTTCCCCACCACGTGGACCCCGATCGCTTTGCGCACGTCGTTGCAGAGTTCGTGCGCACGACCGCTCCAGCAAGCTTCGACTCCGAGAGATGGCGCAAGCGCCTCCTTCGGGGCGGGCCTTGTTCGATTGACGCGACCGCGACTGAGTCCGACGATGCTGCGGCCGTCCTCGAGGCGCCGTTGCGTGCGGTGCCCTCGGCCAACTGAGGTCACCAGGGCCTGCGCCGATCGAGCGCCGGCGAACCTCGTGCGGCCCGTCAGTACAGGATCAGCTGCGTGCAGCGGTACGACGCCATTAACCGCTCCGAGGTCTCGTTCGTCACGCGGGCGTCCCACACCTGCGTGGTGCGGCCGGTGTGCAGCGGCGACGCGGTGGCCATCACGAGGTCGCCTTCCCGTGCGCTCGCAATGAAGTTGGCCGAGCAGTCGACGGTCGTGAACCCCTTGGCCCCCTCGGGCCAGTGGTGGTTGACCCCGAACGCGCAGAGGGCATCGGCAAGCGTGATGACGACGGGCGCCCACAGGAAGCCGGTGCCGGCAATGAGATCGTGCGTGACGCTCAAGCGGGCGATCGGATAGCGGTCGGGCTCGACCGGAGACAGCTCGATCCCCAACAAATTCAGGAAGTTCAGGGCGTCGTAGGGAGGCGGCACCGGGACAGCTTGCCCCAAGGGCCGTCGCCGGTCTGCGAAGATCTAGCCCCATGCTCCGCCTCGTCCTGCCCAAGGGCTCGCTCGAACGCGCCACGATGCAGCTGTTCGAGGACGCCGACCTGGCCGTGAACCGCACCTCGGACGTGGCCTACCGCGCCAGCATCGACGACCCCCGCATCGACGAGGTGCGCATCCTGCGGCCCCAGGAGATTCCCGTCTACGTGGCCGATGGCCTGTTCGACCTCGGCATCACCGGGCGCGACTGCATCGAGGAGCGGGGGAGCGAGGTGGTCTCGCTCGGCGAGCTCTCGTACTCGAAGAACACGTCGAACCCGGCCCGCGTCGTGCTCGCGGTCGGCGCGGACTCGCCGGCCACCTCGCTCGCCGAGCTCGCCGCGACGGCGGCCGATCGCCCGGGCCGCCTGCGCGTGAGCACGGAATACCCCGAGCTGACCCGCCGCGCGCTGAGCGCCCACGGCATCGATGCGGACATCGCGCTCTCCTACGGCGCCACCGAGGCCAAGGTGCCCGACATCGCCGACGCCGTCGTCGACATGACCGAGACCGGGAGCGCGCTGCGCGCCGCCGGCCTCAGGGTGATCGAGACGCTGCTCGTGTCGCACACCGAGCTCATCGCGAATCCCAAGGCAGCGGCCGATCCGGACAAGCGTCACGCCATGGAGCAGATCCTCACGCTCCTCCAGGGCACGCTCGAGGCCCGAGGCAAGGTGCTCGTCAAGCTGAACGTCTCGGCCGAGAACCTCGATGCGGTGCTCGCCGTCCTGCCCTCCATGCGCGCCCCGACCATCTCGGAGCTCTCCGGCGGCGGTGCGTTCGCGCTCGAGACGGTGGCGCCCAAGTCGGAGATCAACGTGCTCATCCCGGCGCTGCGCGACCAGGGTGCCACGGACATCTTGGAGCTCCCGCTGTCCAAGATCGTCCACTGACGTGGCCGGCCCCGCGCCGACCGCCGGGCCGCATCTCGGGCGGGTCGCCTCGTTCGACCCCGCCCGTGGCCTCGGCACCGTGGAGGACGAGACCGGAGCGGCCTACGACTTTCACGCCACGGCGATCGCGGACGGCAGCCGCCGGATCGACGTCGGCACCCCGGTCAGCTTCACGCTGGCCCCTGGCCACCGCGGCCGGTGCGAGGCCCGGGCCATCGCAACGCTCGCCGGCCGCTAGCGGCCGAGGGCGGTGTCGAGGCGCACGTGGCGACGTCAAATGGCGCTGCCGAGCCGGAGAATTGCCCGCACGATCGGGCTTCCCCCGGATGGGACCGGGTGCTGAGCGCTACGGCGGTTGGGGCGCCGGCCGTCGCACTAAATTGGCGCCACGGGACCAAGGGTGAATGGGCGTGCGACCCGGCGTGACAGTGGCTGCAGCGGGAGGCCTCCGGGAGGCATCGGGCGACCCCTCGCGGCCTCGGGCCGGACGCGCCTGGCGATGACGACGACCGCGCTGCGGCGGCGCCGGCGTCGGAAGTGGACGGCCGCGATCAATGTCGCCAGCGGTGCCCTGATTGCCGGCGCGATCTTGGCCGTCCTTGGCTTCGCCCGCGTGCCCCACGTCCCGCGCATCGTGGCTCTGGTGGCGAACCAGTCGAGTCCGGCTGGCACCACGAGCAGTGCGGGTTCCGGACCGCAGGGGTCGACGATCCTGAACCTCCCGGCCGGCGCCTTCGCAAAGGGAACCCTCTCGGGATCGGGCGGCCTTGCCCCCGGGTCGTCGTTGCTCCAAATTCTCGATCGCGGCATGACCGCCACGGGTGCCGCCGGGTCGTCGACGCCCTCACCGTCGGTGACCGGGCCGTCGAGCGGCTCCGCTTCCAAGATCGCGGCCGATCGCAACTCTGCCAACTCCGGCACCACCGGCACCACCGGCACCAGCGGCACCACCACGACCACCACCACGAACCCCGCCGGCAACACCGGCACCGGCACCGGCGGCACCGCAGGCAACGGCGGCAACACCGGCAACACCGGCGGCGGACCTGGCACCGGGAACTCGGGTGGGGGCTCGAGCGGACAAGGAGGTTCGAGCGGCAGCGGCAGCGGAGGTGCAGGCCCCGGCGGCCCGGTCAACACAGGGAATCCTGGCAACTCCGGCAGCGGACCGGGCGGCCCGGGAGCCGGGAGCCCCCAACCCGATCAAGTGAACGGCGGCCCCGGCAGCGGCACCGGGCCCGCAAGCCCGCAAGTTGTCGTGCCGCCGGGCGAGGGCGTCGGGCCCTCGTAAACGCCCGCCCGGCCGCGGCGTCGCGAAGGTGCGCTGCGGACGACCTGTCGGTTCAGACGGATCGAGTCGGGTCGGCGTGCGTCGGGTTGGCCCGCTCCCAGAAGCGTTCTCCATAGCCGCGGGCGAACGCGTCGAGAGCGGCGTCGACGCCGGCGCGATCACCCGTCGCCAGGAGGTCGAGCAACAGCCCGCGCGTGACGGCGAGGCCGAGGCGCGCGTGGGGCCGCGCCAGTTCCTCGGGGACGCCGGCCCGGCGCGCGAGCGAAGCCTGCACTGCGAGCCAGCGCTCGATCTCGTCCTTCACGAGGGGCCGCGTCGCCTCGTCGCCTTGGAGCGCCCGGCCGTAGAGCGCGAAGAACAACCGCTCGAAGTCACCCAGCGCGGGGTCGGCGACGTAGGCCCACATCCGGCGAATCAGTTCGTCGGTCCGATCGCCGGTTGTTGCCGAGGCGGCGGCGAGTTGCGCCTGCGTGCGCGCTTCGACCTCCCGGACGACCGCCAGCAGCAGGCCGTCCTTGGACCCGAAGTGGTAGAGGAGCATGCGGTGGCTCGTCCCGACCGCCTCGGCAATGCGGCGCAGGCTCTGGTCGGCCAGCCCGTCGGCGGCGAAGTGCGCGATCACCGCGTCGAGGAGACGGGACTTCGGCGTTGTCCGGGTCATGTACCAAATGGTACATTCCGAGGCGACGGGGAAGGAGGCACGCATGGCACGGCAGGTGATCGACAAGACGGCGACCACGTCGGGCGACCCGGCAGCGGTCTACGAGCTCCTGGCCGACGGGACGACGTGGCCGCACTGGTCGCCCATCGGCTCGTTCGAGCTTCTCGAGCCCGGGGACGGGAGTCCCGAAGGCCTGGGCGCGATCCGCCTCTTCACCACGGGGCGGCACAAGAGCCGCGAACGGGTGGTGGAGCGGCGCCCCGGCGAGTCGTTCGCGTACGTGCTCGAGGCGGGTCTCGCTCTGCGCGACTACAAGGCCGTGGTCACGCTCAGCCCTCGCCCCGGGGGCGGCACCACCATCAACTGGCGCTCGACGTTCACGGCCAAGGGGCCCGGACTGGGCTGGCTCTACCGCCGCCAGCTGGGCTCCTTCATCGGCGAGTGCGTGCGGGGGCTGGCCGCCGCCACCGAGCCGGCGCGGACGGCCCGACGGCCTGACGGCTAGGCGGGCCCGCCGTTTCCCTTGTTGGCCGAGTTCTCGGCATCGCTGCGCTCGGCCTCTTCGAGGCGCACGAAGGCGATGCGGAGTTGGGAGAGCGACTCGTGGAGCGCCGGTTCGGCCTCGCCCAGGCGACCCTGCAAGCCGTCGAGGATGTACCCGAGCGCGTCGATGGGAAGGCGGGCCTGGAACAGCATGGGCGGGGTCTGCGACAGATAGATGGCGGCCAGCTCGAAGAGGCCGTAGCAGTGATTGGCCACCACGATCTCGGCGGGCGTGTTGGCCAACTGGGCCCGCATGGCCTCGACGGCGGCCTCCGCCTCCTCCGGTGACGGTTCCGTGGCTTCGGTGTCGCCCGGGCCGGACGGAGGCGGTCCGGAGGCTCCGCCCTCCTCTTTCTCGGGGAAATGCTCACCCGACGGTGTCCAGATGCTGCTCATGCTGGTACTGTATGCATCTTGACTACATGGAAGCGGGGCCTGCTTTTGCGGGGCCTCCACCTGGCCACCACCTCACCGTCTCGGTGAGCGCCCGTGCGCCAGGTCGATCGTCTCCGGCGCGGGTATGGCCCGCGGGTCGGCTCCGCTCCACCATTTGGCCCACGGAAGGACCGCGGGCCCGAGTGAGAGGTGAGATGCCGCATCGTCGCTGAAACCACAACTGAGCACCGGATCAACGACCGAATCCGTGCCCGCGAAGTCCGGCTCGTGGACCCCGATGGTGCGCAACTCGGCATCAAGCCCTTGCCCGAGGCCCTAGCGATCGCCAAGGAACTCGACCTCGATCTCGTCGAGGTGGCCCCCATGGCCAACCCACCCGTCTGTCGCATCATGGACTTCGGCAAGTTCAAGTTCGACGAGGCCCAGCGGGCCAAGGAGAGCAGGCGCAAGACGGTCCACGTCGGGATCAAGGAGATGAAGTACCGGCCGAAGATCGGCCCGGGCGACTTCGACACCAAGACCCGGCAGGTGGCCAAGTTCCTGGGTGAAGGGCACAAGGTCAAGATCACGATCATGTTCCGAGGCCGCGAGGTGTACCACCCCGAGCACGGGAAGCGGATTTTGGACCGCATCGCCGAGCAGATGGAGGGCATCGCCAAGGTCGAAGCCGAGCCCAAGCTCGACAACCGCAACATGATCATGGTGCTCGCCCCCGACAAGCGGGCCCGTCAGGCCGCCCAGTCGAGGGCCTCGAACCAGCAGCGCTCCGACAAGTCGCCCACTCCGGCGGCCGAGAAGCCCGCCGCCGCACAGGCGAACGGCAGCGCTGCCCCGGTCGGGGATGCGAGTGCAGCCAGCGAAGTCGCGGCATCGACCGAAGAGGGATGACGCCATGCCGAAGATGAAGACGGACCGAGGGGCCGCCAAGCGGATCAAGGTGACCGGCAGCGGGCGCCTGCGCCGCCGCAAGGCCTTCCGCTCGCACCTGCTCGAGAAGAAGTCGAGCGTGCGCGTCCGCCGCCTCGGGCGCGAGGGCGACATCGCGAAGGCGGACGAGAAGGCAGTGCGCCGGATGCTCGGCATCTGAGCGTTCGCGCCCACCACACCACCGAACCAGAACCAGCGCCCCCAGCCGCAATACACGCGTCGGCGCCCAGCCCACCGACCACCACATCTCCAAGAGAGGAGCACCCCCATGGCCAGAGTGAAGCGGTCCGTCCACGGCCGCAAGCACCACCGCGCCGTCCTCGAGCAGGCGAAGGGGTACTACGGAAACAAGAGCCGTTCCTACCGGGCCGCCAACGAGCAGCTCATGCACTCGATGCAGTACGCGTACCGCGACCGTCGGGCGCGCAAGGGCGACTTTCGCAAGCTCTGGATCCAGCGCATCAACGCCGGCGCCCGCCTGAACGGCATCAGCTACAGCCGCCTCATCAACGGCCTGCACCTGGCGGGCGTGGAGGTCGACCGCAAGGTGCTGGCCGACCTCGCCGTGAGCGAGCCCGAAGCCTTTGCCGCACTCGTCAGCGCGGCGCAAGATGCGCTGACGAACGCGCCCGTGGCCGAGGTGGCTTCCTGACCCAGCGGCTGGCCTTCACGCACCGGCGGGTCCGCCGGCTGCGCGGCCTGCTGCAGAAGCGTTCGGCGCGTTGGAGCGAGCGCGCCTTCGTCACCGAGGGAGCCGAGCTGCTCCGCTGTGCCCTCGAGGCAGGCGCGCGTGTGGAGTCCCTCTACGTCGCGCCCGCCGGCGACGGCGATCCGGCCACCCAGGACGTCTGCCGCCGGGCCGCGACCGCCGGGGCCCGGGTGTTCCCTCTTGCCGCGGGGGTCCTCGAACGCGTCGCCGACACGGTGACGCCACAGCCTGTGCTCGCCGTCGTCCCCATGCTCGATGACGCGGCGTCGGCCACCGCGCCCGCCGGCCCCGGTGCACTGGTGATCGTGCTGGTCGACGTGCGAGATCCGGGCAACGCCGGGACCGTCCTGCGCGCCGCCGACGCGTCGGGCGCCCGGGCGGTCGTGTTTGCCGGCGAATCGGTCGATCCGTACAACCCCAAGACGGTGCGATCGTCGGCGGGCTCGCTGTTCCACGTGCCCTTCTGCGTGCGCGACGACCCCGCCTCGCTGGCCGCGGACCTGGCCGCCGCGGGCTTCCGCACCCTGGCGACCGTCGTGCGCGACGGCGACGACTACGCCGGGCTCGATTGGTCCCTCCCCACAGCGGTGTTCTACGGCAACGAGTCGTCCGGGCTCGACCCGGCACTCGCCAGCGAGCTCCATGGCGCCGTCGCCATCCCGATGGCGGGGCGGGCGGAGTCGCTCAACGTGGGCGTGGCCAGTGCCGTCGTCGCGTTCGAGGCGTTCCGCCAGCGCCGGGGCGGTCGTCCCGGGGCGCGTAGCATTTCGGGGAACGGGGGCGGGGACGAATCGACATGGTGACCGACAACGTGGATCTCGACATCGAGGGCATCGCCGGCGACGGCGAGCGGGCCATCGCGGGCGCGGCGTCGACCGATGCCTTGGCCGAGGTCGAGAGCGAGCTGCTGGGCAAGCGCTCGGTGCTGAGCCGCGCCCACCGGTCGCTCGGGTCGCTCAGCCCCGAAGAGCGCAAGGACGCCGGGCGCCGGCTCAACGAGGTGCGGGCCCGTCTCGAGGAACAGGCCGCCGCCCGCCGGGCCGAGCTGGCGGAGGCCGAACGGGGCGAGGCCCTGCGCGCCGACCGCCTCGACCTGACCGAAGTCATCCCGTCGTCGGTGCTGTCGCCGCCCGCCCGCGGCCACCTGCACCTGGTGAGCCAGGCACGGGCCGAGCTCGAGGATCTCTTCGTGGGCATGGGCTTCACCGTGGCCGAGGGGCCCGAGGCGGAGTCGGATTGGTACAACTTCGAGGCGCTCAACATTCCGCCGTCGCATCCCGCCCGCGACATGTACGACACCATGTACCTCGAGGTCGGAGAGCCCGAGACGGTGCTGTTGCGCACGCACACCTCGCCGGTGCAGATCCATCTCATGGAGGAGGCGGTGCGCGACGGGACGCTGCCGATCCATGCCGTGATGCCGGGCAAGTGCTACCGGCTCGACACGCCCGACGCCCGGCACCTGCCCGTCTTCAACCAGATCGAGGGCCTCGTCGTCGACCGCGGCATTACCTTCGGCGACCTCGCCGGCACGATCCAGCTCTTCACCGAGGCCTACTTCGGTCCGGGCATGCAGTCGCGCCTGCGGCCGGCGTACTTCCCCTTCACCGAGCCGTCGGCCGAGTACGAGATCACGTGCACCATCTGCCTCGGCGAGGGCTGCCGCACCTGCTCGCACACCGGGTGGATCGAGCTCGGTGGCTGCGGCATGGTCGACCCGGCGGTGTTCATTGCGGTCGGGATCGACCCGGCAGAGTGGTCCGGGTTCGCCTTCGGCTTCGGCATCGACCGCCTGGCCCAGATGCGCCACGAGGTGCCCGACATGCGCTCCTTCGTGGAGAACGACATCCGGTTCCTCTCGCAGTTCTGATCCGACCACACCGACCAACGGAAAGACGCCTCCTACCTCGTGCGCGCCCCACTCAGCTGGCTCCGTGACTTCGCCCCCTTCCCCGACGACGTCGGGGCGGTGCGCGCTGCGCTCGACGACCTCGGCCTGGTGGTCGAGGCGATCGAACACGTCGGCGAGGGCCTCGGTGACGTCGTGGTGGCAAAGGTGCTCAACAAGGAAGCCATCAAGGGCGCCGACAAGATCCAGCTCGTCACCGTCGACGCCGGCGCCGACCCGCTCGGGATCGTCTGCGGGGCGAACAACTTCGAGCTGGGCGACCGCGTCCCGCTGGCGCCGGTCGGGGCGATCCTGCCCGGCGGCGACGCGATCGAGCGCCGCAAGATGCGCGGCGTCTGGTCCAACGGCATGCTCTGCTCGGGCAAGGAGCTCGGGCTCTCCGACGACCAGGCCGGCCTGCTGATCCTCGGCGACGAGGCGCCGGGCGCCCCCGGCACGCCGCTGACCGAGGCGCTCGGGCTCGAGCCCGACGTGGTTCTCGACATCACCGTCGAGGGCAACCGTCCCGACGCCTGGTCGATGGCCGGGATCGCGCGCGACCTGGCGGCCCGCCTCGGCCTGCCCTTCGTCGAGCCGGAGCCGCCCGACCCGCCGGCGAGCGGCCACCCGGTCGAGTCGGCCGCGTCGGCCTCCGTGGGCTCCCTCGACCTTTGCCCCCGCCTGACCGCGACCGTGTTGGACCACGTGACGGTGGGGCCGTCGCCGCAGTGGATCGCCCGCCGACTGTTGCTGGCGGGCATGCGCCCGATCAACAACGTGGTCGACGCGTCGAACTACGTGATGCTCGAGCTCGGCCAGCCCACCCACCCCTACGACCTCGCCCTGCTCCCCGGACGCGGGCTCAGCGTGCGCCGGGCCGAGCGAGGAGAGAAGGTCGTCACGCTCGACGGGACCGAGCGCACGGTCGGGGTGCCGGGCCGGAGCCTGGGCGACACCGGCAACGACTGCCTCATCTGCGACGCCGAGGGTACGCCAGTCGGGATCGGCGGCATCATGGGCGGCGCCTCGTCGGAGATCTCGGAGTCCACCACCGAGGTGCTGCTCGAGGCGGCGTACTTCATGCCGATGGCGATCGCGCGCACCTCCCGCCGGCTCGGCCTGCGAACCGAGGCGTCCGCCCGCTTCGAGCGGGGCTGCGATCCCTGGGGGATCGAGCCGTCGGTGCGCCGCTTCTGCCAGCTGTTGGGCGAGAGCGTGCCCGGCCTGCGCGTGGCGGACGGGCTGCTCGATGTGCGGGGCGAGGTGCCCGAGCCCTTCGTGGTCTTCGTGCCGATCGCCCGCGTGCACCGCCAGATCGGCGTCGAGCTGGGCGCAGAGGAGATCGCGCGGCTGCTCGAGCCGATCGGCTTCACCGAGCTCTTTCAGACGGAGGCGCGGCCCGGGTCGCCCCACGACACCCTCGTGATCCAGGTGCCGACCAACCGGCCTGACGTACGCCCCGAGCCCTTCGGCATCGACGACGTCATCGAGGAGATCGCGCGGACGTTCGGCTATTCCAACGTGCCGCGCCACGTTCCGACCTGGCCGCAACCGGGTGGGCTCACCACGCTCCAGCGCTCGCGGCGGCTGGCCAAGGACGTGCTGTGCGGCCTGGGCGCCTCAGAGGGGTGGACGGACAGCTTCGTCTCCGCCTCGGCGCACCGCGACGTGGGCCTGACGGGCTCCGAGGTGCGTGTGGCCAACCCGCTCGACGCCGAGAAGCCCTTCCTGCGCCGGAGCCTGATGCCCGGCCTGCTCGGCGCGCTGTCGTACAACGCGAGCCGCCGCCAGCCCGACGTGCGGCTGTTCGAGGTGGGGGTCGTGTTCTCGCATCCCGGCGAGGGGTCGCCGCGCCTGGTCGAACGCGCCGGCGCCGGTGGGCGCGAGACGGCGGAGCTGCCCGGCGAACGCGAACTGCTGACCGCGGTGTTCGCGCAGGAGCACGACGACGCCCGCATCGCCGTCGCGGCGTGGCAGGTCGTGGCCGACGCCTTCCGGCTCGACCGGGTCCGGCTGAGCCCGCCGGGCGAGGGGCGGCCGCCGCTGCCCGGCCTCCATCCGACCCGCTCGGCGCACCTCGTCGTCGCCCCCCCGGACACCGCATGGGATGCCGCATCGAACGCCGACGACAACCTCGTCATCGGCTCGGTGGGCGAGATCGATCCGGACGTCGCGACGAGGTTCGGCCTCACCCGCGTGGCCGGCAACGCCATCGCGCCCCGGCGCATCGGGTGGCTCGAGGTCGACCTCGGCCTGCTCTTCGACGCCGTCAAAGTCCCTCGCCGCACGGTGGTCGGCGGCGCGGTGAGCCGCTTTCCCTCGTCCGACGTCGACCTGGCCTTCGTGGTCGAGGACCGTGTCCCGGCCGACGTGGTGGCCGACGCCCTCCGCGCCGCGGCGGGCGATCTGCTCGAGTCCGTGCGACTGTTCGACGTCTACCGCGGCGCCGGGATTGCCGAGGGTGCCCGCAGCCTGGCCTACCGGTTGCGCTTCTGTTCGCCGGAGCGCACGCTCACCGACGAGGAGGTCGGGGAGCTGCGTGGGCGCTGCATCGAGGTGGTCGAGCAGGAATTCCGCGCCGTCCTGCGCTGAACCCGGCGGCCGCGCCTGGCGCCCGTTCGCCCCGCCCGATCGTGGCAAGGTGGCCGGGTGGAGGTGCGGCTGATCGACCCGGGCGACGAGGAGGGGCTGGCCGAGTTCGCCGCGGTCCTCGCAGCGTCGGACAACGACATGTGGCCCGGCGTGCGCGGATTCCGGCCGGCGGACATCCGTGCCTTCGCCCGCTTCGAGGGCAAGAGCCGGCGCTGGGAGCTGCTCGCCGCGTCCGAGCCCGGCGGCCCCGTCCTCGGCGTCGGCCTCATGGAGTACCCCCTCCTGGAGAACCCCCATAGCGCGGAGATCGTCCTGGCCGTCCACCCCGCTCAGCGGCGCCGCGGCGTGGGGTCGGCGATCGTCGAGCAGATGGGTGCGCGCGCCGCGGTGAACGCCCGGCGGACCCTCAACACGATCGTCGACGTGCCGCTGACCCCTGGCGCCGACCATGCGTCTCGCCACTTCGCCCCCAGGGTCGGCTTCACGTCGACGCTGTCGGGGAACCTGCGTCACCTGCACCTCCCGCTCGACAAGTCCGGGCTCGACGACCTGCGCGGCGCGGTGGCCCGGGCGCCCGATGCCTCGGACTACCGGACCGTCGCGTTCGAGACGCCGTGGCCGCCGGAGTCGCTCGATGACGAGTGCACGCTCCTTCGGGTCATGTCCACCGACGAGCCCGCCGGCGACGGCGAACGGCAGGTGGAGCACTGGGACGAGGAGCGCCTCCGCGAGAACGACGAGCTGCTGGTGGCACGCGGCGTCCGCAAGCTGGCGGCGGTGGCGCAGCACGTGCTGTCCGGCCGGTACGTGGCCATGACCGAGCTGTTGTTCGCCGACGACACGCCGGCCCAGGCGTGGCAGCTGATCACGGTGGTGCACCCCGATCACCGGGGACATCGCCTCGGGTTGGCCGTCAAGCTGGCGAACCTCGACTTCCTGTCCGAGCGCGCGCCCGGCGTGCGCCTCGTGCAGACGGGCAATGCGTCGGTCAACGAGCCGATGATCGCCGTCAACGACATGCTCGGCTTCGAGATCGCAAGCGAGGGCGCCTTCTGGCAGAAGCACCTCACGCATCCGTGAGCGAGCAACCCGGCGCCGCCGCCGCGGACGTGCCCGTCGCGCCCGTCGCGACGATCGACCCGCGGGACACGCCGGCCTTCGACGAGTGGTTCGCCGTGTGGCACGTCACGGACCTGGAGCGCACGCCCGGGGGGCCCGGCTGGCAATACGAGGAGCGGCTGGCCATGGCGCTCGACGAGGACGGGCCCGAGGAGAACCGGCCCCTGGTGGCGCGCCGGGACGGCGCCGTCATCGGCGTGGCCAACCTCAAGATGTTCCGGCGCGAGAACCACCACCTCGCCCGCCTCGAGGTCCGGGTCCTGCGCGAGCACCGCCGGCGCGGCATCGGCACCGAGCTCCTCCGAACGGCCGAGCGCCTCGCCGCGGCGTCGGGCCGCAACGAGCTGGCCGGCATGGACGAGACCCCCGTGCGCGAGGGCTACGTCGACGCGGCCGGGCCGTTCGCCCGGCGCCTCGGCTTCACGGTGGCCCAGCGGATGGTGCGCCGGTGCATCGACCTGCCACTCGACGACGCGCACGCTACGGCCCTCGTCGCAGACCCGAGGGCCACCCCGGCCGGCTACACGCTGGTGACCTTCGCCGATCGCTGGCCCGACGAGTATCTCCGTGACCGTTGCGAGCTCGGGCGTCGCATGTCGACCGACGTGCCGGTGGGGGAGCAGGAGGTCGACGAGGAGGTGTGGGACACCGAGCGCGTGCGCGCCCTCGAGGCCTCCCTGGCCGCTCAGAACCGGGCCAAGGTCACGACCGCGGCGCGCCACGACGCGAGCGGGCGGCTCGTCGGCTTCACCGAGGTCGCCATCCCGCTCGGCGCGCCCGAGTCGGCGTGGCAGCACGACACGCTCGTGATGCGCGAGCACCGCGGTCATGGCCTCGGCTTTGCCATGAAGGTGGCCAACGTGGTGGCCGTGCAGGAGCGCTACCCGTCGGTCCGCCGCATCAACACCTGGAACGCCGCCGAGAACGCGCCGATGATCGCCGTCAACGACGAGATGGGCTGGCGGGTCGAGGCGCATTCGGCCTACTGGCACCGCCCCATCGCCGTCAGGCCGTCTCACGCATGAATATGCAGAAGTATGTATACTGATGCGATGAAGGTCGGGATCGCCGGGGCGTCGGGCTACACCGGCGCAGAGCTGTTACGCCTGCTCAACGGCCATCCGCAGTTCGAGGTGGGTGTGGCCACCGCCCATTCCCACGCCGGGCAGCCCGTCGGCGGGCACACGCCCTCCCTCCGGGCCGCCTACCCCGGCCTGGTCTACGAGGACACCGACCCGGCCGTGCTCGACGGGCTCGACCTGGTCTTCTGCGCCCTGCCGCACGGCGAGTCCCAGAAGTTCGTGCCCGCACTCCGCGCCCGGGTCGGCTGCATCGTCGACCTGGCCGCCGACTTCCGCCTCAAGGACCCCGCCCTCTACCCGCGGTGGTACGGCGAGGAGCACGCCGCGCCCGAGCTGCTGGCCGAGGCCGTCTTCGGCCTGCCCGAGCTGTTCCGCGCCGACCTGCACGGCGCGACCCTCGTCGCCGCAGCCGGGTGTTACCCGACGTCGGCCGCCCTCGCCCTGGCGCCGCTGCTGCGCCAGGGACTGGTCGATCCGAGCGGCATCGTCGTCGACGCCGCCTCGGGCGTCTCGGGCGCCGGCCGCGGCGCCAAGGAGAACCTGCACTTCGGCACCGTCGACGAGGACTTCACCGCGTACGGCCTGCTGACCCACCGCCACACGCCCGAGATGGAGCAGATCCTCGGCGCACAGCTGCTCTTCACCCCGCACCTGGCGCCGATGGTGCGGGGCATCCTCGCCACCTGTTACGCGCGGCCCGCCGCCGCTCCGGGCGCCGGCACGCCGACCACGGTCACGGTCCTCGAGGCGCTGCACGAGGCTTACGACGCCGAGCCCTTCGTGATGGTGACCGACGACCCGCCGTCCACCAAGGCGACGGCGGGCTCCAACGTCGCGCACGTGACGGCGCGCGTCGACCCGCGCACCGGCTGGGTGATGGCGCTGTGCGCGCTCGACAATCTCGTGAAGGGCGCCTCGGGCCAGGCCATCCAGTGCGCCAACGCGGCCCTCGACCTGCCCGAGACGTCCGGCCTGCCCGTCGCCGGCCTGTACCCGTGAGCGTCACGGCGCCCGACGGCTTCGTCGCGACCGGCGGGTCGGGCGGCATCAAGGCGAACGACGCGCTCGACGTGGCCCTCGTCGCCACCGCCGACGGCAAGGCCGTCCCCTGCGCCGGCGTCTTCACCTCGAACCTGGCCACGGCGGCCCCGGTCCAGGTGAGCCGCGCCCACCTGGCCGCCACCGGCGGTGCAGCCGCCGGGGTGGTCCTCACGTCGGGCAACGCCAACGCCGCCACCGGCGAGGCCGGGCGCGCGGCGGCCGAGCGGGTGTGCGCAACGGTGGCCCACGGTGTCGGCGCGAGCGCCGAGGAGATCCTCATCTGCCAGACCGGGCTCATCGGCATCCCGTTCCCGATCGACACCGTCGAGCCGCGCCTCGCCGCCATCGTCGGCACCCGCGGCGCGGGGAACGACGCCGGCGCCAAGGCCGCACGCGCCATCATGACCACGGACACGGTCCCGAAGGAGGTCGTCGTCGCCGGCCAGGGCTTCACCGTGGGCGGCATGGCCAAGGGCGCCGCCATGCTGGCGCCGAACATGGCCACCATGCTGGCCCTCTGCACGACCGATGCCGCCGTCGACGCGCCCACCTTGCACACGGCACTGCGCGAGGCCGTCACCGCGTCGTTCAACTCCGTCACCGTCGACGGTTGCACGTCGACGAACGACACGGTGCTCGTGCTGGCCAGCGGTCGGGGTGCGAGCCCGTCGCCCGCCGCGCTCACGGCGGCGCTGACCGACGCGTGCACCTCGCTGGCCGAGCAGATGGTCGCCGACGCCGAGGGTGCCACGAAGGTCGCGCACATCGCCGTGCGCGGGGCGGTGAGTGACGAGGCCGCGCACGTCGCGGCCCGTAAGGTCGCGGACTCCATGCTTGTGCAGTGCTCGCTCTTCGGAGAGGACCCGTACTGGGGCCGTATCATCTCTGAGCTCGGCTCGGCCGGCACGCCCTTCGACCCCGACGGCGTGTCGATCGCCTACGGGGACACCGTGGTGTGCGCCGCCGGCGTCGCCGCGCCGCACGACGCGGCGGCTGTGGCCCTCCACCTGGCCGGGCGCCACGTGCAGATCGAGTGCGACCTCGGGCTCGGCGCCGGCCAGGCGGTGGTGCTGGGCACCGACCTCGGCTACGGCTACATCGACGAGAACCGGACGACGTCGTGAGCGCCTCGCCGGCCGAGCCGGCCGGGGGGATCCGGCCAAAGGTGACCCGGGCGCAGAAGGCCGCCGCCGCCAAGACGGCCTCGGTCCTCGTCGAGGCGCTGCCCTACATCCACCGCTTCCAGGGCAAGGTCGTCGTCGTGAAGTACGGCGGGAACGCGCTGCACGCGTCGGACGGCGACGGCGAAGACCGCGAAGCCAACGCGCTGGCGTCGTTCGCGCAGGACGTCGTGCTGATGCGGGCCGTCGGGATGCTGCCGGTCGTCGTGCACGGTGGCGGGCCGCAGATCGGCGAGCTCATGGCGCGGCTCGGCAAGGAGGTCGAGTTCCGCAACGGGCTGCGGGTCACCGACGCCGACACCCTGGACATCGCGCGGATGGTGCTCGTGGGCAAGGTCAACCGCGACATCGTCTCGGCCATCAACGTGCACGGGCCGCTGGCCGTGGGCATGTCCGGCGAGGACGCCAACCTGATCACCGCCGCCCCGAGCCACGTCGACCTCGGCTTCGTCGGCAGCGTGTCGCTGGTCGACCCCACCATGCTGCAGCGCCTGGTGGCCGAGGGCCTCATCCCCGTCGTGGCGACCATCGGGGCCGACGCGTCGGGCCAGGCCTACAACATCAATGCCGACACGGTGGCCGGCGCGCTGGCCGAGGCACTCGAGGCGGAGAAGCTGATCTTCCTGACCGACATCGAGGGGCTGCGTGTGGTGGCGAACGACCCGACCACGGTCATCCACCAGGCCTCGCTCGAGGTGATCGACGAGATCATCCGCAGCGGCAACGCCGAGGGCGGCATGCTGCCCAAGGTCGACGCGTGCGCCCGCGCCGTGCGCGCCGGCGTGAGCCGGGCCCACATCCTCGACGGGCGGGTGCCGCACGCGCTGCTGCTCGAGCTGTTCACCGACTCGGGCGTGGGGACGATGGTGCTGCCTTGAGCGACCCGACGAGCGGTCCGACCGGCGACACAAGCGCCGCCCCGACCGGGCGCGAGGCTCTCATGCGCACGTACGCCGAGCCGCCGGCCACCTTCGTGCGTGGCCGGGGCACGATGCTCTACGACGCCGCCGGGAAGGAGTACCTCGACTTCATCACCGGGCTGGCGGTGGTCTCGCTCGGCCACGCCCATCCCGCCGTCGCCGACGCGGTGGCCGAGCAGGCGCGCACGCTGACGCACGTCTCGAACCTCTACGGCAACACGCTCGCGCCCGACGTGGCGCGCACGATCGACCGGCTGATCAACGGCGGCACCGGCCAGGCCGGCGGGCAGGTGTTCTTCGGCAACTCGGGGGCGGAGGCCAACGAGTGCGCGCTGAAGCTGGCCCGGCGCTGGGCCGGCGGGGGCCGCCACGTCGTCATCAGCACGGACAACTCCTTCCACGGCCGCACCCTGGCCACGTTGACCGCGACGGGCCAGCCGGAGAAGCAGGCGCCGTTCCTGCCGCTGCCCGAGGGCTTCGTCCACGTGCCCTACGACGACGTGGCCGCGCTCGACAAGGCGCTCGACCCCGAGACCGTGGCCGCCGTGCTGCTCGAGCCCATCCAGGGCGAGGGCGGCGTCATGGTTCCGAGCTCGGACTACCTCGGGACGGTGCGCGCCCTGTGCACGGAGCGCAACGCGCTGCTGATGCTCGACGAGATCCAGACCGGGCTCGGCCGCACCGGCCACTGGTTCGCGTTCCAGGCACAGGGGCTCGAGCCCGACGTCGTGACCATGGCCAAGGCGCTCGGCAACGGCATGCCGGTCGGCGCCTGCTGGGCCCGGGCCGAGGTGGCGGCCGCCTTCGGGCCGGGCGACCACGGGTCGACCTTCGGCGGGCAGCCGCTCGCGCTGGCGGCGGCCAAGGCGACGTTGGCCGTCATGGAGTCCGAGGACGTGTGCGGCCGCGCCCGGCGGGCCGGGGCCCGGCTGACCGCGGGCCTGGCCGCGCTGCCGGGCGTCGTGTCGGTGCGCGGCGCCGGCCTGCTCCTGGCGGCGCAGCTGGCCACCCCGGTAGCCAAGGAGGTGTCGGCCGGCGCGCTCGCACGAGGACTGCTGGTGAACGCGGTGCGGCCCGACGCGGTCCGGGTGGCGCCCCCTCTGCTGGTGAGCGACGCTGAGCTCGACCGGGCGCTGGCCATCGTGGGTGACGTGCTGCGCGACGTGGGCGACGCGGCGCACGTGGCCGTGGCGGGGGAGTAGACCGGTCCCGTGATGGCCAACCTGCTCGATGTCGACGACCTGGACCCGGTCGCCTGGGACCGTGTCGTCGCCGGCGGTCTCGAGTCGCCGGCGCCGCAGGCGCTGCGCGGCCAGGGCGTGGCGCTGCTCTTCGAGAAGCCCTCGGCGCGCACGCGCAACTCGACCGAGATGGCCGTGGTCGACCTGGGCGGCCATCCCGTCTACATCCAGGGCGCCGAGGTCGGCCTCGACGTGCGGGAGACCGCGGAGGACGTGGCGCGCACGCTCGCCTGCTACCACCGCGTGCTGTGCGCCCGCGTCTTCGACCACCGCGTGCTCGGGCGCATGGCCGCCGCCCTCGCCCGGAGCGGGTTCGACGTGCCGGTGGTGAACCTGCTCTCGGACGGCGCCCATCCCTGCCAGGCGGTGGCCGACGTGATCACGATGCGCGAGGTGCTCGGGCCGCTGGCCGGCCGCACCCTCGCTTACATCGGCGACGCCAACAACATGGCGCGCTCGCTGGCCAAGGCCGCCCTCCTCGAGGGGATGGAGGTGCGCCTCGCCTCGCCCTCGGTCTACGCGTTCTCGTCCACCGAGCTCGCCGCGCTCCAGTCCTTTGCCGACGGCGCCGGCCGCGGCGGCTCGGTGCAGCTGACCGACGACCCGGCCCAGGCGGCCAAGGGCGCGGCTGCGCTCTACACCGACGTCTGGACGAGCATGGGCCAGGAAGAGGAGCGGGCGCAGCGCCTGGCCGCGTTCGCCGGCTACACCATCGACGACGCGCTCGTCGGGCAGTCCGCCGCCGACGGCGTGGTGCTGCACTGCCTGCCGGCGCACCGGGGCGAGGAGATCACCGACGCCGTGCTCGAGGGGCCGCGCTCGGTGGTCTGGCGCCAGGCGGCGCATCGGCGCACCGCCATGCGCGGCATCCTGGCCTGGGTGGTCGACCCGTCGGCGGAGGCGACGCCGTGAGCGGGCCGGCGGCGGGGCCCGGCGCCGAGACGAAGACCGCCGAGGGCGGTCCGGCGTCACCGGCGCGGCTGACCAAGAACCAACGCCAGCACCGCATCACGAAACTGCTCGAGGCGGCGCCCGTGACGAGCCAGGCGCAACTGGTCGCGCTGCTGGCCGACCAGGGCGTGGAGGCGACGCAGACGACGGTCTCGCGCGACCTCGACGATCTCGGCGCGGTCAAGGTGCGACTGCCCGGCGGCGAGACGGCGTACGCGCTGCCCGAGCTGCCGGTGCATGCGATCGCGCCCGAGGACCATCTCCGGCGTGTGCTCGGGGAGTGGGTGGTCGAGGTGGCGCACTCGGCGAACCTGGTGGTGCTGCGCACGCCGCCCGGGTCGGCTCACGTCGTCGGTTCGGCGCTCGACCGCAGCGGCCTCGAAGAGGTCGTGGGGACCGTGGCCGGGGACGACACGGTGCTCGTGGTCGTCGCCGAGCGGGTCGGGGGCATCGCCATGGCGGCGCGGCTGCGCGACGTGGCGGGCATTGCCGCCGCGCCCAAGCTCACGTTGAATGGGAAGGACGAGGACTGAACATGTCTGATCGGGTGGTGCTGGCCTACAGCGGTGGGCTCGATACGTCGGTGGCCGTGCGCTGGCTCATCGAGCACGAGGGGGTCGAGGTCGTCGCCGTCGCGGTGAACGTCGGCCAGGCGGCCGACCGCGGCGGCGAGGACTGGGACGCCATTCGCGAGCGGGCGCTGGCGGCGGGTGCCGTCGAGGCCGTGGTGATCGACGCCCGCCACGAGATGGCGGACCACTTCTGCGTCCCGGCGCTGCACGCCAACGCCCGCTACGAGGGCAAGTACCCGCTCGTCTCGGCGCTGTCGCGCCCCGTGATCGTGCGCCACCTCGTCGACGAGGCCCGCCGGCACGGCGCGACCGCCGTCGCGCACGGGTGCACGGGGAAGGGCAACGACCAGGTCCGCTTCGAGGTCGGCGTGCGCTCGCTGGCGCCCGACCTCGGGATCTACGCGCCGGCGCGGGTGTGGGGGCTGACGAGGGAGGACTGCATCGAGCTGGCGGCCAAGTGGGAGATCCCCATCACGGTCACCAAGGAGAAGCTGTACTCCATCGACGACAACCTGTGGGGCAAGGCGATCGAGTGCGGCGAGATCGAGGACCCGTGGGCCCCGCCGCCCGACGACGTCTACACGCTCACCCGCGTCACCGAGGCCGAGCCGACCGAGATCGTCGTCGGCTTCGAGTCCGGTGTGCCGGTCAGCCTCGACGGGGCGTCGCTCTCGCCCTACGACCTCATCGCTCGCCTCGGCGCCGTCGCCGGCAGCCGTGGCTTCGGGCGCCTCGACATGGTCGAGAACCGCCGCGTCGGCATCAAGAGCCGCGAGGTCTACGAATGCCCGGCCGCGCTGTCGCTGATCCTTGCCCACGCGGACCTGGAGGACCTCACGCTCGAGCGCGACCTGCACCACGAGAAGGCGCGTCTCGAGCCGCGCTGGGCCGAGCTGGTCTACGACGGGCTGTGGTTCTCGCCGCTGCGCGGCGCGCTGCAGGCGTTCATCACCGAGAGCCAGCGCCACGTGACCGGCGAGGTGCGGCTGCGCTTCGCCGCGCCCGGCACGTGCGCGGTCGTCGGCCGGCGCAGCCCGGTCGCGCTCTACGACCACAACCTCGCCACCTACGACGCCACCGACACGTTCCGGCACCAGGACGCCGAGGGCTTCGTGCGGCTGTGGGGTCTGGGCGTGGCCACGTGGTCGTCCCGCCAGGGCCCGGGTGCGGACGGTGGAACCGGTTCGGATCCGGCCGCGACGCGGTCGAGCTAACACGAAGGGGAGCGGACGATGACACTGTGGGAGGGGCGGATCGCGATTGGGATGGCGGACGCCGTGGCGGAGTTCACGGTGAGCCTGCCCTTCGACCGGGTGCTCGCCTTCGACGACCTCGCCGGGTCGCGGGCGCACGTCAAGGGGTTGGGCAAGGCCGGCATCTTGAGCGACAGCGAGGTTGGCGCGCTCATCGATGCGCTCGACCTCGTCGAGGAGGAGTTCACCGGCGGCCGGTTCGCCTTCGGGCCCGACGACGAGGACATCCACACCGCCATCGAGCGGCGGGTGACCGTGCTGGCGGGCGACGCCGGGGCCAAGCTGCACACGGGCCGCAGCCGCAACGACCAGGTGGCGACCGCGCTGCGCCTGTGGTGCCGGCGCACGCTGATCGCGGTGGCCGAGCAGATCATGGCGCTCCAAGAGGCGCTGGCCCAGCGCGCCCGCGAGGCGGGCGACGTCTACCTGCCCGGCTACACGCACATGCAGCGCGCGCAGCCGGTGCTGCTGGCGCACCACCTCCTGGCCCATGCCTGGGCGCTCGCCCGCGACGTCGACCGCCTGGTGACGACGGTCGACCGCCTGAATACCTCGCCCTTGGGCGCCGGCGCGCTGGCCGGCTCCTCCCTGCCGCTCGACCCCGACTACGTCGCGGCGGAGCTGGGCTTCCACGGGCGCTTCGAGAACTCGCTCGACGCGGTGTCCGACCGCGACTTCGTGGCCGAGGCGCTGTTCGACCTCGCGTTGCTCGGCGTCCACCTCTCACGGATGGGGGAGGAGATCGTGCTGTGGTCGACCGAGGAGTTCGGCTTCTGCACCCTCGACGACGCCTACGCGACCGGTAGCTCGATGCTGCCGCAGAAGAAGAACCCCGACGTGGCCGAGCTGGCCCGGGCCAAGACGGGCCGGCTGCTCGGCAACCTGCAGTCGGTGCTCGTGACCCTCAAGGGCCTGCCCCTCGCCTACAACCGCGACCTGCAGGAGGACAAGGAGCCGCTGTTCGACTCGGTCCGCCAGGTCGTCGCCGCGCTGGCGGCGCTGCGCGGCGTCTACGACACGGCGAGCTGGAACGAGGAGCGCATGCAGGCGGCGGCGGACGGCCCCGCCGCCTCCGCCATCGACCTGGCCGAGATGCTCGTCGAGCAGGGCATGCCCTTCCGCCAGGCCCACGCGCTCATCGGTGGGCTGGTGCGGGAGTCGCTCGAGCGCCACGTGCCGCTCGTCGAACTGGTGGCCGCGCACCCCGATCTGGGCGAGGCCGCGGTGGAACTGCTCGAGCCCGGCGTGGCGGTGACCCGCCGTCGCACCCCGGGCGGCGCCGGACCCGGCCCCGTGGCCGAACAGGCGGAGCGCTTCACCCGGCGCCTCGAGGTGGATCGGACGCGGCTGGCCCAGTGGCGGCCGGCCGGCGGCGTCACGACCTAACCGGGCCCCTTCTTCGGCAGGCCCTCTTCGGGGCGCCCCCGTGGCCCTCTTCGAGTCGCCCATCTCGCGGGGTCGTTCGGCGCACTGGGTGGCACCAACGGTGCCTCGCGGGCGCCCACCGGCTGGAACATAGATGTGTCCGTCGCGCGGCAGCACGCCGGTCTGGGGGACGGGCAGGTGAACGCAACATAAAGAAGTACGAAAGGCGGTTGTATGGGCGGGCCAAGTGCGGTACTTGTGGAGGGAAGCGGATTCGACGAGGAGCCCAGGCGACCGATTCGAACTGCGACCGCCTCGCCGGGTGCGAGGCGTATGCCGGGTGCGAGGTGTATGAGGCGGGACGTGAGGTGGTCGCCGGAGTTGGGCTCCTCGTTGGAGGAAGACCGCCGCAACCGCCACCACAGAGAGCAGGCACCGTGCAGCGACTGACCGGTATCGACCCGATGTTCATCTACTCCGACACCCCGGAGACGCCGATGGAGATCGCGTACGCCTGCGTCTTCGACCCGTCGTCCGCACCGGGCGGCTACTCCTTCGAACGGGTGCAGGCGCTGCTCGAGGAGCGGGTCCCCACGTTGCCCTCCTTCCGACGGCGGCTGGTGGGAGTGCCCCTCGGTCTCGACCACCCGCGCTGGGTCGACGACCCCGACTTCGACCTGTCCAACCACCTGTACCGGGTGGCCGCGCCGGCGCCGGGCGGGGACGAGGAGTTCACCTCCATGGTCGCCGCGGTCATGGGACGCCCCCTCACGCCGTCGCAACCGCCTTGGGAGATGCACGTGATCGAGCGCCTCTCGGCGGGACGGGTCGGGTTGATCGCCAAGGTCCACCACGCCGTGATCGACGGCGTGGCCGGCGCCCAGCTCCTGGCGCAGTTGCTCGACCTGTCCCCGGAGGGCCGGGCGGTGACCGAGACGTGCCCGCCGTGGCTGCCGCCCGCGCTGCCGTCGCAGACCCGCCTGGTCACCGACGCGTTGCCGAGCGTGGTGAAGAGCCCGCTGCGTGTCCTGCGGGCGGCCCGCGAGGTGGGCAAGACCGCGGTGCGCCTGGCCCGCCACGCCCTCGACGAGGCCTCGGGGCCGATCTCGATCCCGCTCGGGGCGCCGGCGACGTTCGAGACGCCCGTGTGCGCGCAGCGGGCGGTGGCCCGCGCCGAGCTCGACATGGCACAGGTCCGCACGCTCAAGGACCGCTACGGCTCGACGGTCAACGACGTGGTCCTGGCCGTGTGCTCGGGCGCCCTGCGCACGCACCTCAGCGCCAACGGGCAGCCGACCGAGAGCCCCCTGGTGGCGATCGTGCCGGTCTCCGTGCGGGGCGACGAAAGCGACGAGACCCGGGGGAACCACCTCTCGGCCATGTTCGTGCCGCTCTCGAACGACCTCCAGACCCCGCTCGAGCGCCTGCGCACCGTGAGCGAGGCGAGCACGTCGTGCAAGGGCCAAGAACGCGACGTGGGTTACGGCCCCATGGCGACCCTGCTGTCGGAGGCGATGCCGCCGGCGATCGCCCGGCCGATCATCCAGCTCGGCGTGCGCTCGGGCATCATGCGCAAGTTGCGCGCCGGCAACCTGATGGTGTCCAACGTCCCGGGGCCGTCGTTCCCGCTGTACTTCGCGGGTATGGAGCTGTGCGCGGTCTACCCGCTCGGGCCCGTCGTCGACGGCGTCGCCCTCAACGTGACGGTGCAGAGCTACCGGGACTCGTTGTTCGTCGGGATCAACGCCTGCGCCACCGCCGTGCCGGACCTGCCCTCGTTGGCGGAGGCCATGATCGACGAGCTGGCGCTGCTGAACAAGATGGCGATGCGCACGCGCCGCCAGAGCACGGCCGCCTCGGCCCGCCACCACCGGCCGGGCTCGGCGTCGCCCGCCCAGCCGACCCCGGTCGTCGCGCCCCGTCAGCCCGAGGCGCCGCTCGACCCGACGCGGAGCCGGAGCGGCACCGCGACCTGAGCCTCAGCCGGCCCCGCGGGGGCGGCAGCACTCGGTTGCACCCGGCTGGCCCGGTGGCGCGACGACGTCCCGTGGGCCAGGGTGGCCCGGTGCAGCGAGCGGAGCTGGAGCGCGACCCCGTCGCGGTCGCGCCGTGGCTCCTGAACAAGGTCCTGACGATCGGCGAGCGCGCCGGGCGGATCGTCGAGGTCGAGGCGTACCACGGCGCCAACGACGCGGCGTCCCACGCGTACCGTGGCCTCACGGCGCGCACCGCGATCATGTTCGGGCCGCCGGGCTTCCTCTACGTGTACTTCACGTACGGCATGCACTGGTGCGCCAACGTGGTGTGCGGCCCCGAAGGCGAGGCGGCGGCTGTCCTGATCCGGGCGCTGGCGCCGCTGCGCGGGCTCGACGCCATGCGGACGGAGCGCCCGAAGGCCCGAAGCGACCGGGACCTGTGCAGCGGGCCGGCCAAGCTCTGTCAGGCCCTCGGGATCACCGGCACCGCCAACGGCACGGACCTGCTGGCCAGCCGTGGCGCCGGCGTCCGGTTGCGCGACGACGGGACCCCGCCGCCCCGACGTCCGGCGCGCGGGCCGCGGATCGGCATCAGGGAGGCCACCGAGCGCCGCTGGCGCTTTTGGGTCCCGGGCGACCCCCACATCTCGCGGCCCGAAAGGCGGGGCCGTTGACCTGGACCTTTGATGCTGAGCGCGCCGGCACCGGCGTGTCATCGCCCTGTCACGGCGGTGCAACACCGGGGGAGCATGATGCTGGCACGCACGAGTGCGACATGCGGTAGATCGAGGTGGATCAGCGAGCGGCGCACGCTCCCGGTAAGCGGCTCTGATTGGCGCAGAGTGGGGGCGGAAAGCCCGTTGTACCCCGGGCACCGGGTGGCATGCGAGGGGCCGGAGTGGCTCCCCGTATGCCACCCTTTGGTGTTTCTGGACCGGGTCGTGCCTGGTCAGCGGCCCTGAGGGGCCCGGGTCGGACCGCTCGAGGGGAGTCCGGCCCTCCAGGTATCCGCGGGCCCGGATCGGGGCACCGCTAGCATGAAGCCCACTGGTCGGTCCCGGGCAGTGCCGGGGACTTTGACTCGTGCGCACGCGTTGACGCCCACGCACGACCCTGGTAGGGTGACACTCCCGTCGGAACGGCCCCCCAAGGCCCTCCGGCATCTGAAGGAGACTTTCCGGCACTTGCAGTGCGTCCGGAACAGTCCTTCGGAACACCCGGCACCAACACCGGCAGTAGTGGTGTGTGCCCGGTCGCTCCTTGAAAACGGAATAGTGAGAGCCAAAAGCCAGTGCGGGCAATTCATCGGGACTCAAACCGATGAGTTGTACGTCAATTAAGCATTACGCAGATCCTCGATCCTTCGGGTGAATGGATCTGTGGTTACTAATAGTTCGAGTCAAACTATGGTGACTCTCTGATTTTCGGGAGGCCCTTTCCTTTAGGGGCGGGCCGAACGTAAGTCTCGATGGAGAGTTTGATCCTGGCTCAGGATGAACGCTGGCGGCGTGCCTAACACATGCAAGTCGAACGCGCTCCATTCGGTAGCAATACTGATGAAGAGCGAGTGGCGAACGGGTGAGTAACACATGAGCAACCT
>DASZMN010000107.1:0-11747 GCA_035551835.1 Acidimicrobiales bacterium | reverse complement strand
GCCCGCCGCCCGAGTCCGCTCCGAGCAAGTCGTACGCGGCGTCCACCAGTCGGTCCCTGCGCTCGCTGCGACGCGCGTCGATGGGGACGCCGCGCCAGGAGCGACCGCCACGAGGGTCGTTGTGTCCGGGGTCGTGGTCGGGGCCGGCTGGACCGGGTGAACCGGGTGGACCGGGTGAACCGGGTGGACCGGGTGAACCAGGTGGACCGGGTTGTCGGGGTGGACCGGGTTGCCGGGGCCCGGGCGAGGTGCGGGGGGAGGGTGAGGTCATCGCGTTTGATTTGGTAACGCTCGTTACCATAATCTTCCCGGCCACAGGCCAATTGGCACTGCCCGGTCCTGCTGACACGAGGAGGGACGCCATGAAGATCTCGATGACGCTGAACTACGCCGGGGGTCACGAGGAGTCGGCCAAGCAGGCGGCCGCGCTCGAGCAGGTCGGCCTGGACATCGTGTGGGTGGCCGAGGCCTACAGCTTCGACGCCCCGACGTTCATGGGGTACCTGGCCGCCAAGACCGAGCGGCTCGAGATCGGCAGCGCCATCCTGCCGATCTACAGCCGCACCCCCACGCTCATCGCCATGACCGCCGCCGGTCTCGATGCGCTCTCCGACGGCCGCGCCGTCCTCGGCCTCGGCGCGTCGGGTCCCCAGGTGATCGAGGGCTTCCACGGCGTGCCGTACGACCGGCCGCTCACCCGCACCCGCGAGATCATCGACATCTGCCGCCAGGTGTGGGCGCGCGAGGCGCCGCTCACCCACGACGGCGCGGCGTACCACATCCCGCTCCCGGAGGGTCAGGGCACCGGGCTGGGCAAGGCCCTCAAGATCATCAACCATCCGGTGCGCCCGCGCATCCCGATCTGGGTCGCCGCGCTCGGCGAGAAGAACGTCGCCATGACGGCAGAAGTGGCCGATGGCTGGCTCCCGATCTTCTTCGTGCCCGACAAGGCGAAGGAGGTGTTCGGCCCGTCACTGGACGCCGGCGCGACCAAGCGCGACCCGTCGCTCGACACGCTGCAGATCGCGGCCGGCGGGATCTTCGCCATCGGCGAGGAGTCCGAGGTGGCCGCCATCCGCGACCTCGGGCGGGCCGCGGCGGCGCTGTACATCGGCGGCATGGGTGCCAAGGGCAAGAACTTCTACAACGCGCTGGCCCGCCGCTACGGCTACGAGAAGGAAGCGGAGGAGATCCAGGACCTCTACCTTTCGGGGAAGAAGGCGGAGGCGGCGGCGCTGGTGCCGTCCGAGCTTTTGGAGGCGACTTCGCTGTGCGGCCCGGAGTCGTACCTGAAGGAACGCGTCGCCGCTCTGGCCGAGGTCGGCGTCACCCATCTCAACGTGACGCCGGTCGGGGCCGACCCGGTCGCGATGATCGAAAAACTGCGCAGCTGGGTCTGAGGCGGTGGGAACGGAGCACATGAGCGGGAGCGCGGAGCACGGGGCGATGGACACGCCGGTCGTGGTGGCCGGCGGGAGCGTCGCCGGGCTGGCGACGGCGTTGGCCCTCGGGCGTCAGGGCCACCGCGTCACCGTGGTCGAGCGCGATCCGCTGGCCGAGTTTGCGGACGCCGAGGCGGCGTTCGAGGCGGAACGTCGCGGCGCGCCCCAGGCGCACCAGACCCACGGCTTCCTCGCCCGGCTGACCGTGACGCTGCGCCGTCAGTTCCCCGACATTTGGCAGGCCCTGCTCGACGCTGGCGCCGAGTCGATGACGCTGACCCGCGGCCTCGGCCCACCCGAGGAGGGCGACGACGACCTCAACGTGCTGATCGTGCGGCGCACGACCTTCGAGTGGGCGCTGCGCGAGGCGGTGCGCCATGAGCCCTCGGTCGAGTACCGGCCCGGGACGGAGGTCGCGGGACTCATGGGCGCGGCCGGGGTCGGCCAGGGCGCCGTGTCGCACATCCGCGGCGTTCGACTGGACGATGGCAAGGAGCTCGCCGGCGACGTGGTCGTGTGCACCGGGCGGCGCGGGCCGTTGGTCTCGTGGCTGACCGACCTCGGGGTGGAGGTCACCGAGGAGGTGGCCGACACGCACATCGTCTACCTGACCCGTTGGTACCGGCTGCCGCAGGGCTCGCCGACCGATGTCGACGCGCGCCTCGGTGGCAACTTCGGCTATCTCAAGTATCTCGCCGTGCCCTGCGACGGCTCGACGTTCTCGGTGACGCTCGCCGTGCGTTCGACCGACGACGAATTGCGCAAGGTGTTGCTGGACCCCGACGCCTTCGACCGGGCCTGTCGCCTCCTGCCCGGTCCGGATCGCTTCATGGGGTTCGGCCCCGTCGAGCCGCTCGGTCCGGTGCGCCCGATGGGTGGCCTGATCAACCGCCTGCGCCATTTCGCCGACACCGCCGGACGCCCGCTGGTGACCGGCCTCCATGTCGTGGGTGACGCGCACACGTGCACGAACCCGATGTACGGCCGCGGCTGCGCCCTCGCCTTCGTCCAGGCGACGCTGTTGGCGCAGGCCTACGCCGCGCACGGCAACGACGCCGTCGAACGCGCCGCGGCGTACGAGGCGCTCTCCGCTCGGGAAGTCGAGCCGTGGTTCCGTACCTCGGTCCTGATGGATTCCATCGGTGACAACGACGGCGTCCCCAAGGAGCCCGACCCGTCGGCGCGGCGGTTCGGTGCGCTCGTGGCAGACGTCATGCTTGGAAACGCCGTGGACCCGGTGGTGGCCCGGGGCCTGTTGCGCATGATCAACACCCTGGTCCGGCCCGACGAGCTCATGGCCGATCCCGATTTCGTGGGCCGGGTAGCCTCGTACTTCGCCGGGCCCGAGGCGGACACCACCGAGCTCGACTCGCTGCGGGTGAGGCGGCGCGACCTGCTGCGCGCCCTGGCCGCCTGACGAAAGGGGCAGCACCGATGCACGACCTGGTCATCCGAGGCGGCACGATCGCCGACGGCACGGGCAAGCCCACTCGGATCGGCGACATCGCCGTGGACGGGAGCGTCATCACCGAGGTCGGCCAGGTCGACGGCGCGGCGAAGCGTGTGATCGACGCCGACGGGCTGCTGGTGACGCCGGGCTGGGTCGACATCCACACGCACTACGACGGCCAGGCCACCTGGGACCCGGAGGTCTCGCCGTCGGGATGGCACGGGGTGACGACCGTCGTGATGGGCAACTGCGGCGTCGGCTTCGCGCCGGCGCGCGACTCTGACCGTGAATGGCTCATCCAACTGATGGAGGGCGTCGAGGATATTCCGGGCGCCGCGCTGGCCGAGGGGATGAGCTGGAACTGGGAGACGTTCGGCGAATACCTCGACGAGGTCGAGCGGACTGCTCGCGTCATGGACGTCGCCAGTCTCGTGCCGCACGGCGCCCTGCGCGCCTACGTACTCGGCGAGGGCCGGGCCAACGACACCGCGACGGCGCAGGAGATCGCAGAGATGGCGGCCATCGTGCGCGAAGCCGTGCAGGCGGGGGCCATCGGCGCGTCGACGACCCGCACCCTGCTGCACCGGGCAAAAGACGGTGAGCTGGCTGCCGGTACCAACGCGGCGGCCGAGGAGCTCATCGCCATCGGCGAGGCGCTGGGCAAGGCGGGGCACCGCGTGTTCTCGGTGGCCAGTGACCTCTGGGACCTCGACCACGAGTTCGCCTGGATGTCCGAGATTTCTCTGCGGGCGGGCGTGCCCGTTACGTACCAAGTGCTGCAGGCCGACTTCAATCCCGAACTGTGGCGTGAATGGATCGATCGCGGCGTGGCGGCCAACCGGCGCGGCGCCTGGCTCGTGCCCCAGGTTGCCGGAAAGCCGACCTCGCTGATGGTCGGGTTCCAGTCGGTCACCCATCCGTTCGCCCACCACCGCTCCTACCAGGAGATCGCGCACCTGCCGCTCGACGAGCGTGTGGGCAGACTGCGCACCGCAGAGGTGCGGTCCGCCATCCTCGGCGAGGACCCCTCACCCGGAGGCTTCGTCCAGCTCCTGCGCGCCAATATGCACAAGCTGTTCCCGCTCGGTGACCCACCCGACTACGAGCCGCCGCCCGAACGCAGCGTCACCGCGCTGGCCGCGGCACAGGGACGCACGACCGACGAGGTGCTCTACGACCTCATGCTCCAGCGCGACGGCAAGGAGCTGCTCTACCTTCCGCTGCTGGACTACTCGGCCTGCAACCTCGACGCGGTGCGCGAGATGCTCACCCACCCGGCCACGGTGCTCGGGCTGGGCGACGGCGGTGCTCACTGCGGCGTACTGTGCGACGCCTCCCTGCCGACGTTCATGCTCACCCACTGGGCCCGGGACCGCAGCCGTGGCGAGCAGCTACCTGTCGAGACCGTCGTGCATCTTCAGACGCGGCGCACGGCCGAGCTGTACGGCTTCCGCGACCGCGGGGTGTTGGCGCCGGGCTACCTGGCCGACCTGAATCTCATCGACCACGACGCGCTGGCACTCGAGCCGCCCGAGATGGTCTATGACCTTCCCGCCTCGGGTAAGCGCCTCGTGCAGCGGGCGCGGGGCTACACCGCGACGGTCAAGTCGGGCACTGTCGTGCGCGAGCACGACGAGGCGACGGGGGAGCGGCCCGGCCGCCTCCTGCGGGGCCCACAGCCCCAACCGGTCGCGGCCGGCTGAGTTCGGGAACGGCACAGGAGCGGCTCGGCGAAGAGAAGAACGCCGGCTCGCCCGCGGTCAGAGGCGACCGAGGGCGACGGAGTCCAGGTGCTCGGCGAGCGACGTCGGGAACGGGTTGCCGTACGAGTTGTAGGTGATGGACTGGCCGAGTCGACCCTTGACCGCGTTGACCGAGACGATCCGAGTGGGCACCGTCACTCCCTGGTACGTCACCGGCATGTTCATGACGAACCCGACGACGCCGGCACCGTAGACCTTCGGGTCGAGCGGCGTGACCGTGATCGCGCCGATGGTCGACCCCTTTCCGCTTTGTGCCTCGATCGAGGATTTTCCCGGCCCGTTCATGAACGACGTCAGGCAGCCGGGCGTCTTGGGGTTGCCTACTGCGGCGAGCTCGGACTGGGCGCGTGAGGTTGAAGGGAACACAGCAACGCTGTCCTGGACCTCCAATGATTGGGCCTTGTTCTGGTAGTACGGCCCGGTGGAGGTCGGGGAGTTGTCATTGACGAGGGACGTCGGGACGCCGATGCAGGCCGCGATTTGGGACCCGCCGGGAAGGGCGCCCGACCCGCCCGACCCGCCCGACCCGCCCGTCCCCTTCTCGGTTGTCCAGCCCCGGGGCATATCGGAGAGGACGAGCAGGTGTTTCTTGGCCTGCGCGAGGTTCGATGACGTGCTGGCGCCGGCCGCCGCGAACGTTCCCGAAAGGAACAGCCCGACGCCGATCACACCGACGCCGATCCCGCCCGACAAGCGCCGAGCGCTTCGCCATCCACAGACGCCCATCGACCGCCTCTTTCTGTCGCGGGACTTCACCGTTCCCCAGCGGCGGACGTTAGTGGATGCGTGTGGCCGGACCGCAGGCAAGACTCGCGACGCCCGGATCGCGATCCTGAGGAGGGGCGTGCCCATGAGCCGCAACGACGTCAACCCGTGGGAATGGTCAAAAGCCTTTGGCTTCTCGCAAGCGGTGGAGATGACCGGGGTGACCACGTTTGTCGTGTCCTCGGGTCAGATGCGGTGTTCCTCTTCTCGGATCGCTCAGTCAAAGGCCAGGTCCAGCTGTACCGACCCGCCCGGGTCGGCACTGAACTGGCCGTCGCCGGATGCCGATCGCAGCGCACCCGAGCCACCACCCTCGACGACGTCGAGGTCGCCCTTGGCGGCACCATCCTCGTACGCACCGACGTGCCGGAGGACCAAACTCCCGACCCTCCCGTTGATCGACCCAGAGATCCGTTCCAATCCGACAAACTCAGCCGATCCGTCCTCGGAGTAGGCCATCAACCATTCGGTGATGGAGCTCCCTTCGACGTCACCGGAGTACTGCTTGATCACGACGGCCCGGGTCAATCTCGGAGCGTCACTCTGGTCGTCAAACGGTGACTCGTCCCACTTCTCCACGTCGAACGTCGCCTCCATGTGGGCGTGCATGTGTCCTCCTCCTCCACGTACCTTTGTCGCCGTAGGGATTCATGCCCGCACAGTCGCCCTGGAAACCCACGGGTTCGCCGACCTCGAGGGCGGGGCCTCGGAGATCCCTGCGGTGGGACGATGCAAAGGTTCAAGGAAACGTGAAGGACGTGGAGTGATGGCAGGCGCGCAGCAAAACGACCTGGGTCGGGTGTTCAACGACGTGGCCGAGCTCTACGACCGGGTGCGGCCGACCTACCCGAGCGAGCTCTTCGGCGACCTCGTGGCGATCACCGGCATGAACGATCGGTCGTCAGTGCTCGAAGTCGGGTGCGGTACCGGACAGGCCACGCGTGCGCTGGCTGAACTCGGAGGTTCGGTGACCGCGGTGGAGCCGGGCCATGACATGGCGACGTTGGCCCGACGGCGGGTCGCCGACCTTCCGAACGTCGAAGTGGAGACGTCGTCGTTCGAAGAATGGGACGACCACGGTCGGCGGTTCGATCTCCTTGTGGCCGCGTCGTCCTGGCACTGGGTCGACCCCTCGGTGGGGTGGCGCCGAGCGCATGCGGTGCTCCGGCCGGAGGGATGGATGGCCCTCCTCGGCCACGTCGTGGTCCGCCGACGGGGCGAGCGCGAGGTGTATGCGCAGACCGCGGATCTGCACGAACAGTTCTCCCCGGGCAACTCGGCCTGGGGTGATCCTCCGCTGGAGGACGAGGTGCGCGCGACGGACCAGGGCTGGGGGCTGGTCGAAGATCCCGGCGGGTTGTTCGCCGCGACGATCGTGCGGTGGTATCCGACGGTGCAGTGGTTCGACGGCGACGGGTTCGCCGATCTCTTGCGCTCGACCTCGATCTACCGGAAGCTGCGGCGCGATGTCCGCGAGCCCCTGCTCAGCGCGATTGCCGACCGGATCCGCACCCAAATGGGGAACCGGGCCGCGCGCCGCTACCTGAGCGTGCTCCGCTGTGGGCAGCGCACCGATTGACCGCCCCCGTGTCATTGTCGTCGACGTCGACGCCGTGCGGGTCGGCGACCCGGCGAATCGAGCCCTCAAACCGTTTCATTCGCTCGGTGAGCCCGCGGGGCCGGCGGACCGGAGCGCATCGGCAAAGCCCCGGACGACCAGCGAGGTGATGCGGCCGTCGCGCAGCTCGAAGACGTCGCGCACGCGGTTGTCGGCCCCACCGAGGTGTACGTCGATGTCGACCGTGACCGTCGAGCCATCGACCTGGATCGGTTGCGCCTCGGGCCGGAAGTCCTCGAACGCGAAGGTGCGCTGGGTGTAGTAGGCGAGGATCTGCTCGTGTCCGCGGCGGAGGTCACCGTCGACGTCGAAGGTTGCGTTGGGCGCGAAGAGCGTCCGCAGAAGGTCGGCGTCGTGCGCGGTGACGGCGGCGAAGTAGTCGCCGATGAGCCCCGCCGGGCCGACCTGACGCGTCGGGAGGCGGTAGATGCCCCGGGCATTCAAGCCCAGCACCCTGGCCTGTGTCGCCGTCGGGCAGGGTGCGATCGTGCGGCGCAGCGCGTCGACCGCGCCGGGGAAGGTGGCGTCGTGGTGGGGGTAGTCACTGCCCCAGACGATCCGTTCGCGCCCGACGAACGGTGCGAGCGCGGGGAGCGTCTGTTCGTCGACCTCGAAGCTGATCGCGCACTGGCGGGCGAAGTACTCGGAAGGTCGCAGCGCGAGATCCGGACAGAACCCGCCGAACGATTCGGCCTGCTCGTCCAGCCGCTCCAGCCAGAACGGGGCCCAGCCGCCGGAGGACTCGAGGAACAGGACGCGCAGTCCGGGGTGTCGTTCGAGGACGCCGAACGCGATGAGCTGCGCGCACGCCAGCATCTCCTCGAACGAGTGCGAGACCGCGTGCAGGATCATCGGGTTGAACGGGCGGTCCGCCCCGAGCGTCGGCACGACCACCGAGCTGCCCTCGTGGATGCCGATCGGCACATCGAGCTCCTCGGCGGTATCCCAGACGACGTCGTAGGCGCGGTCCGACAACGACCGACCGAGGCACGGGTTGGGCCGCACGAACCCGGCCACGAAGCCGAGCTCGCCCACGGCGCGCCGCAGCTCGCGGGCCGCAGCCGCGGGGTCCTGGAGGGGGAGCAGGGCGGCACCGAAGAGCCGGCGGGGGTCCGCGGTGCAGTAGCCGGCCAGCCAGTCGTTGTACGCGGCTGCCAGGGCCACCGCGGCCGACGGGTCGGGGACCGCCGGGAAATACAGCCCGATCGTCGGGTAGAGCACGGCCTGGTCGATCCCCTCCGTGTCCATGTCGCCCAGCCGCAAGTCGGGGTCCCACCCACCGGCCAGTGCATCCGCCAGCGGGCGGAACGAGGCGGGGTCGTGGAACGTCGAGCCCGGTCTGGCCAGGTTGCCGAGCGGGACGGCCAGGATCTCTGTATCGCCGACGACGACGTGTTCGTAGCCGTGGGTGTCGGCGGCGATGCGCGGTCGATAGGCGTCGGGCAGGGCGGCCCAGGCGGCCTCGGGCTCGACGACGTGGCCGTCGGCGTCGACGACCGGGCCGGCGCGCGGCGGGAGCGGCTGGTTGCCGGCGCCGCCTGCGTTCACGTGGCCGCGCTGCGCCAGTCGTCGACCGGCGGGAGCGCGTGGCGGAACAGCCGGGCGGCGTTGCCCCCAGCCACCGCCCGCAGCTCGTCGTCGGGCAGCGAGCCCCATGTCTCGGTGAGGACGCGCTGGGTGTCGGGCCACGACGAGTCCGCATGGGGGTAGTCGCTCTCCACCATGATGTGCTCGACGCCGATGATGTGCCGCTGCCCCACGGCGGACGGGTCGTCGATGGAGCAGAACCAGAAGTTCCGTCGCAGCACGTCGCTCGGGAGCATCTCCGTCGGCCAGGCGTTGCTCTCGGTGCCCGACGCGGAGTGCTTGAGCACGTAGTCGGCGCGGTCCATCAGCATGGTGACCCAGCCGATGCCGCCCTCGGACAGGGCGATGTTGAGCCGCGGGAAGCGCAGCGGCACGCCGGACCACAACCACTCGCCCGCCGCCAGCAACGCGTTGACCGGGAAGAAGGTGGGAAACAGCTCGAAGGGCGGGTCGGGCGAGGGGAGGGGGGCCCAGGCCGAGGCCCCCGTGTGCAGGCAGACCACCGTGTCCGTCTCCTGGCACGCGGCGAAGAAGGGGTCCCACACCCCGCTGAAGATGGACGGCAGCTTCAGCTGGGCCGGGAACTCGGGGAAGCTGACGGCCTTGAAGCCGCGGGCCGCGTTGGCGCGCACCTCCGCGGCGGCGATGTCGACGTCGACCAGCCAGGGCAGCTGGAGGGGGATGATGCGCTCGGGGCGGTTGGCGGCCCAAACGTCGAGGTGCCAGTCGTTGAACGCGCGCAGGCACGCCAGCCCGAGCTCGGGGTCCTCGGCCCGCGAGTAGACCGCGCCGCAGAAGCCAGACACGAGCGAGGGGAAGCACAGGGCAGCCCAGATGCCGGCCCGGTCCATGTCCTCGATGCGGGCGGCGATGTCGAAACAGCCGGGCCGCATCTCGTCGAAGCGGGCCGGGTCCATGCTCCACTCGTCCTTCGGGCGGCCCACCACCGCGTTCAGCCCGATGTTCGGGTACAGGTTGCCGTCGAAGACCCAGGTCTGCGCGCCGCCCTCGAGCTCGACAACCTTCGGCGCACCCTCTTGCAGCGCAGCCGGCAGCCGGCCCTCGAACAGGTCGGGCGGCTCGATCAGGTGGTCGTCGACCGAGATGACCGGCACCCGCACCGGGCGCGGCTCGGGATCGGGTAGGAGGGTGGCGCGCGGCGTCGCCCCCGGCGTGGCCCCTGGCGTGGCCCGCGGCGTCGCCCCCTCGGCCGTGCTCTTCGTCTCGACGTCTCCCACGGAAAGGTGACACTATCGTCAGCAAAGTCGTCCGGCCCGGGGGGTGCGCATGACCACACACGTCGAGGACGTCACGACCAGCGTCGGCCTGGTGATCGACGGCGACGTCGAGCCGGGCGGTGACGGCTCCTACCCGGTGACCAACCCGGCGCGGCCGAGCGAGGTCGTGCTCGAGGCCCCCGCGACGTCGCTCCAGCAGCTCGACCGCGCCGTGGCGGCGGCCCGCCGCGCCCTGCCGGCCTGGGCGGCGTTGGCGATGGAGGAGCGCGCGGCCCTGGTCCAGGCGGCCTCCGGCGCGGCGGCGCAAGCCGTGGAGGCGGGCGACCTGGCCCGGCTTCTGACCCGCGAGCACGGGAAGATCTATTGGGAGGCCGTCTTCGACGCCGGGACGATGGGCGGCATGGCCGCGGCGTTCGCGCCGTTGGCCGCCGAGGCGCTCGCGACCCGCGAGCTCAGCGGCGGCACGACGCGCGTCGAGTGGCAGCCTCACGGTGTCGTTGCCGCCATCCTGCCCTTCAACTGGCCGGTCTCGGTGATGGCGAACAAGGTGCTGCCCGCGCTCCTGGCCGGCAACTCGGTGGTGGTGAAGGCGCCGCCGACCTGTCCCGGGACGGTGCTCCTCGTGGCCGCGGCCATGGCCGAAGCGTTGCCGGACGGCGTGTTGAACGTGGTGAACGGCCCGGGTGCGGCGCTGGGCGCCGCCCTGGTCGGCCACCCCGGCGTGGACATGGTGTCGTTCACCGGCGGCACGGCCACGGGACAGGCGGTGATGGCCGCCGCCTCGGCCACGACTCGCCCCGTCGTGCTCGAGCTCGGCGGCAACGACCCCGCCATCCTGGCCCCGGACCTCACCATCGACGGCAAACTGGCCGACCGGGTGGCCGGCGCGGCCTTCGACAGCAGCGGGCAGATCTGCATGGCGATCAAGCGCCTCTACGTCCACCGCGACCAGCTCGACGACACGGTGGCCGCGTTGGCCGAGCGCCTCTCGTACCACGTCGTCGGCGACGGGCTCGTCGAGGAGGTGACGATGGGACCGGTGCACACGGGGAGCGCCCGGGACCGGGTAGAGGCCTTCATCGCGGAGGCGGACGCCGCCGGAGCGGCCGTGCACCGCCCGGCGCGCGTGCGCGGCGGCGACGTCGCCGCCGGCGGCTTTTTCGTCTCGCCCGCCCTGGTTGTCGCACCGCCGCCCGATGCCCGCATCGTGTGCGAGGAGCAGTTCGCGCCGGCGCTGCCGATCATCCCCTACGACGACATCGACGACGCGGTGGCCGCGGCGAACGATACCGAGTTCGGGTTGTGCGCGTCCGTCTGGAGCAACGACGCGGCGCTGGCCGACGACGTGGCCGGGCGGCTCGAGGCGGGAACGGTCTTCGTCAACGCCCACGGGATCTCGGCCATCGACATGTACGCGCCGATGGGCGGCTGGAAGCACTCCGGTTTCGGGGCGGAGCTCGGTACCGAGGGCATGCAGGCCTACGCCCGCCAACGGGTCCGGGTGAGCCGTCCCGGCCAGGGCTCGCCGGGGGCCCCCGCATGACGATCGCCATCCGGGGCGGCACCGTCGTCGACGGCACGGGTGCGGCACCCGTCCGGGCCGATGTCGTCATCGAGGGCGAGCGCGTGGTGGCCATCGGACCCGATGCGGGGGCAGCGGCCGGCGACGCCGCGGTGATCGACGCCGACGGCCAGCTCGTGACGCCGGGCTTCGTCGACCTGCACACGCACTACGACGCGCAGCTCACCTGGGACCCCAACGCCAGCCCGTCCCCTCTGCACGGGGTGACGACGGTGCCGCCCCGGATGGCGATCGTCATGCGGGGGCCCCCGGCGAGCCCTGGCCGGGACGGCTCACCCGGACCCGTTGGCGGGCGTAGGCCT
>DASZMN010000106.1:0-8822 GCA_035551835.1 Acidimicrobiales bacterium | reverse complement strand
CCGGCACGCCGAAGACGTGGTCGATGTGGCCGTGCGAGTAGACGGCGGTGTGGAGGCGGTCGGGGCTCCAGGTCCGGATGTCGGCGTGGACGACCTTGGCCAGGGGGGCGCTGCCGGTGTCGACGAGCACGAGGCCGTCGTCGGTGGAGAAGGCGGAGACGTTGGCGAACGACGGGCAGAACCCGACGCCGTCGGTGATCTCGACGAACCCGCCCATGTGGTCGACCGGGTGGAACGTGGAGGTCGAGATCTCGCCGGTCCAGAGCCGCTCTGCCACGGACAAGACGTCGGATGTCATGGTCCCCCCGGAACGTGGTCGGCGCCGCTTGCTCGGCGCCGGCGGATCAGGAAGTCAGCCGCGGGCGCCCGTGGTGCGGCGGCGCAGCTGCGTCCGCCTGGCGCTGGTTCAGCTGGTTTGCGACTGTGACTGCGCCTGGCCCTCGGCCGGGGGTGCCGGCGCCGGGGCGGGTGCGGGGGCGTCGCTGGCGGCGGAGGTGCCGTTCTTCGACACCGCGTCCGCCTGGCCGTCCTTCTGGCCTTCCTTCAGCCCCTGCTCGAATTGGTTCTTCGCCGAGCCGAGGCTGCGGGCCAGCTTGGGGATCTGCGTCCCACCGACGAGCAGCACGGCCACGATGATGACGACGACGATCAGGTCGGCCCCGAAAAGATCAGCAAGCATGCGATTCTCCTTCACCTGGGATGACGAACCGGTGAACTGGGTCCCAGGTTAGACCCATTCCCGCCCCCCGGTACCCGCAGACGCAGGAAGGCGGGGTGCGCCGTCGGCAGGCGGCCCGCCCGGGGGGATCACTCCGGTGTTCGGAGTCAGCCGGCCAGCAGGATGCCCATGACGAGCGCCGCGACGCTGGCCAGGCCCCCGACCGAGCCCCAGAGGGCCAGCTGGGCCTTCGACGTCGCCCGCTGGTGCAGGAACACGCCGACGCCGGCCAGGACGACCACGACGACCTTGGCCATCAGCACGGCCTTCCAGGCCGAGCTCTGCGCCGACGCGTGCACGGCCGAGATGTTCCAGATGCCGGTCGCCAACAGCACCACGTAGGCCGGCCAGGCCAGGCGGGCGAAGGCGCGGGCCAGCACCTGGGGCGCGTCGCCACCGATGGTGCGCGCCGGGCCCACGAGGCCGGCCATGACGAGCTGGCCGCCGACCCAGATGGTGGCGGCCAGGACGTGGAGGGTCAGGCGGACGGTGTCGAGCGCGGGGGCCAGCATGGTGGCGCCGGGGGCCGGGCTACTTGCCCTGCCACTTGGGCGGGCGCTTCTCGGCGAACGCGATCGGCCCCTCCATGGCGTCGGCCGAGGAGAAGACGACGCCGACCGCCTCGGCGTTGAGCTTCCAGCCCTCTTCCTCGGACACCTCCGCGGCGTGCTTCATCACGTGCTTGGAGTGGCGCACGGCGAGCGGCGCGTTCGTGGCGATGCGCTCGGCCAGCGCGATCGCCTCGTCGAGCACCTGCGCCGAGGGGACCACCTTGTTCACCAGACCGAGCGCGTGGGCGCGCTCGGCGTCGATGGGGTCGCCCGTCATGGCCATCTCGAGGGCGATGGCCATGGGGAGTCGCTTGGGCATGCGGATGAGGCCGCCGGCGCCCGCGATGAGGCCGCGCTTGGCCTCGGGGATGCCGAAGGTGGCGTGGTCGGCGGCGACGACGAGGTCGCACGAGAGCATGATCTCGAAACCGCCGGCCAGGGCGGACCCGTTGACCGCGGCGATGATCGGCTTGGGGAACTCGCGCTGGGTGAGGCCGGCGAAGCCCCCGCTGGCCCCGATGATGTCCCCGCCCTCCCCGCTGCTGAAGGCCTTCAGGTCCATGCCGGCGCTGAACGCCTTGTCGCCGCTCCCGGTGACCACCACGACCCAGCAGTCGGCGTCGTGGACCAGCTCGTCCATGATCGACGACATGGCGAGGCTCACCGCGCCGTTGATGGCGTTGCGGGCCTCGGGCCGGTTGATGGTGAGGATCTCCACGTTGCCGCGGCGCTCCCGCAACACTTCGTCTGCCATGGCCTTGTGCTCCCTTCGTCCCTTCGGCGGTGCTCCCGCCCGCCCCTGTCCGAGCTGTCCGAGCCGGTCGAGCGGGTCGAGCGGGTCGAGCGGGTCGAGCGGGTCGAGCGGGTCGAGCGCCGCCGAGGATAGAGGCGGCGGCCGCCGGGGGCCTACTCGATGGGCGCGGGCGCGCCGCCGCCCTCGGCGGCGCCCTCGGTATCGGGCGCCCCGGCTGTCTCGGCCGGCGCCGAGATGCGGGTCGGATCGAGCACCGCGTCGTTGACCTCGGCCGCGCTCGCCATGAGCGTGGCCACCTCGAGCTGGGCGCGCTTGGAGTAGACGACGGTGAAGGCGAAGAGCCCCCCGATGACCGTTGCCGTGATGAACGGCGAGACCGCGAGGAACGCGCTGGTGTGGAGCGACTCGGCCAGCGTCATGCGGAACGACGCCTCGATCACGAGCCCGATGCCCCAGACGACCGAGAGGACGCGGAAGGTGTGGCGCCCGATCGGAATGTCGTGCAGCTGGTTGTAGGCGGCGAGCTTGGACGGGTCGTTCCCGGCCGACAGGTAGCGGCTCACGTAGAAGAGCGCGGGGCGGTCATGCGTGTAGATGGTGACGATGCAGGCGATGCCGAAGATGGCGGTGAAGAAGGCATCGCGCACCTTCAGCACGTAGGAGTTGCCGCCGAGCAGGGTCGAGCTGGCCACGCCGATCACAAAGCCGGAGAGGACGATGGCGCCGACGAAGTCGATCCGGCGCTGGCGCGCGAACTGGATGAGGATCCACGCGACCGAGAAGCTGCCGGCGATGATCAGGGCCTGCGTGTCGGTGTTCACGTGGCTGCGCACGGAGAAGTAGACGGCGATCGGCACTGCGGCGCCGAACACGATGCTGGGCAGGTGCTCCTTGACCGAGGGGACGCCGGGCGTCCACGAGGGGTCGGGGGGCGGGAGGGACTGGTCCGGCCGCTCCTCCGCCCCACCTGCACCAGGCGCCGACCCCGGTTCCATGACCCAAGGGTACTGCCGTGAATTCGGGTTTTGGCCGCGTAAAGTCTGGGTGTGAGCTTTGTGACGCACGTCGTCGAGGTCCTGGTGATCGCCGGGGTGCTGGGGGCCCTGGGGCTGGCCGTCGCCTTCGTGGTGGCCCGGCGCTACCTGCGACGGCGCTGGCATCTGGTGCGCCGGAACCCCGCGACCCGCGCCGTCCTCGCCGCCGGCACCCTGGCGCTGGCCGGGCGTGAACGCGCCTGGGCCCGGGCCACGCCCGCGCGGCTCACCAACCGCAGTGCGTCCCGCGTGCGCCGGCGGATGTGGGTGGCCGTGGAGGACGCCGAGGCGGCCGTCGCCCACGTGTCGTCCCGCGACGCGCCGGTGGCCGACCTGCCGTCGGTGTGCCGCTCGCTGCGCGGGCTGGCCGGCGAGCTCGATGGCCTGTTGCGCCACGAGCGCCGACTGCCGCAGGGCACTCCGCGCGGCGATGGGCTGCGCAGCCAGGTGGCTGAGCTGGTCGGCGCGTGCCGCGACGTCCAGGCCGCCGCGCTGCGCGCCGGGAGCGAGGCGGCGGAGCCCCAGGTGCGCGCGCTGGTGCGCCGCGCCGCCGAGGAGGTCGACATCGCCTCGGCCGGGCTGGCCCGGCTGCGGTCGGTGGCGCAGCCCCGCTGAGCGCCCAGCGGGTGGAAACGAGCCTCCTCGGCGACGGGTTCCTCGTCGGCGTCGCCACGTCGGGCTACCAGATCGAGGGTGGCTTCAACGGCGCCGGCGAGCCGCACAACAACTGGGCCGGCTGGGAGGACACCCGCCGGGTGGAGCGCTCGGGGATCGCGTGCGACTTCTGGCGCCACCCCGCCGAGGCCCTCGACCGGGCCGCCGCGCTCGGCTGCAACGTGTTCCGGCTCTCGGTGGAGTGGGCGCGCCTCGAGCCGCGACCCGAGACCTTCGACGACGCCGCGCTCGAGCGCTACGCCGAGATCCTTTCGCTGTGCGCGGCGCGGGGCATGGCGCCCATGGTGACGCTGCACCATTTCACCCACCCGGCCTGGCAGGGCGAGGAGTTCTGGCTGCGCCCCGGCTCGCCCGACGCCTTCGCCCGCCACGTCCGCCGGATCCTGCCCGCGCTGGTGCCGTACTGCCGGCACTGGGTGACGATCAACGAGCCCAACATCGTGATGCTGATGGGCTGGGTGGAGGGCGCCTCGCCGCCGGGACGGCGCATGGCGGTGTCCGATGCCTATTGCGTGCTCGACAACCTGCTCGCCGCGCACGTGCTGGCGGCGGACGCCGTCGCCGAGATACAGCCCGGCGCCGAGGTCACGATGAACACGAGCTCGTCGTCGATCTACGAGCACGACCGCATGCTGGTCGACCTGCTGCAGGTGCGCGAGGCGGGCATCGACCCCTCGGACGTCGACCGCTACGTGGACGAGCGTCGCGCCGTGCACGATGCCGCCTTCCCACCGCAGCACGCCGGGGAGGCGGCGGTGCGCCGGTTCTTCGCCACCGTCTCGCCCTACGGGAGCGACCGCCCGCCCGGCCTCGGTCGGGCCGGGAGCGCGTGGCGCGCCCACGCGCGCCGCGGCGCGCCGCGGCGCGTGCTCGATGTCGTGGCGGCCTCGCCGCGGCCCCGGGTCATCGACGCCGCCGGCTTCGACTGGTACGACCCGGTGGCCAGCCATGCGCTGCGCGTGCCGGGGCGACGCCGCGCCGGCGGGCGCGACTGGACCTTCGGGCGCGCGCTGTGGGACACCCGTTCGAGCCCTTCCGGCCTGGCGTCGTGGTGCGCCACCGAGGCGGCCCTGCGCCCGGGCCTCCCGCTCTGGGTGGTCGAGAACGGGATGGCGACCCAAGGCAGCAACGGGCGCGCCCAACCCCGCGCCGACGGCATGGACCGGCCCCGTTACGTGCGCGAGCACATGGGCGCGGTGGCCGACGCGGTGGCGGCGGGGGTACCGGTGCGGGCCTACCTGCACTGGTCGCTGATGGACAACTACGAGTGGGGCACCTACGAGCCGCGCTTCGGCCTCTTCGGGGTGGAGCGCCCGGACCCCGGGACGGTGCGCTGGCTCGACACCGACTCGACCGGCGCGGACGCCGCGGGGGCGTTCGCCCGCGTGGTGGCCGGGCTGCGGCGCGGCGACCGGTCGGTGCTCGACCCCGCCTGACGCCTGCGTCGACCTCGCCGCGCCCTCCCGCCGCGCCCTCCCGCCGTGCCGCCCAGTAGCCCTGCCCGTCGGGGGTGACGGCGATGCCCACGACCGGCTTGTTCGATGGTCAGTCGCTGGCGCCGTCTCCTTGGCCCGTGCCAGTGCCGTCGGCGACCTCCGGCATGCGCGGCCCGCCTGGCGTGCCTGGAGTGGTGGGCTCGATCGCCTCGGACGGCCCCTCGAACTCCCGCTTCTCCTTGCGGCGGTGCCGGAGGAACAGCACCACGATGAGCACGACGATGAGGCCCAACAGGACGTAGGACGCGATCCCGGTCGCCTGCTCCACCCGCTGGCCGACGTAGTACCCGAGCAGGACGTAGAGCACACCCCAGCAAATTCCGCCGGCTGCGTTGGCGGGCAGGAAGACCCGGTAGCGCATCTTGGACACGCCGGCGAGGCCCGGGATGACCGCGCGCAGGAAGGCGGTGAAGCGGCCCACGAACACGGCCAGCGCGCCGCGCCGGCTCAGCTGGTCGAGCGCGACGTCGATCCCCTTCTCGCGTTTGCGCAGCGGACCCAATTGGAGGAGCCGGCGGCCCCACTTGTCGCCCACCCAGTAGCCGATCGAGTCGCCGACGATGGCGCACAGGACGACGCAGACCGTGATGCCGGTCAGGCTGACGCCGCCCTTGGACGCCAGCACGCCGCCGAGGATGACGGCCGTCTCGCCGGGGAAGACGAAGCCGATCATGATCGAGGCCTCGGCGGCCACGAGGACGCCCACCAACAGGTAGGCCTCCCACCCGTGCAGCGACAGGAGTGGGTGGAGGAGATTGGAGATCACGACGCGTGCGTTCCGCCGCGCGGAGTCCCGGCGGGACCGGGCGGCGGCCCCGACAAGAAGGGGGCCGTCAGTTGACGGCGCGCAAAGTGGTTTCGCGCGGGGTGAGTTGGCGCCAGCGGTCGTCGATCCGCGCCGTGAACTCGTGGCCCCGCAGGAGGTGGGTGAGGATGTCGGCCTGGCCCTGGGGTCGGGCGAGCATCCAGCTGTGGCCGCCCGGCACCCACAGCACGGGCGAGCGGGCGATGGCGGCGAACTCGAGCGCCGTATGCCCGGGGGTGATGCGGTCGAAACAGCCCCACTCGTTGAGGATAGGGATCTGCTGGGCTGCCAGGTGACGGACCTCGCTGCGCTGGTCGACACCCATGAGCATGCTGCCCACCGGGAGCGTTTGGGAGACCGTGCGGATGTTCTGGCGCACGTCGGGCAGGACGGCGCGCACGGTGGAGTACAGGCGGCCGAGGGCGAGGTCGGGCAGGTCGAAGATGACCGCCGCGATCATGTCGACCATGGGCGCGATGTCGGGCATGAGCGGCGAGAGCAGCGCGGGCAGGATGCCGGTGCGGTCCTTCCACGCCGGCGTGCTGATGCCGTCGCGGTAGATGATGCCGAGGGTGCGCCGCGGATGGTCGTGCGCGAACTGCACGGCCACCGCACCACCCATGGAGTGGCCGAGCAGGACGACCGGGCCGGCCTCGACCTTGTGCACGATCGCCATGACCTGGTTGGCCAGATTCTCCATGGAGACGTCCTGCCATTCGAGCGGGTCGCTGCCGCCGAAGCCGGGCAGGCTCGGGTTGATGATGCGCCAGCCCAACTGCTCGGCGATGCGCGCGCTCTCGCGCCAGTACATGCCGCCGCCGGCGAAGTAGCCGTGGATGTTGACCGCCCACACCGGCGGCGTGCCGGGTCCGTCGGGTCCGTACGCGTCGACGTTGTCCGAGACGGCGAAGCGGAGGCGGCGGCCTTCGACCATCATCGAGCTGGGGACCATGCGGATGGTGGGGGTCTTGCGGATCTTGCGCACGTACTGGTCGCGTACGACACCGAGCCCGTGCGCGGCGTGCCCCGCGTCGACGAGCTGCACCGGGGAAGGGCCGTCGGACGGCGCGACGATCGCACCCGATATCTGCAGGGAGTCGTCGGGTTGTGGCGTCGTCTTCTGTCTGAAAAACGGAACCGCCATCGTGCACTCCGATCTTGCGCTCGTTCGGCGCGTTGTTCCTCCGTATCGTCGGGAACGGCGCTGACCGGGCAAACCCACGGTATCGGACCTGCGCCGCAGGTCGGCACCCTGCACGTGCACGCCCAGGCGGCGGCTGCGACGATGGGTGCATGAGCGCCGACATCGTCATTCGCGGGGGCATGGTCATCGACGGGACCGGCGCGCCGGGCCGATCCGCCGACGTCGCCGTCACCGCAGACCGGATCAGCGGCATCGGGGAGGGTTTGTCCGGCACCCGGGTGTTGGACGCATCGGGCCAGGTGGTGTGCCCGGGCTTCGTCGACATTCACACCCACTACGACGCACAGGTGTTCTGGGACCCGGACCTCACGCCGTCGTCCTTCCACGGCGTCACGACGGTGATCGCCGGCAACTGCGGGTTCTCCATTGCGCCCATCCGCGCCGACGGGGTGCCGCTCTTGGCCCGCACGCTCCAGCACGTCGAGGACATGAGCTTCGACACGCTGGCGGCCGGGGTGCCGTGGGGCGAGTTCGAGACGTTTCCCCAATATTTGGACGCGGTCTCGTCCCGGGGCGTGTCGCTGAACTACGGCTGCTACGTCGGGCACACCGCCGTCCGCCTGTACGTCATGGGCGACGACGCGTACGAGCGGCCGGCCCGCGACGACGAGATCGCGTTGATGCAGGCCGTCGTCGCCGATGCCATGGCGGGCGGGGCGGCCGGCTTCGCCTCGAGCGCGTCGCCGACGCACAACGGCGACAGCGGACGTCCCGTGCCGTCGCGGGTGGCCGACCTGGCCGAGCTGCGCGCGCTGCTCGAGCCGGTCAAGCAGAGTGGGCGCGGCGTGGTGGCGCTGCTGCCCGGCGGCGTCTTCCCGAACCAAGAGGTGTTCCGCCTCCAGCGCGAGGTGGGCCGGCCGTTCACGTGGACGGCGCTGCTGACGGTGAAGGGGTACCCGTATCACGAGAAGGTGATCGCCGAGCACGATGCGGCCTGGGCCGACGGCGTGGAGGTCTGGCCGCAGGTCTCGTGCCGGCCCCTGGTCTTCCAGATGAACCTGTCCGAACCGTTCACTTTGAACATGCGCCCGACGTTCGCCGCGCTGATGGGCAAGACGAAGACCGAGCGCTTGGCCGCGTACCGCGACCCGGCGTGGCGGGCGACCGCCTGGGAGGACGTGAGCGGCCGGGCGGGCGGCTTCCCGCTCAACTGGGCGCAGATCTCGGTGGCCGAGTCACGCTCGCATCCCGAGCTGGCCGAGCGCCCGGTGGCGGTGCTGGCCGAGGAGCGCGGGTGCACCCCGCTCGATGTCATGTTGGACGTGTCCTTGGACGACGATCTCGAGTCGCGCTTCTGGTCGGTGCTGGCCAACGACGACCCCGATGCCATCGCGTGGCTGCTGCCCCGCGACAACGTGCTGCTCGGCCTGGCCGACTCGGGCGCCCACGTCTCCCAGCTCTGCGACGCCTGCTTCTCGACGGACCTGCTCGGCAACTGGGTGCGCGAGCGCGAGGTCATGCCGCTCGAGCGCGCCATCCACAAGCTGACCGGCGAGCCGGCCGCCGTCTACGGCCTGTCCGACCGGGGCACGGTGGCGGAGGGCAAGGCCGCCGACCTCTGCGTCTTCGACCCGGCGACCGTGGC